>DAOTKC010000007.1:0-54120 GCA_035449045.1 Eubacteriales bacterium
CCGAGAAGTTGGTGGGCATGGAGACGGCGACGTAGGGGATAGTCCTCACTATGGCATTGTCTACAAGCTCGTCATTAAGGTAGCCGCTGAAAGTGACGGTGTAGTTGGTCGCCGACACCGTATACATGTCGTAGTTGATGTAGGGGTTGATTTCCCACACCGTGTCGGCGCGGTAGTCGGCACCGATGTTGCTGACGAAGGTGGCGGGCGCGAAGGCGCCTATCTTGTTCTTCTTAATCTCAACCTTGTTGGCGAGCATCTTCATGACGGGCAGGCTGAAGCTTATCGTCTGCTGTCCGCCTCTTGCCGTGGTGAGCAGCGCCTCGACGACGGCCTCCTTGCCGTCGTAGGAGGGACGGTAGCCGCTCATGTTCCAAATCAGGTTGTATTGGCTGGCGCCTATCTCGTATTTAATCGCCGAGTAGCCGCCCTCGCCGTTGGGCACATAGGCCATGACGAAGCGGATGTCGGGCAGATAGAGCGAGTTGCCGTCGGTGCGGTAGGGATCGATGTAGTCGAAGGTGGTGAGGCCGTCGACGGTGAGGAAGGAGTTGGGACGGAGCGTGGCGTCAATCTTGTCTCGGCCGTATTTGACCTCGATGACGGAGCTGCCGTAAGTCGCGAGGTCGATGACGGAGAGTTCGCTGCCGTTGGCGACGATGAAGGCGACTTCCTTATTATAGTAGGTCACATATTGCGAGTATACCTGCTTTCCTACCCTTCTGCCGCCGGCGGGGCTGCCGATGTAGTATTCCGAGCCGATGGCCGCGCTCGCGATATAGTCGCCGCCCTTGTAGAAGCCGGAGGGATTCTTGATTTGAGTGAGGTTCCACTCGATGTCCATTTCCTTCATGAGGCCGCTCTTGAAGACGACGTAGCCGGTGGCGGGATAATCCTTCTCGATGGTGTAGGACTTGAAGGGGTTGAAGCCGCGGAGCTCGTCTTTTACGAACAGCGAGCCGTATTCTTCGGGCGGGACTTCGGAGACGTCCTTGACGATGACGTAGGCATAGCCGCCCAACGGGGTTGCGACGCGCTTGAACACGCGCTTGCCGGCGTGCAGCAGCTCGTTGTAGGGCAGATACTGCGAGGTGGCGCGCGTGAAGTCGGAGCCGGCCGGCACTTGGCCGTCGGCGAAGAAGATGTAGTCGACCTCTTCCTCTTCCACGGTGACGGGCACTGCCACTCTCTGGTAACCCGCTATGTCGTTGCCGATGGTGGCGGTGACGGTAAAGTTGCCGCCCCTGTAGTCGTAGACGAGGCCGGAGAGGTCCCAGCTGACGGGCAGCCGGTAGCCGTCCGCTATTATAGCGTAGGACTTGTAGTTGATGGAGAGCCGCGCGTTCTCGGCGTCGGAGGTGTAGTAGGGCTTGAAGGAGTAGGGATTGCCGAGTTCGTTGAGCTCGAGGTCGGTATTGTTGATGGACAGCGTCAGCGCGGCGATGTAGACGGTGCTGGGATAGGTGTAGTTGAAGCCGTTGGGATCGCCGATGACGGCGGCCGCCTTGAACTCGGCGCCCGCTCTGCCGTTGACGGTGGCGGGCAGCTCGCCCAACACGCCGCCGACGCTCGCCATCCACTTAATCGAGTATGCGCGCACCTCGCCGTCGGCGTAGGTGACGTAGGCCGTTCTCGCAAAGCTGTAGTCCGCCGAATCGTAATCGGGGTTGTAGGAGAACGGGTTCTCGATGTAAATCTTGTCGGTCAGAAGCTTGACGCCCTGCTCGCTATAGCGCATCAGGTAGTGCGGATAGCCCTCGCTGTCGTAGTAAATGACGTTGACGGGCGAACGGTCGAGGAGCGTTACCGAGCGCACTCTGACGAGGCGGCTCAATCCGCCGTAGCTGACGACGGCGAGCACGTTCTCGTAGTAGGTGACGCCTGCCGTGACCTTGGTCAAATCGGAGGTCTGATAGGAGGTGCCCGCGATGTCTGCGGCCTCGGCTATCCTGATGGTGAAGTTGATGTTGACCTTTCTGCCGTTCAAATCATAAGCCTCGGCAATCTCGCCGCTCTCAAGCGTCATGGCGGGCGCGACGAGCTGCGACTCGGTGGTGTTCTCGAGCGCGTCAATGACGATATCGCGCGCGCCCAGCGAGATGCCTTGCGTAATGACGAGGGCGTCGGTGTTTTCAAGCGTCGTCACAATGTCGGTCATGCCCTCGCCGCTTATTCTGTAAGGCAGCGGCGAAACGGTGGGTTCGGCGGGCATATTGCGGATGTCGTATTGATAGGTGATGGTGACCGACACCTCGCGGAGCATGCCGCCGCCGCCCCAAAGCGCGGTGACGGTGTCGGACGACTCGCCGAGCTTGCCCTTGCCCGTCACGTAGTTGCCGCCCATCTTGACGATGTTGCCGTAGGGGTCAACCTCGATTAGCGTAAAGTCGACGTCGTCGGGCAGTCCCACGAATTCGGCAACGTAGACGGTGAAGGTGAATTTGTTGTTGTCGCCAACCGGCAGCAGCCCGCCCAAGCTTTGAATCGTTGCCGTGGTGACGAAGCTGTTTTCACCCGCCGCGGGAGCGGTGACCGACCAGTTGGTTATCGTTGCGTTGGCCGAGGCGCCGTTTGAGAATTTAACAATGGCGGCGGTGATGCCGGTGAAAGGCCCGTCAAGCTCTTCGTTCCAGAGGATGTTCTGGCTTTCGCCCGACAGCACCGAGGCTTCAGTCACGGTGACGCTGCCCGTTACTACGTTGTTCATAGTATAGGTGCGCGAATAGCGGTTTCTCGTCAGCGTTACCGTGGCGCTGTTAGTCGCCGAGGTGTAGTTGATGTTGGTGGCGTTGTAGGCCGCCAGAGTGGTTGTGACGCCGTCCACCGTGATGTTTCTGTTGAGCCCGATGTTCTCGACATAGGGGTTGGTGATGTGGATGTCGAAGACGACCGATACCGTGGCAACCGAGATGTTGACCGTTCTCGAATCGGAGGTCACGAAACGCGTCAGCGTGGGATCGAAGACGGCGTTCATGGTAGTGGAGCTCAGCGTGTAGTTGCTCGTCCAGTTGATGCCGACGCTGTAAGTCGCGGCGTCGCCGCTGAACTTATAGACGGCGGTGGCAGGCAGCGCGCCGAACTCGGTGAGCGTCAGCGTGCCGGACAAGATGTTGGCGCCGTTCACGGTAATCGACTCGACGACGGTGCCGGCAAAGACGGCGTCGTAGCTCTCGAAATAAGTGCCCGTCGAGTTGGAGAAGGAGAACTTCTGCGTGGCGCTGCTGTAGCTCTTTCTGATGCTGGTGAGATCGGTGTCGCCCAGCGGCAGCTCGATGACGGCTTCGGCGAACTCGCTCTTGAGATAGTCGTTGTGCACGGTGTAGTAGACGGGCAGCACGGGCACGCCGAAGTTGGTGACATTGAGGGTGACCGAGCTTATGACGGTCGTGGGCAGCGCGCCGTTCCTTAAGGCGGTGCTCCTGATTGAAATGCTGAGTGCGGTCTCCGCCGAGGTCGCGGTAAAGGCTATGCCGTTGTTCCAGATAATGGAGCAGTTGCTGACGCTCTCGGTGACGGTGCCGTTGGAGAAGTTGACTGTGCACTCGGTGGCCAGCGTGCCGAAGCGCGCGTAGCTCAAGCTGCCGGTGGCAAGCACGTCGACGCCCGCGATGTAGACGGATGCCGCAACGAACTCCGAGCCGGTGGCGTTAACGGTCTCGCGGTATTGCCCCTTGGTGAAGGTGAACTGCGTGCCGTTGTAGACGCGGCTGACGCCGGTGACGGAAGTGCCGCCGCCAATGCTGATTGTGACGGTCTGGGTGTTGAAGCTCGCCTGCACGAATTTGTTGAGGTGGGCGGTGTAGAGCGCGTCAACGGCGCCGCCCGTGACGGCGACCGAGATAGTCTGCGAATACTGCCCGCCGACCAGCTGCGTGCCGGTCAGTTTGACGGTCATCGAAGTCGTCGTGGGCGTGATGTAGCCGCCGTTGTTCCATGTTATCGGCAGCGTCAACGGCGCCGAGGAGCCGCTGAAGATGATGGTAGCATTGGCGGGCAGCGCGGCAAACTTAGCGTAGCTGAAGCCGTCCAAAAGATTTACCGCTACGCCGCCTACCGTGACGCTGATTGCAGTTATCGTCTGGGTGTCGGCGGTTTGAGCCGGCGCCGTCATCTTGTAGCCGTTGGTCTCGAAAGTGAAGTTGCCGTCCGCGTAAGTGCGCTTGACGCCGCTGACGAGGTATTCGCCGCCGCCCAACGTTATCGTCATCGAGGGCTTCTCCTCGAAGCTCGAGACGAGGTAAATGTTGTCGACCGAGCGCGAGGACGCGTCGATTTCGGCGGTGTTGTTCAAAACGTGGAGCGCTACGGTGATTACGTGGTCGTTAATGAACTGCGGGCTGGTCAGTTTCGCCGTGACATTCTTTACGGCATCGGTGCCCGAGGTAAAGGCGACGCCGTTGTTCCAGACGATGTTGAAGTTGACGGTTTTGCCGTCGGACAGGAGCATGGAGCCCGTGGCCGGCAGCGCGCCGAACTTGACATAGTCCATGGCGTAGCTACCCGTCGTGCCCGTCATGCCCGCGATATTGAGGGAGGCGAGGTCGACGAGGCTGACGGTGACGGCGAAGCGCGCCCTACCTATCCAGGCATAGACTACGCTGCCGTTGGTAATGGCCGAGGCTCCGCCCGCGGGAAGCTCCCAATAAGTCACTTTGGCGGGACGGATATATTCGATGCCGTTGACGAGATATTTAATATAGGCCTGTGTGCCGGCGCCGGTGTAGACGCCGTTTTCGACGTCGGACCTGAAGTAGTTCTCGACAGCCGAGAGGTAGACGTTGACGGCGTATTCGCCCGAAGCCGAGGCGGGCACATAGTTTCCGCCCGACTGCTCGGCGGCGAAGTAGACGTCGGTGAGCGTCATCTTGGACGTTCTGACCGTCAGCCTAAGGAGCTGCCGTTCGCCGTTTGCCGCGCCGAGAGCGCCGTTTGCGCCCGCGCCCGCTTCCACGGTGGCGTAGGCGCGGTTGCTGTCATAGGAGAAGGCGGTGGCGTTCTTGACGTAGAGGTTTTCGGCGGCGCCGCCGTTATACTCGCTGTATACCGTGCCATCTCTTGTGAAGAGCTTGAAGCCGAGTGTAGTGAGGCCGGTGCCCGGGATTACCGCGCCGAAGAGCGCGGCGTCATAGCGGGCGAAGTCTTTGACAAAGAGCGACTTGCCTGCCGCCGCCTGTTCGGGCGAAGCGGGACGATAGAGGTTGGCTACTGCGTCGAGATAGTAGAGTGTGTATCCGGCGTCGGTGTAGTTCTCGCCGGCGACAGCCCTGCCGTGGACGCGGTAGTCATAGTCGAGATAGTAAGTGAGCGTATCCCAGTAGGCGTCGAGGTCGAGCTTGGTGCCGTCGCCGAAGGTGACATTGAGTTTAGAGTAAGCGTCGGTGAGATACCACATCGGGTTGGCCGCCTGAGTGTCGGAGAGGTTAAGCGTCAGCGGACACGCCGTCTTGGCGGCGACCGTGACCGTCCTCACCGTTTCGTAACTCCACCAGGTGTCGGAGCCGCCTATGGCAAGGCGCGCCTCAAAGGAGCCCTGGCCGAGATAGCTGATATCGCCGAGGTCTTCGGGCAGTATCAGCGACACCACCGTCTTATATTTGTAGTAGACGCCCTTGTCGGCGGGCCTCACAAAGAGGCTTTCGCCCGCAAGCTTCTCTTCGGCGGTGGCAAGCGCCATCGTCTTTCCGGTCAGCTTGTAGATGGGATAATCGGCGTGCAGTTCGGCGTTGTAGGCGATATAACCGATGTCATACATGACGTCGAGGCTGTAGCCCGCGAGCAGGCCGCCGCTCTCGAGATAGGGATTGTAGGAGATGTTGCCCGCAATCGACTGCACTTTGCGCGCCTCCATATAGACGAAGACGTTGTCGATTCGCTGCGGAATCTTCTCGCGCTTGCCGACGATGACGCTGACATAGCACCAGAAGCCCTGGTCGGGCGTCCAGCCCGGCGCGTTGATTATGCTGAGGAGATTGGTTAAATCCCATTCCGCGCTCAAGTAGGCCTTGCTGCCGCCGGTGTAGCCGACGTAGACGTTGGGATAGTTGAGCGAGGCGTCCATCTTGAAGGACCTGATGTAGTCGGCAACGTTACTCGCGTTGAGGCCGGAAATCAAGAGGCCGTTCTCGCCCTGAATCATAGCGGCGGGCGTGTAGTTCTTGGCGAAGCTGTCGTAAGTCATCGAGCTTATCTTGATGGTCTTGGGATTCTTAAGCTCGGCGACCGCTCTGTTCTTGACGCTCATGACGGTGTAGGCCGTCACGGGCGCCGCTCCGCCCGCCTGATAGGTGAAGAAGACGAAGTAGGTGCCGCCCTCTAGGTCGTTGATGTTGGCAAGCTCGAGGTCGAGCATGATGTCATATTCGGCGAAGGGACGCGTCTTATCCTCGGCCAGAATGCGGTAGACTTTCTTGGTGTCCCAAGCAATCGAGCCTTCGGTCAGGATATAGTTGCCCATGTTGTCGGTCAGGAACTTATCCTCGCCGATCTTTATCTTGGCGCCCGCGCCTTCCACCGACATATACTTGAATTTATTGTTGGCGAAATACACTCTGACGGCGTCAGGCAGCGCGGTGGACGCGCCGCCGAGCTGATCGATCGAGATGGTGGAGCCGTCGTAGTTCTTAATGCGGTTAAAGCTCCATGTATCGCTGACGGTGACGGGTATCACCATGTAGAGAATGTTCTGGACATAACCGTAAATGTAGCTGTCGGCGCCCGGCGAGAGAATGACGTGCGAGGTATCCCACGAGATGTTGACGCCGCCGCCGTAGTTGAAGTTGAGATAGTCATAGAAGTTGGTGCCGCGCGAGTCGGTGCCGTCATAGAAGAGCGCGCCCACCTTTTGAGGATAGAAGCTCTCGTTGAGAAGCTTGGCGGGGTCGAGCTCGACGGGATCGAAGGGGTTGGATATGACGGTCAGCGTCAGCTGTTCGGCGTAAATCGGGTTGCCGAGGTTGCCGTAGGTGTCCTCGACGGTGGAAACCGACTTGAAGTTGAGGCCGTTGCTGACAATGGAGACCTCGCACCATTCGCCCTTTGCAAGCGAGTTGCCGTTCATCGGGCGGTGATTGATGTTGATGTCGATTTCGGCTATCTCGTTTTCGGCGAGCTTGTCGATATAAATCGTCATTCTCGCCTGGCTGTTGATGACGTAGACGCCGGCGTAACTGCCCGCCGCAATCTGGTTGAGCCTATCTCTCGAGGGCACTTTGTATTCTCCGCCTTCGAGAACGTAGACTCTGTAGTCGCCCGTCGTGACGTTGGTGTAGACGGTCTGGCCCATAATGGTGCGGACGTTGGATGGACGCAGCGTGCCGTGGACGGCGGGGTTGTAAGCCGCCGAATAAAGGGCGGACTCGCAGGGCTCGTAGGCGAGCGGGAAGGGCATCAAGCTGGCGAGCAGCATGCTTATGCTGGGCAGGATGTTGCCGAGGAAGCCGCCGAGGTCGAAGCCTAGGAAGTTGAAGTTGAAGAGCCCCATCAAATCGAATCCGACGGCGCCGCTTATGGCGTCAATCAAGAACAGCGTCATCTGGTGAGGCGCCGACTTGAACTTGGCGCGCCATGCCGCAAGATAGGCGGCGCGCGCCGTATTGTAGGCGGATTCGGTCTCGAACTCGGCGCGGTCGGGCATAATGTAGATGGGATTGGTGGTAACCTCGGTATCGGCGCAGAGAACCTCGACAATGATTCTTCCTATCGCAATCAGCAGGTTGTTGAACTTCTCGGGGTTGAAGTTAATCGAAATCGAGGTGTAGCGCGTGATGTTTTCGGTGACGCCGTTCATGGTGCTGGCCACCGAGTCGATGTTGGGATACCAGTCGTTGTTGTTCCAGAGATAGACGTCGAGGCTGTCGATGAGCTCGAGCAAGGCGGGAATAAGGGCGTCAATCGAGATGCCGTCGGGCATGCCGAGGCCCTCGCCCAAAAGCCCGAGAATGGCGTCGCGGTCGATTTCGGGAAGTGCCGAAGCGGTGGCGACGTTGTTGGACGCCGTTGTCGCCGTCGACGCGTTGGCTTCCTCCTCATCGCCGCCGAGCAACGTGTCGATGTTGCCGAGTAGCTCGCGGAGGTCGATGCCTTTAATGTTGGAGAGGTTGAGCGGGAAAGTCAAATCCATGCCGATGAGGCCGCCTATCCAGCCGGGGATGGTGCCGCCGCTGCCCAGCCAATCGAGAATGCCTTGCAGGCCTGCGCCGACAAGGTTTCTGGGGTCGAGCCACAGGTTATAGTTGCCCAGCCAGATGGCGAGCTCGTAAGAGCTGTCGCTGTTTGCCCATGCATCGCGCTGAGGATGCTCGGCGGTGATGGGGATGTAGAGGCGGTTGTATTCGTCCTTCTGAATGGGTATGGTGGCATTGGTCTGGTAGGCCCCGCTGTGCTGAGTCTCGTTGGGACGGTTGTTGGACACCAGCGCGTCGGTATATTTGACAATATCGATAGAGAGGTCGATGTCAAGTCCGTCGATGAGGTTCAAAATGAGGCTGCCTATGCCGCCGGCATAGACCAGTCCGCCGTAGGCGCCCGACAGGTCGTCGGTGTTGACCTTGGCGGTGTCGACGACTTTCTCTCTCGTCGAAAGTTTGATGCTGCCGAATGTCAGCTCGAAGGACTCGCCGACGCTGTCGCCCGCGCCCTTGATGCCTATGCTCTGCAGTCCGTCGGTGAGGTCGAGTATCAGCGACATCTCCTGCAGCTTGGGAATATCCAGACTGACGTCGGGCGGCATCTTAAGACTTAAGAGCTCAAGCACGCTGTCGACGATGCCGTTCATGTCGGTGCCTAAAAGCTTGAGCAGCTGCTTCACTAAGTTCTTATCGAAGGAGATGCTAAGCCTGCCCGTTTCGAGCGCTACGCCGATGTAGACGGGCTCGTCCAAAGTCTCTTGGTCAATCTGGTCGACGTCGTCGAGCTCTTCGTCGGAGCTGGTCGCCGTCTTCTCTTCTTCCTCGTCGCCGCCGCCGAGTAAGCCGCCCAGCGAGTTGACAATTCCCATAAGCCCGATGAGCTTGAACTTGGGCAGGCCGAGGCTGGAGAGGTCGACGAACAGTGCGCCTTCCTCATATTCGGTGAGGTTTTCGGTGGAGCCCGAAGAGACGCGGTCGACGTAGGTATAGGCGCCCACGCTGCCGAGGTAGTAAAGTCCCAGCATGACCTTGTTGATGGGCGCGCCGAACACTATCTCGATGAAGATGTCGGACTTCAAGATGGATGCGATATCGACGGAGCCGCCCGAAAGCAGGCCGGAGATAAGCCCGCCCACCTTGAGGTCGGCCGCTATGTTGAGCTTGAGGTTGACCATGCCCTCGGGAAGTATGAGGTTGAACTTCTGCATAAACGCGGCAAGGTCGAATTCCTCGTCCTCGGCGACTTGCGAGCCGCCGATTATGACAGCGAGAAGCTTAGAAACCCAGCTCTGGAAGCTGTATTCGTAGTTGATGTCGCCGGTGTTGAGCGCGGTGTCGGTGGTATTGAAGATGATGTCGCCCGATATGTTGAGCGAGAGGTCATCAAGGAGCACCTCCATCTGCGAGAAGTCCAAGCCGTTGTTGAATTTTATGGCATCCTCATAGAGGCTGATGTAGAACCTTGTGTTGCCGTCGATGTGGGAGGCGAGGGTATTCAAATCTATCGGCTCGTAGCTCTTACCCTGCATGATGTAGAGGGAGCGCGTCTTGTAGATAATCCTGCCCGTGGTGTCGGTCTCGCCGGGGATGACGGCAATCGCGCGGCCGCCCTCGTCATAGTAGTAGCTGATATAGCCGTTGACAGCGGAGGAGACAGAGGTCACGACGATTTCCTCAAAGAACACGGGCATGAAGCCGGTGTAGTCGTGAGTAATGACGGAATCGACTAGGGATAGGCTGGCGTAGATGTTACCTAAAACCCTGATGTCGAAGAAGGGGCGCGTCACGCCATCGCTGCTCTTGATGAAGAGGCTGTCGTTTGCCAGCATCTCTTCGTCGGAGGCAAAGGGATAGATGGCGCGGCTCAGGTGCCTCGTCAAATGGGCGTTAAAGCGCGCGTAGGAGGACGCCAGCGTCAGACCCGAGCTTGTGGTGTATTCCTTTCTGATGACCTGATAGAGCGTTCTCGCGACGGCCACCGTGACGGGATTTGCGGGAACCGGCGCGCCCGGCGCGTAGACATCGATAAAGTAGAGGCCGGTGCCCAGCGCAATCTGTTCGGGCGTGGCGCGGTTATACTCGCCCGCCGAGTTTTTGGTGTAAAGCGACAGCGCGGCGGCGATTTCGGATTCCTCGGCAACGCGGTATCTCGTGAAGAGGTCTTCGCCCGCCGCTATTTCGGCATCCGTCGCGTGCGCGTAGCCCGCGCCCGAATTATGGTATATCGTCTGGCGCATGGCTATCTGCGGCGCGATGGCGGGCGTGAAGCTTCTTATGAACAGCCCTTCGGCCTCGGTGAATGCCGAAAGCGATTCGGGGCAAATATAGCCGCCCGCGCCGTCGGAGATGTAGAGCGACAGCCTGGTCGCAATCTGCTTGGCCGAAGCCTGGGTGTAATTTATGTCGTCGAGGGTGTATAGTATGGTGCCGAAGGCGCCTTCCTCCCTTAGCTCTTCAAGGGTGGGCTCGGAATAGATGCCGCTCTTGAAAATTCTCAGCCGCTTGGAGGCCTTGAACTGGGCGTCGGTCGGCTTGGTGAAGACTTCGGTATAGAGGCCGGAGCCCGACGCTATCTGATGCGCCGCGGCCGGGATATATTCGCCGCCCGACAGCACATAGAGCTTTCGGAGCGCGGCGAGCTGGGCCGCCGTAACCGGCGTCCAAACGGATTCGTCGAGGGTGTAGACGGTGGCGTCGTTATAGCGTCCCTCGCTGTCCAAACCGAGATAAATATCGCCGAGGTCGGGCAGGCTGAAGGGCTCGGTGTCGTCCATCATCGAGTAGGAGTAGTCGATGAACGCCTGAATAAGCTTGAGGTTCAGCGCCGCCGCGAAATATTCGGGACGGAAGAGTATCATCATGAACGCCCTCGGGTTCAGGACGATGGAGGACGCCGAGGTCAAATCGGAGGTGCCGGCAAAGTCCATGCCGAGGGTGTCGGTGAGAAGTTCCTCAAGCATCTTGCCGATGTTAAGCCCCGCCAGCCTGAGCTTGGGTATGCCCCACGCCGAAAGGTCTAAGAAGGCGTCCTGCCCGTTCAGGTAGATGCCGTTGGTGACGGGCTTGGCGGGGTTGGTGGAGCCATCGAAGAGCTCAATCTTGACCTGCAGGTTCTCGAGGTCGCCGAAGTCGACGTAGACCGACAGCGAAAGGTCATAGACTATGTTATCCATGGTATCGGTGGCGCGGATTTCCACCCACGGATTGTTGAAGACGTTGAGCAGCTTGACGAGGTCGGAAATGTCAAGCGCGGGGTTGGCCTGGTTGGTCTTGCCGATGTAGTAGCCGAGCTTGCCCGAAACCTCGTAGTTGAATTTCCAATCGGCAAAGTCGAGATAGTCGACGGCGTCGGAGGGAACGAGCGAGCCGTCGGGGTCGCCCTTCTTGAAGGCCTTGGTCTGCAAATCGTAGAGCGAGATGCCGAGCTCGAGCGAAATATCTCTGCCCTCGTAGACGTCGCTGAACTTGATGTTGGCGCCGAAGGTCAAATCGTTGAGGTTGAGCCAGAGCGCGCCCGCGCTGATGTCGGGAAGCATAATCGTTTCGGCCAGCCTTATCTGCGATTCGTTGAAGAGCCTGAATATCTGCGTGAACAGGTCTTCGGCGAAGACGAAGGAGACGCGGCTCGAGGAGTAGCTTATCTTTTCGATGAAGCTGTCGATAAGTTTGTAGACGGTCTCGCCGATGAGCCCGTAGTTGGGCACGCCGTCGTCGGCCGAGGCCGAAGCGGTCGTCCCGCCTAAAAGCGAGGAGAGGTTGAGGCCGGAAAGCTTAATCTTGGCGAGATTGAGCTTGTCGGCGGCGGGAACCCAGCCGCCCTCGGCCTCGCTCCAAATCTTGGTGTTGGAAACAAGTCCGGCGAGGTCGATATAGATGGTTATCGTGCCGTCTTCTTCGATGACAACGGTCAGCGTCAGATATTTAGTGCGCTCGGCCTCGGGCGAAGCGGTCGAGAAGCCCTCGACGGAAAGCCTGAACTGAGTGCCGGCAAGCGCCTTGAGCATATCGGGCTCGGTGCCGCCCAAAAGCTTGAATACTGATTCCAGCTTGACTTGGGCGTCGATGCCTATGATTATCTGGGTGCTGCTGTTCATGCCCTCAATCTTGATGGCGGCGTCGGTCTCGGCCGAAAGCATCGACTCGAAGACACGTGACCAGTCGTGGACGCCTTGCGACGCCGTGCCGCCTATCGATATAGCCGCCGAAATTCTCAAGCTGTCGAAGGAAGGATCGACGTTGAGCAGGCTGGAGAGGTCAAGCGGCTCGCCCGCTATCGCGCCCATCAGCGCCTCAATGTTGAGGTCGCCCAGCTTGGTGTAGCCGTCCCAAGTGCCGTCGCCGTCGAGGTCGATGTCATCGGCGCCGAAGATGTCGGCGGCATAGGGATAGAAGCGCGAGCCGTTGAGCGAGGGATCGTTAAAGCCGAAGACGGCGAGCGAGAGGTTGAGAACCTCGGTGCCGATGCCGTCGAACAGCCCCACCGAAAGCCCTATGCGCTGATAGGGGTTGGTAATGATGCCGGCGTTGAGGCCGATGTTGGGAATGTAGCCGACTATCTCCTCGTCGAGGAAGAGCGAGAGGAGGTTTTTAATCATCTTGGAGGAGATGTCAACCTCGATGCCGTCCTGCATCCAATTCATCAGCATGTAGGCGACTTCATAGGGGTTGTATTCAACCTCGTCGGAGGTGGTGCCGCTGTCGCTCTCGGCGCCGCCGGAAAGCAGGCTGCCGATGAGGGCGGGCACGGATATGCCGCCCAACGCAAGTTTGGCGACGCGGTAGTTGGAAAGGTCGAGATAGATGCTTTCCGTCGCGCTGTCGTAGAATATCGAGAGGAAGCGCCTGATTTCCTCGCCCTGAACCTTGTTGGCCGTTATGGCGAGGTCGAAGCGTTCGATTTCAAATTCCATCGCCTCTAAACTGAAGCTCAGCTCGGCGTTAATCATGAACTCGAAGAGAACGGAAACGTTGAGGTTGTCCTCGGCCTCCATGCCGACATCGAGGTCGCCGACGATGCCGGGAACCAGCGTGCCCAGCGTCAGCGGGATATAGGGCGCGATTCTTGCCGGCGCGGGGAAGACGTCGGCGGTGTAGATGTTGGCGCCGTCCTCAATCTCCTCCTCGGTAGCGACGCGGAAAGTGACCGCAACGTAAATCTCGTCCCCCGTCGCCTTCTGTTCGGGCGTGGCGGGCTTGAAGACGCCTAGGCTGCTTCTGAAATAGAGGGTGTAGCCGGACGCTTCCAGCGTCTCGAAGTCCTCGGGACGCGCCGCGGCAAACTCACCGAAGTAGAGCGTTATGTCGGGGTTGGAGACGACGGCGGTAATGTCGATGCTGCCTCTGATTTGAAGCGACATCGCAACCTCCATCTTCTGAATGAAGAGCGTCTCTTCGCCCCCGAGAATTTCTTCCTCGGCCGCCTTAATGTATTCGCCGTCCTCTTCTTTATAGAGCGTGTAGCCTTTCTCGGTCTTGCCCGTTTCTTCGTCGTAGGCGCCCTGTTTTTCGGCGTCGTAGGCAAAGTAGTTCAGGCTGATGAGCTCCTCGAAGTTACCCGCGGGCAGGTTGACCGCCCTGTCGGTGAAGGAGAGGCGCGGCATATTGGTTTTGACGCCAATCATCGCCTCGAAGAAAGCAATCTTGATGACGAGGAGCGCCTCGCGCTCAATCTGCTTATATTCGCCGTTTTCGTCTTCGACGAAGGTAAAGCTGTCCTCGCCGTGGACGTTCTCGACGTCGACTTTATTGTATCTCACGCCGCGGCGATAGCTGCCCGAGCCAGTGATGCTGTAGGTATATTGTCCAGTTGCTTCGTTGTAGTCGTAGCGGTCGCCGGTGTAGGAGAGCATTTCGGCATCGGTCAGACGGACGTAGTAGTAGCCGTCGGCGGCGAGGTCCTCCGAGGTGATGGGCTCGTAGCGGTAGCGCTCGAAGTTGAAGGATATCTTGCTTTCGGCGTCGCCGAAGGCGCTTTCCTCATAGACTTTGAGCTCGGGTTTGACAAAGAGGTCGCGCCCGATGTTTATCTGCGCCGAGGTTGCGTCGGCGTAGGTCTCGGTTTCGGCGTCGTAGTAGAAGATTGTGTAGCCCAGCGTCGTCTTGTTGCCGGTGAGCACGCCTCCGTGGACGTCGGGGTCATAGGGCACGTAGCCGGCAAGCAGGTATTCGATGACGGCGTTGAGGTAAGTCTTCTTGAGCACCAGCTCGGCCATCTTGGAAGTTATCCTGAGCCCCTGCGCCAAACCGGTGACGAAGTTAAGGAGCGACTGGTCCTTGATGAGCGGCAGGTCGAGGTCGAGGTTGAGCAAGCCGTCCGAGGTAGTGCCCGTGCCTTCTTCGGGTGCCAGCAGCGAGGACGCCAGCGTGCCGATGAGGGCGCCTACCGCCTCTTTTCCTATCATGAGGTTGGGTAGTCCGAAGTATTCGGCGGCGATATAGATGGCGCCTTCCTTGATGTAGATGCCGAGCATGAGCTGGGACTTATTCTCCGTCCAAATGGAGATTTCGAGGTCGACGATATCGAGAATGCCGGCGATTATGGCGTTCATGTCGACTCCGCCGCCCGTTAGCAGCCCGTTCAGAATGGAGACAACGGCGGCAACGTCGATGTCGGCGCTGACCACCAGCGTGAAGTTTTGAGAAACGGGGTTGTTGTAGACTGTCGATTCGGCAATCATTTCGCCGAAGGAAGGCAGAAGCGCCGCGAACAGCTGGGTATACTCCGTCGTGCCCACCGGCGAATCAATGCCGAGGTCGACGCGCCACGACAGCGACACTTTATCCATGTCGTTGAAGTCGGTGAAGTTGGGTGAGGTGAAGTAGCCCGCCTCGTAGTCGAATATATCGCGCTGCGAGAACTTGAGCTCGACGTCGGAGAGCTTGAACGACACCGTCATCTTCTTGGCGATGTTCTTGCCGTCGACGCGCTTATAGGTGCCGAGCGCGTCCTCTCTGAAGTGCTTGGCGAGCACGTAGGGCTCAAAGCCCGTCAGCGCCACGAAAGCGAGCTTGGCCTCGAGGGTGGTGTATACTGTGGCGTTGACCTTCTTGTAGGCCATGTCGCCGGTGTCGAGATAATAGATGTCACCCTTATGTCCGGCGTGGAGCGCGGCGTCATATTTAAAGAAGCTTTCGACGCCGTCAAAGAGCGCGTAGGGAGTCAGGCCGAGGAGCCTTAAGGCGGCGGCCTTTTCGGCGTTGGTGGCGCCGTATTCCGCGCCCGCGGGAGCGTAGGCGCCGTTCAAAATATAATAGATACCGCCGCGGTAGAGGTCGTGCTTGACTTCGTCAAACTCGAAGTAGCCGCTGTAACGCGTGAGGTCGGACGCAAGCTCATCCTCCGACATCGGCAGATAGTCAAAGTTCTTGACCATGGAGCCGCGGGTGTCGGCGGTGAACATGCTGGGGATTTCGACGTAGACCGTCTTGGGCAGCGTGCGGATGTAGTCGGCGTTCTCGCGCGCGGTGGCGCCGGCGTAGGCGTTCGTTTCGGTGTAAGTGCCCGCCTGCGGATCGCGCAGATAAATTTTGCCGCTGTAGTCGGCGTGCACATCATTATCGTAAGGCACATATTCGTCGCCGACGAAGGCGTAGGGCACTCTGCGCATGGCGCGGATTTCGTCGAGGCCGGCGCGAACGTAGTCATCCGTCGCCACGTCGTAATAGTAGTAGTTGGTGTAGCGGCTGTGCAAGGAGCTGTATTCGTCGTAGGGGATGAGGTTGGAATATCTGTCCCACATCGAAATGACGCCGAGGTATTCGGCTTCCGCCGTCGCCCTCGAGTATCTGTCGATATAGGTATAGGGGCTGTCGGCGTCTGCCTCGATGGCGAGCATCAGCTCAAAGACGAGGGGGTCGGTGGACAGCGTCAGCGCGGCGCCGAAGCCGACTTCGGGCGCAATGAGCTCGCTCACTCCGAGCAAATCAAAGACGAACCTGAAGAAGTCGCGCGCCAGGCTTATCTTGAGCTCTTCGGCGTCAAGCTTGATGGTGGCGTCGTAGTCGTCGGCCGTCGTCGAGGCCGAGGTGCCGCCTCTGCCGAGGTAGCCGCCCAGCATATTCTCAAGATATTCGCCGAGGCCCATGCCCGCAATCAGCGGGTCGCTGTAAGAGAGCCGCGGGAAGTCGAGCTTGCTGAGGTCGGCGTAGAGCACGTTGTTGACGTAGTAGAGGCCTATCCACATCTCTTGATAGGTGCCGAATACCGAATAGAGCTCGATGCCTATCTTGGTGTTGTTGAAGTTGCTCCAGTCGACCGAGGCCATGAAGCGGAGCTCGAAATTCATTTCGGAGCGGCCGGTGCCGTCGTCGGGAATCTCGACGGTAAAGCCGGTGAGGTCGCCGACCAAGTCGGTCAATGCCTTGCCGATGTCGACGGTGCCGGGGTTGACGCCCCAGTTAAACTTGATGTTGAAGGAAATGTTGGTGATGGTGCTGTCGTAGGCGATTGCCTCGGAAAGCACGCGTTCGGGAACCAGCGTGCCGGTGCTGCCGAAGCCTATCGAGAATTCCCTAAGCCGCAAACTGACGTCGAGAACGCCGATATTAAGGCCTAGCGCGAAGGAGAGGTCCTGAATGGATTCGACGTTTTCCTTGCCCACCTCGAGATAGAGCGCCATCGAATCGAAGACGGAGACGACGTCGCCCAGCTCGGGCATCAAGAGCGAAAGGAGCACTGCGATGAACTCGCGCGTCACGCTGAGCTGAATTTCGGGGTCGCTTATCATGAGCGCGATGACGGCGTCTCTCACTACCGCCTGCGCCAAATTGCCGGAAGTCCCGCCGTCCGAAGTGGTGGCGGTGTCCTCGGGGACTATGACGTTGGTAATCTTGTCGACGAAGTCGGGGACATAGGCGACGGGCGCGCCGTCGAAGATGCCGGTGCCGTCGATGTAGAGCGTGCCGTTGGCGAGGTAGATGCCCGCTATCGGCTTGAATTCTTCATCCGAAACCTTGTCGAGAAGCTCGAGCGCGATCTCCACCGCGTTCCAGTTGGCGTAGAGCAGGTCGGAGATTTCAAAGGAGCGCATCAGCCTGCCCGCTTCGAGGTATTCGGTGTAGTCGTTGATTAAATAATAGGTTACTTCGGGGTCGAAAGCGCTAATCGCGGCGTATTCGTAGTAACCCGCCTCGTTATAGGTGAAGTAGTTCTTGAGCGGGTTGAACGCCGCGTCGGCGGAAAGGGCGGTGAAGGAGCCGCGGTAGTAGGTCTTGCCCGCCTCGAACGCCGCTATCTCGGCAAGCTTATAGCTCTTGGCGGCGGCATCGAAAGTGTAATACCTTATGTGCTCGGAATAGGGCTCGCCCGCCTCCACCTTGACGAACAGCTTGCTCGCGGGAACGAGGAAGTAGGCGCCGAATTCGGCGGAATAAGCGAAGTAGGACTTGTCGGCCGCGAAATCCTCGCCGGGTTTGGCGTAGACTGTGGCGGAAAGTCCGGTCTTGGTGAGGTAAATCGCGCCGTTGAGGTTGAGTCGCGCGACGTAGAACACCGCCTCGGCGTCGCCGATGACGTCGAAGGGCGAGAGCTCGGTCAGCGTGTAGCTCTCTTCGGCGGTGCCGTATAAGGCGTAGACGGCGTTTCGGTCGAAAGCGGTGCCTGCCACGATGGCGGGCCCGAACGAGGTAATGGTGTAGTAGGTGATGCCCGCCTCGAACGCTTCAATGTCGGCGACCGTATATTTGCCGTCGACTAGGACGAAATACACGGCGGCGGGGTCGAAGATCGCGGTGTTTGCGGTGAAGACGGCGCGGCGCACCGTCTTGCCCGAGGCCGACATCGCGTTGAGGTAAGCCGCCGAGAACAGGAATTCGGCGAGCTCATAGCCCGTTTCGGTTTGGACGTAGAAGTTCTTGGGCGCGTTCAGATAGCTGTAAGAGACTTTGTCGTAGACTACATAGTCTACTTCGGGCTCGGCGGCGGGAATAAACTTGTATTTGCCGTCCTCGCCTTGGTTGACGACATAATAGCTCTTGCTCTCGTCGTATTCGGCGCCCGCTTCGACGATGGCATAGCCGTCGGAGAGCGAGGCGTTGAGGCCGAAGAGGTCGGCGAGGTTGACGCTTGCCGTAAGCCTGCCGTAGAGGTTGGAGTATTTCTCGCCTAACTCAAGCGCGAAGGAGGGCAGAACGTCGACCTCGACGCCGAGCGAGGAGAGCAGGCCGGGCAGCAGCGAGGTCAGAATTTCCGACAAATCGTAGATTGTGTTGGCGTCGGTTTGGATATATTCGCCCTCGCTGTCGGCGATATAGGTGCCGGTGTTTTGGTCGTAGCTATAACGCTGGGCGTCTTCGGGAACCGAGCCGACTGAGGAAATGTGGACGAAGCCCTTGGAAATGGCAAGCTCGACGCCCGCCGTCAGCGACAGGTTGACGGTTTGGGTGAGAAGGTTCTTGACATCGGAGAGCTGCGCCACCTTGGTGTGGTCGAGAACGAGGCCGGGGGTGCCGAAGTCGAAGTTGTAGGTGATGAAGGACAGCTTTAAGCGGATGCCCTTCTTGAGCGCCAGCTGAATATCGACGGTGACGTTCTCGGAGTTGACTCTGGGATCCTTGAAGTTGACGAATAGTCCGCTCGCTTTGCCCGTCAAAGCGCCCGTTTCGTAGTCGTAGAGATCAAAGTAGTCGGCAAAGTCGATGTCGCCTATTTGAAGCCCGAGGAGCTTGAATACCTCACTCAGAACTTCGGTCGAGAAGGCGCGGCTCTTCAACGCGATGCCGAACTGATTGTTGTTGAGATAAATCTTGTCGATAATACCGCTTAAAATGACGCCGATGATGCCCATGTCGATGCCCTGCGGCTCTTCGGCGGGATCCTCGGAGGTCGTCGCCGTGGCGTCGGAGACGTCGATGGGAGTTCCCGCTTTGGGCGGAATAATCAAATCGATGAGGTTAAGCCCCGAAAGTTTGAAGGAAGGCCCGCCTATGCCATCCTTATCGGTCGTCAGACCCTCCATATCGACGTAGAGAGTTCCCTCGCTGTAATAGACCATGACGGCGTGGTTAGCAGAGGAAATTTCCACGCCCAGCTCCAGCGTGCTTAAAAGTTTGTTGATAATGTCGGTAGTTTCAAGCCCCGAGGTCAGAATGGAATAGATGTTGAGCGGCGCCAGATTGACGGAGCCGAACAACCGGAAGGTGATGACGCGGTGGATGGGATCGTTGATGGCGACGGTGAAGCCGAGGCGCGCCAAGAAGTCGCTTAAGCCGATGCCGCCCAGCTCGATGCCGGAGAGCGCGCTCGCCACCGAATCCATGCCGACGATGCCGTCGATGATGGCGGAGAGGTCGTGGGGACGACGCTTGAAAGTGCCGTAATTATCCTGACGGTAGGAGCCGACGACGAGAACGTAAGGCGTCTCGCCCGCGGGAATGGCGGCAAGAGATGCCACCTCGACGTAGGCCTCGCTTCTATCCGGCGCCGCCTCGTTGAGGTAATAGAATTTGGTATAGCCCGCGTGCGCGATGGGATCATAGGGGAAATAACTGCTGAATAAGTTATAGCTCGGCACCGTTTCGTCGGCCTCGACGGGGATATATGCGGCGTCAAGTTCGTATTCAATCGCGAAGGTGACGTCGAAGTTAATGATCTGGTTCTGGCCGAAGTCGGTAAAGCCGTCGCTGTCGGAGACGGCGTTGGATATGCGCCCCGAGATGGTATTGGACTTAAAGAGCGCTATTGTGGGATCGCCCGCAAAGACGGTGAGGTCGAATATCGAGCTCGACAGGCTGATTTCGACGGCGGGGCGCTGGGTGTTGACTTCGAGGCGCGCCTCGACATTGAGGTCGTCGAAGAAATCGACGATTTCGCCCGTCTCCTGCTCGACGAGGTAACCGAACACAGTCGGCATAAGGTTTTCGAGCAGCGCGTAGACGAAGGTCTGGGTGATCGTCATCTTGAGGTTGTGCTCGGCAAGCGCCAAAATCAGCTTGGCGCTCTTTATCTTTGCCTCGTCCTCGCCCAAGGCGCCGTCGTCCGAGGTGGAGCCGTCGTCGGAGGCCGAGGGAATAAGCCCATTGATAAGATTATTGATAAGCTCGCTCACGCCGATGTCGGTCAGTTTAAAGGGCTTGCTGTTGAGCATGCCGGTATCGACGTAGATGGTGCCCTCGCGGATGTAGATGCCGAACACCGTCGAGTTATCTTTATTGTTGATGATTTCCACCAAAATCTCGGTCGAGAAAGCGTCGTTTCTGTTGAGGTTGGCCTCGATGATGAGGGAGAGATCCAAAACGCCGTTCTCCTCGATGAAGCAGCCGAACTCGAGCGCGAGGTCGGCGACGAAGGCGCTCACGATGTCGCTTATGGGTATTTCACCGTGCTTGAGCTCGAGGTATAAGCCGGCGCGGAGCGAAATCGAAATGGTGGAGAGCTCGGAGAGAGATACGAAGTCGTTTCTGTCGATGCCGGCAAGCGTGGTATCGGAGAAGCTGACCTTGAGCCCGCCTATGCCGACGGCAATCCCGAAGGGATCGATGCCTATGCCGAGCTGGAGCTCCTTGTCGATTATGCTGTAGCCCAGCTTGCTGTTTTCGGCGTTGAGAAGGGGCAGCGCCGCCGTGCTTCCCAAAAGTAGCACGAGCATCTCATTCAAAAGGTTTTCGCCCAAATTGATTGAAATGGCCTCGGTGGAAATCGAGAGCGAGCGGATAGCGGCGTTGATTATGCCGAGCACCGTTTCCATGGTGGCGTTGGCGGCCTCGTCGTAGGCAGGCGCGGATTCTTCGTCCTCCGCCGTTACCGCGGCGCCGGTGCCGTCGGCGACCGTCAAACCGCCCGAACCCATATTGAGAAGGTCGGCGAGGGATAGGTCGTCGATTCTGAGTTTAACGCCGTTCATGAAGCTGTTGTCAAGCTCGAGGAAGAGCGAGCTCGAAGCGCCTAAAAGCGAGTCCTCGGTGTAGTAGAGATAGACGCCGATAACTTTCTTGCCGACGCCGTATCTGCCGTTGTAAATTTCCAGACCGAGGTCGGAGTGCGTGAGGATATAGCCGATGTCAAGACCTCTCTGAATGACGAGCGAGCTTCCCGCCATCACTTGGGCGAGCGTTGCCTCGGTCACTTTGGAGGCATCGGCATCGAAGTAATAGACTGTCTTGCCCGACGTCGTGGCGAAAGATACTCCGCCGTGGTGGGCGGGGTCGTATTCGGCGATGTAATTCTCGTTATCACCGTTGTCCAACCGGACGACGAGATTCTCGCCCGCCAGAATGCGGGACGCCGAGGCGTATTGATAAACTCCCTGCCGGTCAAGGTAGAGAACGGGATTGGTATTCGCGCCGTGTTCGGCGGGGTCATAGGCTATATAACTCGAGCCCGACGCCACGAACAGCGCGCCCGAAAGCACGGCGGCGGTGGTGGCGGGAATGTAAGCGGCTGAATCGGCGGGATCGACCATGTAAAGCTGCATGCCCTTGGTCGTCACAAAGGAAGCGTAGTCCATGGCAAGCGCGACCGGCGTCGGCACTTCGTCGACGGGCACGAAGAGCCTCGACTTTACCGCTTCGTCGGCCGACTGCATCTGTTCGGTTGTGGCGAGCTTAAAGACGGGAAGTTCGGAAGCGTAATAGAGGGTAAAGCCGTCGTTGGTTACAAAGTATGTCAGGCCGTGAATTTCTTCGTCGTATTCGGCTATGACGCCGTCTTTTTCGGCGTAGATACCTAAGCCGATTTCGATTTGGGCTACCGAAGCCTCAACGAAGTTCTTATAGTAGAGGTTGAGCGCGGCCTCGATGTCGGCGTCGGCAACCTCGGTAAACTCGGTGGAGCCGGTATTTACGGTGAAGATATTCTCGCCGTTTTCAAGCTCGGGCGTCGTAGCGGCGTTGCGGCGCGCTATCTCGAAGATACCCGTGCCTTCCTCTTTCTGCGCCGCGGTGGCGAGCGCAAACTTGGATTTCGCCACGTCCTTGAAATAGAGCGGCGTGCCCGCGGCTATGGCGGCGGCAAGCGCTTCGCCCGAAATGGGCGCAAACTCGACGTAAGTCATCGCCGTTCTGGCGTCGATAAGCTTCTTGGATGCGGCCTTGAACGTTGCCTGCATAGCGCCGCTGTCGTCGGCTTCCAGACTTCTCACAAAGATGAACTCGCCCGCCTGCGCTTGTGCCAGCGTAGCGCGCGAATACATCTCGGCGTCGGAAAGAGCGCCTGCCGTTTGAGTGTAGAGCGTCCAGCCTTCCTCGGTGGTGCGCGCGATATAGCCGTAGGAATTTCTGTCGTAGACGACGTAGTCGTTGGGGTTGATTCTGGCGTTGAGCATTATTCTGAATCCCAGCGTCGCCTCGATGTCGGCAAGAATGCGGTATTCGATGAGTAGGCGCGAAATCAGCGTCGAAATGCTGTTGGCGTCGGTGTTGAGAAGGGCGGGGCTGTAACCCGCGTCGGTGTCGTGGAGCACGAAGCCGCTCTCGTCGGCGTAGTAGAACAGATAGCTTACGCCGTCGATTTCAACGGTGAAGCCGCCGGTCGTAGCAGCATCGGTGACGTTTATGATATAGATGCCGTTATAATCGGAGGAATCCAAAATATTGCCGTTGATTTTGACCGAGGACGGGAATTCGGCGAAGGTGATGTAGAAAGAAATGAGATGGGTGCCGGTAAAGCCGTAACGGTTCAAAACTTCGGCGTCGGCGGGGAATACTTCGCCCGAGATTTTATAGATGTGCTTGGCCGAAGAGGCGAAGTCGTAAAGCGCGCCCGAGCCCAAAGCCGCGCGGGCGTTTGCCGCGGTGTCAACCGACATCGCGATGTTCTGTTTGACACCCCCTATCGCCGAGGTGGGCGAAACGGGCGTGCCGAGCAGAGAATGCAAAATTCCCTCAAGCTCGAAGTCGCCCAAATCCCAGTCACCTTGACCGGGTTTAGTGTATTCGGCGGAGAGCTCGATATAGCCCGACGCTTCGACGTAGACCGAGGAGATACCCTTGCCCAGCGCGTCGACTATGGTATAGTCGTCGGTGAAAGTGGTCTTGGAAATATTGTGCGCGGCGAAGTCGATTTCGGGGACGTAGACGCCCAGCTTGAGGCCGAGTAACCCCGGGATGTCTTCGCTGCCCATTTCGAGCTGGATGTATCCGTTGGCGGGAGTCTCGCCCTCGGCGTATTCCAAGCCGAGCTCGAGGACGACCGAGTTTATATTGATGCCGACATAGTCCAAAAGGATTTCGGAAAGGCCGCGGACGAGCTTTAAGCTCATGCCGGAATCGGCGACGGTGAGAAGAGCGAGGAAGGCCATGCCGTATTCCGAGGTATCGCCGAGGAGGGTGTCGTAGTCGTAGTCGAACGACGAGGTGCCCGCCGAGCCCTGCTTGATGAGGAGCCCGCCGATAAGTTCCATGATATCGATGGGTATGGCCGCCTTCTGGACGCCCATGCCTGCGAGGTCGACATAAAGCATGCCGCCGACGTAGTAGAGCCCCATTATGACGTTGCCGCTTCTGTTAGACACCTCGAGCAGAATCTGGGTGTTGTTGTTTTCGGTGTTATAAGTGGCGTTCTTATAGAGCGTTCTGTATTTGAGCGCCGTCGCCTTGTCGATTTCGACGTAGGCTTTTCTCGGATAGCTGTAACCGTAAAGCGTGCCCTCGTAGGCGGGCAGCATGGAAGCGGGAATTTGGGTATAGACGCCTTCCGCCGAATTGTAGGCGTAGGCGGTGTGATATTTTATGGCGGTGGCCGCCGACACCGAGACGAAGGCGCCGGTGGCGGCGTCGAAATAGAAAACGGAGCCAGAGTAAGAGGGGGTCAGTTCGGCGTCGGTCAAAATCTCGCGGTCGAAATAATACTGCAAAATAGGAGCGAGGTCGAGGTTGGCCTGAATCTTCAAGTTCAGCCCCGCTTCGATGTTTTCCAAAATCTCGATGGTGGGGTCGATGGTGTCGTCGACGCGCTTAAAGCCGTTTTTGAGCGTGAAGCTCTTGCGATTGACGACGCCCGCCGCCGTGGCCAGCGTGATTTCAAAGGAATCGGCATGCGAAATATCGACCAGCATGACGACGCCCTCGTTCGCGCCAAGCTCGGGCACGAAGTAGGGCGCGCCCGAAACCGAGACGAATCGGCCGGCGGCCTCGAGCTCGGCGCGGGTGAGGCCGAGGTTGAAGGCCAGAATGTAGGGGTTGCCCGGCGAGAACACCGACACTTCGTTCAAAAGCGCGGGCGCGGCGGGATAGACCCTGCCTGCGATTAAGTAAGACGCCGTGGCGGGCGAGCCGTCGCCGTCGTCGACGTTTTCAAAGTTGACATATTGGCGGGCACCCGAGAAAGTCGTCTGCCTGACGCCGTCGAGGTAGGTCTCGTAGCTCATAAGATTGAGCGTGGAGAACAGCTCGCCGAACATCGAATCCAAACTGATGGTGGAGCTCGCGAGGTCGAGCTCGATATATCCGCCCAGCTCCAGCCAGACGTTGGGCGCCTCGAGAATGTCGATGTAATCCATTGAGTTCTCGGGCTCGAAGTCGGCGCGGGCGAGCGAAAGCACGATGGAGCCGAAGCCAAAGCCCATCTCAAAGGTGTCGGGCACTTTCATGAAGATGTTGAAGCTCATGTCGGAAAGGTCGAGCCCGTCGGGGAACTCCAGCGAGATGCCGAAGCTCGAGAACATCGTTTCGTCGACGCCGTAAGGCACGGTGGGGTCGTTTTTGAATATTTCGATGGCGGCGTCTATGCCGATTAAATCGCCGAGCAGACTGCCCGAGGCGTCCTTGCCATACATTCCGAGCAGGGCGAGAACGGCGGTCAGCATGTTCTTGGCGATATTGATTTCCAAAAACTCGGTATCGAGGCGGATGTCGCTGATTACCGCGGCGATAAGCGCCATCACAGTTTCGGTGGTGAACACCGCGCCCAGTCCGCCGCCGCCTTCGTCGGCAGTCGTGAATGCGCTCTCATACCGTCCGTTGTTGAGGAAGGTGGAGATGTCCATCTTGATTTTGGAGATGCCGAGGACGGGCGCGTCGAGATAGATGACTTTGTTGACGAGCGTCAGCGTTAAAACCTTTTCGCCCGTAATTTCGTTTTTGACGGTCAAAAGGAGGTCGGAGGACAAGAAATCGCCCAAATTGGCGTTCGCCTCCAGTTTAAACGACAGGCTGGTGTTGCTGTCGGACTCATACCTGATTAAAAGCCGCGCCAAAATCTCGCCTATGCTGGCGTTCTTCATATCGAGATAGGCATTCCACATGCTTTCGTTTTCACTGATATTGAGGTCGAAATTGCCCTCGATGGAAAGATAAACCCCGCTGAGCGCGAACTGGCCGTTCTCGTCAAGCGGGATATAAGTCGCCAAATTCTCGGCGGAATGGAAGTTTGGCATGGTGTAGTCTTTAATCAGCGTGCCGAACTCGATAGTGGGAACGGACAGCGAAATGACTAAAAGGTCGGAATAATCCTCGCCATTGGGGCCGGGCTCGTCGGTGCCGATGTTTACGATGATTCCCAGCGAGTTGAGGCCGAAGGTGCCCTCGCTGTCGACGCTGATATCTACCGAGGTTATCGGCAGTGTCAGCCCCGGCGAGATGAGGCCGGTAATCTCGTTGATGACGTCGCGGGTCAAAAAGGCGTTTATGCTTTCAAGGAAGAGAAGGCCGGTGCCGCGCTCTATCTCGACCTCGTTCAAAATCCTGATGATGAGGTCGAAGATGTCGGTAGTTTCCTCTTCTTCGTCGGCGCTGATTTCGGCAAGCTGTTCGGAGAAAGTCTTGTTGTAGCCGAGCGCGGCGGCGAGTTCGGGGTCGTCGGGCGTGGCGTAGGTGAAGAAGGCGTCCAACATCGCCTGGGCGAAGGCGCGCTTGTCGGCGGGCGCCGTTTCGTCCTCGACGACGTCGGCCAGAAGCGCCGTCGCGACGGAGGCTCCGGCAGCGCCTATATTAGGCGCCATAAGACTTTCGAACAGGTTGTCGATGACGCCCAGAATGAGGTTGGTGAGGTTGAGCGGCTCGCCGTTTAAGTAGCTGATTTTGAACTTGCCCGCGCCGAGGCCGGTCATGTCTATGTAGAGCGTTTCGTCGGAGCCGACGTAATACGCCCCCAGCCGCTGGACGCCGCTGCCCTTAAGTTCCAGATAGATTTCGGTGTTGTTGTTGTCCTTTAAGTCGATGGCGCCTCTTATAATGAGTTCGAGGTTGAAGTAAGCGCTGCCCTTGCCTTCGGCGACTCGGATTTCCTTTTCAAGCAGCGCGCCGCCTATGTTGATGCCGCCGGCGAGCGAACCCAGCGAGTCAAGCATGGATGCCAGAGTGTAGATGTGCTCTTTGGCGACTATCGTCATCTCGGCGTTAAGCGAGAGGGTAGTGAAGGAGAAATCGCGAAGGTCGGTGAGGTTGAACTCGGGGAAGACGATGATGGGCGCGGCGGAGGAGTCCATATAGTTGATGCCCATCGAAATGCCCAGCGGGTTGTCGCCCTGAACTTTGGCGTCCAGCCCCATTCCCAAAAAAACGCCGTCCTTGGTGTCGAAGCGGAGGTCGATGCTGAGTGTTTTCAGCGCTTCTAAAATAGCGAAGATATCCCAGCCCAAAAGCTTGTCGACGATTAAGTTGATGTCGTCGCTTATCATCGGCACCACCATCTCCATCACCGCGCCGAGTAAGCCGGTAATGTTGGCGCCGGGCATCACTACGCGCTGGACGCCGCCGCCCATGTCGTAGACCAGCCCCTCGTTAAAGAGAAGAGTGGCGATTATGCCCTTTAAAATCATGTCGCCGCCTAGCGGCAGGTTGAGGCCGGCAAGAATATCACCAACGTTGAGATCGGCAAATTGAAGCAAAAGATCCATGATGCCGGTGGCGTCGAATTCGCTTCCCAAAAGCTCGAATTTAAGCCGGATATTGTCCCAAACGTCCTTTATTTTGACAAAGAGCGCGGTAAAATCGATGTCGTCGATTTCGATAAGATATTTTTGGCCGGAAATTCCTGCGAGGTCGACTAAAATGTTGTTGTCGAAGAGGTATATGCCCATCATAAGGCCGGTCGCCGTGGTGCCTGCCGTTTCAATGGTTTCGATTATTTCGAGCAGCATCTTGGACTTGGTGCTGTCCTCGACGCAAATCGAGCCCTTGACTTTGAGCTCATAATATTTTTTAACGCCTTGGTTTACTTTGTCGAGGCCGAAATAGAACGAGTCGTCGAAGTTTATGTAAACCGCGTCGGCGTTCACTTGGTCTTTCTCTCTCTTGGCTTGTATCGACGCCAAAAGCAGGTCGATGGCGTCGGAACTCGCCAGCTTGCCCGAAAGAACGGCGTTTTTCTCAACCTGGGTGTTCTGGTAGGGGTCGGCGACGTCTTCCGTCGCAAGACAGGCGGTGAAACCTATGACCAATGCGGCCAAGACCGCCACCAGCAACATGAACCTGAGATTGAACTTTTTCATTTTCGGCCTCCGATGCCCGCTTACGCGGGCGCGCCCATAGGGTAAAAAATATAAACGAATTTATTATACATTCAGTGCGCGGGCGTGTCAAGCTATAAGAAATATAAAGCACACCATCGCATTAAATTAAACTACGCCGCGCGCTCAAATATTTGCCCGAGAAAAATTTTTCTCTCTCCCGCCTTCTCCTTGCTTCCTCCTCGCGCTCTTCTCGCCCCCTTCCCGTCTCTTCTCGCCTCCTTCACCGCGAGCAACACGAACGATTTCACCGCGAACGGAGTGAGCGATTTCACCGTGCCGCTGGCACGATTTCACTTTGCCGCAAGGCAAAAAAAATCGGCGGTCGCCCGCCGGTTTTTTTACAAATTTTTCATCACGTCTTTTGAAAATTCTTCCAAAACTTCCCGCACAAAACTTTGAAGCGGAATTTCGCCCTTCACTACTTTTGTCAAATCCAAAAACAGCGAGACTTCGGGGAAGTCGTCGACGGAATGGCTTTCGCCGAAAGTGGCGTTGGCGCGCCGCCTCCCCTCCGCCGCCAAATCATAGCGCTTGCCGCCCGCAATCTGGCTTTCAAATGCCGCGAGAAGCCGCCGCTGAAGCCTAAAGCCACGCTTTCCGCCTTTCGCCAATTTATACTTTTCGGGAAGCCAATCCAGCCCGCGCCACGCCTCCCCCGCAACCGCTTGCTTCGGCGAATATTCGTCCTTTATTTCGAGCAGGGCGAGTAGTGATGCCTTAAGACAGGCGGCGTGGGTGGGATGTTTGTCGAAGGGGTTGTGAAGAAGCACGATTTTGGGGCGCTTCTCAAGCAAAATTTTCTTAATTTCAAAAGCTGCGGCGGCGGGATTTTTTTTCAGCTCCGCTGATGAAAAATCGAGCAGAAAAAGGCTTTCGTAGCGGCCTATGTCGGCGGCCGCTTTCTGCTCTTTTTTGCGCACCTCTTTCATCTCGTCGTCGGCGAAATTTTTATATTCCCCCGACCTCGCGCTGCCCTTTCCGTCGGTCAGAACGACGGCCGAAAAAGATATTATTTTGTCAAAATAAGCGTCAACGATATAAGACGCAAACATTATTTCGGCATCGTCTTGATGTGCGACTATCGCCATAGCCAAATCAGGCGTTTTTACAGCATGTTCGGGTATATAAACTTCGGTTTTAGGCATAAAACACCTTTTTAACAATATTTTTCAAGTTCGGCGAGCACGGCCGTTTCATTGATTTCTTTGGGGTTGAAATCGTCAAATACGCGCCACACTTCTCTCAGGGTTACGCTCTCGCCGGCGGCAAGAGTAACCATGCGTCCCAGCCCCTCGATTTCCAAAAACTCGCCGTTGGTATAGGACTCGAAATTGCAGTAAAAATCGGGGTAATTAGAGCATGTAAGCAGCGCATTTTCAAGGGGTTTCGGGTCCTCGAACTCGATGGACAAAAGGCCTTTTTCGGTGGCGTAAAACGCCCTCGGGCTGTCAAGGTAGAGCCCGATTTTGAAGGGCTCGGGCTTCTTGGTCTGACGCAGCATGACAAGGTTTTTTCCGATAAAAAGCCGCTCGTCCTTAAGGTCGGAATAAGGCCAGAAGACGAGGTTTTTGGCGGGGAGGTAGCCGCGGTCGCGGTTTTTGGTTTTCACCATCAAAAGCCCGCCGCGTTTTACCGCCGTAAGCGGCCAAATGGCAAGACTTACGGCATTTTCGCCGGCGTTTTTCAGTGTGTTTTCGATTATGAAGCCGCAATCCGAAAAACGGGTTTTGAGCTCGGCGACAAGCCCGCTTTTGCCGTATGGCGCAGAAAAGACGCCGCCGTTTCCTTCCTCGCCATACTCCACGGGGTAGTTGTCGGGCGCATAGGATTCCAAAGTTTCGGGAGATTTCCAAATGCGGTGACCGCCGTAAAGATACCATTTTTCACTCGCGCCGTAAGTTTTGTCGAAAAACTCGCCGCCGTTCGACGCCTTGCGCTCGGTGTCCTCATAGAGGAAATTGAAGTCTTCAAAGCCGAAATGAATGATTCTCGGGCCGACGTCGAGCGTCACCCTTGCCATCAGTTTGCCGCATCTCAAGACGGCGGTTTTGCCGAAATTTTTGTATTGCTCAATAACCATACCATCCTCACTTTTAGCTCCCCGTCGGATAGTTATCCGATGGAGCCCCAATAATAAGCTCGGGTATTTATTTTTCCATATTCTTTAGTTCAAATCATTATTTTTTTGCCTTTTTACGCCTCTTCGCGCTTTATTTTACCGGTGAAATCGATTTTAGGGCGTTTTTGAAGAATTTGACAACGGAAATCAAGCCCTTGAGCTTGGGCGGGTCGGTCTCCGACAGCGGCGCTGCGGCAATTCCTTTTTCGGCCAAAAGGGCGTAGAAATCGACAAGGCGCGTCTTGAAACCGGCGTAATCCTTTTTGCCCTTTTCGCTCCATGCGGTTTCGGCGACAGCCGTCAGGCGGGGGTAGGTCATGTAGTCAATCTTTTTGTCGTCGGCGACGTATTCCGTCCACAGCGGCGACTCGACGCCGATGACCGCTCCCTCGGCAAAATCCATGGCGGGCTCGAAGAGATAGACGTTTTTAAGCGGCGTCATGCCGTAAGGATAGTCGAGGTAGTAAGGCGTGAATTTAGACACTATGACGCTTCGTCCCGATTTGGCCTCGGCAGCGACTTTTTCCTTAGAGAAGGAACCGTTTTTCCAATACTGCACAACGGCGCTTTTATCGAGAATGCCGCTGTTCACGCTTTCATTCCAAACAATCGCAGTCTTCCCCAGCGATTTTAAGTGTTCGATGACGACGTTGGTAAAATACCCTTGAAGCTCCTCGAAGTTATTGAGCTTTTGGCGCGCAAGCATTTCGCGGCACTTAGGGCAGTTCTCCCACCTTATTTTGGGCGCCTCGTCGCCGCCGATGTGGAAATATTCATATGGGAAGAGCCCGGCGATTTCGCCAATCAGCGTCTTTACAAACTCGTATACCTTTTCGTTCCCCGCGCACAAAATGTCGGGCTTGATGCCGAATTTAGTGGCAACCTCCAAACTCTCGCCACGGCAGGAAAGCTCGGGGAAGGCGGCGAGCATGGCGGTGGTGTGGCCGGGAATGTCAATTTCGGGAACGACATCGATTCCGCGCTTTTTGGCGTATGCCACGATTTCTTTAATATCCGCCTTTGTCAGGTATCCGCCGTGTTTTTCTCCGTCGCCCACCGTTTCGCGGCGGTAAGAGCCGATTTCGTTTAAACCGGAGAACGCCTCGCTCTCGATGCGGAACCCTTGATCTTCCGAAAGGTGGAGGTGCAGCTTGTTGAGCTTTAGAAGGGCGATGGCGTCGATTTGGCGAATAATGCTGTCTTTACAAAAGAAATGGCGGCAAATGTCGAGCATATAGCCGCGGTAAGCAAACCTCGGCTTATCTACGATTTCAAAGTTCGAAAACACCGCGGCGCCGTCCGCTATATTGCACTTAATCAGTTGAATGAGCGTCTGAAGACCGTAAAAAAGCCCATTATCGCCGTTTGCCTGAATTTTTACTGCGCCGTCCGCCGTTATGCGGTAGCCTTCCTCGCCGAGCGGCTCACCCGTGCGCTCGAACTTAACCGCCGCCGCGCCCTCTGCGGTGCTCAGCCCCGATAAAGCTTTTTTTAGCTCGTCGGAAAGGAAATTGTTTATAGCTTCGATTTTGGAGTTTTTGGCGATTACAATCTTTTGCGTGCCTAAATCGGTAATTTTCAGCGGTTTAGGGATAATTGAAAATTTCATTTTTCTCCTCCTTACACTCAATAATTACGCTTATTCCAAATTGAAAAGCTTTATATTCTAGAAAACCACGAAATCGCCCGGCGTCATTATATAGTAGCTTATGAGCGCTAAAACGCCGGTTATTATAATTTGATGGACGCAGTATATAAGCAAGGTATGCCGCCCGACAAAGCTGACGGGCTTTTGCCAGCCGCGATCCAAAAAGGGCAAAAGCGAGCGCTTTTTGCCGTATAGCAGCGGGCCTACGAAGGCGCCGAAAAAGAAGAACGCCGCCCACGGGATAAACGCCGTGAACTCGCCCGGCGAGTTGAAAATGTCGTATAAATAGGCCTGCTCGAAGAGCCAGCCGGCCGCCGCGGGCAGGTTTTCAAGAGTGTCGTTTCTATATTGAAAATAAACACAGGTTACCGCGATGGCTATGGCAAGAGAAATTGCCGCCGTCACGTATTTTTGAGCTTTGCCGAAAAAAGCGGCAAGGCGGTCGAAAAATTCCCAAATAAGAATGCAGAAGGCAAGGAAGGTAATGGTGCCGTAGTGTATGAACAGCGACTCGTCGAAGAGATACGTTGCCACGCTTATCGCAATGGCCACCAGCATCAGCTCGAAACCGCGCTTTAAGTTGCTTCTCGAAAAGCTGCAGGAGGTGCCGCAGAGCGAGAAAAACAAAAACAGCACGATGGGATGCCCGACCAGCCTCAGTTCGCTGTTCCAATAATCTATCAAAAACCTTGAAAACTTGGCGGCAAAGGTTGTCTCCTCGATGACCGATCCGAACCATGCGGGCGCGAAGATGTCCCAGACGATGTAGGCGATGTGGTCGAAAATCATGAGAAGGATGCAAAGCCCGCGAATAAAGTCAAGCTCCCAAATGCGCCTTCTTCTGGGCGCGCTGACCGAAAGTTCGGCGGGGGAGGTATCGAAATTTATGGTGGCGGTGCTTTCGTTTGCCATAATGATCCGTCTAAATGCCTTTTTACTTAAGAATGCTCTTTCGCCTAAGTTTTTTATCTTTTATAAGCTCAAGTTTTCTGCCCGCAAGCTTATTTCCGACTTGCTTATAAACTTGTATTCGGCTAAATGCGGCTTTTTTATCTCAAACCCATGATTCCGCAAAACTGAAGCGGAGTTTTGTTGCGGCGTTCCCGCGCGAAGCCTCTTAATGAACCGACGGCCTCCGCTGGGGGAGGCCGCCTGATTTTACTTGTTTTTCTTTTGAAGCTTTTCCAAAGCCGCCCGCGTCTTTTCATCCATGGGCGCCCTTCTTCTCGCCTTGACTCTCTCGGTGGCAAGGCCGAACTTGATGACGATGTTTTCGCCTTGTTCGTTCTTTCTGAGCCGCGCCGTCTGAAGCCCGATTTTGGCGATGAAGGCGTCGGGGCGCACCACGTTTTTATAGATGTGGCTGGTGTCCTGAATCTTGATGGCGACCTTGCCGTAGCCCAACATTCTTCCGAACAGGCCGGCAAAGGACTCGGTGTTGCTGATATTGGGCAGCGCGACGTCGACCATCTTTATGCTTAAAATGCCGCGGCGGCCGATGAGGCGGTTTTCGGTCAAAATAAGCTCGTTGCTCATGCGGTTTAGGGTGTTTTGGATAAATAAAAGAAGAACCAGCCCGGCAGCGCCCGCGATGACATACCACATCAAGTTATCACCGAAGCCGATTACCTTGAAATAATAAAGAAGGTAAATGCCCCCTCCCAAAACCGCAGCGACAAACAGCTCGCGCAGATATACCCAGGCTGAAAAGCGCGCTTTGGCGACAATCCTTTGGCTCTTGGGCAAATGGCTCTCAATATAACGCATAGGTCCTCCGCAAAAATTGGGCAAATATTATAAATATTTACCTTCCCCGATATTTTTACTTATACATTCTAGCACACGACACTATCGTTGTCAATGTAAAATTTCGGGCTTTTATGGCGTAAAAAGCCCCTGAATACCGACAAAAAAAGCCCCCGCGTTTTTGACTTTGAGGGCTTATTATTGGTGTCTTGTCCAAGCATTTTTTACCTAAAAACCAACCGTGCCGGCTTGTTTTTGTTTAAAAAACGAATTTTGTTTCTGTTTTTTGTGAAAAAATCTAAATTCGGGTGTTGATTGGCTCGGATTTGTCTTATCTCTTGCCCGGCTGCCCGGCCTGACTAAGCCAAAAAATCAGACGAGAGCGAAAAAGGCGGGCAGAAGCTCACCGGCATCGACAAACACCCCCGAGGAAGCCGCCGTGATTTCGTCGTAACGGGGGAAACTCCCCAGCTTTTGTTTGGACGACCACATGAGATAGGGCACCGCCTCGCTGCCGTGCGTCATCCTTTGAATCGGCGTGGTGTGGTCGGGAAGGATGAGAAGGGAAAAATCTTCGCCTCTCCCGCTCAGGCTTTTGACAATTTTTGCCACTATCTCGGAGTCTATCTTTTCGATGGCCTTTGTTTTGCCAAAAAAATCGCCGTGATGGCCGCACTCGTCGGGCGCCTCGATATGAATGTAGACAAAGTCGTGATCATTTAACGCCGACAGCGCGGCCTCGGCCTTGCCCGAAAAGTTGGTGTCGAGCGTGCCCGTCGCGCCCTCGACCTCGAGGACGGTCATGCCCGCCGCCCTGCCTATGCCCTTAAGTAAGTCGACAGCCGAAATCATGGCGCCGCGCTTGCCGTATTTCTCCCAAAAGCTATCGAGTTTTGGCTGTCTGCCCTCACCCCAAAGCCAGATGCAGTTTGCGGGGTTTAAGCCGCGGCGGCGGCGCGCCTCGTTAATCGGATGATTTTCCAAAACGGCGTTCGCCTCGGCGTAAAGCCTTAAAAATTCCTCGCGGTAAACGCCCTTGGGGAGGTAATTCGTGATTTTCTGGCCGGATATGTCGTGCGGCGGCGTCAAAATTCCGCCCTCAATTCCGTTTTTCGCCACCATGATATGGCGGTAACTCTTACCTGCGTAAAACTTAAACGCGCCGCCGCCCAGCTTTTCGTCAACTGCCGCGATAAGCTCTTTCGCCTCGGCCGAGCTGATTTCGCCCGCGCTGTAATCGACCATCGTCTTATTCTCAAAGGGTTCGTCCTCCGAAAGCGTGACGAGGTTGGCACGGAAAGCAAGGTCACCGTCACCTAAGTCAATGCCGAGGCTTACCGCCTCGAGCGGAGAGCGGCCGGTATAATATTTTTTTGGGGAATAACCTAAAACGGAAAGGTTGGCGGTATCGCTGCCCGGCGAAAAGCCGTCGGGAATGGTTTTGACCAGCCCCAACCTGCCCGAGCACGCCAGCGCGTCGATATTGGGCTTGTTCGCCGCCTCGAGCGGCGTTTTTCCGCCCGGCACGACCAAATCCGCCATGCCGTCGCCTAAAACGAGGATATATTTCATATCACGAAACTATACAATAATTCGCCGATTTTGTCAAATTTTATTGCTAACAAAGAGACTTCGTGTTTAGAGCCGAAGCAAAAAAATATGCGGGTAGCACGGCACGGTGCCGGCCGGGTTACCCGCAAAGCGCGATAAGGAACGCCCAATGCAAAGATAAGCTAAAAATTAAAGTTCGGCAAGCTTTTCGAGAACGCGGAGGGTATTCAAGGCCTCCTCGCCGCTCGGGCCGCAGCAGGTGACGCCGTGGTTTTTCATGAATACGGCGTTGGCCTCTTTAAGCGCGGCAAGCGTGTTTTTGACCAGCTTATCGGTGCTGGGCAGGCCGTATTCTGCGAGGGCGATTTTATCGTTGTTGAAAAGTTTTTTGTGCTCCTCCGTCTTCAAGGGCAGCACGGCGTGCGCCGCGGCGTAGACCGAGCTGTTTAAGGGATGAGAGTGGAGGACGCACTTTATCTCGGGACGGGCGCGGTAGATGCCGGCGTGAATCCCTTTTTCGCTGGTCGGCTTCAAGCCGCCGGCGGGATATTCCAAGGTGTAGATGTCGACTACCACCATATCCTCGGGCTTGAGCGAAAGATAGTCGAGCCCGCTCGGCGTGGCAAGCATATATCTGTCGTCGATGCGAAGCGAGGCGTTGCCCCATGTGCCCTGCACCAGGTTTTCGTTTACCATGCGTATGCCAAGCTCGCGAAGCTCATTTCTCAAAGCAAGCTCGTCCATTATTCGCCCTCCTTTTGCCGCTCGATGTTCTTCTTGCTGTATTTTATTTTGTAGACGATGTGCATTAAGACGGCGTGCCATCTAGGAATGCGCTTGGCGCCCCCGAGCGCCTTTGCCTTGATATAACAGCGCGCCGATTTCTCGGCGACCAGCGTCGCCGTCACCGCCTCCTCCGTCGTTCTCGCCGTCGCAAAAAGCCCTCTCACCGTCAGAACGCAGCATCTGAACGCGTTAATTTTCCCCGCCTCTCGGCCGGTTTCAGCAAAAGGAAGAGAGGTTCCCACAATCTGCGCCATGTCGTCCAAAATCGGCGGAATGCTCCGTTTTCCCTCTGCCGCCAAAGCGGCGTATTCGGGAGCGGTGAAAATGACCGCGCCCACGTTCTTTTTCTTTTTCAAAATGGATATAGCGGCACGGCCTTCCTCACTCAAAGCATTAAGTTCGTTTTCACCAATATTATCTCTTTTCAGCTCAATAAGGCTTTTATCGTCCGTTTTGCTTAGATTAAACCCTTGTTTTGTGATAAAGAGCCTGTCGCCCCAAGCGAACGCGAACACAGCGTCCGCTAAGTTTATGCCGGTTTCGGAAAGCTTTTCGACTGCCGCCGTCAATTTTTTTTCAAACATTTTTTGCCTCGCATTATCAATATTTAACTTGAACTTTATCCTAATATTTCGCCCTCGAAGCGCCTCGAGTTGGCTATTTTGTAACTCTTTTTGAGGTCGTCATAGAGCCTTTTATAAATCGAGAAAAGCTCGTTGTAGACGAAGGCGTTCTTGTGGTTGGGGCGATAAACGGCGGCGACTTTAACGAAATCCCGCGCCGCCTCGAAGCCCGAAAGCTCCTTTAAGCCGATGAGTGCGACTATGGCCGAGCCCAGCGCGCCGGCGTTTCTGGGGTTTTCGACGACCTCAAACTCAATGCCGGTGACGTCGGCTATTATCTGCATCCACTCGACGTCGAGCGCGCCGCCGCCGATAATTCTGAAAGTCTTGCACTGGAAGCCGTAGTCTTTTTTGAAGTTTTCCAAAATCCAGCGGAGGTTATAGGCAATGCCCTCATAGACGGCGCGCATAATGTGCTCGCGCGTGTGGTTGGGGTTCATGTTGAACAACGTGGCGCGCGTCGTCGTCGAGCTGACGGGACAGCGCTCGCCCATCGCCCACGGCGTTGCTATGAGATAGTCGCTTCCCGGCGGTATTGTTTTTATGACCTCGTCCATATAGGCGTAAATGCCTTCGCCGTATTCCTCTTTTTCGCGGCGGAAGAACTGGTCGCAAATCCATTGAATGTTGCTGCCCGCCGCCTCCGTTATGCCGGCGATGAGGTTCATCTTGGGGTCGGCGCTCTGGATTGCCGCCGCGCCGTGAATGAACTTGGTGCTGTCTTTGGAGATGCCGGCCACCCATGCCGAAGTGCCGAGGTAGATGTGGACGTCGCCGTCGCTGCTCATGCCCGCGCCCACCGCCGCCGACTGGACGTCGTCGCAACCGCCGAATACCGGCGTGCCGACCAAAAGGCCGGTTTCCTCGGCGGCCTTTTTAGTTATGCCGCTTCCCACCGCATCGGTGCTTTTGACGAGCGGCGGCAGTTTTTTCATGTCGAGGCCGGTTAGTGACAACACCGAAAGCCACTGCTTTTTCTTGAGGTCAAGCCCGTAGGAGGATGCGCCCGAAAGCTCGAACACCTTTTCGCCGGTGCATTTATATTTGAGGTAGCCGTTGACGTCCAAAAAATATTCGGTGTGGTTGTAGATGTCGGGGCGCTCCTCTTTAAGCCAAATGAGCTTGGCGATGCAGTCCTTGCCCATTATCGGCGTGCCCGAAAGAAGCGTAAACAGCCGTTTTCCGCCGAATTTTCTCATGATTGCCTGCGCCTGTTTTTCCGCCCTGCCGTCCACCCACGTTATGTTGTTGTAAAGAGTCTTGCCCGTCTTATCTAATGGAATGATTCCCTGTGCCTGCGTCGAAAAAACCACGCCTTTGATGTCGGCGGGGTCGATTCCGCCCGCAAGAATGCGTCTGGTAGAGCGGACTACGGCGTTCCAGTAGTCCTCGGGGTTCTGCTCCACCCATGCGGGATAGGGGTAATAGGTGGGATAGGGCTCGGCGGCGGTCGCTTTTATCTTGCCGTCGAAGCCGACCAGCACCGCCTTGTCGGAGCTGGTGCCGATATCGTGCGCCAAAATATACTTCATATTTTTTTCTCCCTTTTCTGCCTGATACCTATTCAACTTTATGCAACGCAGACTAACGCATTATATAGCAAACCGCGTTTTTTTGCTTAATAGCCGATTAGCCTAGTAAATACTTATGAACTACGCACCGCAATCAAGCAAAGGTATTTTTGTTTTACCGAAAAATGAGCCCGCTGCGCTTGGCGGCGGGCTGAAGATATTATTTATGTAGCTCGCGGTCGATGACGGTAACGTTCCTAAAGACGTTCTCAAACCTTCCGAGCGCTTCTTCAATAACCTCGGGCGTGTCCGCCATCGAAGTGTAAAGGCGGCTTCCGGCGAGAGTCACGATACCGTTCGCCATGTAGGCGGCGCCCATCTGCTCCATTGCCACCTTGCGGTTCAGCATATCCTTCTTGTTCTTCAAAAGGTTTATGACAGATTCCGGCATAAACAGGCTGGAATAGTCGAAGCTCATGGCGCCTGTGCACTCGAGGTGGACGATGGAACCCTGATTGTAGACGACGTAGGGAAGGTTATATTTCTTGACCATCGCCTTAAGCCCGTCGGCCAGCATATCGCCCGCCACGCCCGCCTTATAACAGGCGTCGTTTTCGGCGATTGCCTTGATTGCGGTGTAGCCCGCCATTGCCGACAGCGGGTTGGCCGCCAGCGTGCCGCCGACGTAGGCGCGCTTCATGATGGTGGCAACACCCGCCGCCATGCCGCTGACGTATTTCGCCTTGCCGCCGACGCCGCCTGCGCCGGGGTAGCCGCCCGCCACGATTTTGCCGAAGATAGTGAGGTCGGGCGTGACGCCGAAATAGCCTTGCGCGCCCGCCGTGCCCACTCGAAAGCCCGTCACGACCTCGTCGAATATGAGCAGCGCGCCGTATTTGGAGCAGAGCTCGGCGACGTGTTTATTATAGTCAAAATCGACGGGCCGCGTGCCGCTCTCGGGGCCGACAGGCTCGACGATGACTGCGGCCGTGCCCCCTCTCAGCTTGTTTAGGCGGAGCATGGTTTCAAGCATCTTCAAGTCGTTGGGACGAACCTCGTCGGTCAGCGAGTAGCACTTCCTCGGGATTCCGTGCGACTCCAAAAATCCGCGTGAGCCGGGAATCTTGAGGCCGTAAACCATCTGGTCCGACCAGCCATGGTAGGCGCCGCCCACCTTGATTATTCTCGCTTTTTTAGTAGCGCAGCGCGCCACTCTGATTGCCGCCATTACCGATTCTGTGCCCGAGCCCAACATTCTGAACATCTCGATATTGGGCATATGCTTCTGAATCTCTTTGGCCAGCAGAAGCTCGGCCTCGTGGAAAAGACCGGTGACGGGCCCGCATTCGTCAATCAGCTTTTTGGCCGCCTCCTTGACGGTCTCGAAATTGCTGCCGAGTATTGTCGGCCCGCCCGCCTGCAGAAAATCGATATATTTGTTGCCGTCAAGGTCGTAAAGATAAGCTCCCTCCGCCTTGACAAAACAGAGCGGGAAGGGATAGTTGAAGGCGAGGTTATGCTGGACGCCGCCCGGTATGTAGCGCTTGGCCTCCGCCGTCATCGCCTTGGATTTGGCGCAACTTGTGTCGAAATGCGCTAAAATGCGCTTTAATTCCTCGCTGCTTATGCAGTATATCGGCTGCGAGGTCAGCTCGTTTAACTGACGGTATATTTCTTTCGCGTCATCCCATCTCGAAATTCCGAATCCGTTTGCCATTGTATCCTCCTTCCGACCGCGCCGAGCGCGGTATCCTATGCTAAGTCTAGCATAAGGCATGCCGTTTTTCAAGTTATTGGCATTCTTTTTAATTGGTCAAAAAACGCTTTTTGTTAAAAGACAAAACTATTATTTGAATTAATCTTGTCGAAAATTTGGGTTTGAAGCGCGAAAACAAAGCGTTTTGAACTTAAACGCGTTGCGGGATAAATAAACGAGGTTGTGAAAATTAAAGCAAGTTTTCTGAACTAATCGTTTTCTATTGTAATATTGAAGTCAAAAAATTTTCAAAGCAAAACGAAAGGGCGGCGCACTCGCCGCCCCTTCGTCAAGAGGATAAGTCGGTCAGACGCTGATGTGCCTGAAAAAGATTACGCGGTCGCCCTCGCGGAAGGGCAGAACCAGCCCCGGGTTTTGCTTTTTGATTTCCTCGGGCGTCGCCGAGAGCGCTTTGACGGCGTCCCAAATGCTGTCGCCCTCGTTTGCGATATAGACGCTGATCGTCGAAGTGTTGAGTTTTTTGTCCAAGCCTTCGGTGACTTTACTTACAAAAGTGATGGTTTTTCCCACGAAAACGTCTACTTTAAGTGCCAGTTTGGCGTGAACCTCGATTTCTTTGTCGCGTTTCACGCGCGCGGTTATTTCAAACGCGGCGGCGTCGATTTGAAGCTTTGAGCCCTGCGATATTATGTCGCAGTCGGCGACGAAAGAATAGGGAATTTCGATTTGAACTGAGGCCAGCCCGTTTTCGTCAAGATAGATTACCGTTGCCGTAATCAGCCCTTCCGCCGTCAGCGTCGCCTCGCCCGCGACCACGCTGGCGAGCTGGTTTCGTCCCGACATGACGCCGACCACCTCGCGCGCGGCGGGCTTTCCCTCGCCCAGCATCGCTATGCCCGATAGGTCGTCGGTGAAGTAGCGCGTCCCCACCAGATTTTCGATTTCCAGACTATCCTCGCCGAGCTCCAACTCCTTTTCAAGCGAAAAGACGTCCTTGACCATCATCCGCTCCTTGAGCGTAAAGGCGTCCACCCTTAAGTTTAGCCTTAGCTCGGCGCGGATTATGTTGTCCTTTTCCTCGCCCGTAAGCACCACTCTGGCGCTGTCGATGCTGACTTTGGCGGTGGCGAGGTCGGTCAAGCTGACGCCCTGAATGGCTACTTCCTCGTCAAAGGGCATTGCGAAGGTCAGCGACTTTGTAGCGTCGTCCACCGTGTAAAGCACCTTCATTTCGGCCATTCCCGAGACCATGACGACATTTTCGGCGGTTTTAACATTGCTTACTATCGCCGCCGCATCCAGCATGAGAACGCGCCCGATGCAGCCGCCCGCCGCCTCCTCCTCGGACAGCTCGACTTCGACGTTGGCTGTGCCGATATGCTCGGTCAGCCTCGCCGTCTCGCCCTCGGCGTGCACGCCCGCCTCGGCGCCAGTCAGGCATTCCTTTTCTTTCTTAATAAGCAGGCATACCGTCGTCTCGACCACTGCCCTTAGCTTAAAAAAGGTCGTTCTGTCCGTTTCGGCGTCGATGACGGTCATGGATGCCGTCAGCTTGAGAGACGGCGTGATGTCGGCGTGTGCCACCCGCTCGGTGAAATCGGCGAATATGTCGAGGCTTTTGGGCTCGTCCTCCGAAAGATACAAAAGTTTAAAATTGACGCGGCCGGTTACGCGCGCTTCGCCCGCCACGGCTTCGACGGCAAGAACTTTCGCCTCGGCCGACAGGCTCAAAATCTGCGTTATTCCCTCGCTCGCGGCTTCCGAAAGCGCGCTTTCCACCACGCTCTGCTGACTTTCCAACGCCTGAAGCGAGTCCGACTTGATTTTTTCAAACAGAAAATCCATAAATATTCCTCCCGATATTTTTCTTTATAATATATTTGGGGGAATTTTTATTTATGCAACCAAAATAAGCGCGGCATTGGTTCGGCCTTTCGAACAGGCCTTTTAGAATTTTTAATCCGACAGATAAATAAGGAATTTATTATTAACCTTAGCCTTAAGAAGGTAGCTGATCTTAAGCAAGAAAACTAGCCTAATATGACTTGGCTTACGGTTTAGTTTTTTAAATACGGGCGATAATTAATATTGAGGAAGGTTTTATGCGCGAAATCAAGCTCAGTATGACGGACACTAAAAAACGGATAGAGATGCTGAAAGGCATATCGGTGCTTTTGAAGGTCAACCGCGGCCGCAACAAAATAGTGACGATGACGGGCAGCGTTCGCGACATATACCCCTCCGTGTGGACGTTTGAACCGGCGGGCGAAGAGCCGCTGCAAACTTTTTCTTATTCCGACGTTTTGACAAAGAATATCAGAATTTACCCCAATTAAAGCTGTGAAGCCGCTCACTTTGTTCGCAGTGTAGTCGGCTGCGCCGGTGAAATTGTTCGGCTTCGCCCCACAGTGAAATTTGCACTAAGCTCAAGTGAAATCGTGCCTGCGGCACGGTGAAATTTCGAACTGCGTTCGCAGTTTTGGATATAATTTTAATTTTCACCTCAACTTTTTGACGCAGTCAAAAGTTTCACTGATTGCAGCGCAATCAATTTCACTTGCGGCTTGTGCGGCAAATTTCACAAAAAAACAAGCCGCGGCTGCGGCTTGTTTTTTCGCGGATTAAGCCTTTAGGGTTAATCTGTTATCGAATCGAGCATTATTTGTTTTTTCTCTTCTTTGGTCAGCTTTTTGTTTCCGGGAATCTGCTTGCTGTCGCCGTGCTTTACGAAGAACATGAGGACGATGGCGAGCACTACGAAGGCCGCCGAATAGATGAACAGATACTCCATCTTCTGGTCCATGACGAGGCCGGCCAGCATTGGCGTGATCGCCTGCGCCGACATCGTCGCGGTGTAATAAAAGCCGGTGTATTTGCCCACGTCCTGCGCGTCGGCGAGCTCGACGACCATGGGGAAGGTGTTGACGTTGGCGATAATCAAACCGAAGCCCGATATCAAATAGAACACCGAGAAGAGCGCGGCGGGGATTATCTGCTTGTCGCTGGGACGCACGAAGGCGAACAGCAGCACAAAGGAGAGCACGGCGAGGGCGAAGCCCAGCATAATCGACTTCCTTCTGCCTATTCTGACGGCGAGGAAGCCCACCGGTATGAAGGCGATTGCCGAAATCAGCATGCTGACGCCCGAAATGACGGAGGCGACGCCCGCCTCGAGGTTGAGCGCCTTGGTGGTGTAGATGGAAAGGGAGGTAGACACGGCGTTATAGCCCATAAACCACATGAAGATGGAAGAAAGAATCAAAACAAAGGATACGACCTTGGCCTTTTCTTCCTTGGTCTTGTCCTTAAACTTAACTTTTGCTTTTGCCTGATATTCGGGATTTCCGGCCTCGTCATAAGTTTTGGCTTCGGTTTCGTCGTCGTCGGTTATGCCGTATTCAAGGCAAATTTCGCGGCATCTTGCCGCCATCTTACGCTCCTTGACTAAGATTAAGAATCCCGCGAGAAGCATCAGCATGCACGCCGACACGGCGCCGAATATTATGATGTAGTTGTCGATTCGCTTGCCGAACAGCACGATGGTATAGATGAAAAACGCTATCGCGCCTCCCGCGCCGCCGCAAAGATTGATGACGGCGTTCGCTTGTGAGCGGAGCGGCTTGGGCGTGACGTCGGGCATCAGCGCGACGGCAGGCGAACGGAAAGTCGCCATGGCGATTAGCACCAACAGTAGCAGAACCATATAGACGGCGAGGCTCTTGGTGCCCTCGGCCGTGCCGGTGACGCGGGTGTTGACTTGCTCGCTTATCCAGTTGTTCATGCCGGCCGCCACGAACTTTTTATATTTGGCGTTATTGTCCAAAATGCTTTGGTAGTTGTCGTCAAGTTCGACCTCTTCGCCATCGTAAAGGTAGGTGGTCTCGCCGAGCAAACCCAAAACGGCCTTTTTGCTCTCCATTTTATCGTCGAAGCGGATGTTAACATATTCTTCTTTGGAAAGCTTGTTGAGGTTTGTCACGTAGTTTAGGTCGCAATAGGCGCTGCTTCCCTCTCTGCCCGCGGTATCGCGGTAGAGCTCGGCTTTCTCATAAAAATCGGTGAGCCTCTCCGTCATAAAGGCGTCGTCGTTTAACAGCGCCTCGTAGCCCGCGCGAATCTCCTGCGCCTTTACCTGCTGGGCGCGTGCCGACAGCGGCACGAATACCATCAAAACGGCGGAGGCTATCGTGCCGAAGAGAATGAAGGGCGTTCTGCGCCCGAATTTTTTGGCAAGCTTGCCTTTCGCTCTGTCGGAAATATTGCCGAACAGCGGCAGCATAAAGAGCGACAAAAGATTGTCGAGTCCCATGATTATGCCGCGAAGAAAGTTGGAAAGGCCGTAGGCGTTTTCAAGCAGCAGCGGGATGACAAAGTCATACGCCGACCAAAATATCATGACTATGGCGAAGGCGAACCCGACTTTGAACGTCTGGCCGTAGTCAAGCTTCAAGGGCTTGTCGACCGGGGGGACTTCCGAGATTTTTTCACTCATAATAACTCCTTATTTTAGATTAGCTATACATTGAATCCAGCTTTTTCTGCCAGACAAGGATTTTTTCGTTGTCGAATTTTTCGGGAATTTGCAAGGCGACTTTTGTCGCATTTTTTCCTTTTTCAAGCACAAGCGCAAGTTTAACGAGGAAAAAGAGATGTCTAAACCCCGCTTTCAGCTTTTTGAGCATTTCAACACCGCCGAGTTTGACCGTCTCGCCCACCGAGGCGTGCTTGAGGTCGTCTTCCGAAATGACGCCGCTTTCAAACACGAAGCGAATCTTTTTAGGGTCGGCGACAAGCAGCCAGCGCTTTAAGACATCGACTCCTGCGTGCGCCGCACCGATGGCCTTAAAATATTTGACCTGATAGTTCCAAAGCTTGTCGGCGTCGGACGAATTCGTCTTATTTATCACCGACGCCAAAATTTTGCCGGCGCGCAAACAATTGGCAATGCCGCTTCCCAGCATGGGAATAGTCATAAAGGCGCTGTCGCCGATAAGGGCGTAGCCGTCGGCAACCATTCGCGAGATGGGATAGCGCACGGGAATTATGGTATTGAATCCGCCGCGAAGAATTTTGTCGCCCAAGACGGGGTTGTTCTTCTTTAAATCGGCCAGAGCGGCGTCCTTGGTTTCGGCTGAAAGCTTATCGATTCTTCCGATGAGCACGTTGACGTGGCCGCTTTGGGGCTGGTAAATGCACCACGATATGCCGCCCTCGCCCAAATGGCGGAGATAGACCTTGTTGGTGTCGGTGTCGGCGCCGGGGATAAAGCCCTCGTTGGAATTAAAAAACGCCCGCCAAGCGATGAATAGTTCGCCTGCGCGGGGCGTGGTTTGAATGTTGAAGCTTGCGGGAAGAGAGGCGCGAAGCCTCGACGTCGCGCCCGAGCCGTCAATGACGAGGTCGGCATATAGCTTCTCGCCGCCTACAGTCGCGCCCTTAACCCGTCCGTTCTCGATAATCAGGCCTTGAGCTTCCGACGAATAATGAATGCGGGCGCCCGCCTCAAGCGCCATGGAAACGAGCGTTTTCGTCAGCGGGCGGCGCTCCACCGAAAGGTCCAAATCTTTTTCGGGAATTTCTATCTTAACGCACTTGTCGGAGCCGGGCGCTACAAACGACCAGTTGCTTTTTTTAAAGCTCTCTTTGGGAATCGGCACGCCGACTTCGGCAAAGACGGCCTCCTCGACGTCGTCGTGCCAGTCGTAGGACAAATTCTCGGCGCTGCATTTTTCATAGATGTCGACGCTGTGTCCTGCCGCGGCAAGATTGCACGCCGCGACCAGCGCGCCCTGCCCCGCGCCGATTACGATAATTTTCATATTCTCTCCCTTAGTTAAAATAATTTGGATTTTATCGACAAGTTTTAGTATAGATGAGGCTTCCCCAAAAGTCAAGTTATGGGGAAAAATCATAGCCCAAGGAATAATATCGGACAAAACGAGTATTTTTGTATGAAATGCTCCCGATAATAAGTGCGTCCAGTGCTCATAGCTGTAAAAAATGCGTTTAAATTAAAAAAATAAGTTTTAAAAGCTTAAAGGTGTTGCTCGATAGGTATTTAGCGCGGCGCTTTTTAACCTCAATAATGACTTAGATTAATTCGGTTAAAGAACTCCGTTCCTTGACTTAGAGAATATAATTGAATATAATACTACCTATGTTGAATAAAACTACCAAGTGGTATAAACTCGACAACAGTGCCCAACTCTATCCCGTGATGACCACTCTCAACACCCAGAGCATCTTCCGCATTTCGGTCGAACTTAAGGATGAAGTCCGGCCCGAGCGGCTCCGCGACGCCGTTGAGCGCGCTTTTTTAAGGTATCCCTCTTTTAAGGTAATGCTGCGCCGCGGCGTGTTTTGGTATTATTTCGAGGAAAATCTGAGGCCCGCCGTAGTTATGCCCGACAGCGGAATTTTGCTGGAAAGATTTAACCTTAAAAAGCTCAACGAATATCCTTTCCGCGTCTCTTATTTCGGGCGGCGGGTGTCTTTTGATTTTTCGCACGCTTTGACCGACGCCATCGGCGGCATCAAGTTTTTAAAGGCCGTTTTAGCCAACTATTTTGTTTTGGGCGGCGAAAATGTTAAGGCCGAGGCGCTTGAAACCCTTACCGACAATGCCGAGGAGGAGGACAGCTTTTTAAAATATTTCGCGCCCGAAAAATCCAAGCTCGACCTCGGCGCCTTTATCGGCCGGCCTTCCCACAAGCTTACCGGCGAATGGATAAAGGGCGTCGGCTGCGGATTTATTCAGGGGTTTATGCCGGCGTCGGAAATTGCGGCGCGTGCCAAGGCGCACGGCGCAAGCGTCACTTGCTATCTCGTCGCGCTCGCCATAAAATCGATTTTCGACGCCGAGGGCGAAAAAATCAGCCGTCCCATAAACATCATGATTCCCATGAACCTTAGAAAGATTTTCCCCAGCGTTACCGTCCACAACTTCGTGCTTTTTATGAGCATAAGGGTTACGGCCACCAAGGAAATGACTCTTTCGGACTATATCCGCGCCGTCGACGAACAATTGAAGGCGCAGTCCTCCAAAGAGAACATGCAGGATAAAATCAACATGTCGGTGAGAGGGTTTGCTCATCCCGTCTTCCGCTTTATGCCGCTTCCTTTAAAGTGGCTCGCCATAAAGATAGGCAAATTGTTCATAAAGGGCGGCTCGCAAACAATGATAATTTCCAGCGTGGGCATAGTCGACACCGAGGGGCTGGCATTTTCGAGGATGGCGCTCGCCGTCAACGTTTCGAGAAACTCTGCGCACAACGTTGCGATTGCGACGACCAACGGCGAACTCGCCGTGGCTTTTTCGAGACTCACCAAATCGGCTGCGATTGAGCAGAAATTCTTTTCGGCGCTGGCCGCCGACGGCGTCAACGTCACCGTTCAAGGCAACTTGAGAGAGGAGTTGGTATGAGGTGCTCTTTTTGTAATGTCAATATAGAGGGCGACTCAACTTCCTGTCCGCTCTGCGGCGGCAAGGCCGAAGGCACGGCGGGCGAAGCTTTGTTCGCGCGGGTCGACAAAGTCAGACGCTGGCGCAAAATTTCATTTTGGGGCGTCTATCTAATCGCCTTTTTTGCCTTTTCGGCGCTGCTCATTGCCATAAACTACGCCTACGATCCCGCACTGCCGTGGAGCTTCACAGCCATTATCGCGCTGTTTATCGTCTTCGTCGCCGCCCGCTATATCCTTTACAGCAACAGCCATCCCGGCAGCAAACTGTTCGGCGCCATGCTGCTTTTGACGGCGCTCATTATGTCGGTGCAGCGGCTGACGCCCAACACCAACTGGGCCTACACCTACGCCATTCCCGTTTTTTTAATGCTGGGTGGCATATTGATGGGCGCGCTCTCCGCCAACGCCAAAAGCGCGGGCGCTTACGCCATGTATATGATGGCGGTTTCCATCTTCGGAATGATGCCGATTTTCTTCCATCTGGCGTTTAAAGAGGAGATTCTGCTTCCCAGCATAATTTGCGCGTCCTCTTGTGGAACCGTCATAATCATGGGTTTAACCGCCAATTTTAATGCCATAAAGTCCGAATTGGCGCGCCGCTTCCATGTTTAACCGCCTTTTGGGGACTTAAGAAAATAACCCCGAAAAAGCGGCCGGAAATTAGTGGATAATCAACAAACAAGAAACATTAAAATAAGGTTACAAAGCCAAAAAGAGTTTAATTCTTTACTATAAAAGGGTTACCTATATGAAAAAACTGAGTTCAAGCGAACTGCGACAAGCGTATTTAGACTTCTTTAAGAAGCGCGGCCACGCCGTCATTCCCTCGGCGTCGCTGATTCCCGAAAACGACCCCACCGTGCTGTTTACGACGGCGGGAATGCATCCCCTTGTGCCCTATCTTTTGGGAGAAAAGCACCCCGCGGGAACGCGGCTTACCAATGTTCAGGTCTGCATAAGGACGGGCGACATCGACGAGGTTGGCGACGATTCGCATTTTACTTTTTTCGAGATGCTGGGAAACTGGTCGCTCGGCGACTACTTTAAAAAAGAGGCGATAGCGTGGAGCTGGGAGTTTTTGACCGGCGTTTTGGGAATCGACAAAGCGCGACTTGCCGTCTCGGTGTTCGCGGGCGACGGCAACGCGCCGCGCGACGAAGAGAGCGCGGGCATCTGGCGTTCGCTGGGAATGGAAAACATCTTTTACCTTCCTGCCAAAAACAACTGGTGGGGGCCTGCCGGCTTGACCGGCCCCTGCGGACCGGATACCGAGATGTTTGTAATCACCGACCGCCCGCCCTGCTCGCCCGAGTGCTCTCCCGCCTGCTCCTGCGGCCGCTACCTCGAGATTTGGAACAACGTCTTTATGGAATACAACAAGACGGCGGACGGCAAATATGTTAAGCTCGAGCGTCCCAACGTCGACACCGGCATGGGGCTGGAGCGGACAATCACCATATTGAACGGTTTGAACTCGGGCTACGAAACCGACCTTTTCGATTTTGCCATAAAGAAGCTGGAAGAGATGTCGGGGCTTAGCTGCACTTCCGACGAAGAAATAAAGCGCGCCATGCGGATATTCGCCGACCACATCAGAACGGCCGTCTTCATTTTGGGCGATAAAAACGGCGTCACGCCCTCCAACATCGACCAAGGCTACGTGCTGAGAAGGCTCATCCGCCGCGCCGTCCGCTTCGGAAGAAAATTGAATTTGGCGGCGGGCGCGCCGAGCGAGCTGGCCGCGCTCTATATCGAAAAATATAAGGATATTTACCCCGATATCGGCAAAAACGCCGAAAAAATCCGCTCCGAGCTCGACCGCGAGGAGGAGCGCTTCTCGGCCACCCTCCAGCAGGGGCTCAAGGAATTTGAAAAGGTGGTAAAATATATCCCGACTAAGGTCATTCCGGGCAAAACGGCGTTCCGGCTCTACGACACCTACGGCTTTCCTTTGGAAATCACCGAGGAGCTCGCCAAGGAAGCCGGTTTTTCGGTCGATGTAGCGGGCTATCAAGCCGCTTTTTCGGAACATCAGAAAAAGTCGCAGGCGGGCGCCAAGCAGAAGTTCAAGGGCGGGCTTGCCGACAACACCGAACTCACGGCGCGGCTGCACACCGCGACGCACCTCATGCATAAGGCGCTTCAGCAAGTTTTGGGAAGCGAGGTGGAACAGCGCGGCTCCAACATCACGGCGGAGCGGCTCCGCTTTGACTTTCAGTTCGAGCGGCCGATGACGGATGAGGAGATTGCCGAAGTCGAACGGTTAGTCAACGAGGAAATCAAAAAAGACAGTTCGGTTGTCTGCGAGGAAATGAGCGTTGCCGAAGCGAAGGACAGCGGCGCAATCGGCGTCTTTGAAAGCCGCTACGGCGAGATGGTCAAGGTTTACTCCATAGGCTTTTCCAAGGAAATCTGCGGCGGGCCGCACGCCGCGCGCACAGGCGAGCTCGGCAAGTTCAAAATCACTAAAGAACAGAGCTCGTCGGCAGGCGTCCGCCGTATCCGCGCAATATTGGAATAGGCTTAAGGTAAAAGATAGTTTGCATCGGGAACTGATTGTAAACTAAAAGCTTATTGAAAGCTAAAGAAGCTTTTAAGCTAAAGAAACTTTCAAGCTAAAGAAACTTTCAAGCTAAAGAATTTGAGGCAAAAAACTGATTGAAACAAAAATGGTCTTGAACAGAAAGCTAGTTCAAGGCTGGTAAATTTTCAAGGTAAAAAATAAAAAAATGAAGGTGGCGGGCTACAATCCCAATTCGTTTATCGACTACGGCGACAACATCGCCGCGGTTGTTTTTACGCCCGGCTGCAACCTCCGCTGCCGCTACTGCCACAACCGCGGCATTTTGGAAAATCCCCCTCTTTTTGACGAGGATGAGATTTTGAAAAAGATAGCCCGCGCGGCGAACTTTTTGGATGGCGTGGTAATCAGCGGCGGCGAGCCCACGCTGCAAGAGGGCTTGGAAGAGTTCGTCGACAAGGTGCGCGCGCTGGGGCTTAAAGTCAAGCTCGACACCAACGGCCTCCGGCCTTCGGTGCTGGCAGGCCTTATTGAGCGCGGCAAGCTTGACTATATCGCCATGGACATTAAGGCGCCGATTGAAAAATATCCGCTCATCTCGCCGGGCGCCGACGGCTCCGCCGCGCTTTCGAGCATAAAACTGATTATGGAAAGCGGCGTAGACCATGAGTTCCGCACCACCTTCTATCCCGAGCTCACGCCCACAGATATCGAGGAGATTGCCAAGCTGATTGCGGGCGCCAAGCGCTATTTTCTTCAGCAATACAACCCTACCGAGTTCTGCAAAACGCCGCCGCACACTAAGGAAATGTTAAATTGGGCAGCGGGAGTGGCGAATAAATACGTCAACACCAAAGTTCGAGGCAATTAAAGCAACCGCCAAACTTATTTTCACAAATCTAAAATGAAAACAAAAAATCCCGCAAACGCGGGATTTTTTTAACTAAAAGAGGAGTTTTCTTTAAATCGGGGAGGGCTTATTGAAGCTGCTCGTTTCTGATGACGTATTTGACGCGCTCGCGGTATTCTTCCTTCTTGCCCTTGTTGAAGTTTTGAACAGGCCTCAGATACCCAACGACGCGGCTGTAAACTTCGGTCGGCTCGCCGCATTCGGGGCACTTGAATTTTTCGCCCGCGATATAGCCGTGGTTGTTGCAGACGCTGAAGGTGGGCGTAATCGAGATGTAGGGCATCTTGGACATCGTGAACACTTTTCTGATGAGCTTTTTGCAAACTTCTTTATCGTAAATCCGCTCGCCGAGATAGAAGTGCTGGACGGTGCCGCCGGTATAGAGCGACTGGATTTCGTCCTGAAGCCTGACCGTCTCCATGATGTCGTCGGTATAGCCGACCGGAAGCTGCGCCGAGTTGGTGTAGTAGACGTCGTTGACGCCTGCCGTGATGATGTCGGGATAATATTTTTTATCGAGCCGCGCAAGGCGGTAGGTGGTGCCCTCGGCGGGAGTCGCCTCAAGGTTGTAGTTGTGGCCGGTTTCCTTTTGGAACTCAACCATCACTTCGCGGAGATAGTTCATCAGCTTGACGGCGAACGCCTGGCCTTCGTCGGTCGTTATATCTTTGCCCATGAAGTTCAGAATGGCCTCGTTCATGCCGACTATTCCGATGGTGTTGAAGTGATTGGCCCAGTATTCGCCCATCTTGGCCTTGATGCCTCTCAAATAGTGCGCCGAATAGGGATAGAGCCCGCGGTCGGTTTGATTTTCGATTATCTTGCGCTTGAGCTCCAGCGATACCTTGCCGAGGTTGGCCATGTTTCTGACTCTCTCGAAAAAGTCGGCCTCGGTTTGGGCGAGATAGCCGATTCGGGGCAGGTTGATGGTGACGACGCCGATGGAGCCCGTCAGCGGGTTGCTGCCGAACAGTCCGCCGCCCCTCTTTCTGAGCTCGGAAACGTCGAGTCGCAGGCGGCAGCACATCGAGACGGCGTCCTCGGGCGAAAGGTCGCTGTTGACATAATTGGCGAAGTAAGGTATGCCGTATTTGGCAGTAATCTCCATGAATGCGTCAATCACCGGGCTGTCCCAGTCGAATTCCTTGGTGACGTTGATGGTGGGAATGGGAAAAGTGAAAACGCGGCCCTTGGCATCGCCTGCCAGCATGACGTCGCAGAACGCCAAGTTGAAGATATCCATCTCCTTTTGGAAGTCGCGGTAGCACTCCTCCTTATATTCGCCGCCCACTATGACGGGCTGGTCGGCTAAGGTAGCCGGCACCTTGATGTCGAAGGTGAGGTTGGAGAAGGGGCATTGGAAGCCTACGCGCGTCGGCACGTTGATGTTGAAGACGAACTCCTGCAAGGATTGTCTGACCTGCTCATAGGTCATGTTGTCGTAGCGGATAAAGGGCGCGCAATAGGTGTCGATGCTGCTCCATGCCTGCGCTCCCGCCGTTTCGCCCTGCGTCGTGAAGGTGGAGTTGACGAGTTGGCCGAGGAAGGTCCTAAGGTGCTTGGCGGGCTTGGACTCGACTTTGCCGGGCACGCCGCCGAAGCCCTCGGAGAGAAGCTGGCGGGTATCCCAGCCGGCGCAGTAAGGCCCGAAAAAGCCGAGGTCATGAATGTGGATGGCGCCCGTCTCGTGCGCTTTCCTAACCTCTTCGGGATAGACTTTATAGAGCCAGTAACGCTTGGTGAAATGCTCGCGGACGTAGTTGTTGAGGCCGTTAACGCTCTTTTGCATGTTGGCGTTTTCCTGAATGTTCCAGTCGGTCTCGTCGAGGTAGTCGTTGAAAAGCTCGGTCGTCTCGTCGATGAGCGCGTTAATGCGGCGGGCGTCGCGCCTCTTTTCGCGATAGAGAATGTAGGCCTTGGCGGTCTGGGCGTGTCCCTCGTCAATCAGCACCTTTTCAACGAGGTCCTGAATGTCCTCGACGGTGGGAATGGTGTCGACGTATTTCGCCTCGGCCGCCTTGACAACCATATCGGCCAGCCGCTCGGAAAGCGCGCGGTCGCGCCCTCCGCAGGCGCGCGCCGCCGAGAATATGGCGTTAACAATCTTTTCCTTGTCGAAGAACTCTACTCTTCCGTCTCTTTTGAGAATTTTGATTATCATAATTTTCACTCCTCTCATTTGTGTTAGGGACCGGCTATTTCATTCCCCCGATTCCGTGCACTTGATATTGTAACACCACAATATATGGGCGTCAAGGATTTTTAGGACACAAAATATAGTTGTTTTAAAAAAAATCAAGGCCTAAAAATTCATTTATGAGAGGTTTTAGCCGCCTTTTCAATTTAATTAATTCTAAATAAAATTTTCATTTATCAAGTCAGTTTTTTCTTTGCGCCCGCATAATTTGAATTTATCTTTTTTATCCCAAACAGTTCCAAAACAATTGCCAAACAGATATTATTATATGGTAATATATTGATATTATAGGTTTAAGATTTATAAAGCGCGCGCGGGCTGCGCAAGGGCGGGGGCAATGGCAAAGAGAGCTAAATCTAAAAAAGCACAAAATCAAAAAATCATTATTGTCGCTATAGTTCTGGTTATCGCGGCGGCTATTGTCTTAGGGGCGCTTATCGGCGCGGGCGTCATTGAGTTTTCCGATATCGTCGCGTTTTTCAACAGAAACGAGGGCGAAGAGGGCGGCGGCGGGCTTGAGGTTCACTTTATCGACGTTGGGCAGGGCGACGCCATTCTGATTATCTTCCCCGACGGCAAGTCGATGCTGATTGACGCCGGCAACAGCTCAAATAACAAAGAGCGGCTGGATTATCTCTTAAACTATTTAAACGAGCATTTGCCGGCTAAGAAAATAGACTATCTCATGCTGACGCACGGCGACAGCGACCACTGCTACTATCTCGACGACGTAATCGCGCCCAAAAATTCGGCTTACACCGATTTTGACGTGGACTGCTTTTTTGTTCCCAATGTAAGGGCGTCGCATTCCTCGGTCAGCCCCGATATTTCCTCGGCGACGCTGGCGCGCTTTACCGACGAGGACACCTTGGGAACGGCGGTCTACGCCGCCTTCTTCAACGCGGTTTGCTTGGAGGAAGGCGCCGAAATACGCTTAAATATCGGCGTTGTGACCATCTCGGGCGCGGATTATACCCTGACTTTTTATTGCCCCACCGTCGAGGATTGGCAGCAAAACAGATTGAATAACGCCGAAGCCAAAAACGAGATTTCGCCGATAGGCGTGCTCGAGTATAAGGGCCGAAGAATCGTCCTTACCGGCGACGCCCCCGAGGAGGCCGAAGAAAGGTATGTCCTCCGCGCAGAAAGCCTGGATTGCGATGTTTTAAAGGCCGGCCATCACGGCAGCAAGACCTCCTCTTCGGAAGAGTTTTTGGAGTTTGTAGATTGCGAATACGCCGTCATCTCCTGCGGCAAGAACAACTCCTACAACCATCCCGACGCCGAGGTGTTGGACAGATACGCAAGCCTCACTATGTCGGTATACCGCACCGACGTTTCGGGCACGGTCGTTCTGACGGTTTCGCCAAGCGGCAGCATCGACTTTTCCACCGAAAAATAAGCCGACCTCGCCGAAAAAGCTAAAAAACCCTGCGTAGCGGCAATTTCGAACATAAAGCTAGTAATCAAACGCTTTTTGCCCGTATTTGCAGACTTTGCAAGCCGGTTACACGCCAATACCGCCCTTGAAATAACCGTCAATAAATGGATTTTGGAAACCTTAATGAACAATTGACATACATTTCGCTATATGCTATCATAAACAAGCTGTTTTGAGGTTTTTTATCTTGAAAATTTTAGAACCCGAAACGGCAATAAAAAATCGGCTATGGAGAAGTACCCAAGAGGCCGAAGGGGCTCCCCTGCTAAGGGAGTAGTACGTGAGAAACGTAGCCCGGGTTCAAATCCCGGCTTCTCCGCCATATAAGAAGCATTAGTCTAATACAATTTGTATTAGGCTTTTTCTTTGCAGAAA
>DAOTKC010000008.1:0-53519 GCA_035449045.1 Eubacteriales bacterium
ATCAAGACCTCGTCAAGCGAGAGATGGAAGTCGCGTTCGCCGAGCGCTTTGGTTTTATATTCCATTATAGGCGTCAGAATGTTGATTGACAACAGCTTAATTTTGTCGTCGATGCCGGCAATGAGCTTTACGGCGTTCAGAACAGCCGACGCCGGCGCCGTCAAAATATCGTTTCTGCGGCCGGTGACGAGCTGGCCCGACGGAAGCTCAATGCAGACGGCGGGCGCGCCTGTGTCCTTTTCCTTTTGAAGGGCGGGCGCGATTACGCGGCGCTCCTGCGGACGGATGCCGAGCTCGCTCATAATAAGTTCCAACCTACCCACCGTTTCGGTCGAGCCTACGCCCGTTTTGACGTCGCAGAGGCTCTTATAGTAGCGGCGAATAATTTCTTGCTTGGCTGCCTCGCGGCAGGCCTCGTCGTCGGTTATGCAGTAGCCCGCCATGTTGACGCCCATGTCGGTGGGCGACTTATACTCAAGTGTCAGCCCGCTGATTCTCTCCATAATGGCGCGGACGACGGGAAACACCTCGATGTCGCGGTTATAGTTGACCGTCATCCGGGAATACGCCTGCATATGGAAGTGGTCTATCATGTTGCTGTCTTTTATGTCGGCGGTGGCGGCCTCGTATGCGCAGTTGACGGGGTGTTTTAAAGGAAGATTCCAAATCGGGAAGGTCTCGAATTTGGCATAGCCCGCCCTGATTCCGCGCTTATTTTCGTGGAAAATCTGGCTGAGGCAGGTCGCAAGCTTGCCGCTGCCCGGCCCGGGCGCATTGACGACGACGAGCGGGCGCGTCGTTTCGATGTAGGGGTTTTGGCCGTAGCCTTCGTCGCTTACGATGGTGTCGATGTCGTTGGGATAGCCCTTGGTCTTTCGGTGGATGTAGACCTTGACCTTGAGCTGTTCCAGCTTGTTTTTAAAGGTGATGGCGGCGTGCTGTTCCTCAAACTGCGTAATAACGACGCTGTTGATTAGGATGCCGAGCGCCGAAATGTTGTCAATCAACCTGAGTATCTCGCTTCCGTAAGTAATACCGTAGTCGGCGCGGATTTTGTTTCTCGCGATATCGCCCGCGCTTATGCATAAAATCAGCTCGGCGGTGTCCTTTAATTTTTGGAGTAGCTTTATTTTGGCGTTGGCGTCGAAGCCGGGCAACACCCGCGCGGCGTGCAAATCGTCGAACAGCTTGCCGCCGAACTCGAGATAAAGCTTGCCCCCGAATTTTTCAATGCGCTCCAAAATGCTCTTACTCTGCTTTTCCATGTAGAGCTTGCTGTTGAACCCGATTTTATGCTCCATAGTTTTTCCTCCGCGCAAGGCCGCTTTTGAGGCCTTTTGTCTTTTGTCTTGGCGCGGCCTAGTGCGCCCGTCTGTATTTACGCCAAATATTTACTTTCTTTCGTGCTACTTTCTCACCGCCGTCGAGGCATGGATGACCGCGCCCTCGATTTCGTGCTTCAATACCGTCCTTCCGCCCGTGTTTCTGGCGTCAACGGGTATTTGCTCGGTGGAAATCTCGTAGATGTCGCCGCCAATATAGGTAGCAACCGCGGCAGGCTCTTTTATAAGACCGGCAAAAACCAGCCGCCCGCCGCTTGAAAGATCAAATATTTTTGAGCCCTTCAAAGCGCGGCTTCTGCTTATGTCGAGCGTTCCCGAATAGAGCTTTTTGCCCTTGCCTTGTGACGAAAGCAGCACGAGGTCGGATTCGTCGTCCATCTGCCCAGCGAACAAAAGCTCGTCGTCGGGATTAAGCGCAATGCTCTTGACACCTGAGGCGTTTCTTCCCTGAACCGGTATTTCATCCATCGAAAACGCCAGATAAATGCCGCCTTTTGTGATTTCGAGAAGATAAGGCTTGCTGACGGTTTCCACCGCGAACACCTCGTCGTCGGCTAAGTTTATGACGCGGTATGAGGATTTTTGGAGCGCGCATTCCGACCAAAGCGTGCGCTTAACCATGCCGTTTTTGGTGATGAACAAAAGCTCGCCCGCAGCAGGCTCGAACTCGCTCGAGAACAGCCCGACTATTCTTTCGTTTGCTTCGGCGTCGGTGAGCTCGGCAAGCTTTTGACCGCGGTCGCGCCATTTTTTCTCGGCAAGCGAGGACACGGGAATTTTATAGCAGTTGCCGAGGTTGGAAAATGCGTAGAGGGTTTCTTTGTTGCTGGTGAAAAATGCCGCAGGCGAAAGCTCCTCTCTCCCCGCCGACGATATCGCGGTGTCCGACATCGAGAAGTTTTTGGGGCTTACCGCCTTTACCATTCCCCCGAGGTTTTGAACGAGCACCAGCTCCTTATACTCTATCTCGTCCGATTTAATCGGCGCCGCCACTTCGTCATCGGTCTCCTTGATTATGCTCCGCCTCGGGCTCTTGTTGGCGCGCTTTATTTCGGCAAGTTCCGACTTGATTATGGCGTATTGCTCCTTCTTGGATGCCAGAATGTTGACGTATCGGTCTATCTTAATCTCCAACTCCTTAAGCTCGTCCTCGAGCTTGCCGACCTCGAGGCCGGTCAGCGCGCGGAGGCGCATATCGAGGATTGCCTGAGCCTGGTCTTCCGAAAGGCCGAACCGCTCCCTCAGCGTCAGCTTGGCCTGCGGCTGGGATGGTGATTTTTTAATGATTTTTATGACCTCGTCAATGTTTTTGATGGCGACGAGAAGACCTTTCACTATCTCGGCGCGGTGCCGCGCGTTTTTGAGGTCGAACCGCGTGCGACCGACGATGATATTGACCTGATGTTCGAGGTAGTAGCGAAGTATTTCAAGCAGCGAAAGCTGGCGCGGTTTGCCGTCGGCTATCGCCACCATGTTGATGGGGAAATATTTTTGAAGGTCGGTGTTTTTAAGGAGCAGCGCGCCGAGCTTCTCGGCATCGACCTCGCGGCGAACCTTGATGACTGCGCGGATGCCGGTGCGGTCGGACTCGTCTACTATATCGCTGATGCCGCCGTAAATTTCCTTTTTTGATTCGCGGAGCTCGACGATTTTTTTCAAAACGTCGGACATTCTCACTTGATAAGGAAGCTCGGTGATAACGATGTTTTTCTTATCGCCCAAAGCTTCGATGTGAATGTCCGCCTTCATTAAAATTCTGCCGCGGCCGGTTTCGTAGGCCTGCCTCAAGGTGTCCTCGGTGATGATGATGCCGCCCGTGGGGAAATCCGGCCCGGGAATGATTTTCATCATCTCTTCGAGAGTGATTTTTGGGCGGTCAATGAGGGCGATGACGCCGTCAATCACCTCGCCCAAGTTATGCGTCGGGATGTTGCTGGAAAGCCCGATGGCAATACCCATGGTGCCATTGACCAAGAGGTTGGGAAATCTTCCGGGAAGGACGTCGGGCTCCTTTACGGTGTCGTCGAAGTTCCAGCTCCACCTGACGGTGTCTTTATCTAAATCCCTTAGAAGCTGGAGGGCTAGGTTGCTCATTCTGACTTCGGTATAGCGCATTGCCGCCGCGCTGTCGCCGTCGGCCGAGCCGAAATTGCCGTGCCCGTCAACGAGCGGCATTCTCATCGAAAAATCCTGCGCCATTCTGACCATGGCGTCATAGACGGAGGTGTCGCCGTGGGGATGATATTTGCCCAAGCACTCGCCCACTACCCTCGCCGACTTTTTGTAGGGCTTGTCGGGAGTTATCCCTAAGTCGTGCAAAGTATAAAGTATCCGCCGCTGAACGGGCTTTAAGCCGTCCTCCACGCGCGGTATCGCCCTATCCAAAATAATGTGCTCGGAATAGGGAATCATCGCCGCGTGCAGCACCTCTTCGAGGTTTCTTTCAAACAATCTCGACCTGTCCTCGGCAACTTGCTTTTTCGCCATCTTTACCTCGTTTTTTTTGCTCGTATGTATTACAAAATCTTTAGTTTTGCTAAATCGGCACTTCAATGCTTATGAAAGGAGCCTAGAAAGTGTCCGTTCTGTTAAAATCGGTATTGTCATAAATATATTGCTTTCTCGCCTCGACGTTGTCGCCCATCAGCGTGACGACGCGCCGTTCGGCGGAAGCAAGGTCGTCGACGTTGACCTGCGTCAAGGCGCGCGTCTTGGGGTTCATCGTCGTCTCCCAAAGCTGTTCGGGATTCATTTCGCCCAAGCCTTTATAGCGCTGTATATCGTAGTTTTTGCCGAGCTCGCTCCTTAGCGCGCTTAACTCCTCGTCGTCGTAGCAATAGCGGACGAAATCCTTTTTCTCAATCTTATAGAGCGGCGGCATGCCGATATAGACATGCCCTTCGGTAATTAACGGGCGCATATACCTGAAAAAGAAAGTAAGAAGTATGGCGCGGATATGCCCGCCGTCGTAATCGGCGTCGGCTAAAATAATGATCTTGTGATATTTCAAATCGTTGATGTCGAAGTCCGCACCGATGCCCGTGCCGATGGCGCTGATAATGGTGCAGAACTCCTCGTTCTTTAAAATGTCCTCGATTTTTTTCTTCTCGGCGTTCATCGGCTTTCCTTTAAGCGGAAGAATGGCCTGAAAGCTCTTGTCGCGCGCTTGTTTGGCGCTGCCGCCCGCCGAGTCGCCTTCCACTATAAACAGCTCGTTAAGCTCGGGCTTTCTTCCCGTGCATGCCGCGAGTTTTCCGACGAGATTGGCGCCCTGAAGGCTGTTCTGTTTCCTCGAAAGATCCTTGGCGCGCTTGGCGGCCTCGCGAGAATGCGCCGCGCCCATCGCTTTGGCGATGATGGTGTCGGCGGTGCGCTTGAACGCCTTCATGTTGACGAGCTCCTCGAGCTTTTCTGCTACAAGCGACTCGACGAGCGGGCGCACCTCGGGATTGCCCAGCTTGCTTTTGGTCTGCCCTTCAAACTGGATATCCTGCATCCTGATGTAAAGGACGGCAGTCATTCCCTCGCGGAAGTCCTCGCCCAAAAGGTTTGCCATCTTTTCTTTAAGTATGTTGTTTTTTCTGGCGTAGTCGTTGAAAACCTTGGTGCAGGCCGATTTGAAGCCGACTTCGTGGGTGCCGCCGTCGGCGGTAGGAATGTTGTTGACGAAGGAAAATATGCTTTCGGTGTAGCTGTCGGTGTGCTGAATGGCGCAATAAAGCTCGAACTTTTCGGCCTTGTTTTCGATATAAAGCGGGGTGTCGTAGAGAACTTCCTTGCCGTCGTTGAGATATTTGACAAAATCGGAGACGCCGCCCGAATATTGAAATACCTCGCTCTTTCCCGTGCCGCCCTCGGCAGCGCGGCGGAAATCGCTTATGGTAAGCCGCATTCCCTTGTTGAGGAAGGCTATTTCGCGGAGCCTCGCCGCCACGGCGTCATAGTTGAATTTTTCGCGGCCGAAGACGCGCTCGTCGGGCTTAAATGTGACGGCGGTGCCTTTGCGGTCGGTCGTGCCCATGACCTTGAGAGGATATAGCGGCACGCCGCTTTTTATCTTGCCATCCGACTCGGGGGAATGGAACTCCTGCATATATTTGGTGCCGTCGCGGAATACCTCGACGGTCAGCCACTCCGAGAGTGCGTTGGTGACGGAAGCGCCCACGCCGTGGAGCCCGCCCGAAAAGGTATATTTGTCGTTGTCGAATTTCGCGCCGGCGTGAAGCTGAGTGAACACCACCTGAACGCCGCTGATTTTGAGTTTGGGATGCTCGTCGACGGGAATTCCACGGCCGTTGTCGGTAACTTTGGCGACGTTGTCGGGCAGAAGCTCGACGGAGACGGTGTCGCCGTAGCCGTTGGCGAGCTCGTCGATGCCGTTGTCGACGATTTCCCACAAAATGTGGTGGAGGCCTTTGCTGCCCGTGCCTCCGATATACATGCCGGGACGCTTTCTGACCGCGTCCAGACCTTCCAGATTAACTAAATCTTTCGCTTTGTAGTCGTCCATCGTGCTTCCTTTTGCGCGTTTTTGATTGAATTTCCCAAAAAATACAATACGCTAAAATTATAGCACAGACCGGAGCAAAACAAAAGTCAAATACAAAAAATCATGCGGCTTTAAATAATTTTTTTATTAATAAAAAAAGTTAGCTTTGGAATTTCTATGAAAGCCATATCTCTCTTATCGAAAATTCCGCGCGCTCGGCTATATAAAAAAACACGCCGCGCGGCGTGTTCTTTATCTTCATTATTATGTAGGATTATTCCAAAAAGCTTTTGATGGAATTCAGCATATCGGCATAAACTTCTTTATTGTTCGTTTCGTTTAAGATTTCGTGGCGCGCGCCCTCGTAGAGCTTGAACGTCGGCTTTAAGCCAAGCGAAAGATACATTTCGTTGAGCTTAATAAGCTGTTTGCCTTTGGCGCTGACGGGATCGCAGCTGCCGCCGTAGATGGCGAGCTTGAGGTTCTTGTCGATTTTGGCGAGATTTTCCGGCGCATAGGCGTGTTTGAGCCCGTCGAAGAAATATTTGTAGAACGCTATGCTCATGACGTAGCCGCATTGGTCGTCATAATAATAGCGCTTGCCGACCTCTAAATTTCTCGAAAGCCAGGCAAATTTGACGCCCTCCTTCTTAAAGGGCTTGTCGTAGGAGCCGAAAGCCATTTTATCGAGCATTTTAGCACTTTTGCGGCCGCCGAACAGCTTGTATTGTAAAGAGGCGATTCCGCCGCCGAGCGCGGTCAGCGCGTTGCCCATATGAGCCGAGCCCGAGAAGATAGCGCCCGCGATTTGGGGGTTTTCCTGTATGTAGCGCTGGCCTATGAAGCTACCGTAGCTGTGCCCCAAAAAGATGACGGGCAAATTGAAGCGTTGTCTTAAATAGCTGGTGATGACGAGTTGGTCCTTTACTGTATCCTCCATCACTTCGCCGGTATGATAGCCGAGCTCGCTCTTTTTGACGGTGCTGCCGTGGGCGCGGTGGTCGTCGGCGAACACGATGTAGCCGTTTTTATTTAAAAATGCCGCAAAATCGTCATAGCGCCGCGCGTGTTCCGCCATGCCGTGGCAAATCTGGACGACGCCGACCGGGTTTCTCACTTCATCCCAAAGATAGCATTGCAGCACGGTATTGTCGAACGTCATAAATTTTTCGGTTTTCATAGCCTCACCTCATTTTCAATTTATTTAATGATAACTCATTACAATTATTTTTACAAGGCTTTTTAAAAATTTAAGAAAATTGAAACAATCCGCCGCGCCGCAAAATACTATATACGGGGCAAAGCTCCGATTTAGGTCGAGGAGGGTCTATGGCGGGTATTTTACTTTCGGGCGGCGGCACGGGCGGACACGTTTTCCCCTGTCTCGCGCTTATTCCCGAACTTAGGGTTTATTTTTCCGATATATGGTATATGGGCGGCTCCGGCATCGAGAAAGAACAGGCGGCCCTCCATGGCATACCCTTTTTCGAGGTCGAATCGCCCAAGCTTGTGAGAAAACCGACGCCTAAAAACCTCACCGTTCCTTTCGGGCTTTTGAAGGCGCGCGGCAAGGCGGTTGACATCTTAAAAGACCTTAAGCCTTCGGTAGTCTTCGGCAAGGGCGGCTACGCCTCCCTTCCCGCCATGCTGGCCGCCGCTAAGCTCGGCATTCCCAAAATCGCCCACGAATCGGATTTTTCGCTGGGACTTGCCAACAAAATAGCCAAAGCGGCGGGCGCGAGAATTATAACGGCTTTTCCGATAGGCTTTGAGACGGTGGGAATGCCTCTTCGGCGTGAAATATATTTCGGCAACCGTGAGAATGCGCTCAAGCTTATGAAGGACGGCTACTTTGAAAGAAAGCCTTTTCTTCTCGTAGTTGGCGGCTCCGGCGGCGCTGCGGCGATAAACGCCGCCGTTTACGGCGCGCTCGAGAGTTTACTGGCAAAATACAACGTTATTCACATCGCGGGCAAGGGCGCGGAGTTTAAAATCAGGCGAAAGGGATATTCAGAATTAAAATTCAGCGACAGCATTTGGGACCTTTACGTCGCCGCCGACGTCGTCGTTTCGCGTTCGGGCGCGACGGCGCTCGCCGAGCTTTCCGCTCTTCGGAAAAAAGCCGTCTTAATTCCTCTGCCCAAAGGCCGCTCGAGGGGCGACCAAGTCGAAAACGCCGAATACGCTAAAAAATTCGGCGCACATGTATTAAATCAAGAAGCTTTGAATGGAAAAAGCCTGCTTGCTGCCGTTGAAAAGGCTCTCGCCTCGCCGCCGATGGAGGAATGCCTCCGCGACGGCCGCGAAAAAATAGCTTTAATTTGTTTCGAGGAATCCAAAAAGCGAGTTTAAATCAGCTCGCATAAAATCATGTTCATTATGTCAAAGCCGCGGTCGTTGAGCGCGGCGCTGCTTTCGTCAATTACAAAGCATTCGGAATATTTTTCAATTACCGAACTATACCGAGGTAAAAAATCGAAGCCGAAGCGGCGGTAAAATTCCGCCAAATCAATCCCTAGTGAAAGACGCAGGCGGAGCATGATATATTCCGAAAGCTTCTCCGCTTCGGAAAGCTTTTTATGGTTTTTTCGGGCAAGCTTTCCGCTTTCAATCAAAGAATAATAGCCGGCAAACTCGGAAGGGTTTTCAAACCGGACGCCGTTTAAATAGGAATGCGCCGAAAGCCCCAACCCCAAATAATTTTCGCCCGTCCAATAGCCTAAGTTGTGCCGCGAACGGTATCCCGTCCGCGCGAAATTGCTGACCTCGTAACGGTTGAAACCGCTCTTTATCAGCGCCTCTTTAACGGCGTCGAAGATATCGGCGGAAGCGTCCTCGCTAGGCAAAACAATCTCGCTATCCTCAATTTTCTTCTTTAATAAAACGCCGTCATCCAAATGCAGCATATAACAGGAAAGATGATTTATCCCCTCGTTTATGAGCGTTAAAGTATCGTTTCGCGCATTTTCGGGCGTTTGATGAGGAAGTCCCGCCATTAAATCCGCCGAAACGTTCCCGATTATTTTTACCGCATTTTTGACTGCATCTAGCGCTTCTTCGGCGTTATGAAGCCTGCCTATTTCGGCAAGCGTTTTATCGTTCAATGACTGAACGCCGATGCTGACGCGGTTTATTCCGCCCGCTTTCCAAGCGTGCAATTTTTCAATGTCAATGTTCTCGGGATTGGCCTCCGCCGTTACTTCGGGGCTCTTGCCTAATTTGCAGTATTTTGAAAGTGTGTTTAGAATATCGGGCAAAACGCCGGCATCCAAAACCGATGGCGTTCCGCCGCCGAAATAGACGCTTTCGACCACCTCGGAAAAATCCCCGCTCGCAAGCTCGATTTCTCTTTTTAAAGCAGCTAAATATCGCTCGTTTGGAGTTCCTTCAACCGAGCAAAAATCGCAATAGGCGCACTTCTTTTTACAAAACGGGATATGAATATAAACTAACATGTAAGTTAATCAACAAACTAACCTTTGATTGGAAAATCTCCTTTACCGCGCAGTCCGCGCTCAAAGATTATCAGTTGAGTTTTAAGATGGACATGAAGGCTTCGGATGGCACCTGCACGCTGCCCACCTGACGCATCCGCTTCTTGCCCTCTTTCTGCTTCTCTAAAAGCTTTTTCTTTCTCGTGATGTCGCCGCCATAGCACTTGGCGAGCACATCCTTTCGAACCGCTTTCACCGTTTCGCGCGCTATGATTTTGCCGCCGATTGCCGCCTGAATGGGAATTTCAAACTGCTGGCGGGGTATGGCGTCCCGTAACTTTTCGGCTATGCTTCTGCCGCGCGCGTAGGCGTTGTCGCGGTGAACGATAATGGAGAGGGCGTCGCAGGCCTCGCCGTTCAAGAGGATGTCGAGCTTGACGAGGTCGCTCTTTTGGAAGCCTCTCGACTCGTAGTCATAGCTTGCGTAGCCGCGCGTCGCCGACTTGAGCGTATCGAAAAAGTCGTAGACTATTTCGTTCAAAGGCATGGTGTATTCGATTTTAACGCGGGTCTTGTCGATATAGTCCATATTGAGGAAGGTGCCGCGCTTCTCTTGGCATAGCTCCATAATCGGGCCGACGTATTCGGCGGGCGAATATAGCGTCACCAAAACTATCGGCTCTTCCATAAAGTCGATGGTCGAGGGGTCGGGAAGGTGCGTAGGATTGTCGACCATCAGCGTTTCGCCGTTGGTCTTGGTGACGCGATAGGAAACGCTGGGCGCCGTAGTAATCAAATCGAGGTCAAACTCACGCTCCAGCCGCTCCACTATAACTTCCATGTGGAGAAGACCCAAAAATCCGCACCGAAAACCGAAGCCCAGCGCTTGCGAAACCTCGGGCTCATAGTGGAGGGCGGCGTCGTTTAAGTTGAGTTTTTCGAGGGCGTCTTTAAGATCGCCGTAGTGCGCGCCGTCGGCGGGATAGATTCCCGCGAAAACCATGGCGAGCGCGGGACGGTAGCCGGGCAAGGGCTCTTTTACTCCCTTTTCCGCCGTCGTGATGGTGTCGCCTACCGCAACGTCCTTGACGTTTTTAATGCTTGCCGCGATATAGCCGACGTCGCCCGCCGAAAGCTCGGCAAGCGGCGTCATCTTGGGAGTGAAGCAGCCCACCTCGACGACGTCAAAGACTTTTCCCGTCGAGAAAATCTTTATGCGGTCGCCCGTCTTAACTTTGCCGTCGAAAATTCTCACCATAGATATGGCGCCGCGGTAGTTATCGTAAAAGCTGTCGAATATCAAGGCGGACAGCGGGTTGTCTTGCGAATATTTGGGCGGGGGCGGCGGCAACAGCCTGACTATCTGCTCGAGCACCTTGTCGATGTTTATGCCCTCTTTGGCGGAGATCAGCGGCGCGCTTTCGGCATCTAAACCTATTACTTCCTCAATCTCTTTCTTGATTTCGTCGGGACGCGCCGAGGCGAGGTCGATTTTGTTGATGACGGGAATTATTTCGAGGTTGTTTGAAAGCGCGAGATAGACGTTTGTCAGCGTCTGCGCCTCAATGCCCTGCGTGGCGTCGACGACTAGCACGGCGCCCTCGCAGGCTGCGAGAGAGCGCGAAACCTCGTAGGTAAAGTCGACGTGCCCCGGCGTGTCGATTAAGTTCAGTGTGTATGTTTCGCCGTCCAAGGTGTAAAGTATGCGGCAGGTCTGAAGCTTGATGGTGATGCCTCTCTCGCGCTCCAAATCCATATTGTCGAGCAGTTGCGCGCTCATATCGCGCTTCTGAACTGTGCCCGTCGATTCAATCAAACGGTCGGCGAGCGTGCTTTTGCCGTGGTCGATGTGGGCGACTATACAAAAATTCCTGATTTTTTGCCTTCGGTTGTCCATAGCCCGATTATAATAAAAAAATGACTTTTAAGCAATAAAAATATTACCTTTATCTAGACATATTGCGCGCAAGGGATTATAATATATCTAACAAATATATGAGGGTTTCGATGGATATCGAAAAAACTCTGAAAAACTTGAATAAGCGCGGGTTTAAGGCCGTATATTTCAAAGACGGCGCGGCCGCCGCCGATTACATACTCTCGCTCGTTCCCGCGGGCGCTTCGGCGGGCTTCGGAGGAAGCAGGACGCTTGCCGAGCTTAAGATCCCCTCCCTTTTAAATGAAAACGGCCGCATTGTATACCATCGCGGCACTACCGAAAATATGTCCGCCGCCGAAATCATGAAAAATTCGATGTCGGCGGACTGGTTTTTTTTGAGCGCCAACGCGCTGACGGAGAACGGCGAAATAATAAACACCGACGGCCGCGCCAACCGAGTCGGGGCATCAATTTACGGGCCGGGAAACGTCGTCGTAGTAGCCGGCGTCAATAAAATCGTAAAAAATCTCGCCGCCGCCATGAAGCGGATAAAAACCGTCGCCGCGCCCCTCAACGCCAAGCGTCTCGAAAAGTCGCCGCCCTGCGTCTTCGGCACGCCCGACTGCATGAACTGCGGCGCGTCCGACACCATCTGCTGCGTTACCGCCATTCACCACCGCCCCACCTACGGCAGGAACTTTGTCGTCATAATTGTGGGCGAAACTCTGGGATTTTAACCGACTACTCTCAAAACAAGAGGTTTTTATGAAAAAGCAGTTAAAGGATTTCAGTTGGCTCTTTAAAGCGCCCATCGCGCACCGCGGGCTTCACGGCGACGCCATTCCCGAGAACTCCCTGACGGCTTACAAGGCGGCGGCCGATAAGGGTTATTCTATGGAAATAGACGTGCGCCTGACCCGCGACGGCAAGGTGGCGGTCATCCACGACGGCAATTTAAAGCGGGTAGCCGGCGTCGATATAAAAATCGGCGACATCGCATCCGATAAACTCAAGGATTATCCCCTCATCGGCGGCGGAACCATCCCCCTTCTTTCCGAGCTTTTACATGCCATAGCCGGCAAGGCTGGCATACTTATCGAGCTCAAAAATAACAGTCCGGTCAACCGCGCCTTGGAGCGCGCCGTGCTGGAGGAAATAAAGGACTATGAAGGTCCGATTGCGCTTCAATCTTTCAATCCGCTTTCGGTCAAGTTTTTGCGCCGCCACAGCTCTTACGCCTGCGGCCAACTGATTACTTGGCGGAAGAAAGGCAAGAAAAGCGCGGCCATGTCGTTTATGGGCAAGCTTTGGGTGACAAGGACGAGCAAGCCCCACTTTGTAGCCTATGACATACTCGACTTAGGCGAGCGCGCCGTCGCCAAATGGCGTGGCAAAAATCCCGACGTCCCTTTTATCAGCTGGACTATTTCAAGCGAAGAAAAGCTTAGAAAGGCTCACGCCCTCGGCGTCAAAAACGTTATCTTTGAAAACATAATTCCCGACTAAATCCAATATAGAAAAAGCGCGGCAAGGCCGCGCTTTTTAATTTCAAATAATTTTTAGAGCTAGAACGTAATCACCCAAATGTTTAGCAAGTCCGAGTTGGGCACATTAACCTGAAAGAATCACACAACACTTGCGGCAAATTCCGCAATATTGCTATTTAGTCAATTCGTCAATCACGTTCTTGACCTTTTTCACAAAGGATTGATTGGCGTTATTTTTTTCCACACGCGACATATATATGGCCGACGAAATGACCGTTCCCAATATCGCGCCTATCCAAAGCCCGTTTTTCATACAATGCCTCCTGAGCCTTAGTATGCGGCGATACCGAAAAAATATTAGGTTAACTTCATTTGCCTTGTTTTTTCAAATAGTCGGCAATCGCTTCCTTGATTGCTTCTTCGGCGAGCACGGAACAGTGAATCTTTTGGGGCGGCAGCCCTTCGAGCGTTTCCACGACCTGCGAATTGGTGATTTTCAGAGCCTCCTCGATGGTCTTTCCGATTATCATAGTCGTCGCAACGGAACTTGTCGCAATGGCGGCGGTGCAACCGTAAGTCTTGAATTTGGCGTCGGTAATTACGCCGTCCTCTATCTTTAAGGTGATTTGCATTATATCGCCGCACACCTCGTTGCCGACCGTGCCGATACCGTCGTAATTTTCCACTTCGCCGACGTTTTTGGGATTTTTGAATTCCTCAATTACTCTTTCGTTATACATATATCTCTCCGTTCGCGGCAGAGCCGCCAAAATTCTTTATCTTTCATCTGGGTTTAGAACTATTTACAGGCCTTAGTTTCGCGGCGCCAAAGGCGACCAAGCGCGAAGCCGCGCCACTATTTCGGCAATCTTTTCTACGGCGTAGTCGACTTCTTCCATGGTATTTTCGCGGCCGAAAGTGAAGCGAAGCGAGCCGTGCGCGGTGCCGACGGGCACACCTATGGCAATGAGCGTTCTCGACGGCTCAAGCGAAGAAGACGAGCAGGCCGAGCCCGAAGAAACGGCGATTCCGGCAAGGTCAAGCGATATTAAAATCGACTCGCCCTCGATATATCGGAAGCTGAAGTTGGCGTTATTGGGCAGACGCGACTCCATCGTGCCGTTGAGCCTGATGTCGGGAACCCTCGCCATGAGTTTTTCGACGAAGCTGTCGCGAAGCGCCTTTATGTGAGCGTTGTTTTTCTCCATATCGCGGACCGCCGCCTCAATCGCGGCACCGAAGCCCACTATGGCGGGGACGTTGGAGGTGCCGCCGCGAAGCGTCCTCTCCTGTTCGCCGCCCGAAATAATCCTGTCGATTTTAACGCCGGGACGCACGTAGAGGGCGCCTATTCCCTTGGGGCCGTAGAACTTGTGCGCCGATATGCTCATGAGGTCGACGCCCAGTTCGCTGACGTTGATGGGCACGCTTCCCGTCGCTTGAACGGCGTCGGTGTGAAAGAGCACTTTCTTCGCTTTCGCCACTTTAACCAACTCTTTTATGGGCATAACGGTGCCGATTTCGTTATTCGCGAACATAATCGACACTAAAATCGTGCGGTCTGTTATTGCTTTTTCCAGCGTTTCGGGGCGCACTTGACCGCCCTCGTCGACGGGAAGGTAGGTGACCTCAAATCCCTGTTTTTCCAAAATTTTACAGGTGTTGTAGACCGCGGGATGCTCGACTTGGGAAGTGATGATGTGGTTGCCCTTTTCGCGATATGCCGAGGCTATGCCGCGGATTGCCCAGTTGTCAGCCTCGGTGCCGCCCGAGGTGAAATAGATGTCGAGATATTTGGCGTGCGGCGCTCCGATAGCTTGCGATATCCGCCTTCTGGCGTTCAAAACCGCCTTGGCGGCCTCCTGGCCGAAGCTGTGCTGGCTGTTGGCGTTGCCGTAGACGACGCCGAAGTAAGGTATCATCTCCGCCAAAACCTCTTTATCGAGCGGCGCCGTCGCCGCGTGGTCAAAATATATACTCATAGGGTTCACCTTCTTATCGTATGTTGTCGGCAATCAAGTCGGCAAGCGTAATTTTATCAAGCAGTTCGTTGATTCCGTTGTAAATCTTTGTCCACACCGTCCGCGTGCGGCATCCTGCTGCGTCGCAGGGCTCCTTGATGCAGTCGACGATATAGAGCCCGTCCTCGAGCGCGCGGAGCGCCTCGCCCAAGTTTATCTCGCTGGGCGGGCGCGTCAGCGCGTAGCCGCCTTGCGCTCCCCTCTGCGCCGCGACCAGCGACGCCGATTTAAGCTTGGGCATAATCTGCTCGGTGTAGGCCTCGGTCACGCCCGATTTTTCGGCAAGCATGGATGTCGGTATCGGCTCGCCGCCGAACCCCTCTGCCAATATTTCTAAAAATTTCAACCCGTAGCGGGCCTTAGTCGATAACTTCAATTTTATATCCTACCATTTTCGTCGGATTTATAATAACACTTCTAGGGAAGCTTGTCAACAGTTTGCATAATTTGCTGAAAAAAATTTTTGAAAGAATCTTAAATAGCTGAAATGCGACTATAAATAATTCGAAAGCAACTATCTAACAAAGTTATAAATGCGGTGAACATGCTTTATTTCAACGTATAGCTAATTCTCATCCTAAATCCCCGCAAAGTGGAAGAGGGTTGCAGATTTCGCACTTTTAAGTGCGAGCCGAAAGGAGTTTATCAAAATAAATGACTGAGGTGAGACACGCGAAAAGGGCGGGAATGCGCCCTATTGCGTTTTGCGTTACTTAAATACTAAAAAGGCAGAACAGCCGGCTGGCAAAGAAATTCCCTCTGATGTCGGAAGCCCGATTTCGTCGGCCTCGATGACGCCACGCAGCGATATGGCGCGGCTTAAAATGTTGGCCATGACGGTGGGTTGTAAACCGGTCGTGTAGGAGTTTACAAGGTAAAATAGCGGCGAATCGGTGAGAAGTTTAGACGTCGCTTCGACTAAATCGTAGATGTTCTCCTCTATTTTCCAAAGCTCGCCCGAGGGGCCTCTGCCGTAGCTGGGCGGGTCCATGATGACGGCGTCGTAAGTTTTTTTGCGCTTTATTTCGCGCTCCACGAACTTCAGGCAGTCGTCGATTATATAACGGCAGGGCGCGTTTTTGAGGCCGCTGAGCTCGGCGTTTGAGCGCGCCCGCTCTACCATAGCCTTGGCGGAGTCGACGTGCGTCACCGAGGCGCCCGCCGAAAGGCAGGCAAGCGTAGCGCCGCCGGTGTAGGCGAATAGATTAAGGACACTTATCGGCCGTGACGCGTTTTCGATGAGGTCAATCATCCGCGCCCAGTTGACGGCTTGCTCGGGAAAAAGACCGGTGTGCTTGAAGCCCATCAGCTTAAGCTTGAACTTAAGCTTGCGCCAGCCCACGACGAAGTCGTCGGGCACGGGTTTTATGAACTCCCAATGCCCTCCGCCCGTCGAGCTTCTTTGATAGATTGCGCTGATGTCGGGATAGTTTCTAAGCGGCGATTTGGCGCGCCAAATGACTTGCGGGTCGGGACGGATTAAAAGGTAATTCCCCCATCTCTCCAGCTTTTCGCCGTCGCCCGTCGCGACAACTTCAAAATCCTTCCACTCGTTGTTTAACTGCATTTATTTCTCTACTTTTTCGACGGAAAGCGTCGCGGTTTCGCCGTTGATATCCCATTCCTTGATATAGCCGGAAAGCCCGGGAGTTGCCGAATCGGCGAGGACAACCGCCAAGAATCCGCCTTTTTCAAGCGCTTCCAGCGTCTTACCGCTTGCCTGATAGCCCACCTTGATGCGGTCGGTCACCTTGAAGCCCGCTTCCTTTCTCATCGTCTGGATTTTGGAGATGAGCTCGCGCTCGAAGCCCTCCGAAATGAGCTCCTCGGTGAGGTTGGTATCCAAAATAACGGTGACGCCGCCCTCGCTCTCGCTGACAAAGCCGGTGCGGTTTTTAACGCTGATTAAAAGGTCGTCACGGCTGAGCTCGACGATTGTTCCGTCCAGCTCTACCTTGAACACGCCGCCGTTTTCGGTGGCGTCGACAACACTGAACCCGTCGGCGGTATCGAGGAAAGCGCGGATTTTCCCTAGTAGTTTGCCGTATTTGGGGCCCAAGGTTTTGAGTTGCGGCTTAAGCTCGTAAGTGATGAAGTCGCGGTCGCCCGTAACGGCTTCGATATTCTTGACGTTGAGCTCGTCGGCGGCAAGGCTCAATAGCTCTTGTGAAATGTCGTCCTCTATGCCCTTATACATCAGCTTTTCGAGCGGCTGCCGGTTTTTTAGGTTGGCGCGGTTTCTGGCGGCGCGTCCGAGAACAACGAGCTTCAAAACCGACTTCATGCCCGCGCTCAAGTTCTCGTCGATATATTTCTCATCGAAGACGGGGAAATCGGCGAGATGGACGCTTTCGGGCGCCTTCGGGAAGAAGGGAACGACAAGGTTTTGATATAACTCTTCCGCCAAAAACGGCACGAAGGGCGCCGACAGCTTGGAGAGCTCGGTCAACACCGTCCAAAGCGTAGTGTAGGCGGCAAGCTTGTCCTCCGTCATTTCGGAGCCCCAATAGCGCTCGCGGCCGCGCCTGACATACCAGTTGGAAAGGTCGTCGACAAAGTCCTGAATGCGTCTGGCGCTCTCGGTGATTTTATATTCGTTGAGGCTTTCGTCCACAAACCTAATGAGAGAGTTGAGCTCGGACAGAATCCATCTGTCCATGACGGTCAGCCCCTCCTCTTTCAAGGGGTGCTCGGCGGGGTTGAAGGAGTCGATTTCGGCGTAAAGCACGAAGAAAGCGTAGGTGTTCCAGAGCGTGCCCATGAACTTGCGCTGCGCCTCGCTGACGGCTTCGGGATAGAAGCGCGAAGGCAGCCACGGCGCCGAACCGGTGTAGAAATACCATCTGACGGCGTCGGCTCCCTGACTGTCGAGGACGGTGTCGGGCTCGATGACGTTGTGCTTGTGCTTGGACATCTTGATGCCGTCCTTGTCGTTGACGTGCCCTAAAACGATACAGTTTTTGAAAGGCGAACGGTCAAAGAGCAAGGTCGAGATGGCGAGCAAAGTATAAAACCAGCCGCGCGTCTGGTCGACGGCCTCGCTGATAAAGTCGGCGGGAAATACCTCGTCGAAGGTCGCTTTGTTCTCAAAAGGATAATGCCATTGGGCAAAGGGCATGGAGCCGCTGTCATACCAGCAGTCCAAAACCTCGGGCTCGCGTTTCATGATTCCGCCGCACTCGCATTCGAATTTGACGGCGTCTATATAGGGGCGGTGAAGTTCGAGGTCGGATTTGAGACCGGCAAGCTCTTTAAGCTCGGCTTTGGAGCCCACGACGTGGATTTTGCCGCACTTTTCGCAAACCCAAATGGGAAGCGGCGTGCCCCAATAGCGCTCGCGCGAGATGCCCCAGTCGATGACGTTTTCCAAGAAGTTGCCCATTCTGCCCGTGCCGATTGAGGGCGGCATCCAATTGACGGAAGCGTTGTTTTTCAAAAGCTTGGCGCGGACCTTTGTCATCGCGATAAACCACGAGCTTCGGGCGTAATAGAGAAGGGGCGTGTCGCAACGCCAACAGTAGGGATAGCTGTGCGTGAACATCAGCTCTTTGAAAATCTGCCCTCTCGCCTTGAGTTTCTCGATGATAATCTTATCGGCGTCCTTGGCGAAAGTTTCAAACAAATCATAGGCCTCGGCGACGAAGCGGCCGCGCGTGTCGACGAGCTGAACGAAGGGCAAACGGTATTTTTTGCCCACCGCGGCGTCGTCCTCGCCGAAGGCGGGAGCTATGTGCACGATGCCCGAGCCGTCGGTCAGCGTGACGAAATCGGCGACGGTGATATAGAAGGCGTCCTTAGTGTCCTTGACATAGTCAAAGAGCGGAATATAGCGCCTGCGCTCGAAATCCTTGCCCTTCTTGGTTTCCACTGTTTCGTAGTCGGAAAACAGCGAGGGGACGAGTGCGGAAGCGAGATAATAATATTCCCCGCCCGCCTTGATTTTGGAATAATCCTCTTTGGGATTCATGGCCAACGCGACGTTGGATGGAAGCGTCCACGGCGTCGTCGTCCACGCCAAATAGTAGGTGTTTTCCTCCCCCTCTACCTTGAATTTGACAAAAATGGACTTTTCCTCGACGTCCTTATAGCCCTGTGCCACTTCGTGCGAGGAAAGCGCGGTGCCGCAACGCGGGCAGTAGGGAACGATTTTGTGGCCTTTATATAAAAGCCCTTGCTTGTCGATTTCCTTAAGCGACCACCACACCGACTCGATGTAGTCGTCTTCGTAGGTGATATAGGGATTTTTCATGTCCGCCCAATATCCCACCTTGCCGCTCATTTTCTCCCATTCGGCCTTATATTTCCAGACCGATTCGCGGCATTTTTTAATAAAGGGCTCGACGCCGTATTTTTCGATGTCCTGTTTGCCGTTGAGCCCCAGCGACTTCTCGACCTCGAGCTCGACGGGAAGGCCGTGGGTATCCCACCCCGCCTTTCTGAGGACGTGGTAGCCTTTCATTGTTTTATATCTCGGGATAATGTCCTTTATGACGCGCGTAAGAACGTGGCCGATATGCGGCTTGCCGTTGGCTGTCGGCGGGCCGTCATAGAAGCTGAATTCGGGACCGCCTTCGTTTTTTTGAACCGATTTTTCAAAAATCGAGCTGTTTTTCCAAAACTCGGCGGTCGCCTTTTCGCGGGACACAAAATCGAGAGAGCTGTCAACGGGCTTATACATTTTTACCTTTTCCGCGCGTTTTTTGTTAATATCATTCCCTTTATGGATTATAAAATAACGTGATGCGCGCGTATTTATATAGCATAAATTTAGGTTACATTATAGGTTTGCGCCCGAAAAATGTCAAGAAAAATCCCTTGCAACTTTGATATTTTGATGCTATACTGACTAAGCTGTGCTAGACGGGGAGCTAGCGGTGCCCTGTAAACTGCAACCCGCTATAGCAGTGTCGAACGCTTTCCTAGGCGCGTCTCATGGGGCGTCGGTCCCGGTCAAGGGATGTTGATAACAAGGTCTTGTGCAATCCGTCACCGTAAACCGTGTCAGGGCTTGACCGCAGCAGCACTAAGCGGAGCGCCGGATGTGCCACGAGGAAGCTTTGCGGGAGTTACCTAACCGGAAAACGGCCCGGTGAGCGTCGTCGAAGAAAGTGCACAGCATAACAAAGAGGAGCGATTAGCTCCTCTTTGCTATTTTCACAATAAATCTGCCCGTTTCTTTATTCAAATTCGTGCTTTTGGCGCCGCCACAGGCCCGAATTTGATTTTGCGCTGACTCATCCTTCCTCGTCAATCTCGGGAAGCGTAACCTCGGTCGAGTTGATGTCCGAGTATTTGACATCCAAAGTAAGCTCCATAGTGACCGAGCCGTCTTCTTCGTCGGAGGTAATTTCAAAAACCAGCTTTCCGTTGAGAGATATGACGCCGTCGGCATCCTCAATCGTAAGTTCTTTGACGGTCAATTTAACGTTAAGGTCAAGTTCTCCGTGAATAATTGATTCCACTATTTGAGAAAAAGCGCCTTCTGGAAGCTCGACTTCCTCTGAAAGCACATATTTTCCGCCTTCCTTTTTGAGGTCTAAATCGAAAAGGGTCGCAAACTGCTCCAACATTTCAGCGTACTCTTCGACTTCCTCAACATCGGTAGCCTCTTTCACCCAATTATCGTCCGGTTTGCCGTAAGTATAATAGGTGTCTTCCTCGAGGGATATGTAGAACTCTTCTTCAAAGCCGAAGGCGGTAATTTTATAGTAAGCGGCGTTCTCGGCGCTCATCGCCAAAAACGTCATCTCCATATCAACCGTGTCCTCCTCGCCGTCGGCGGAAACCATCGTGGCGTGAATGACAAAAGAAGACTCCACTGTTATGGATTTGGCGTTTTCGATTTTATTAAAGACTAATGCCGCTCCGGGATTTGTGCAGCCCGAGAAAACCAAGACCAAGGCTATAATCAGGCACACAAACGATAATGCGAATTGCTTTTTCATTTTCTCCTCCACTTATTTTTTTTTGAACGGGAAAAATAATAATAGGCTCCGCAGAGCCGAGATTGTGATTGCCCCTTAGTCAATTATATATTATATGAAGTTGTAAGTCAATGCAATTCTGTAAATTAAAGGTATATGAAAATTTTATTCGTAAAACCCTAAGCTAATCATCAGCCCTTCGTTGACGCGCGTCATAAGGTCGCTTGGAAGCTCGCCTATCTTTTCCTGCAAGCGGCGCTTGTCCAGCGTGCGGATTTGTTCAAGGAGCACCACCGAATCCTTGGGAAGGCCGAAGGAGGCGGGCAGCGCGATATGGGTGGGCAGCCGCGCTTTGCCGAGCTGGCTGGTTATCGCCGCCGCGATGACGGTGGGGCTGTATTTGTTTCCGATGTCGTTCTGCACTATAAGTATCGGTCTGACGCCGCCCTGTTCGCTGCCGATAACGGGGCTTAAGTCGGCGTAATAAATATCACCGCGTTTTATCATTCAATGCTCCGATTGTTTTATACCAAAGGTATTGCCAATTTCAAATTTTTTATTCTGTTGCAATATATGAAAATCGGCGGTGTTATGTTTAGCCGTGAAAAAGCCCGCCGTAGGGCGGGCTGAAACTTAAGTTATTATTGTTAAGGGAAGTTTTGAATAATTCGGAAATTCAGGCTATTTGATGGGTTCGTTCTGCCCTTCCTCAAAAGCCTGCTGCGCCTTGATTTTATAAAACTCGGCGTGGTTTATTTCGGTGGAGGCGTGCTGGTGCATGGGCGCCATCGCGAAAAATCCCTCGGCGTATTTTGTGCCGGCGCGGCTGCCCATATCTTTGGCTCTCAGGCCTAAGTAGACCAAAAGCCCGTCCAGCATCAACCCTTCAAACTGGCTCTTATGCAGGGCTAGCGCGGCGGCGCGGCCGTCCAAATCCTCCTCGGCGAGCTTGACAAAGCTGTTGGCGCGATGGGTGTAGTAATATGCGAGCGTCTTTGAAAACTTGATTTTTTCGGGCTCGAAAGTCAGACCGTGGCGCTGTCCCGAATAGAAGTTGCCCGAAATCGTGACCGCGGTGACGGCGGCGCGGGCGCACTTTAGGTGGTCGGGGTGCGTTTCGGAAGGAAGAGTCGGGTCGGGGCATATGACTAAATCGGGCGCGAAAGTATAAATTTCCCACGCTATCGCCGCGGCGAGCTTATCCTCGTCGTAGGGCCCGCCGTCGGGAAAGCCTAAGTTTACGAACTCGGCCGCGCCCAAAAGCTTGGCCGCCGCTTCCGACTCCGCCTTGCGCGTCGCGGTGATTTCCTCCGAAGTCATGACGGCGTCCAGCCTTCCCGAGCCGCCGTCGGTGCAGACGACCATTTTGACCGCCTTCCCCGCCTTGACCATCTTATGCAGCGTGGCGCCGCAGCCCACCTCGATGTCGTCGGGATGAGGCCCGATAAACACGACGCGCTCCGCCTTCATAAGGTCGGGCACGGGCGCTATCAATCTCATCAGCGCGTATTTGGGCGCCATGGCGTCCACCGCCGCCGCCGTCTTAAACAGCAATTTGTATCTCCTCTTTCCCATATCTGCTCCTAAAAAAAACTAAATTGCGGTGAACCCGCAATTTAATTTTAAGCCATTTTTTCCGTTAAGGCAACGATATTGCCTGCGCAAATTATTTAATGCCTACTTTTTTAAGGTCGGCTTTAAGTTGGGAGATGGCCGCGGAGTCGGCGGACTGCATTGACGCAAGCGTGGGGAAACGGGAGACTATGCTCCCTAAAAGCGCGATGTTTTCGGCGGAATATAATCTGCCGAAAATGACATCGAGGTCGCCGCCCTGCTTGGTCAGCGCGTCGAACCAATCGGCGTTTTTATTAAGAAGCATGTCCTCGGCGGCCGACTTGAGCGCGGCGTATTCCGCCGCCGTAATCTGCGAGGTGTTGTTTACCGCGACGCCCGTCTTATTCTTAAGCGCGATGACGGCAGCAGTGAGCTTGGTATTGCTGCCGGGCACTCCCCCTTTGGCGTATTCCGTCACCATGACGGCAAGGTTGGTCTTTAGAATTGAGGCGTCGTCGAGCGCGTCGTAGGTTTCGTCGCTGATGAGCCAAATATAGTCGGGAATTTTTACGCTCGCCTCGTTGAGCGCCATGAGGTCGTTGGTTATCGACACCACGGTCTTCCAAAGCTCCAGATTGCCCGAAATCGCGGCGGCGGGGTCGGCGGCGTTGTAAACGCGCGCGCGGTAGGCGGCTATTTCGGCCTTAAGTTCTTCAAGGGATATGCCGTCGCTTTCCCCGCTTCCCGAAACTAAGGAGAGCAGTAATTTAGCGGCGCCCACTCCCGTAAAAGCCTTGTCGATGTCGTTTTTCGACGCCGCGTTTACCGTTTCGACGTAGAGCTCGTCGATGCCGTAGTAGCCCGAGATGTAGGAAAGCTTCAGAAGCAACGGCAGGATGTCGAAGTTTTTGGCGGCGAGTTCGACCAGCGAGCCGTAGCCCACCGGCATGCTGAAAAACGGCATGGCGTCGCCGACAATCAGCTCGTCTATTCCCGCCGATATACTGCGGATATTGAATAAATTGACGAGCGGCTGCGCGCAGATGCCCAGCGCCGCCGAGATTTCGGAAAGTTCTTCATCCGAAAACCCGTCCAAAAGGTTTTTGGCGGCGAGCGCGAAGCTTTTTATCATCGTCACGGCTTCGGCGGCCGTTTTATCGGAAAGGTCGAAAAGGTCGCCGCTCTCGATTTCGCCGGTAAGGCTGGTGTCAAGGAGCTTTCCCGTCTTGTAGAAAAAGTTTAAAAGTTTGGAAGCGCTCTCGCGGTTGCTCATAATCGTCTCGAAGCTTTCCGAAAACCCGGCGTCCGATATGACGGCTTTATAATCCTCTTTGGACACCTTGATGTTTTCCAGATTGTCCGCCATGTTGAGGTATTTATAGAGCGGCATCATAAGGTGTTGGCGCTCGATGAAAAGCTCGGCTTGGATTTTAAGCGGCTGACGCCATGCCGCCGTTTCTTCGTCTATCTCAATACTGCTCGCTATAGCTTCCTTCAAAAGCGCGCCGTTTGCGGCAAGATTTTCAAGGTCGATATCCTCTTCCTCGCGGCTTAGCTCCTCGACGTAGGCTTCATAGGCGGTTTGGGCGGCGTCAATGGACGTTTTCAGCACGGCGTTTTCCTCTTTTTCAAGCTCGGTAGCAATCAAAAAATCCTTGGCCGATTCGATGCCTTGGAGCAAAAGCTCGAGGTGGCCGTAGTTGGGCTTGCCCGGCCCCAGCGAACCCGCAAAGTCGGAATCGATTTCTTTAATATAGGAAAGTATCTCACCCAACTCCTTGGTGGTGATGTGGTCGGGCACTTCGGCCTCGGGGAGCTTGGAAAGCGCGGTGAGCCTGGCGCGGTCGGTAGAAAGCCTTTTATATTCGCCGAAAAGCGCGTCGCCGCGAACAACCGCGACGCCTATATCGGCGGCGGCGGCATCGAAAGCCGCCTCGGCGTCATAGTAGGACATCTCCATTAAAATGAAGGAAATCGAGGAAAAATCGTCCGCCGAAATCTCGTAACCGGATAAGATGTCAAGCAAGTTGACGCCGCGCGTCTTGTCGGCGACGTCGCGCGCATAGGAAACCGTTTCGGGCTTTCTTAAAAGCTCGGTGTAATAGTCAATCTTGGAATTGACGAGGACGTCTTCATCGTAAATTCTTTTGGCAAGCTTTTGGACGGCGGCGCGGAAAATATAGTAGGCGGCCTCGTCGGGCAGCGCGGCGCGCTCCTCCTCCGTCATTTCCAGCTTCCAGCCCTCGCCGCCCAGCGCGATAAGGGCGCCCGCGAAAGAGTCAACCGCCTGCTGTCTTGCGTCTGTCTTGGGTTCGCCGCCTTTAACTTTTTTGCAGGCGAAGAGCGATACCGCCAAAAGCACGATAAGGAGCACCGCTAAAATCAAAGTGAGGTTTTTTCTCATACAAATCCTTGGATTGCCTTAGTTATATGTCTTTATACCTTTAGTATTTAGTTTTTGTAATAAACGCTAAACTACACTAGCTTGACCGCTTAACGACATATTGTTTGCGACAAGCGGGCTATTATAAGATGAAAAGGCCTTCTATATATTAACTTTAAGCACGCCGATTTTAATTGAATAAGACTTGGGAAACATTAAAATGGCGGGCAGCAGCGCGGCGGCTGACGCTATTATGCCGCCCACCACAAGCGCAAGCGGAACGTTGGCGGCAAACTCATAATAAAGCCCGAACACCAAAACGGCGTCGAACAGACAGCGCATTGAAAGAATTGCGGCGCCGAATGATAAGACGAAGGCGGCAAGCGCTATCAAGAAATATTCCAGCATCTCGGCCGAGAACAGCCGCGCCTTGGTGCAGCCCAAGGAGAGCAACTGCGTTCTGATGCGCGCCTGCTCCATCCGGGAGAGGAATATGTTAAGGGCGATGCCGAGTATCGAAATTGCGGCGACGAAATAGGTTACCGTTCCCACGAAGTCGAAAATCGATTGAAGGGCGCGTGTGCCGCTCGCCTCAATCTCGGCAACGGGAATGATGAAATAGTTTTTGCCCGAAAACCTCTCTCTGAGCTTTAAATGAAAATCGGCATCGGAGGTGTGAACGATGACGGTGTCGGCGGCGGGCACGCCGAGTTTATCGGCAAGGAGTTCTCCCGAAGCAAGCACGTAATTTCCCACGTAAAACTGTGAGCGGACGAAGCCGCCGACCGCGGCTTCCATCTCTTTGCCGCCGTAATAAACGGTTACTTTGTCGCCCGCCTTAACGCCGTAGGCCTTTTGGTAGGAAATATCCAAAATCACCGAACTTTGGGTTTTATCGGACAAAATTGCCTCTACAACTGCCCTTTCGGTAATATACTCAAAATCGAGATAGTTTCCGCTGCCCTCGTTCAAGCCTAAAATTTGAACGCTTTTTATAGAGTCGTCAAAGCCCAGCTCGCCTATTTGCCAAAACAGCGGAGCCGTCGAATCGACGCCATCCATATCCTCAAGCGAATCTAAGCCGGCAATCAGTTCGTCGTCGGCGTTTTTAATGATGACGGCGCCCGCCATATCCTTTAAATATCCCGAAAAGAACATATTCATGACGTCGGAGGCCAGCATCAGCAGAATGCAAACGAGCAACCCGCCGGCAAGCACCTGCGCCTTAATTGCCGAATTGCGGTCGCGGGCAAGCGAGCCCGCCGCTATTTTGGCAGTGGCGGAGGAGCTCTTTTGGGTGATTTTCCCCACCAGCCGAATGAGCGCCGAAATAGCAAAAACAAGCCAGATAAAAATGAGCGCGACGTTGACAAAGCCGAGGACGGCGGTCGCCGCGTCCACGGTAAACTCGACGGCGAGCGTGGCGGCAAGAAGAACGCTCAAAGCGATAAGCGGAACAATGCCGCTTTTTGCCGAGATATCCTTGCTTTCCAAGACGGTGGCGCGGACGGATTTTTTAAACGAGAAGATAAAGGGCAGAAGTTCGAAAAGGATGAAGGAGCCGAGCCCCAAGAAAAACGCCGCGGCGTAGTTTGCCGCTTCGGGCGGGTTCATCGCCGCCGCGCCGAAGCTCGATTTGAAAATCAATCCCAGCGATAGCTTGGCGAAAAGAAGACCGAGCGCGGAGGCAACCGCGCCGATGATCAAACTTTCGAGCGCGTAGAGCATAAAGAGTTGATTATTCCTTGCGCCCATTGCCTTGAGCTTTGCTATTTGAGAGGAGCGCTCCTTCTGCTTGACGGCGGCCAAAAACAAAATGACCGACAGCGCCAGGACAATGGCGGCGGCGCCGACTACGACCATGGCGGCCGAAAAAAGCCTGCTGTCCTGCTTGAGCTTTTCATAGTTTACGGCAGGTTCGACCAGCATGCCGGAATAGGCGTCGGAGGCCTTTAAGATGTCAACCGCCACTTGAAGCGGCACGCTTGACGGTTTGAGTTTAATATAAAGCTCATTATAGATGTTGCCAAACTGCGCGGCCTCCGAGAAAAATCCCGACACAAATTCTTCCGAGGATATGACGCTTTCAACGCCCAAGGCTTCGTCGAAAAACCCTTCGCTTTTTGCGATTATGGCGACGTATGCCTGCCGCGTCTTGCCTAAAACCTCGATTTCCATGCGGCTGCCGAGCGCGAGCTCATTTGCGGCCGCGAAACCTTCCGACACTATTGCGTCGTCGGAGCGGAGCTCGGCCACGGCCTTTCCTTCGGCAATCGAAATTTTTCTGAGCTTTTCGACTTCGGTTTTGTTGATTCCCCTAAGCTTGATATATTCGCCGCCGCAACTTCCGTAGACCGAAAGAGCGCCCACCGCATATTCGGTCGGTAGAAGCTCCTTGGCCGCCTCGGCGTTGAAGATGCGCGCGCCGCCCACGCCGTAGGAAATTTTGATGTCGGCTTCCCCGCTTTCGGCGGTCAGCGTGTTTTGCAAATAGTCGTAGACAGCCTCGTCGAATGACAGCACCGAAAATATGACGGCGACCGACAGCACGGCGGCTAAGACGGTCGCAATAAGCCTGAGCGGCTTTCCAAATAGGTTTTTGAAAACCAATTTCAGCATTTTTATCTTTAAAAGGCTAATTCCCGCCGACTATGAGCCCGTCGGCAATCCGAATGATTCTCGAGGCGTAGGCGGAGTGCTTTTCGGAGTGGGTGACGAGAACTATGGCAATGCCTTTGTCGGAGTTCACCGACTTAATAAGCTCCATCACTCGCTCGCCCGTCGCTTGGTCCAAGCTTCCCGTCGGCTCGTCCAAAAAAATGATTTTGGGCGAGGTGATAAGCGCCCTCGCCACCGCGGCGCGCTGCTGCTCGCCGCCGGATACCTCGCGAGGATATTTATCTTTGACTTTCTCGATATCCATAAAGGCGAGAATTTGCTCGGTTTCATCTCGTGAGGGCTTTTTGCCCGCGAGATACAAGGGAAGCTCTATATTTTCGATGATTGTGAGATTGGGAAGAAGGTTGTCAAACTGAAAGACGAAGGAATATCCCGAGCGCCGAAGCGCCGCGAGCTCCTTTTCGGAAGCGGTCGAAAGGTCGGCGCCGAGAAGTTTGACTTCGCCCTCGTCGGCGCGCTCGATTCCCGACATCAAATAAAGAAGCGTCGATTTTCCGCTGCCCGATTCACCGACGATCGATACGAATTCGCCCTCATCGACGGCAAGACTGACGCCTTTTATAATCGGATACGACACTCCGCCCTTTTCATATGTTTTTTTTACGTTTTTTAGCTCAATTACCGCCATAGACAATCCTTTTTTATTATTATATCACGAACGGCGCTAACAATAAAGTTTTTGGGCGCATTCTTTTTGGGGCGGAAAGGCGCCAAAAAAGTTTAAACACAATATTTATTTTGTTGCTTAAATGAATAGAGTTTTTGATATTTTGATGTTAAAATCATAATATAGAAATCGGATATCGGAGGGATTATGAAAAAACGCTCGCTGGCAGTAATTATTGTGTTAGTCTTGGTGGTCTTGGTCGCGCTCGCGGCATCCACCGTCACGCTCGCGGCTTTCAACCAAAACAAAAAGGCTATAATAATCGTCACCGCGCTGATGTCGGGCGGACTTTACGACGGCGTGACGGGCGAACCGGTCTGGGACCCCCTTCCCTACGATTTAGGTGTTTACGACTTCATGAATGTCGAAGCATTGCCGGCCGCGCTCGAAACCATCTTCAGCGATTCCGAAAAATTCAATAAAATGCTGGAAATAATAGGCTATGCCATGAGCGGCGAACAGAACGCCGACAACCTTATTTGGAAACTTTCGCTCGACCAATACGGTGTGCCCAACTACCCCGACCTCAAGGTGTCGAACGACTATAAGGGGCGCCTTTACTATGGCGCGCTGAACGCCTATAAAGAGCAGTTCGAGGATTTAAAAGCGCGCTACGGCAGAGAATACGAGGTCAGGATGTTTAACTACGACTGGCGCATCGACAACCGCGATAACTCGCGGCTCCTTGAAGAGTTCATAAACAGCAACAACTATTCCAAGGTTATTTTCACATCGCACAGCATGGGCGCGCAGGTGGTGTCGGGGTATCTCGCGAGGAGCGCCGAAAACCGCGACAAAGTGCTTGCCTACTGCGCCTACGCAGGCGCGTTTATGGGCGCCGTCGACGCCCTTACCTACCTCGAGGACATCAACAAGGTGCTGGAATTCGTCGACGTCGGGGAGTTGCTCAACAGCTTCGGCTTGGGCGCCTTTTTACCGATGGATATGCTCATCGACTTTTTAAACACCCAGATGAAGCCGATGATTCAGAACATGCCCGGCATAATCGGACTTTTGCCCAACTGGGAATTCTTAAATTCCGACCAATATATCACCGACCATGGAATAACGATAGGCGGCGTGCCGATAGCGTCGGAGGACGACCTCTATGAATTCTACTCCACGCGCGAATGGTCCTACTTAAGAAACGACGACGGCACGATTATGACGGAAGCGGACGGCGTCACGCCCAAGCTCAAGCCCTTCGTCGCCTCGCTTAGGGATTTCCACGACTCGCTATATGTGACGCTCGATGACGGCTCGCGCGTTCAGGCCTCCACCCTCGTCAACACCCACTATTTCGCCGGCCAAAATATGACCACCTGCATCGGCATCGACTACGCCGCCGACGCCTCGGTGTCCTCGATGACGCTCAGGCGTTCCCTCTACGGCGACGCCATAGTTCCGCTTTACAGCGCGCTGGCAGGCCGCTCGATCGCCGACCTCGGCGATAGATATCACACCTTCGACGCGACCTTCGAGAGCGGCGACGTCGGCAACCACGTCAATGTCGGCTGCATGTGGCGGATTTTGAAGGACGCGACCTGCGCCATCATCGACAGCATCAGCGGTTAACAAAACCCAATTCAAACAAAAAATCGGCGGAAGCGCCGATTTTTTTATTATAAAATTCGATATTTTTTCTCTTAATAATAGCCTCTCAAACTATAATGAACTTTATCTTATAATAAATTGCAATTTTACTAATGCTCCGCCTACTCTTAATAACAATAGAACAAATCAATCCGCTTTGGAATTTACTGCGGCTTTTCAAACAGCGGCTTGGTGCCCGACAGCACCAAAAGGCCGCCGCCGTGCTCGACGTCGAAGTCGATGCCTAAAAATGAAGCTTTGGCCTTTTTTAAATCCTCGGCGCCCTCACGGTCGATAATAACCAGCCTGCCCAACGGTCTTATCATGGCGGAAATGCCCAAGCGATCCTTTTCGCTCAAGCTTTCGAGCTTATCGAAGACCACGGCGTAATCAAATAATCCGCACTTAACGTCATCAATGCCGCCGGATAAAAACTTTGTCCTGTCGAGCACAAGCTTTTTTGCCGCATTGATTTGGCGCGGCTTGCCGCAGGCCTCGGCGACGTAGCATCCGATGTATTTAAAGAATTTTTCGGCGAGCAGCGAAAAATATTTCTCCACAACGAGGACGGTATCGCCGCTTTTAAAGTTTACGTTGTAGAGAACCGCTGCGGCCGCCGCCAATCTTTCTGCCTTTTGTTTGTTTTTCATTTTTTATCTTCTCGTTTAAATACTCAAAAATTGTTTTGATTTGGAGCACTCACATCGGGAAAATTCCGGTGCGCAAATACTAGACCTAATTTTATTGAAAAACTCGTTTATTACCGAGCAACAAGACACTAATAATGTTGTCTGACAAAAAACCAAGCCAGAAAATCTCGCTGAAAACGCTTGTCAAGTTCCGCGTTTTTATGCTATAATTCATTCCGCTCGACAAGCCTCCTTAGTCTAGTGGTCTAGGACGCTGGCCTCTCACGCCGGTATCAGGGGTTCGAACCCCCTAGGAGGTGCCAAAGCCCGCGCAATGCGCGGGTTTTTTATTTTCGACTCTATTTTCCGATTTTTTACAAGTTAAATTAAGATAAAAAGAGCCCGCTCGGCCCCTTGCCTTGCGGGCTCAAAATTATTTCACGCATCTTTTGACTATCGCAGTGCCGAGCGACATTATGAGCAGCAAAACTGCCGTAGCCACCGCCGTGCCCACTATTTTGTCGGCGCGCGCTCTATAGTAAATCTCGGCTTCGTAGTTGCCGCCGGTTGCCTCGGCGTAGCATTTTGCGGCCAAGTCCTTCATATATTGATAGTTTCCGATGTCGCAGGACTCGTCGTCATAGTAAAAGTAAGTTTCAAAGTCGAGGTCACCCGATATCACTCCGCCCGACCACGAGTCGTTGGATAAGAAATACTTAAAGTAGCCGTTATCCCAAACCTCGAAGGTGGACACAATGGAAAGATATTGCGCCTCGTCGCCCGCGCCCTCGCGGAGCTCGACAAGGGATGATTCGGTGGTCAAGGGATTGTTGACGTCGAGGTCGACGATGACCCTAAAGTAATCGCCCGTATCCGTGCTATGTTTGGTAACCGTGGCATTCTTTATCGTTTCAACGCGTATTTTCTGGCCCGTCTGTTCGTATGTCAGCTCCTGAGAAGCCATATACGGCGGCTTGTCGACATAGATGCCCGTCACATATTTTTGACCGTTTTCGTCGGTTTTTTCGATGCCGTATTTATTGTTTTTGCCCGTCACCAGCCGGTTCCAATCCGCCTGAAAGAGCCTGCCGTCCTGTCCGAAATAAGTATCGTCCTGTGTCGAGACGATATAGAAGTTGTTTGGGTCGCCCTCGGCGCGCTCGACATACATTTTGTCCATCCACGAATTGGTATACTTGCGAACGGCATACACCGAGTTGAACACCGAAAGCATGATGCCTACAAAGGGCTCGTCGCTCAAACAGAAGGAATACTCGACGTATGAATATTCCTCTTGGTTTTTGATTTCATAGCGGAATCCGCCCGCCCTAAGCCCTATGACGTCGGTCTCGTGGTTGACGGCATAGGCGCGCTTTTCAATTTGTTGGTCGAGCTTGTTGGCGTTGTCGTAGAGATAGTAAGCGAGTTCCTTCAGCGCCTGTTCGTCGTCGGGAATGGTGACGTCAAGAAGTGTCCCGCCCTCGGGGCGGTTGGACGGCCTGAACTCGCCCGAATATTCCTTCTTTTTATTGCAGGCGGAGAAAGCCGCCACAGAAAAGAGCATTATAAAAACCGCTAAAACTATGACTGCCTTTCTATTCATTTCACTCTCCCGATTCCGTCTTTTCGGCCTCGGCGCCATCTTCGCCTTCCGGTCTTAAGGCCTCACCTGCTTCTTTGATAGTCGCTAAAGCAGCTCTCTTTTTTAAGAGCATGGGCACGACTACGGCGGCCGCGGCGCCGGCCAAAACGATAAAGCCGCCCACGCTGAACAGCGCGATGCCAAGCTCGTAGTTCTCGCGCTCGGCCTCGAGCACGATGTCGAACCAACTGCCGTCCTCGGCAAATACGCGGACGATTGCCTCGCCGCTCTTACCTTTGAGATTCACGATGACCGCGACGCTGTTGAGAGTGGTGCCGTCGGCGTGTTTGGCAAGCGCCTCGGCGTCATACTCAAGCTTGGGTTTATTGCCCGAGAAGAAAGAGAGAACCGCTTTTCCGTCCTTGACCGAATTGCCGTCGAGGGTGAGCGAAGCGATAAACTTCGCCTTATCGGTAAAGAATTGGTCGCTCATCTGGTAGACGGTGAAGGTATAGATGGCGCTCGTCGAGCCGTCCTCGGAATAGACGGTGAAGCGGACTTGGTTTGCGCCTAAAGAGAAAGTAATGCTCTTGTCCTTTATCTCCTTCCAAACGCCGCTTTTCATGACCTCGAACTTCCAGCTGTCGGGATAGAAGCCCTCGCCTGCGACAAAGCCGAAATCTCTCGGATTGACGCTTCTCTTCACTTTAATCAGCGCACCCTCGGCGGCAGGCACCGAAACGTCTTTAAAGGTGAAGGCGGCGACGTTTATCTCGCTTCCCAAGTTTTGAGTCTTTATTATCGCGCTGGTGCTGATGACGGAAATAGTGCCTTCCTCATATTTGTAGCCGATTAGTTTCAATTTCTTCCCGTCAATCGTTATCGAGGCGAAAGTCGGCGTGTTGAGCGTCTTCTGCACGGTGTTGGAGAGGTCAAAGAGCGGTGTTACTTCGTCGTTCTCCTGATATTCGTAGAACTTGCCGCCTAAGGTTCCCAACGTAATGTAAAGCACGCCGTGGGGATTCTCGACATAGCCTTCGGCGTCGGACGGACGGACGGTCATGACGTTGCCGAAGCGGTCAATGAACTCCGTAGTAGTGTAGGTGTGGTCATGCCCTTGAAGCACGAGGTCGACGTCGTAGTCGTAAAACAGCGTTGTCAGCGTGTTTCTCATCGCTACGACCTCGGCGTCGCGTGAGTGCGAGCCCGCAGTATAGAGGCCTTTGTGCATCAAAATTATCGTCCAGTCGATGGTGCCCGCCTCTTTATCGATTGCGGCGGCTTCGAGCTGGCCTTTAAGCCAATTTAGTTGCGCCCTCTGCTGGTCGGCGCCGAGTCCGGAGGAATTCGCGTCGTTGGTGTTAAGGACAATGAACCGCGCGTTGGAATAGTCGAAGGAATAATATATGCCCTTCTCTTTATCTTGAGTCGGCGCGTCGGTGGCGTAGTTGAGGTAACTGACGAGCTCATAGCCGCCGTCCTCGTGGTTGCCCGCCGCCGAATACATCGCGGTGTTGCCCCAGACTTTGGACAGGATGTTGAGGTGGTAGCCCCATTGCTTGATGTTGCCGCCCGAATCGACATTGTCGCCGGCGTTCATTATGAAGGAATAATTAAGGTCGGGGCGCGAGCTCGCCTTTATCGCCTCGAATACTTCGAGCGAATCGGTATAGTTGGACTTGAGCATGCCTTGAATATCGGCTATCGCCAAAAGGCTGAAGGGTGTGGCCGCGGCAGGCGCCGTCTTAAAGGTGTAGTAGCTGTTCGCCACGCCGGTCAAGATGTCCTGCAGCCAGAAATGTATGGTGCCGTCGTAGACGCCGGCGACACGGTATTCGTAGACTTCGCCCGGTTCCAGCCCCGAAAGCTCGACTGTGTAAACCTTGAAGAGGTAGACGCTGTTCTTTTCGACTTTGTCGAAGTTGGCGCGGGTGGCGGCGAAATCAAAGCTGCCGCCGGTGTAGACCACGATGTTTCGCTCTTCCTCGCCTTCAAGATAGACTGTTTTGGTAGTCGTTGCGAAAAGCCCCAAATCGATGAGGGGGATTTCGACGGCAACCACGTTTTCGATTATCGCGTGATACTGCCATTCGGTTTCGCCCGCTTTGCGATATTGGAACTTGGAGCTAAGCTTGCTCTCGTAGGCGGTATACCACTGGAAGCGGTATTCCGTCTTGGGGTCGAGGCCGTGCGCCGCGAAAAGATGGGAGGGAAGCTGGCCGTTGGCGGAAAGACGCTCCACCGCGGGGTCGTCGCCCACTCTGATGAAGTCGGGCGTAATCTCGCGTATCGAGCCGCCGTAGGTTATGGTGTCGTCTTCATCGTAGAGGAGTTTGAAGGGGAATTCGGAGTTATATTCAAAAATCACGTCGTCAGGCACCGGATCGACGGCAAGCGAGTAAATGATTTCGTAGGCAAGCCCGCCGATGCCGACGTAGAAGCTGTCGGTCAAGTATTTGTCAAGCAATTCCTCGGCAAGCGCCGCTATGGTGTCATGCCCGCCAAGGTCGAGCGACAGCCCCAGCATATCGCTGAGTGCGTCGGACAGCATGGGAAGCACCGTTACCAAAATATCGTTTAGGCAGAAGTTGTCGAGCGATATCGCGACGTCGAGCTCGGTATCCGCCAAATTATTAATGTAATTGTTCAAAAGGTCGATAAGGCCGTTGAACGCCGCTTCTTCGTCCTCGTTGAGCACGCCGGTAAAGTCGAAGCGGTAGCCGAGCACCGACTTAAGCAGTGAATTTTCGGAATAAAGCAGCGGGTCGAGCAGGATGTCGAACAGTTTTTTCACCGTGGAACCGTCCTCGAGGCCGTCAAGCAGCGCCAGCACCGCCCTGCCTTGCTCGGTATTTTGGGCTTCGTCCAAACTTCTGAACTCTTCGCCGATGAGATGCGCCATAAAGAGGCGGACGCCGAGGTCGCCCAAGCGGAAGTCTTTGCCGCCTTCGCTGTAGACAATCAAGCCGGTGACGTCGTCGATGATATCGGTCAGATATCCGAAAGCGTCCTCGCCCTCGGCGTAGCTGTCGAGGTCGTTTACGATATTGTCAATCGCTTTGTTGGCTATCTTATATAGAATTTCGCCGAAACTGCTGAAGATGCCGCCCGCAAGGTCGCTCAAAATGCTGTCGTCGCCGACCAGCATTCCCTCAAGCATCGCGGTAAGCGAATTGAGCTGAGCCTGATTCAAAAACGCCGAAACAAACTTGCTGATAAGCGGCGTGTAGAGGTTTTCGTCGATATAGTTTTCCATATCGTCGATGCCCTCGATGTCTTTGCAGACAAAATACTCGGGGTGGTTGGCGATGGTAACGGTATCATCGTTTAAGTGCAAGCTCTGGACGTCGGAAAGGTCGTTGCAGTAGCTTTGCCAAGTCTCAACGTCTTCGCCGCCGAGAATCTGCTGTATAAAGCGGGTATAGCGCACCGGCGACCGCAAAGAAACAGTGGAGCCCGTCTCAATGCTCCAAAGCACTCTGCCCTCATTGTCAAGATAGGTCTGAATGTCGGAGGCGTGCATGTGGCCGCTGAAAGAATAGCGGATGCCGCACTCGAGATACATCTTAGCGATATATTCCCAGTTATAAAGTGTGAAGTCCTTTAAAACTTCGTCCTCCATCTTAAACTGGGGAAGCACGTTTTGATGATGAGCAGAAATAATGGTGTTGTTGCCGCTAAAGGCGGTCTGTTGCTGCAGCCAAGCCTCGCAGGGCGCGTTTATCCGCCCGCCCGTCGACTGCTGATAGCCGGCGTTATAGAAAAACTCGCCCGCCGCGGTCGCGGCTTCTCTTTCGGCCGGTGTCGCTTTGTTCCAAAGCACGTAACCGCGCTCGGCGTTATGTATGTAGGTCGTGCTTTTTTCGTTCGCAGTCGAGGGCGCCTCGGTCGTCATTTTGCGGACGGGCACGATATCGTTAGTGGGATAGCGGTCGGTGGTGTCCAGCATAAAGAAGTCGTAGCCGATGCCCGTTTGAACGTAATAGGAAAGATAGTTGATGTCGTCCTGCTCGACGCCGGGCGCATTGTAGAAATGATCGAAGGAAAAATAAGGAGAAAGTTCGCTCTCTATGTATTCGTCGATGTAATTGCTCTTCCAGTTGTCTTGGGCGAATTGCAGCTCGGCACCGGTGAGCGCGGGAAATCCCAATCCCGCGAAAAGTTTAACAAAAGTAGCGGTGTCGACGGTGTCGGCTTGATATTCCTTGCCCGTCTCGTCATCGTAGACGGCGCCGTAACCGTTATAGAGGTCGTGATTGCCCGGCACCACTAGAACTTGAAAGCCGGTTTTTCTTTCCCTGATTTTTTCTTGAAGCAGCCTGAGCGCGTTGGCCACGTCGACCATGGCGCAAAGCTCGCCGTTTTTAGTGAGGTCGCCCGTCACCAAGAGGATGTCGGGCAGCTCGGCCGCGGGAAGGGACGCCATATCGCGGATTACCGCCGAAAGCAGCGTTCCGCTCTCAAGCACCAGCTTGGTGTCGGTGCAGGTTTCGCGATAATAATCGGATGCCAGAAACGCTTCGTTGTCGTCGGTCACAAAGCACTCGTCATAGGGGAAATAATGGATGTCGGAAATTTGCGCCACTATAAAATAGTCGGGCCCTTTCGCCTGGGCGGTGCCGTCGGCGAAACCGAAGCAAATCCCCGCAACCAAGACGATTAAAAGCAGGGGAAGCAATACTTTGAGGTGCAGGTTCTTTTTATAAATCATAATTTTCCTCCGATTTTTTATAGATAAAATAAAAAATTACATTGCGCAAAACCAAAAATAGATTTTTCAAATATAATTGATAGCTTGTTTATATAGGATACTATATAACTACAGAAAATTATTATAAAACCCGCGGCTTGGTTTGTCAATCCTAATTTTTTGCGACTGCACAAAAATCGGGTAAACAAAAGACAATATAGCGCTAAAAAAACTTTTAAACTCGGGACATTAAAAACCGCCTGAAATATGGAATTGTTCAAGAATTTTAAAAAAATATTCCGGAAATATTCCAGATTATTTTAAGGAAAAATTTCTTAGGCTACCGAATTTCATTTCAATCAAGGCGCGAGGACAATTATTGGGCACTGCTTCGGATTGAATATAAAGCACGAGGGGACAAAAAATATAGTTATGGTTAAGCTCGCCGCCTTGATTTTAACCCTTTCCGCCCTGTTTTGCTGCTTGCCCGCGGCGCCCGCCGCCGAGGGCTCTTCCTCGTTCATTAGGTGGGTGGACTGCAATATCCCCTACGAAGTGCTGCTTTCGGCTTACGAATATGAGGTCAAATATCATAACACCGAGGTTGAATTCGACTTCGTCAAGGCTCTGGCTTACCTCGCGGTAAAGTGCGGTAACAAATTCCGCCCTCAGCGCGACATCAAGGCCTTGAGCGACTTGGTGCTGAGCTTAATCCAAGGCAAAAAAATCGACGACTACTTCGGCGGCGACAAGTATTACAAATATTACGTCGAGGCCTACGGCGCCATTTTCGCCGAGTTTATCGGCGACTATGTGACGGAGAGCGGCGAAGTAGGCTACGGCCTCAAAAACTATCATCCCTTTCCCAAGGGCTATTGGTATACCCACTACGACGACTTCGGCGCCTCTCGCTCCTTCGGCTTTAAGCGGAAACACCTCGGCCACGACCTTTTGGGCAGTATCGGCACGCCGATAGCCGCCGTCGAGGGCGGAATCGTTACCGAATTCGGCTGGAACCGCTATGGCGGTTGGCGAATCGGCATCCGATCCTTCGATAAAAAACGCTCCTATTATTACGCGCATTTAAGAAAAAACAAGCCATATATCGAAGGGCTCAAAAAGGGCGACACCGTGGCGGCGGGACAGATAATCGGCTATCTCGGCGTGACGGGCTACAGCCTCAAGGAAAATTCCAATATGTCGGGCAAGCCCCATCTTCATCTCGGCATGCAGCTGATTTTCGACGAGAGCCAATATCAAGGCCCGTCCGAGATATGGATAGACCTCTACGACATTTGCAAGTTTTTATCTCACAACCGCGCAGAGGTCTATAAAGAGGGTTCCGACTACAAAAGCAAAAATTTAAAAATCAGCTTGAGCAGGCAGGATTAACCAAATCAACCTAAATTTTGAACTCGGATTTTCCGACTAGCTAGGCTTAAAGCGAGCGCATATAGTGCGGATAGGAAGCGATTACGACGCCGCCGTCCTCGAGGCCGGGCTCCCAGCGCTTGACCCATTCCAGCGAGAAAAAGCCCGAAAATCCGTTTTCTGTCAAAGTTTTGACGCACTGCGCCACGGGTATGTCGCCGGCGCCCAAAACTTTGTAGCGGACGCGGTCGTTTTCAAGAACGCTGTCCTTGATGTGGACGTGGCGGATGAAGGCTTTCAAATTTTCAAAGCTTTCCTCGGGCTCCTCGCCGCCGAAGCGGTAGGGGTGATGGACGTCCCAGAGCGCGCCGCCGCCCGTCGTTTCCAAAAACGATTTAAGAAGGCGGGTGTCGCAAAACAGCCCGTTGGTTTCGATGAGCGGCGTCACTCCCGCCTCCGCACCGAGTTTGACAAGCTTTGCATACTGCTTTCTGCAAAGCGTAATGTCGCCGCAAGTAGGCTGCGGCCTGCCCGTCGACATGACGCGGACATAAGGCGCGCCGATTTTCGCGGCAAGCGCGATATAGTCCGCCGCCTCGGCGTAGCCTTTCTCGCTTTCGGCGAGCGCGGCGTTTGTTGCCAGCACGGGGATAGTCAAGTTGAGCCTCTTAAGCTCGGCAAGCGTCTTTTCAAGTTCCGAAGTGAACTCTCGGGACTTAGTGGCGTCGAGCTCTCTTAAAACCCCTCTGATTTCCACGCCTTGATAGCCCAAATCCTTTGCCGCCGAAAAGATTTCGGCGAGCGTCCAGTCGGGACAGCACAGCGTTGAAAACGATAACTTCATAATTTTCTCCTTTTATTCCAATCTCAAAAAAGCGCTTTTATTTGCAAAATCCGAAGTTTATCTATATAAAACGCTAAAATAAACCCGATATTGCGCGATTGTATATTATTTATTACACTTAACTTTTTTTATTTTATGGTCTTTTAAAATCGGCCATTATTTTAATTTTTATGTATAGCCGCTTTGAGTAACTCTATATCAAGCTGTTTCGATTTTTGAAGCCTCGTGCAGCTTATAGATTTCGACGGCCTCTTCCCTGAGCTTATACTTTTGTATCTTTCCGCTCGCCGTGACGGGAAAGCTTTTGACGAAACGGACGTAGGAAGGCACTTTGTGGCGCGACATTTTAGCCTTTACGAAGTCTTTAATCTCCTGCTCGCTGATATCTGCGCCTTCGCGGGGTATGACGACGGCCAAAACTTCCTCGCCGTATTGCTTGGATGGCACACCGACTACCTGAACATCGAGCACTTTGGGATGTGTATAGAGCAGTTCCTCAATCTCTTTGGGATAGATGTTTTCGCCGCCGCGAATTATCATATCCTTAATCCGCCCCACTACCTTATAGTAACCCTCGTCGTCCTTGACGCAGAGGTCGCCGGTGTGGAGCCAGCCGTCGCGGTCGATGGCGGCGGCGGTGGCCTCGGGCATCTTATAATATCCTTTCATGATATTGTATCCGCGGACGACGAACTCGCCGGGCGTTCCCGCCGGAACCTCGTTGTTGTTTTCGTCGACGATTTTGGATTCGGTGCCGGGGAAAGCGCGGCCGACTGTGGAGACGCGCGCCTCGATGCTGTCATCGGTCGTCGTCATGGTGCAGCCGGGCGACGCCTCGGTCTGCCCGAACACTATGACGATTTCACTCATGTTCATCTCGTCGATTACCTGCCGCATCACCTTGACGGGACAGGGCGAGCCCGCCATAATACCCGTTCTCAGCGAGGAGTAGTCGAACTTCTTGAAGTCGGGATGGTCGAGTATGCCGATGAACATGGTGGGCACGCCGTGAAGCGCGGTGCAACGCTCGCTTGATACCGCTTTCATGACGTGCAGCGGCTGATAGTGGTCGACTATGACCATCTCGGCGGCGTGAGTGATGGACGCCATGACGGCCAGCACCAGCCCGAAGCAGTGAAAGAGCGGCACGCAGATGCAGAGGCGGTCGGCGGCGGTGAATTTCATGCCGTCGCCTATTGTCTTGCCGTTGTTCACTATGTTGTAGTGCGTCAGCATGACGCCCTTGGGGAAACCGGTGGTGCCGCTGGTATACTGCATGTTGATGACTTCGTGGCAGTTGAGCGAAGCCTCGACTTCTCTAAAGGCGGCCTCGGGAAAGGCGTCGCCGAGCTCGGCAAGGCGCCAAAAATTCAGCATTCCGGCAGGTGTTTTTTCCTTCTCCCCCGCAAAAACTACACGCTTCAGATAGGGAAATTTTTCGCTCTCCACGGCGCCGTCATTTGCTTCGGCAAGCGAAGGCACCAGCTCGTTTATGACGGCGACGTAGTTGCTGTCCTTGAAACCCGAGGTCATCACCAGCAGCTTGGTGTCGGACTGGCGGAGAAGATATTCCGCTTCGAATACCTTATAATTGGTGTTGACGGTGACGAGAATGGCGCCGATTTTGGCGGCGGAAAAGAAGGTCAGCAGCCATTCGGGCGCATTGGTCGCCCAAATCGCCACTTTATCGCCCTTTCCGATACCGAGCGACATCATGCCGCGCGCTATTCTGTCGGTTAAGGCGTCGAGCTCGGAAAAGCTTAACTCAAATCCGCACAAAGGGTGCTTGACTGCCGTTCTGCTGCCGTGCTCCGCCGCAAGGTCGTTAATAATTTGGCCTACAGTTCTGTCGATGAACTCCATAATTTCTCTGATAAAAAAGATTTGTAATTTTGATTACTTTACAAATTGGGGGCAAGGACGCCTAAAAGAACCACTTAATTATTTTTAATGCTCAACTTTAAGTGGGCGTCCAAATCAAACCTGTCCCACGGCAACTCGTCTTCGGGCGGATACACCCTAAAAACCAGCCGCTCCTGTGTGACGGGATGGGTGAAACGAAGCTCATAAGCCCAAAGCGCCAGCTTGGTTTCGGCCTTGCCGCGGTAGCCGTATCTCAAATCGCCGCAAATGGGATTGCCTATTGTCGAAAGCTGGACGCGGATTTGATGGCCCCTTCCCGTGATTAAATTTATTTTCAAGAGCGATAGTGCGCCCTTCACCGACAGCACACTGTAATCGAGCTCGGCGTATTTTGCGCCCTCGGTCAGCTGGGGAACGACGCGGACGCTGTTGGTGGCGGCGTTTTTCTTGAGGTAATGGACGAGCTTGGCCTGCTTTTCGCGCGGCGTGCCCACCACTACGGCAAGATATTTTTTGTCAATCTCGCCCGCTTGAAGCGCTTCCGTCAGCCGCGCCGCCGCCTTGGACGTCTTGGCAAACACCATGACGCCGCCCGCAGGCCTATCGAGGCGGTGGATGGAGCCGAGGTAGGCCTCACCTTCCTTGGCGTATTTTTCCTTAAGATAGTCACGAAGATAAGCCGTAATATCGGGGTCGCCCGACTCGTCGGGCTGCGAGGGCATATTCTGGGGCTTGACCGCCACCAAAATATGGTTGTCCTCGTGGATGATTTTCAGTTCTTCGGTCAAATTAACGACGTCCATCTTCCCTTTTCCGCGTTTAGGCGTTTTTTGTTGCGCAAAGCGTGGGCTTTATTTAATTACTGTGCGTTTATTTTCTGAGCTGGCCGTTGCCGGTGACGACATACTTCAGCGAGGTGAGCTCGCGGAGGCCGATAGGCCCTCTGGCGTGGATTTTTCCCGTGCTGATGCCCATCTCGGCGCCCATGCCGAACTCGAAACCGTCGGTAAAGCGCGTCGAAACGTTGACGTATACCGCCGCCGAGTCGACCTCGCGGCAAAACAGCTCGGCCGCCTTTTTGTCCTCGGTCACTATCGCTTCGCTGTGGCTTGTCGAATATTTATTGATATGTTCTATCGCCTCGCGAACACCGGTGACCACCTTGACGGCGATTTTCAGTGCCAGATATTCGGTGTAGTAATCTTCCTCGGCGGCCGCCCCGGCGCACTTAAAAATCCCGCGCGTTCTCTCGCAGCCGAAAATTTGAACGCCGCTGTCGCTCAAGTTTTTAAGCGTGACGGGCAAAAACTTCTCGGCTATTTCCTCGTCGACAAGGAGCGTCTCGGCGGCGTTGCAGACGCCGGGACGGTTGAGCTTGGCGTTTAAAACGATTTTATCGGCCATAGCAAGATCGGCGCTCTTTTCGACGTAGACGTGGCAGTTGCCGCCCGCAGAAGCTATTACGGGCATTTTGGCGTTATCGGACACAAACTTTTTCAAGCCCTCACCACCTCTCGGAATGACGACGTCGATATAGTCGGCAAGCGACAGTAGCTTGACCGCCGCTTCGCGGTCGGGGTCGTCGACAAAGGCCACGGCGCCGCGGTCGAACCCCGCCTTCTCGAGCGCTTCCGATATTGCGGCGTAGATGGCGCGATTGGAGTTGATGGCGTCCTTGCTGCCTCGAAGAATGACGGCGTTGCCGCTTTTAAGACAGAGCGCGGCGGCGTCGGCGGTGACGTTGGGGCGCGCCTCGTAAATTATGGCTATGACGCCGAGCGGCGCGCGGACCTTTCTTATCCGCATTCCGTTTTCGAGGGTATAATCCTCGGCGACTTCGCCCACGGGATCGGCTAGCGCGGCAATTTTTTCTATCCCCTTGCACATTTGCTCAATGCGCTTAACATCGAGCGTCAGACGGTCGATAAAGGCGGCGTCCTTGCCCTTGGCCGCAACCAAATCCTTTTTGTTTTCGGCGATGATGTAATCCGACGCCGAAAGTATGCCCTCGGAGGCCGCCGTTAATATTGCGTTCTTTTCCTTTTCGGAAAGCGCCGCCAGCTTATAGGACGCTTCCTTTGCCCGCCTTGCCGCGGTTTCTATGTCAAACATATTTTCTCCCTCCTAGCTCAATTCAAACGCGCCGGTATACAGGCTGTAATATTTGCCGCGCTTCTCCAAAAGCTGCTCGTGGCTCCCCCGTTCGATAATCTCGCCCTTCTCCATAACCAAAATGACATCGGCGTTCCGCACGGTGGACAGCCTATGCGCGATGATAAAGACGGTGCGCCCTTCCATCAGCTTTTTCATTCCTATTTCAATCAGCCGCTCGGTGCGGGTGTCGACCGAGCTCGTCGCCTCGTCCAAAATAAGCACGGGCGGGTCGGCCACCGCGGCGCGCGCTATCGCTATCAACTGCCGCTGCCCCTGCGAGAGGTTGGCGCCGTCGGCGGTAAGTAGCGTGTTATAGCCGTCGGGAAGGTGCGTTATGAAGGAATGCGCGTTGGCGAGAACGGCCGCCGCTATAACCTCGTCGTCGGTGGCGTCGAGCTTGCCGTAGCGGATGTTCTCCATGACAGTCCCCGTAAACAAGTGGACGTCCTGTAGCACCATAGAGAGCGAGCGGCGAAGGTCGTGCTTTTTAATCTTATTGATGTTTATCTTGTCGTAACGGATTTTGCCGTCGGGAACGTCGTAGAAGCGGTTGATGAGGTTGGTAATCGTCGTCTTGCCCGCGCCGGTCGAGCCCACCAGCGCGACGCGCTGGCCATCGTTGGCATACATGCTTATGCCGAGAAGCACCGGCGTTTCGGAGACATAGCCGAAGTTGACGTTGTCGAACTCGACGTTGCCCTTGACCTCGGTATAAGTCAGCGTGCCGTCGCGGTGGGGATGTTTCCACGCCCACTTGCCCGTTCTGGCCGCACTTTCGGTTATGTTGCCGTCGGCATCGATATCGGCGTTGACCAAGGTAACGTAGCCCTCGTCCTTTTCGGCCTCGGCGTCGAGTAGCACGAAAATGCGCTCGCCGCCCGCTATCGCCTGCATCACGACGTTGACCTGCTGGGATATATAGGCTATCGGCTGGGAGAGTTGGCGCGTGAACAGAAGATATGCCGCTATCGCGCCCACCGTCAGCCCGAAGCCGCCCTTTAAAATGAAGAGCGCGCCCGTCGCCGCCACTATGGCGTAGGTGAGATAGGAGAGGTTGCCCATGATGGGCATCAAAATGTTGGCGTTGGTGTGCGCTTTTTGGGACTCTTTTTGAAGCTCTCTGTTTATGGCGTCGAAGGAGGTTTTAGTCTTGTCCTCGTGACAAAAGACCTTGACGACGCGCTGACCTTCGATATATTCTTCTACAAAGGCGTTGACCTCGGCGACGTTCTTTTGCTGGGCGCGGAAGAATTTGCCGCTGCGCCCGCCGATGAGCGAGGCCGCAAACAGCATTATGCCGAGCATGGCGACTACGATGAGCGTCAGAACCCACGAAAGTGCCATCATCATGGCAAAGGTTAAAATTAATGACAGCGCCGAGCTTATAATCTGCGGTATCGCCGTCGTCAGCATCTCGCGGAAGGTGTCGGTGTCGTTGGTGAAGGTCGACATAATCTCGCCGTGAGGGTGGGTGTCGAAATATTTAATCGGCAGTTTCACCATATGCTCGAAGAGCTCGTCGCGGAACTCGGCCAAAGTCTTGGTGAACATAAAGACGCAAAGCCTGTTCAAGGTGAACTGCGCGAGGGAGCCGACGGCAAAGATGGCCGCAAGCACGGTGAGCATTCTGATAAACGCCGTAAGGTCGGGGTTTGTTTGCCCGATAAGCGGCGCGATATAGTCGTCGATGACGCTTCTTAAAAGGAAGGTGCCCGTTACCGAGGCCGCCGCCGATATGATAATTAAAAGCACCAAAAGGGCGAATTTCAGCTTTGCCGCCTTCGTTCTCAGCGCGGTGGCCATAATCCGCTTGAAGGTGGGGAAGAAGTTTTTCGGACGCGCGCCCGTTCTACCTTTGGCGCGGCTCGCCGTGTTCATCGCGTTAATGCTCTTTGCCATTTTAAGCCGCCCCCCTTTGCTGAGATTCGAAAACTTCGCGGTAAATGTCGCTGGTTAGCAATAGCTCGTCGTGCTTGCCGACGGCGCTTATCCGCCCTTCGTTCATGACTATAATTTTATCGGCGGACATGACGGAGTTGATGCGCTGGGCGATAATAATCACCGTTATTCCCGCCGCGTCGGATTTTAGCTTTTCTCGGATTTTTCGATCGGTGTCGATGTCTATGGCCGAGGTGCTGTCGTCCAAAATCAGAATTTTAGGCTTCTTTAAAAGAGCGCGTGCGATGGAAAGCCGCTGTCTTTGTCCGCCCGAAACGTTGACGCCGCCCTGTCCCAGCACGGTGTCGTAACCCTTTTCAAATGAGGTGATAAAGCCGTGCGCCTCCGCCGTCTTGGCCGCGGCTTCGAGTTCTTCATCGGTGGCGTCCTCCTTGCCCCATCTCAAGTTTTCGGCGATAGTGCCCGAGAACAGCACATTCTTTTGAAGCACCATGGCGACGGCGTCGCGGAGGTCGGAGATTTTATAGTCGCGGACGTTTCTGCCGTCCACCAAAACCTCGCCGGACAGCGTGTCGTATAACCTCGGAATGAGCTGGACGAGCGTAGTCTTGCCCGAGCCCGTGCCGCCGATTATTGCCACGATCTCACCCGGATTTATGGTAAGGCTTATATTGCTGAGCGTCAGGTTTTCGGGGTTCTTACCGTAGCTGAAGTTGACATTTTTAAACTCTATCGCGCCCGATTCAATGCGCTCCTCGGTCGGGTTTTCGGCGTCCTTAATCTCGATTTCCTCCGAGAGAATCTCGCTTAACCTCGATGCCGAAGCGCGCGATATCACAATCATAATGAGCGTCATCGAAAGCATGATGAGCGACATCATGATTTGGGAAATGTAGGCAAGAAAGCTCATGAACTCGCCCGTCTGCATTTCGCCCAAAATTATTCTTTTGCCGCCGATGGCGCACACCGCGATTATGCAGGCATAGACCATAGCCTGCATAAAGGGCATTGCCGTCACCATCAATTTTACGGCGGAGAGCTCGCTGTTTCGGACATCCATCGAGGCATCATTGAAGTGCTTGGTTTCATAGTCCTCGCGCGCAAACGACTTGACGACGCGGATGCCGATTAAGTTCTCCTGAAGCCTTGCCGTCAGCTTGTCGTATTTTTGGAGCATCTTCATAAAGCGCGGGAAGGCGAGCGAGCCCAGCGCAACGATGACGGCGGCAAGCACGGGCACGGCGACTAAGAAAATCAAGGCGAGCTCGGCATCCATGGCAAACGCCATCGAGGCAGCCAAAATCATCATGACGGGCGCGCGGACGGCGAGACGGACCAGCATCATGTAGGCCATCTGAAGATAGTTAATATCGGTGGTAAGCCTCGTTATCAAGCTGGGCGTGGAATATTTGTCGATGTTGCCGAAAGAAAAGTCTTGAACCTTGTTGAAGGCGCGGCGGCGCACCGACATCGCAAAGCCCGTCGACGCCACGGCGCAGTATCGCCCCGAGAGCGCGCCGAAAAAGAGCGAAACAAGAGCGACTCCCACCATGAAGGCGCCCATCTTCAAAATGAACTCAATGGCGGTAGCGCCGCTCACCGTCAAAAACCCGAGGAAGGTCGCCGACCACGCGGTAGCGCCCGCAGCCAGTCCTACGTCCACTATCTTGGACATCAAAAAGGGGATGGCGACCTCGAGCATGACCTCGAGCGCGACAAACAGCATTGAAAGCACCGATGCTTTAGAATATTCTTTGGCGCTTGGAAGCAGATTTTTTATCATAGAGTATATCCTGCGCAAAGAAACGACAGGCGGATAATAGTTTAGTATAGCCTACTGTTTACCGTTTCTTAAAAAACATTACTATTATATCACTAAATTGAAAAAAAGCAATTAAACAGTTATAAAACGCGCGCGGGCTTTCCACAAAAAGGCGGTATTGACACCGCGCCTAAGATGTGCTAAATTTATTTCGGAGCGGATATATGCAGGAGCTGACGAAAGAAGAGAAATTAAAGGCGGCCGAGCAGCTTGCGGCGCACCTCAGCGCGCTCAGAAAGGCGGCCGGTCTGACGCAGGAAGAGTTCGGCGCGCGTGCGGGACTGTCGCGGCGGCGGATAAGCCTTATCGAAAGCGGCGGCTACAAGCCGAGCTGGCAGCAGTTCATGTCCTTTATAGCGGTGTTTTTAGTCAACAAGCCGAGCTTTCACTATATCATGTCCCACAACCTCTTCCCCGAAAAAATCATTTCCTATCTTCAGGGCAAAAGCGTCAACTGCGACCCCGATTTTTTCGGCCGAATTACGCATTTAGACCGATAAAACAATTTTTTTAGCAAAGCCAAGTCTACATTCCCTCTTTTACCGCATAGCCCGCACAGAGCTATATAACAACCCTATAAGTCAAAAAATCCCGCTCATCGCGGGATTTTTTATCGTTTTATTTATTTTTTGGGCTTAAGCGAGCGACGCTATTCTTTCAAGGAGCTTGGAAAGCTTCTCTTTACTTTTTTCAAGTTTCTCCTTTTCGGCCTCGATGAGCTTGGCGGGTGCCTTCAAAAGGAAGTTGGTGTTTTGGAGCATGCTCTCGCCCTTGTTGATTTCGGCTTGGGCGGCTTCCTTTTCTTTTTGCAGGCGTGCGAGCTCTTTTTCCATATCGACGAGGTCGCCCATCGGAATCAGCACTTCGGCAAGCGGAGTGACGACGGAAACCGATTTTCCGGCAACATCGCGCGAGTCGGTGAATTCCACGCCCGAAAGGTTGGCGAGTTTTTCAAGATAAGTCGCCGTCTTTTTTAGGTAGGCGGGCTCGCGGTGCGCTATGATGTAGGCTTTAATTTTCTTGCCCGTCGGCACGCCGGTTTCGCTTCGGACATTCCTAATTCCGACGATAATTTCCTTCAGCCCCTCGAACAGCCGCGCTTCTTTGAAATAGACGCGGTTTTTCTCGTGCTTTGGCCACTCCGCCACAATCAGAGGCTTGCCCTCGGTCAGAATGCCGTAGATTTCCTCGGTGATGAAGGGCGCGAAGGGATGAGTCAGCTTCAATATTTCGGAAAGCACGAAAGCCAGCATCGAAGAAGCGCTTTCCTTTGCCTTGGCGTTGTCGCCGTAGAGGGCGGGCTTTTGAGCCTCGATATACCAGTCGCAGAACTCGTTCCAGACGAAGTCGTAGAGCTTTGCCGAGGCAAGCCCGATGTCGTAGCGGTTCAAATGGTTGGTGACGTCCTTAATCACGCGATTAAGCTTTGTCAAAATCCATTTGTCGGCGGGCGTAAGCTTGGCAGGAATTTCTATCGGCGCTCCGTTTAAATTCATTATGACGAAGCGCGAGGCGTTCCAGAGCTTGTTTAAAAAGTTTCTGGCGTTTTCGATTTTGGCGGGCACGAAACGCATATCGCTGCCGAGGGCGGTGCCGATTGAGAGCGAAAAGCGGAGCGCGTCGGCGCCGTAGCGGTCGATGATTTCAATGGGGTCGACGCCGTTGCCCAGCGACTTGGACATCTTTCTGCCCTGCTCGTCACGGACTATGCCGTGAATAAGCACTTCGGAGAAAGGCACCTCGCCCATATTCCAAAGCCCGCTGAAAATCATTCTCGCCACCCAGAAGAAAATGATTTCGTATGCCGTAACCAAAACGTTGGTGGGATAGAAATATTTCAACTCGGGCGTTTCCTTGGGGAAGCCCAGCGTCGAGAATGGCCAAAGCGCGCTTGAGAACCAGGTGTCGAGCACATCCTCGTCCTGCTTGAACTCGGTGTGGCCGCAGCGCGGGCAGACGGCGGGCCTTTCTTTGGCTACCACCGTTTCGCCGCAGTTACTGCAATAATAAGCGGGAATGCGGTGCCCCCACCAAAGCTGGCGCGATATGCACCAGTCCTTGACGTTCTCCATCCAGTTGAAATAGACCTTCTCAAAGCGTTTGGGAATGAAGCGGATTTCGCCCGATTTGACGGCGGCAATCGCGCCTTCGGCGAGCGGCTTCATTTTGACGAACCATTGTTTGGAAACGATGGGCTCGACGGTAACGCCGCAGCGGTAGCAACCGCCGACGTTGTGGCGGTAAGGCTCAATCTTTCTCAAAAGCCCCGCCGCTTCCATATCCTTGACGATGAGCTTTCTCGCCTCGAAGCGGTCCAGCCCTTGGTAGCGCGCGCCGGCATTCTCGTTCATAACGCCGCCGTCGTCCATGACGCGAAGTGTGGGGAGATTGTGTCTGAGCCCCACCTCGAAGTCGTTTGGGTCGTGGGCGGGCGTGATTTTGACGGCGCCCGTGCCGAAGCCGATTTCGACGTAGTCGTCGGCGACTACGGGAATCTCGCGGCCGGTCAAAGGCAGCTTGAGCATTCTTCCCACCGCGTCCGCGTATTTTTTATCCTTGGGATTGACGGCAACGGCGGTATCGCCCAACATGGTTTCGGGGCGCGTCGTCGCTATCGTCATAAACCCCTCGCCGTCGGCGAAAGGATAGTCGAAATACCAAAGATGCGAATCCTGCTCCTCGTATTCGACCTCGGCGTCGGATATCGCGGTGCGGCAGGACGGGCACCAGTTTATAATGCGGTCGCCGCGGTAAATTAAGCCTTTCTCATAAAGCTTGACAAACACTTCGAGCACGGCGCTTGACAGGTTTTCGTCCATGGTGAACGCTTCTTTCGACCAGTCGCAGGAGGTGCCGAGCCGCTTAAACTGCTCGACTATGCGGCCGCCGTAGCGTTTCTTCCACGCCCAGGCGCGCTCCAAAAATCCTTCTCGTCCTAGATTGTTTTTGGTGAGCCCCTCCGCCTTCATCTTCTCGACGATTTTGGCCTCGGTCGCAATCGATGCGTGGTCGGTGCCGGGCAGCCAGAGAGCTTCGAAGCCCGACATGCGCTTGAAGCGTATGATTATATCTTGAAGCGTATTGTTGAGGGCATGCCCGATGTGCAGCTGTCCCGTTATGTTGGGCGGCGGCATCATTATGGTGAAAGGCTCCTTGTCGGGGTTGGGGTGCGCCTCGAAATATTTATTTTTCATCCAGAATTCGTAAATCCGTTTTTCGAATTCGGGATTGTAAGTCTTATCCATATCTACCTTCAGTCTTTGTTCTTTTGCGCCTGCTTGGCAAGCCTTTCCTCTTCTTCACGCTGTGCGGCGTCGGCGAGTTTTCCTTCTCTTATTAGCTTTCTCTGCTTTAAAACCTGTATAAGATAATTGATGGCGGCGGCGTAGGTCAAAGCCACTGCAAGGCTCAGAACGACGCATACCGCGATGAAAATCGGGTTTACCGAATACTTAAAGGGCGCGGCAATCGTTTTATCGACGAGCGGCGTGAAGAACGCTAAAATGACGCCCGCGCTTATCGTCGCCGAGCCGACTTTGCCCAGCATATTGGCTTGGATTTGCACGCCGTCGCTCATAAAGAACAGCGCCAAAATAATCATTAAAAACTCTTTTACGAAAATCGCCAGCGCGAACGCCCAGTGGACATACCAAAGTGCGAAAGACAGCGCCAGCAGCACGGAAATGTGCATCAGCTTGTCGGCTAAGGGGTCGAGCACCTTGCCTATGCCCGTCACCATATTGAATTTGCGGGCAAACCAGCCGTCGACGAGGTCGCTTCCCGACGCCGCCAAAAACACGCCGAGCGCCCACCACACCAAGTTGATGTTCTGCCGCGCGAGCACCGTCAGCGCGACGAAGGCGGGCACGCACAGTATTCTGAAATAGCAAATGCAGTTTGGGATGTTGAATGCGTCTTTAAAGTTCAATTGGGATTTGGGCTTATCACTTTTAATAGCGCCGCCCGAATTAGTTTCGTCCATATTTCCTCCAAAAACGATTGAACTGAATACATTGCCAATTATAGCACAAAAGCGCGCGATGTAAAATAAAAACAAACAATAATAAACTAAAATGACCTTTCGTTTAACGTTTTTCGTTGAAATATGCTTCACCGTATGTTAAACTTAATTATTATAGCTTAGGAGCCTAAATATGGGAAAATATGAAAGCTTGATAAAAGAAATGACCTTGGAAGAAAAGGCGTCGCTGCTTTCGGGCGCGACCTTTTGGCTGACTCGAAAGATAGACCGACTCGGCGTGCCACAGGTTTGGATGGCCGACGGCCCTCACGGCCTTAGAAAGGAACAGGCGTCGGCGGGCACCAACATAATGAAGCCGACCGAGCCCGCGACGTGCTTCCCCACCGCCGTCACCACGGCAAGCTCGTGGGACCCCGACCTGCTCTATAAGATGGGCGAAGCCATCGCCGAGGAAGCCCTTCACTACGACGTTACAACCGTGCTGGGGCCGGGCGTCAACATAAAGCGTAGCCCGCTCTGCGGCAGAAACTTTGAATATTTTTCGGAGGACCCCTACCTTGCCGGCGAAATGGCGACGGCGTGGGTCCACGGCCTTCAGTCCAAGGGAGTGGGCGCCTCCTTGAAGCACTACGCCGGAAACAACCAGGAATACATAAGAATGTCGATTGACGCTCGTATAGACGAGCGGACGCTCCGCGAAATCTATCTGCCCGCCTTTGAAGCCACCGTCAAAAAGGCGCAGCCCTATCAGGTGATGTGCAGTTACAACCGCTTAAACGGCACATATCTTTCCGACAACAAGCGCATGCTGACCGACATTTTAAGAGACGAGTGGGGCTTCAATGGTATAGTCGTCAGCGACTGGGGCGCCGTCAACGACAGAGTGGCGGGCGTCCTCGCCGGCCTCGATCTCGAAATGCCGGGCAACGGCGGGCTGAATGACAGAGTTGTCGTCAAGGCCGTGAAAGAGGGCCGGCTTTCCGAAGCCGACGTCGACGTCATCGTCGAGCGTATGCTGGATTATATCTTTAAATGCAAGGCGGCCGAAAAACCCGACTACAAATGTGATTTCGCGGCTCATCACAATCTGGCGAGAAAGGTTGCGGCGGAATCGGCCGTGCTCCTCAAGAACAACGGCGCGCTTCCGCTTGAAAAATCCGACAAAATCGCCGTCATAGGAAGGCTGGCCGAGGAAGTGCGTTATCAAGGCTCGGGTAGCTCTCACATCAACCCCAAGAATTTGAGGAACTTCCTTTCCGTCCTCGACGAAAACGGCGTTTCTTTCAGTTACGCGCGAGGTTACGGCTTCAAGGGCGACGGATTCAGTCAAAAGCTCATTGACGAAGCGGTAGAGGCGGCAAAAGATGCCGATAAGGTCATCGTCTTTGCCGGCCTAACCTCAATATATGAAAGCGAAGGCTTCGACCGCTCTCACATCGAGATGCCCGCCGGCCACCTCAAGCTCATCGAGGCGCTTTCCAAGAGAAACCGCAACATAATCGTCGTGCTGATGGGCGGCTCGCCCGTCGCGCTTCCCTTTATCGGCCGCGTCAACGCGCTGCTCAATATGTATTTGGGCGGCGAAGCGGTTGCCGAGGCGGCATACGACCTTCTTACGGGAGCCGTCAACCCTTCGGGCAAGCTCGCCGAAACCTATCCCGTTAAAAATTCCGACAACATCAGCCACACTCACTTCCCGATGGGGCCGAGGACGGTGGAATACCGCGAGGGCATCTTCGTCGGCTATCGTTATTTCGACACGGCGGGAGTGCCGGTGCAGTTCCCCTTCGGCTTCGGGCTCTCCTACACCGAGTTCGAATATTCCGACTTCAAACTCTCAAAGAGCGAAATTGACGAGGGCGAAGAACTGACCGCCACCTTTAAAGTTAAGAACATAGGCATGCGCGACGGCGCCGAAATCGCCCAAATTTATGTTCACGACGCCGAAAGCACGCTGTTTAAAGCCGAAAAAGAGCTTCGCGGCTTTAAGAAAGTGTTCTTGAAAGCGGGCGAAGAAAAAGAGGTCTCCATCACGCTGGAGCCCCGCGCCTTCCAATACTACAACGTCCTCATCAAGGATTGGCACGTCGAGAGCGGCGAGTTCAAAATCATGCTGGCGTCATCCTCCCGTGATATAAAGCAGGTTGAAAGCGTCTATGTCAAGTCAAAAAACCCCAACGCGCCCATTCCCGACTATCGCGAGAGCGCGCCCGCTTATTACGACATCAAAAAAGCGGGAGATATCTTAAAGGAGCAGTTCAAGGCGGTTTATGGTGGCGAGCTCCCCGAAAACACTCCGATTAAAAAAGGCGAATTCGACGTCAATTCAACTGTGCAGGACATCGCCGCGGTCAGGCTGGGACGCTTTATCCGCGGGCTGCTTTCCACAGGCGCCAAGCTCATTGCGGGCAAGACAGAAAACAAGGATATGGTCATCCGCTCGGTGGACTATATGCCCGTTAGAAGCTTTTCGAGCTTTACCGGCGGGCTGCTCTCGATGATGACGGTGAGAGGTCTTGTCGATATGCTGAACGGCACCAAGGGCGGCTTCAGAAAATTCTTGAGAGGCTTCAAAAAGTGCAATAAATAGCCCGATTTTATTACTCTTGCTTAAAAAATCATTAGAGATAAAGTTATGATTAAAAGCTCTTGAGGATAAAAACTCTAATTATAACCTTCTAAATCAAAAATGTTCCAAATTAAAAACCGCTCAAGCCGAGCGGTTTTATAATTTTAAACTGTCTATTGTCGGATGTGGCGTTTGATTTTTGACATTATTTCTTTGTCAGCACGTTGCCGTTGGCGGGATCAAGGAGCAGCGCCCAAAAACTGTTGTTCTCGCCAATAAATGAGACATACCAAAAATAAGGCGAGTCCTGCGTTTTGGTATCGCGCACAAACTTGACGTAAATTTCGCGCGGCAACACACCGTCCGTCTTTTCCGATTCGATGCGGTCCTTAAACTCCTTTTCGGCTATGTTGAGGGCATCTTTCCAGCTCAAAAGGTCTTTAAGCTTATTTTCGAGCGTGACAATCTCGCTGACCTCTCCCCTCGTGATGGTAATATTGCCGATGGAGCCTTTGACGGCGGTCAGGTCGATGTTGGACGTGAGACAGTTGCCGAATATGTTTTCGGAGAGCGTGCCGTTGATAACGGTATCGCCCGCGCTCAAACTGAAGGTATACTCGCCGGAAAGGTCGGCCTTGAGCGGAATGACGTTTATCTCGGT
>DAOTKC010000009.1:0-47702 GCA_035449045.1 Eubacteriales bacterium
CCGTCCACCGAGCCCGAAAAGTAGATAGTGGCGATGTCGCCGCTCTTGGCCTCGTAGTCCTCGCCCGCCTCGATGACGCGCGACGCGCGGTCGCGTGCAAGCGCGACTTCGGCGTCAACCTCGGCGTCGCCTATCTCGACTTTGTCGACTTCGACGGTGAGGCCGGTGTATTGGCCGAGCGTTACTTCGGGGCTGACCGTCACCGTGATGGTGAACTTGACGCCGTCGTCGGTAAGGTCGGCCAAATCGGGGTCGGGGCGGCCGACGGGCGCGATGTCGGGCTCGCGCTCGAGAACTTCCTGATAATATTTAGGAAGAATTATGTCGAAAGCGTCTTCGTAAAACAGATTCTTGCCGTAGGCGGCCTCCAAAAACTTGCGGGGAACGTGACCTTTTCTGAAGCCCTGTATCGAGTATTTGCCCTTGCACTTCTGATATGCCGCCGCGATACCCTGCTCCCATTCCTCGCCGTCTATTTCGATGTTGAATTTGACTCTGCTGCCCTCAAGCTTTTCGACGCTGTATTTCATGTGAACTCCTTAATAAAAAAATATGAAAAAACCGCCGGCTTTTTGCCGAACGGATTATATATTAACATTCTTTTTTAGTTAAGTCAATATATTTGCGCTTTAACTCGGGCGCAAGCCCACGCCGGCTCGTTTACCATTTGCCCTAGTCGCCGAAAAGCTTTCTTGCAAAGCGCCGGCCGATGTAGTATAATGGCGGCGTGCCATCCGATTTATTTACGCTGAAAGCGCTCGCCCGCGAGCTTGACGAAGCTCTTAAAGGCGGCAGAATAGACAAAATCACAATGCCCGAGCCCGACGAGGTTCGGCTTACTTTCCGCGCGGGCGGAGAAAACCGCACGCTGGTGCTTTCGGCCTCCCCCGAGGCGCCGAGATGCCACCTGACGTCGTCGCGCCGCGAAAACCCGCCCTCTCCGCCCTCGTTCTGTATGCTACTTAGAAAGCATCTTTCGGGCGCCAGATTGGAGCGGCTGTCGGCCTATCTCGACGACAGGATTTTAGAACTGAAATTTACTGCCAAAAACGAGTTTTTCGAGGACACGCAGCGGTTCCTTTATATTGAGCTTATCGGCAGGTTTTCCAACGTCGTGCTGACCGACGAAAACGGCATTGTGCTTGACGCCATAAAGCACATTCCGCCCGCCGAAAACCACCTTAAATGCGTGCTACCGAGGTCGCCCTACAAGACCAACCCGCAAGATAAAATTCCGTTTGATTCTAAAGAGATTGTCGGGTTAATCGAGGCTTTTTCGGGCGGCTGCATCCGCGACTTCTTGAATGAAAGGATTTCGGGGCTCGGCCGCGCCACCCTCAACGAGATTTTGTTCCGCGCAAATATCGACTCCGACGCGCCTGCCTTGTCCGAAAGCGAAAAGTCCGCGCTCGTCAAGGTCTTTTCCGACTTTGCCAATCCCTTTGAAAGCGGCCTTTATTCGCCCTCTGTTTCGCTTTCCGAAAAGGCGGACTACTTTGTCTGCCCTTATTTAAGCCTTAAAGTTAAATTCGAAAGAAAAGACTCGCTGAATTCGGCCGCCGACGAAGTCTTTGAAAAGACTGCCGCCGCCCTTCATATAAAGGCAAAAACGCGCGCGCTTGTCACGCCGCTTAAAAGAAATATCGCCAACCTCGAAAAGCTCACCGCACAGATTTTGACCGACATTGAGCTAACTAAAAAGGCCGAGGACTTCAAAAAATGGGGCGAGCTTTTGACCTGCAATTTGCACGCCATAAAGCGCGGCGACGAGAAGGCCGAGGTTTTCGACTACTACCTCGGCGAAACGGTGACAATACCCTTGGATATAAAGCTTTCGCCATCCGACAACGCCGCCGCCTACTACAAAAAATACCGGAAATTAAAGCGCGGCGCCGAGCACCTTTCGGCGCAACTCGAAGAAAAAAGCGCACTTCTCGAATACCTCAATTCGGTAATGCTCGAGATTTCGGAACTTAAGGCATCCGACGAGATAGCCGACATCGAAACCGAGCTTGTCAAAGTCGGCGTAGTCAAGCCCAAGGGCGCAAAGCAAAAGACGCGCCCCTCTCTGCCGCTTAGATATCTTGTTGAGGGATTCGAGATTTTAAAAGGGAAAAATAATCTCCAAAATGAGGAAATCACCTTCAAGGTAGCCTCGGGCGGCGACGTTTGGCTTCACAAGAAAAATAGCCACGGCGCGCACGTCGTAATTTTAACGCGCGGCCGCGCCGTTCCCGCAAAAGTGCTTAAAACCGCCGCCGAAATTGCGGCCTATCCCGACTCCGCCGCCGTCGAGGTCGACTACACCGAACGCCGCCGCGTCCGCCGCAAAAAAGACGCCCTTCCCGGCATGGTCATTTACACCGATTACTCAACCATTAGGGCCGAGCCGAACGCCCACTTTGAGTTTTTTATAAAAGAATAAGGCGACAATTCGGTTGGCGATTTTATGGTCGCAAAAAAACGGAGCGAACTGCTCCGTTTTTTGTATTTACACGTTCCTATTACACTTTCCCCAACGTTTTTATTTTTCGTTGAGCGTCGGGCGTTTTGCTATTTTAAGTTGTCTAGCCTGAAGTTTTTATACATTCTGAGCGCCGCTTCGGTCAGACGGGGCGGATTTGCCTTGAAGGCGCTTTCAATCATTTCTCTTGACAGCGGAATGGCCTTCTCCAGCTTTTTTTGCTGCATCTCGGCGATGGCGCGCATGCAGGCATCCTCGATTATTCCGCAGATGTCGGCGGCGGAATAATATTTGCCGGGCTCTGTTGTCATTTGCAATATCATTTCCTCGGTTATGTCGGGAGCCAGCCCCGCCGGCGGGATTTTGTCGTGAATAATGGCCGCCTTGGCCTCGGCGTCGGGCAGGTCGATGTAGATTTGATAGGAAAAACGCTTAAATCTTAAGTAGGCGGGGTCGATTTCGTCGGGGCGGTTTGTCGCCGCGATGATAATGCGTTTGGCGCCGCTGACGCCGAAACCGTTCATGCGCTGAAGCAACTCTGTGGTGACGGCCGCCTTATAGTCCTTGGTGTCGGCGGTGCGGCGGCTGAAGATGGACTCGCATTCGTCGATAAAGAGTATTGCGCCGTCCTCGCAAAACTCCAACTCTTCAAATATCGCCTTGACCGCCTGCTCCGATTCGCCGACGTAGGATTTGTAGATGTCGGCGGGCGTTATGATAAACAGCGGCAGCTTCATGGCGTTGGCGATGGCCTCCGCCATCATAGTTTTGCCCGTGCCGGGAGGGCCATACATTAAAACGCCCAGCCCGCCCTGAAGGTTGTAATCCTCGACAAGGCTTTCGTTTTGGGCGATGAAAATGAAATTGTCGATGAGCCGCTTGACCTCGGCCAGTCCCTTGACGTCGTCGAAAGTGGTGTCGGGAATTTTACTTTTATAGACGGAGCCGTAGCGGCCGGCGGCGTCGGAGAGCTTTAAAAAGTCGTCGCGATAGGCCTCTTGAAGGTCGTAGTCGGCGACGCGCTCGGAGAGCGCCTTGGCAAGATGCGCCGCGCTGAGGTAGGCCCTTCTCAAGGCCGTGCGGTCGGAGTCGCTGTGCGCGCTCTTGTCGTTTTTCTGGCTGAGCAAGGCCGCAATCGCGTTCTTGGCGGCGGCATAATCCGCCTTGAGCCGCTCAATGGTCGGCTTAGCCGTCTCACTTCCCTTTTTCACCGTTCCCATCTATCTCCTCCCGCGAAACCGCACAAAGATAATCCGAAAATCAATGCCCTAAAGCGTCGTTTTTAGCTTGAATTTTATAAAACTCTGTTTATTGAAAGCCTAGACCAGCCCGCCTACGCCGGGATCGCCCGAGCCGCCTTTGGGCGGAGTGAAGGAAGGAGCGGCGGGCGCGGCTGCTGCGGCATCGCCCGACATTTGGGCGGCCTTTTTCGCAACCAGCGCTTTGGCCTTGTCGCCTAAGACGCCGGCGGGTATAGCGTCCGCATTCTTGCCTTTCTTTTTGGGCGGTAAAAGCAGGTTTTTGGACATTCCCGTCAGCATTTTGGCGAGCGACTGCGAAATCTTGATGGAGCCGCGGTAAATGTTCTGCAAATACTTGATGCGGCGGCGCCAGCTTCTGATATAGCGGTTCATGTTGCGCTTGTTTTGGAAAATCTTGAGCCGCTTGCCCGAGGCGATGCCGCTCTTGAAAACGTCGTCAATCATAAGGAGCGAATCGTCGATAAGTCCCACCGCTTCGCCCAAGATTTCCATCGTAAGCGCCATGGTGGTGACGAGCCCCATCACTTCCTGAAGCTCGACGATTATGTTCAAAAGCGTTCCCTGAATGATGACGAGGCTGTTCTCCTCGCCGTATTGGGTTAGGTTTTCGAGATATTCCTCTATAAGCCCGTCGACGCGCTCGTCGAGATATTCCTTCTTTTCCTGAAGCTTGATTTTGCCCAGCATCAGCTCGGCTTGGCGCTGACCCTCGGTCATGGTTTCCATCATTTTCTGCTCGGACATTTTTTTACCTCGCTTTATCCCTATTTTTTTATCTGAAAATTTTATCTAAAAATTTATGCGGTTTTGTATTAAGGACTGCATTAAGTCTTGGATTTACATATCCGCGGGGTTGTTTTTCAAAACTTCGGCGAGCTCGGCGAAAACATCGATATCGGCGGCCGCCAAATCCTCTTTCTTTGGCTCGGGTTGAGGAGCGACGGCGTCAAGCCCCAAAAACTCGCTCGCTATGTCGTCGGCAAGCGAAGCGTTTTTTTGCTCCTCGGTGATGCCCGAAGGCTCGGCGGCCTTCCTCTTGATTTTGTGGCCTGTGCCCTCAAGCAGCGCGATAATACGGTTGTCGGCGGCAATACGCTCCTCAATCTTGTTGTTGGCGTCGATGAAGCGCCCCACCGCCGCCGTGATTGCCGAGGACTCCGCGCCCGTGGTGAGCGCCGTCATCAGCGCAGCGTAGTCGATAAGTCCCAGCGTTTCAAAGGTGAATTTGGCGTCCTTGTTTTTGAGCCTGAACCAAATTTGCTCGAGGCGGTCGCGGAAGTTTTTCAAAAGCTTGACAAAAGAGCCGTTGGACGCCTCGAAATCCTGCCGACGCGCCTGAATCTCTTTGAGCTCGGTGCCCAGCTTGACTATTTCGCGGTCGGCCGAGGCTTTGTCAATCTCGCCGCTTTGACGGCGGCCGTAGACCTCTTTCAATCTCTCCCGCTTCTCCTCGAAATTCCGGTCGTAGTTCTTAATTATTTCATCCACCTTGTTAATGCGGTGGTCGACGGCTTTGAAAAACTGGTTGAGCTGTGGCTCCGTCTCGGCGCTGCATCGCACGTAAAAGTGGAGCATATCGGGGGCGGGCGCGGCAAGGGATGCGTCCTTTTTTTGCGTCACGTTGGCAAGGCGTCCCCAAGACTCGGCAAGCGAAATGAGCTCGACGAGCGTTCGGCTGCTCTCGGGCGTCAGCGTGCTGGCATAGAGTTCGGTGCGGCAGCGCTCGATGACGCTCATCATCTTTTTGCCGATTGCTACGGCGTCGGGCGAGCGAACATCGACCGCCTTATTTAAAAGGTTCGCGGCAAGAAGCAAGCTGTTTATTATGGCGCCATACTGCTCGTCGGTAAAAATAAAATCGCTTTTATGCCGCTGCATCTGCCTTACGCAGCCTATCGTTTCGGTCAGGTATGCCTTAACCGTCTCTTTGATGTTCACTTTTTTTACCTCCCTCGAATTGTATTTCTCGGCGACGTCTGACAGCGTTCTGATAAACGCCTCCGCCGCGCCCTCGTTTTCCTGTAAAAGCGCCTTTCCCCAAATTTTCAAAACCAAGGCTATATCGCCCTTGACCTCGGATGCCCCTTCGCCCAAAGAAAGCCCGAGCAGCGCCGCTTTTATGGCGGCGTAGGCTTTGACTGCGAGCGAGCCGTCCACCGACAGCGAGTTCCAAAAATTCTCGCCGGGCAGTTTTATATTCAAGCCCGAAGCGGTGAGCTGTTCTTTAATTTCGCGCTTTAGTTTAAGTTCGTCCATGTTGTCCTTATGTAAATCCGCTATGCGGACTAAATCGCTGATTTTATAATGCTGCTTGTCTTAATATTACCGCATAAAATTCGGTTTTGTTCGCTAAAACTTTGTCTTAACGCAAACTTACAGGCAGAGGCTCTTTATCTCGGCGGCGAAGTCGGCCTCGGCCTCCTCCCTGCCGTCGCGATAGTAATGCGCCACTATGGCGTCGTCGGCGGTGTAGTCGTTGAGAATGCCGCGCGCCGCGCCTTCGCGGCCGAGGCCGAGCTCGGAAAGCGCTTCTAAAAAGCTTCTCTCCGACAACCGGACCTTAAACCTCTTGAACTTGGAATTATTATTGACGTCGGCTTTGTAGGCAATTTTCGCCTCGCCCTTTTTCCAGTAGGCAAGGAAAATTTTCTTTTTCTTGTCGGCGAAGTTCAATTTACCTAAAAAGTCGTTGACGTTCCCCGCGGGGTTAAAGCCCTGCCAGCCCTTGCCCTCGACGCTGTAACCCAGACGGACGTCGTAGGCCTTGACGAAGTCGGCGGCCTGCTGCTTGCCTTCCCCCGCCGCAAGCTCGGAAAATTCGGCGATAAACGCGGCGTCGAGCTCGCGCGCGCCAAACAAAACCTCGCGGTTTTTGGTCTTTTCCAAAAATGCCGCCGCGCCCTCCGCCCTCATCGGCGAAGAGGCGGTCTGCGCGCTGTATGAAAGCCCCAGCCTCTTAGCAAGAAGCTTGGACGCCTCGTTTTTGGAAAGTTTCAAAAGCCCTTCCAAGACGCTCGCCGAGTCGCTTTGAAGCAGGCAAAAAATGTTGTAGACTGCCGTTTCCACCAAGTTCTCGGGCACCGAGTCGTCCTCGCCGGCAGAGGGCGGCTTTAAGCGCACCTGAGCACCGTAGACTTTGTCGCGCGAGGCAATTATATCATACCATTCAAAGGCGTTCCTTATTCGCTCGCCGTCGTTTTGGGAGTGGAAAAAGCCGCGCTCGTAATAATAGCCGGTGTTGACGATGGCATAGGGGTTTCGTAGCATTGCGGCGCTTCGGCAGAGCGCAAGCGCTTCCCTTCTCTTCTCAAGCGAGCCCTCCGAAAACAAAATCTCCGACTTTGTGAACATGGCGGTGTTTTCGGGCGTCACGCTGACGGCTTCCTCATCGGGGAACAGCCGCGCCAGGCAGTCGGGGCAATAGAGCTTGTTTCTCGCCGTCTGGAAAGGTTTTTTATCTTTTTCGGCTTTACATTTATGGCAATACATATCCGCCTCTTTTACTCAACCTCAAATCCTGCGGGGGTTAGTTGGCTTTTATAGAACACTTTTCAACTGTATTGTAATTCTTTGTCTTTGCTTTCCGTTTTTCGGGTTTGCCCGCGGATTAGCGCGAGCTTTTTTGGTTTCGGTTAACCGTTACTCGCGTATTAAAGCGCTTCATCTTAATTTTAGGGTCCCACGATTTCAAACTCCGTTTCGGCGTTGATGAAGGTGTAGTTGCCGCTTAAATCGGTGACGATGACGGTGTAGACGCCTATTTCGATGAGAGCGGAATATTCGATTTCGCCGCCGGCCGCAAAATAAGCATAAGCGACCTCGCCCAAGAGCTCGTTGGTTATTTCGGGCGCATGGGGCGCGTCGTCATGAAAGAATTCCACCGCCGACCACTCGATTTCGACCTCGAGCGGCGAAATGGTGAACTCGGTCGTGTCGTTCGTCAGCGTGTAATTGGTGTCGGCGAGGGACGCCGTCGCGGTGTATGGCTCGCTTGAGGCGTTGATTTGGCCGCCCGAAACCTCGAGGGTGAGTGCGCCGTCGGCGGGAACGCCGTCCGCACTTGCCGCAGGCTTCTGAATAAGCCCGTTAAATATTAAGCTCGTTTCTCCCCAGACTACGGCGACTTCGAGCGGCGAAATAGTGAACTCGGTCGTGGCATTCGTCAAGGTATAGTTGGTGTCGGCGAGGGACGCCGTCGCGGTGTAAGGCGTTGCCGAAGCGTCCTTGCCGCCGCCCGTAACGGTCAAAGCGAGCGTGCCGTCGGCGAAGACGCCTTCCGCGATGGCCGTGGGATTTTGGATCCCGCCGTTATAGACGGCCGTCGTCGCTCCCCAGTTGACCGAAACCGTCTTTTTGGAGATGGTAAACTGCTTGGTGGCGTTAGTCAGCGTATAGTTGGTGTTCACTGTCGAGGCGGTTGCGGTGTAAGGCTCGGTCGAAGCGTTGACCTGCCCGCCCGAAACTTCAAGGAATAAGATGCCGTCACCGCCCACTCCCGCGGCGGCCGCCACAGGTTTTTGCTCGTAACCGTTATAGGTGAAGTCGCTTTCGCCCCATTCCACCGCTACCTCGCAAGGCGAAATTGTGAATTCCTTGGTGTTGCTTAAAAGCGTGTAGTTGGTATTGGGCGTGCTTGCCGTCGCAATATAGGGCGAGGCCGAAGCGTTTTTCTGCCCGCCCGAAACCGTTACCGTGAGCGCGCCGTCGGCGGGTATGCCGTCGGCGGATGCCGCAGGTTTTTGCTCGTAGCCGTTATAGGTGAAGTCGCTTTCGCCCCATTCCACCGCTACCTCGCAAGGCGAAATTGTGAATTCCTTGGTGTTGCTTAAAAGCGTGTAGTTGGTATTGGGCGTGCTTGCCGTCGCAATATAGGGCGAGGCCGAAGCGTTTTTCTGCCCGCCCGAAACCGTTACCGTGAGCGCGCCGTCGGCGGGTATGCCGTCGGCGGAGGCCGCCGGTTTCTGCTCCGCTCCGTTGTAGGTGAAAGCGGCGGAGCCCCAAACCGTTTCAACGGCTTTGGGCGCTATCGTAAATTCGGCAGTGGCGTTGGCAATCTGATAATTGGTGTTTTCGGTCGAGGCCGTGGCGACGTAAGCCGCGGACGAGGCGTTGATTTGTCCGCCCGAGACCGTCAAAACGAGGGTGCCGTCCGAAGCGGCGCCTTGGGCGGTCGCCGTCGGTTTTTGCTCAAGGCCGTTGTAGACGAATGAGGTTTGCCCCCAAACGGCTTCGACTTCGCGCGGCTTAATCAAAAATTCCACCTCGACGGACGAAAGCGTGTAGTTGGTATCGGCGGTCGAAGCCGAGGCGTTGTAGGGCGTCGCCGAAGCGTTGACTCCCGTGCCCGTCACAGTCAAATCGAGCGCGCCGTCATCTCCCACGCCCGTTGCCGAGGCCTCGGGTTGCTGCTCCATGCCGTTATAGACAAATTCGGTTTCGCCCCAAACGACGGCGACGGCGGCGCGCGAAATGGTGAAGGCGGCGGTTTCGCCCATAAGCGTATAGTTGGTGTTTGTGGTCGAGGCTGTCGCGGTGTAGGGCTCGGCCGAGGCGTTCTTCATCCCGCCCGAAACGGTGAGCGCTATCGTGCCGTCGGCGCCCTCGCCCTCGATAAATGCCGTCGGCTTCTGGAGATAGCCGTTATAGGTAAATTCCAGTTCGCCCCAAACTACGGCGGCAGTCTTGGGCGCGATGTTGAATTCCGCCGTGGCGCCGGTCAGCGCATAGTTTGTGTTTGTCGTCGAAGCCGTCGCGGTGTAAGGAAAGACCGAGGCGTTCTTTTGAGCGCCCGATACCGTGACGGGAAGCGCGCCGTCGGCGGGTATGCCCTCGGCGGACGCCGTCGGCGCCTGCTCGGCTCCGTTGTAAATAAACTCCGTCCCGCCCCAGACAACCGACACGGCGAGCGGGGATACGCTAAACTCGACGGTGGGATTGTTCAAGGAATAGTTGGGGTCGAGCGCGTCAAGGTCGATGCTTGCGGTGTAGGGCGAGGCCGAGGCGTTCTTCTGCCCGCCCAAAACGACCAGCGCCAGCGCGCCGTCCACCTCCACGCCCACAGCGGCGGCCGTCGGCGCCTGCACCTCGCCATTATAGGTGAACGCCGTCGCGCCCCAACTGACGTCAACCGCCTTCTTTTGAATGGTGAAGGAGAATGAAGCGGTAGCGGCCGAGGCAATATACTTTTGAGCGGAATCGCCCGAAAGCACGACATTAGAGGTATAAGAGCCGGCGTTTTTGGCTTTTTTCAGCGTGTAATCGTAGTCGAGCGTGTCGTCCCCGACAAGCTGTGAGTCGTCAAAATCGCAGTTTATCGTTCTTTCTTCGCCGTTGTAGACCAAATCGCCGGCAACCGACCAGTTGAAAGTGAGCGTCTTTTTCGCCACGGTGACGGTGATGGTGCGGGAGGCTTCGGAATAAAGGTTGCTGTCGTAAATATCGGTCGCCTTGACCTTAAGCGTATACTGGGCGACCTCGGGCGTCAGCACGCCTAGCGAATATGTTTCGGCCGCGCCTGTCTCGATTAGGCTGTTGTTTTTTAGAATCGAGAACACTAAATCAAGCTCGTGTGCCTTGGCTTTGGACGAAAGCGAAATGTTGTCGCCGTAAACAAAGTTATTGGTGGCGCTCGCCTTGAACTCTTCGATTTCGGGCGTCTTGACCGTCCAGACGGCCTTCATGGTGAGGTCGTGCGATTTTTGAGAGCTCGCGAAGCTCATGACGGCGGCGGCCGAGCCGCCCACCTGCCGGAAGTCCGCGCTTGCGGATTTAATCATCCACGTGAGCCGGCAGCCCGGCCGCGGCGGGTTGAAGTCGATGCCGCTGTCGCGACTCTTGGTTATGTAATGCGTATCTGTCCACGCGCCTAAGTAAGCATAGTCGCCTTTTTTCATAGTGAGCTTGTAGACTTTCTCGAACGATACCGTGACGCGCGCCGAGTTGTTGATGACGCTTCCGATTAAGGGTATTCCGTCGTATTTCAGCTCGCCTATCGCATGCTTGTAGGCTTTGGCAGTGTCGTAGCACCATTGCAAGTTCAATCTGTTTTCGACTAATTCCCTATAATACAAGCCTAAATCGGTAAGGCGGAACGCCGTGCCCTTCTTTGCCTTGAAGGTGGGGATATATTGCTTGAGTTGCGAGGGCGTGGTGTCGGGGTCGTTTATGAAGGTGACGTAAATTTCGTCGTCCTCGACCTTGGGCACCAGCGCCGAAAGAAAGGCGCGGCGCCTGCCGCCCGAAAGCTCGGCAAAAACGTCGTCTTCGTAAAGCTTTTCTTTGAGCTCGTCGATGACCTCGAACGCCACCTGAACCGAAAGGTTGGGATTTATCGAGGAAAGCGCAGCCATGTTGACGAACTCGGGAACGGTATCGCCCTCTATTTCAACGAGGTCGAGGCCGGTCGAGGAGAACATGCCGCAGTTTATAGCTTTAACCCGAAGGCCGTTGAAGGTGTCAGCTATGACGGCGCGCGAGCCCGTGCCGCCGAGAACGCCGTCGGCGACGTAATAGCTGCCGCCGTCGTCCTGCTCGAGGCGGTAGAGGACTGTCCTTTCGCCGCCCACCAGCCTGCCGCCCTGCCCGAAGAATCCCAAAAAGGCGACGCAGAGCATGAAGGCGGCCAGCGCAGTTGTGGCGGCGGTCAAGCCCAATACCGCGGCGCGGGGACGGCGGTTGTATTTTCTCGTCAAATGCAACGAATAAATGAGCGCCGCCCACAGCATGACGTGGGTGACGGAGATTGCACTAACGCCCGCCACCGTGAAGATATGGCGGTTGAATATAGGTCCCGCCGTTACAATCGCCGCCGTTAGTAAAAAGGATACCGCGAGATAGACGGCGACGACGCGTCCGGCGTAGCGGAAGCGGAAGTTGGTGAAAAATGACAGCGCCAAAAACAGCGTGTCAGCGGCCAGTAAAAAGCAGTAAATGACGAACACCGCGGTGTCGAATTCCAAAATGGGCGACATCACCACGGTGAATAAGTGGGCGGCGAAGGCGGCGATGCCCGCCGCGATAACGACGCCCTTCCGCGCCGAGGCCGCTAGCTCGGTATAGCGCGCCAGCTCCTTATAGCCGTCATCGTATTGCGCGGGCGGCAAAGGGTTGAATGATGCTTTTCTGCTTTTATAAATCATCTTCCCACCTCGTTACCTGTTTTCCCTTTGTTGACTTCTTTAAGGCTCATTAAGCCGCTCGGCGCCGAGTTCTCGGGCGCGAATTTGTCGAACAGGAAATACCTTATCTTTGATCTCCCGTTTTGGGCGGCGCCCGCCATTTCGGCAACCGCGCCGTCCTTTTGATTCTTCGCCGCCTTGGGCGCCTTGCCGCCGACGGCGAAAAGAATCATATACTGGTTTTCGTTGCAGAAGTTGCCGCGGCGCCTTAAAGCAAGCGGCAGCATATCGCGGTGGCGGCGGTAGATATACTTAAACCGCGCGCGGACGCCGGAGTCGTAACGGTCGGGGCTTATGACGGAGGCGCAGAAGCCGCAATGCGGCGAGCCGTCCTCGAAATAGGACAGCGAATATCTCTTGCCGCAGCAGGCGCAGAGCTTGGTTTCGTCTTCGGGAAGGAGCGACAGCGTATCGTAGCAAAATACCAAACAGGGCGTGTGGAGATATTCGGTGCCGGTGACGCCGCCTCCCCTGCTCACTAGCCTGACCGTCACCATATCCTCGGGGCATTCGGTGCAGATGGCGGCGCCGCAGCCCGCCTTATTGCAGGTCACGCGCTTGTTCTTGCAGGCGAAAGTGACGCAGCGGACGCCGCGGCCGAGGTCGCACGACACCATAAAGCTGTGCTCGCTCAAGGGGTTGGAAAGCAGGCCGAACCGCTCTCTCTCGCCGTAGGTTTTGGCAAGCGGGTTATTCTTGGGGTCGTCAAGCCCGAAGCCCTCGGCATATTTGGCGGTGTCGAGCGTGACGCTTGCCGTGACGTCGCCCGCCGTAACCGTAAAGACGTTAGAGGAAATAAGAGTTTCGCCGCACTGCAAACAGACGGCGGTTATGGCGTTGGAGGCGCTGAAGGCGAAGCGGAACAGCCGCTTTTCCTTGCCGCCGACAAAGCTCGAGCAGATGTAAGACTTATTAAGGAGCGTCAGCGCGGCTATATAGCGGAGCTTGGCGTCGGAGCAGGTGATTTCCTCGATTTCGGCGCTCTCAAGTATCTCTTTTTGCTTTTCGGCATAGCCGTAGAAAGCTTTCTCGGCCTCGCCCGTGAGATAGTCCTGAAAGCCGTCCTCGCTGGCGAGAAGTTCGCTTATCACCTTGATGATTTCGGAAGCCGCGCCGCCCGTTATAGGCGCTAAGTCGGATGCCGCCGCCTCTTTGACCGCCGCCGCGGATTTGATTTTTTCGTTGATTTGGAGGTAAAGCATGCGGCATCTCGCGCCTGATACCGCTCGGAGTCCGTCGGACGTGTCCTCTATGTAAAATTTGTTAATGACGGAGACGGGTTCGCCGCCCAGCCGCATTTTAAGTTTGACCGCCACTTCGTAGACGAGGTCGTTGACCTTGCTGTCGGGCTTTATCTCGAGCTTGGTGTTCTCGCGGAAGAGTTCGGGATTGAGGAGTTCGACCAGTTTTTTCACCATTTCGATTTGAACGGCGGCGTCGGCGCGGCTTTCAATCGGCTTGTAGACGAGGTAGGCGTTGTCCTTATAAAAGTCGTCGAGCACATTCGCCACGAAGGCGTCCCAAAGCTTGGCCGAATTTTGGACGGCGGCGCCCCGTGCTTTCAAAACATCAAAGCGGCCGAAGGCCTTGGCGGCTTCTTCGCCGCCGCCATCTTCCCCTTCCTCCGAAAACACGAACAGCGTATCTCCGGAGCGGATTTTGCCGTTCTCGCAAAAATAGCCGCCGCTTGAAGGAAGGCAGTTTTCGATGAGGCCGTAAACCGCGTCGAAAGTCTCTTTATCGCTGATTTTTATCGTTTTCATAACTCACCTAAGCTCCGCTTTTCAGGCTGCTGCGCCCACCTTATTCCCGCCTTTTGGGGATATAGCGCAGCGTTTCGACGATGTTTCCGATTTTTTCGGTTTCATATTCGAAGTTGGGCAAAAAGTTCTTCTTTTCCTCCCATATGACGGAGATAAAGGAATCGAAAGTGGTGGGCGTCCTCGGCCTTAAGGCGGCGCCGCACTTGGGGCAGTCACCCGTCACCTTGACCTCAAAGGGCTTGCAGCTTTGGTTGACGCATTTGGCGCAGGAAATGTGGTTCTGCCCGCCCGGGTAGCGTCCCAAAACATCGATGTCGATGCCGCAGGAGACGCAGAGGTTTTTGTTTTGAGCGCGGCAGTCGGCGCAGGCCTTTCTCAAAATGTTGATGTTGGTCTCGGGTTTGTCGAGATATTCCGAAATAGCGCACTTGTCGGCGCTGCCTTTAATGCGTCCGCAATGCTTGAGGGCGCAGCGCTTGTCGCAGATATAGGCCTCGGATTTGCCGCCGTTTTCGACGGCGGCGAGCTTGGCGTCATTGTCTATATAGCAGGTATAGACGTAGGAGTTCGGCGTCTTTCGCCGCATAACCCTGAAGTTGCACTCCGACTTGGAACACTCATAGTCCATCGTCTTGGCCATGACGGCGAGGTCGGCGCCGCAGGAACAGCGCTCGTTTTCGGTGGACTGTCCGCCGAGATACAGGTAAATCATGCTGCATCGCTTGCAATACATCATGGTGAGGTTGGCGTTGTCGCAGCCCGTCACCAAAATGATGTCGTCCTTCCACGCGCCGAACAGCCCTATTTTGTTGAAGAAGGAAAGAATGAAGCCCTCGATGTCGCTCATGACGGCGAATGAGATTATCTCGATGTTTTTGTCTTGGCCGAGGCGGTCGACGCGGCCTATCCGCTGGTCCATCTTGATGGGACTGTAACAGACGGAAAAGTTGATGACGACATGGCACTTAAACTGCAGGTTATAACTCTCGCTGAGCTTGCCGTCGGCGAAGAGAACGGCCTTTTGACGTTTTAAAAACTCCTCGGCGGCGGCGTCGCTGCTGCCGTAGCTCTTGGAGAAAACCACTCTTTCAAGCACTCTTTTTGCTTTTTCTTCGATTTCGCTCTTTTTTATGAGATAGCGGTAAAGCCTGGCGGGCTCGGCGCGGCGGCGCTCGTCGGCGGCGTCGTAGTCGAAGAATACTATAATAGAGTCGTCGGGGTGGGCGTCGGCTTCCAGAATGAATTTTTCGGCCTTTTCCTCGAATATTTCGTCGGAGCCCTTGACGGTGGAGTCGATAAGCTCGATAAGGTTTTGGCACTCGGGCTGAAATTCGGCGAATTTGTCGCGGTAGAAATTTAGCCAGGCGGCGCGCGTGCGGCCCTCCGCACCGAAATCGGCGATTTGGTCGAGCGTCTTAAAAATCAAGGAGGTCTTGCCGATGTGGCGCTCCTTCAAAACGTCAAAGTCCTCTCTTCTGCCCTCGGATGCATCGGTCTTTTTGCCCGGATAGACGAGCTCGAAGAACTTGTCGAGCGAAAGTTTTCTGCCCTGACACTCCACCGCCGAATCGCCGTAGAAGTCGGTGTAGTCGAGTTCAATCGAATAAGTTTTGTCACTGACGAAGTAGGAGCGAGCCGAGCCCGTGTGCTCGAGCGTCACCTTGCCGCTCTCCGATTTGACGGGACAGAAATAGTAGTTTTTTGCCTTCTTTTTGACGGCGCGGTTAAGTATGGCGCGCGATTGACGAATCATAAACGAACCGAGAAGGTCGCGGTATTTCTTGGCTGTAATGTTCCTTATGTCGTCTTTTATCGCCTTGTTTTTTTCGTCGGAAAGGAAGATGCTTCGGACGGTCTTTTCTTCGGGCTTGAGAATTTTCGCCCGCTTCAGGTTTTCGATAATCGCCGGCCGCGCCGCCTTATAGGCCTCGGCGTATTTGCTTTCGAGCAATGTTTTTTTCCAGTTTTCGATGAACTCGGCGATGGTGTTGGCGCCGTTGCAGAGATAGTCGGTGTAGTGTTTCTTGGCGGCCTGCATGGCGGCGCTCATCTTGGCGTCGGCGGCCTCACCGTCCTCGCCGAACTCGATTTCGCCGTGGCGGGAGATGAAATACCAAAGATTGAACATAGTGTTGAGGTTGCCGTTGTGGGGCGTGCCCGACACTAAAATGCAGTAGGGAATGTTCTTTTGATTTTTAATCCGCATCAAATAGGACAGCACGTGGAGGCCGCGCTTGTATTCGTCGCGTATGCCGAAGTTGTGCACCTCGTCAACGGCTATGACGTCGAAGCAGACACCCGAAAGCGGCGTCGTCCTAAGGGCGCAGAAGTCGTCGAGCGTCATAATCATGGGGCGTTGCGGCTGTTTGTTCACGCAGTTGGCGTTAATGTCGTCGGCGGTCTTGACCTCGGTTATTTCGGGCACGCCGAACTTGCCTAAAAGCACCTCGCGCCAGTTGTCCATGTTGTCGGCGACAATCAGCATCGAGCTTATCAGCCCGCGCTCGGCAAGCTCGCTTATAATCACGCCCGCCTCAATCGTCTTGCCCATGCCGACCTCGTCGGCAAGCACGCCGACGCCCCTAAAATCGGAAAGAAACTTTTGAGCCGCCGCAACCTGATGGTCTAAAATGGGCGAGCCGCCGGTGTGTATGTAGTTGTTCATTTTGATGCCGATTCGCTTGGTCTCGCCCTCAATCTCGTAGTCGCGGAGGCCGTATTCGGCGGCGGGAATGACAAGGCTGTCGAAAATGTCCTTCTTGTCTAGCTTTTCGGCTCCGTCCAAAAAGGGCTTTTTGGCGGCGTATTCGACGGGATTGGAGCTTGCGAGGCCGAGCTCGGCCTGGCCTTGATAACGCGCTTTCATATTTACCCCCTTTTATTTAAGGGTTAAGCTTATCCGCTTATCGTTTCGTTTCGGCTATTGATTAAACCGTTTCATACGGTTTAGTATTTATCTGCGCCTAGCTCTTCTTTATCACTTCGAAGCTGGCGCCCGAAAATGTGACGCCGCCCGCCGCGATTTTGGCGCGGCCTATGCCGTTTTCGTCAACGGTAATCGTCACCTCGAGCGGAAAGCCCTTGTAGACGCCGCGGCGAAGGTCGATGCTTTCGCGGCAGAGTAGCGCCGTCTCGCGCCCGATGGGGACGTTGGTTTCGGCGAGCGTGGAGTGGACGCTGATTACCACCCTTTGAGTGGAGGAGTAAGTGCTGTAACGCCTAGTCACCTTGGCAGGAAGCGGCGTGTTTTTGGGTATAATGACGGACAAAACGTCTTGTTGTTTTGAAGAGTCGAACACTTCGACGCCGTAGGAGCGGGCGGTGACGTCAATGGTCTTATAAAGGCCGGTCGAAAACAGCGCGGCGCCCGCCGCCGCGGCATAGACGGCGCCCATGTCGAAAAGCTTACTATCGCGCCCCAGCGTGTCCACCGCCGTCACTCTCGAGGGCATCACCGTCGCCTGCTTTACCGCGAGTTGGAGCGCGGCCGATTGGCAACAGCCGCCCGAAAGTATGATGCGCGACGCCGCCGCGAATTTTACCAAACTCTCTTTGACCGCGCCAGCTATTTCCGCCGTTATATTGTCGGTGAGGCGCGCGAAAGTGGCTCGGCTCAAATTGACGTGGTTGACCGCAAGGCTGTCGCACTCGACAACGGCGGGATCGATGTGCTGCAAAAACTCCTTGGCTATCTTTATGTTGCGGTTTAAGCTGAATTTTTGGAAAGCGGGCATCTCGTCCACTATTCCGCATTCCGAAATAACGTAGTTTTTGACCGCCTCGTCGTAGTCCTTGCCGCCGACGTTTTTACCCGCGACATACCTGCGCGTCTCGGGAAAGCCGACATAGTTATAGTAAATTTCGGCGACGGAAACGCGCGATTCGCCGATGTCGACGACGAGCGCGGAAGTGTCTTTATATCTTTCGCGGTTGAGTTCGGCAGCGTAAAGGCCGACGGCGGTGGGCTCGGAAAGGCATTTTTCGACCTCGAGGCCGGCAAATTCGGCAAGCCGCACTAATTCCCGCTTATAGCGGTCGCCCGCGTTTTGGGGGAAGGTGAGCACACATTTTTTAGTGAGGCGGTCGGCCGTTTCTTTTAGCGGCATCTTATCAAAGGCGCTCTTTATGTAGACCTCGACGGCGTATTTGAAAAACTTTTCGGCAACGCTTTTTGGCGTGTTTGACGCGGTGAAATCGGGTTCGTAATGGCCGCTCAAAGAACGGCTGAGTTCGGCGCCGAACTTTTTGAAAGTGTTGCCGGAATGGTAGCATTCAGCCGTGCTGTCGTCGTCCAAAAGCTTGAGTAGCTCCTTAATTCTGACAAGCGTTTCGTAGCGTTCGGAGGCGCCGATAAAGATTTTCTCGCCGAAAATCCACTTTCCGCTTTCAAGCTCAAAGTAGCCCATCGCCGGCAATTCGGAAAGACTGTCCGCTTTACCGTAAACGGCCTTGCCCGATTCGCCGATGGCGGCGAAACAAACTTTGAGGGTCTCCGTTCCCAAATCAAGTCCGATTTTAAAGTTCATGGTGTCCTTCCCTAGTTGTTAAATAAGTGTTGTAATTTTTATCTAAAAGTGTAAATGGGGAGCAACAACACCGATGCTTTGCCCCCATATATATTTTACCAAATCAAATGGCACATTTCAACTGCTTTGTAAAATTTAATATATCTTATTTTATAATGTAACGGAAAGTGCGACAATTTCGGTTCAAAAAAATATCCTTTGGGCAGAAAAAGTCCTAATTTCCCAAAGAAACCGATATTTTATTTAATATTAAAAACCGCGGAGAACTCCCCGCGGTAAAACGGAAAAAAATCGGAAACCGTCTGTTAAAAAATAGACTCTATGAAAGCGGAGGCGTCGAAAGCAAGCAAATCGTCGATTTTTTCGCCCACGCCGGCGTATACCACGGGTATGCCCTTCTCACTCGAAATGGTAAAGACCACGCCGCCCTTGGCGGTGCCGTCGAGCTTGGTCAAAATTATGCCGTCGACGTCGATGGCCTCGCCGAAAATATCAACTTGGGCAACCGCGTTTTGGCCGGTCGTGGCGTCCAAAACTATAAACTTGCGGTAGTCGGCGTCGGGCATTTCTCTAAGGATGAGGCGATTGATTTTCTTTAGTTCTTCCATCAAATTCTTTTTGTTGTGGAGCCGTCCCGCGGTGTCCACCAAGACGACGTCGGTGCCGCGCGCTTTGGCCGAGGCCAAGGCGTCGAAGACGACGGCGGCGGGGTCGCTCCCCTCGCCGTGCTTGACGATTCTGACGCCGGCGCGCTCTGCCCAAATCTCGAGCTGCTCGGAAGCGGCTGCACGGAAGGTGTCGGCGGCGGCGACCACCACCGATTTGCCTTGGTTTTTGAAGATGTTGGCGAGCTTTCCTATCGCCGTGGTTTTGCCCACGCCGTTGACGCCCGAAATTAAGAGCACTAAAGGATAGGTATATTCCTCGATTTCGAAATCAATCTCGGAAAGCATTATCTCTTTCAGAAGCTCTTTGGCCTCGGCGGGTTCCTTGAGCCTGCGGTTGAATATTTCCTTCTTGAATTCTTCGATGATGGTGGCGACGGTGTCGGGACCTATATCGGCCGAAATCAAGGCGAATTCCAGCTCACTGTAAAAGTCTTCGTCAAGCTTTCGCGCCGAAAACACCATATAAAGTTTTTGAGAGAGGTTGTCCCGCGTCTTTTTAAGAGCGTCGGCTATCTTTTTGAAAATGCTCATAGTTTTTTTAGCTTGATCGCTTCCATTTGTTCATTTTGGTTTTTGTTTACGCCGTTTTCTTGCTCTCCGACGCCTGCTTCAATGCCTCCGACAGCATGACCGACACCGTCTTTGAGACGCCGCGCTCCTCCATGGTGACGCCGTAGAGCTGGTCGGCGAATTCCATCGTCGGCTTTTTGTGAGTTATCACGATGAACTGCGACTTGTCGCAGAACTTTCTCAGGCATTCGGCGAAAAGGCGGCAGTTGGTGTCATCGAGCGCCGATTCTATTTCGTCGAGCACGCAGAAAGGTATAGTCTTCATCTTCATGATGGCGAAAAAGATGGAGATGGCGACCATGGAGCGTTCGCCGCCCGAAAGGTTGGTGAGGCTGCTGACGGTTTTGCCCGGCGGGTTGCCTTTTATTTCAATGTCGCAGTCAAGCGGCGAAGCGCCTTCCTCCAACACTAAATGCAAAGAAGCCTTGCCGCCGGCGAACAGCTCGCGGAAGACCTCGCCGTAGTTTTTGTTGATAATTTCAAAGGTGTCGACGAACTGTTTGGTCATCCGCTTTATTAAGTCGGCGAGAAGCTTTTGGAGCGAGGCCTCGGTCTCCACCATGTCGTCGCGGTCACGGACGCGCTGCTCGTATTCAAGGTTGACGCTCTCGAAGTCGGCGAGGGCGTTGTGGTTTATCTCGCCCAAAACCGTGATGTCGCGTTTTAAGCTCTTGATTTTATTTTCGGCGCCCACGCTGTCGAACTCCTCCGACTTAAGGCTCAGCGCGCTCTCGTAGTCGAGCCCGTATTCTTCCATTATGTATTCGGCGGATTTTTGCATATCCTCTGTTATCCGCTCCACCGCGCTCTCCGCCTTGATTTTGGCGATAGTCAGCTCGTTTATACGCGCAGAAAGCAGGCCGCGCTTTTCTTCAAGATCGGACATCGCCGTCTGGAAAGTCTTTTTGGTATCGGTGAGCTCGGCAAGCTTAGCCTCGAGCGCCGTTATCTTTTCGGTTGCCTCGCCCGAGGGCTTGCTGGCGTTGAGCTCGCCCGATATCGCGGCAATCCTGTCCTTTATCGCCAAAAGCTGTTCACGCTTCTCCGCGGTGTCGGTTTCAAGGTCGCCGATTTCAAATTCAATGCGCGAAATATCGCTTCTGATTTGCTCGAGTTCGCTCTCGATTTTTGCAATATCGACCCTTAACATGGTCGATTCGGTCACGTAAAGGTCTTTTTTGCGCCGAACCTCGTCAAGCTCGCCGTAGGTTTTGCTGGAAAGCTCGTCTTTGAATTGCTTCTCTTTGAGCGCCGACGCCTCGAGCGCATCGATGCTCTCGATTTCCGCCGAAAGCTTGGCGACTTCGGCGTCGAGCGCGGCGACTTCGGCCGATTCTGCCTCCACCTCTTCGCCCAGCGAGGAGATGATGTCCTTGGCCTTTTCCAGCCTTTCGCGGGATGCCGCGAGCGCGGTGGAAGTTTCGTTGATGAGCTCTATCGTCTGCTGGAGGCTTTCCTGCGCCGATTTCAAATCGGAAGCCGCCGCAGCTTTGGCTTTTTCGATTGCTTCAATCCGTTTTTTGAGCGTCTCGACGCTCTTTTGAAGCTCCAATATCTGCTTTTCCTGCTGGAGTATGCGGGAGCCCGAGGAACGCTTGCTGCCGCCCGTCATGGCGCCGCCTCTGTGGAAAATGCTGCCGTCGAGCGTCACCATCTTGAAGCCGCTTTGATATTTTTTAGAGAGCCTTATTGCCGTTTCGGCGTTGTCGACCACCACTGTGTTGCCGAGGAGGTGGAAAAGTAGCGGCTTATATTTTTCCTCTATTGCGACAAGGTCGGCGGCTATGCCGAGGACGCCGCTCTCGTTGAGCGCAACGTCATAGCGGGAGTCGAGCGTAAAGGGCCTGATTGCCGACATCGGAAGGAAAGTGACGGTGCCGTATTGCTTTTGCTTGAGCACGTTGATGAGGTATTTGGCGTCCTCTTGATTGGGAGTTACAATATTTTGAAGCGTCATGCCGAGCGCGGAGTCAATCGCCTCGCCGTATTCCTTGGGAACTTTGAGCAGCTCGGCGACGGTGCCGATTATGCGGTAGGAAAGCTCGGCGTTGAATTTCTTTTCTTTCATCAAGCTCGCGACGGCCTCCTGATAGGCGTTGTAGTCGCGCTTGCTCTGCTCTAAAAATTCCAAGCTCTTGAGCGAGGCGGAGAGCTGTGTGTTGAGCTTTAGATAGTCGTCGGAAAAAATCGCTATCGACTCCTCCGCTTCCGCTTTAGCGCGGTTGAGCTCCGTTAGCCTTGCCGCGGCTTCGGCTTTTTCTCTGCTCAGCCGCTGGATTTTAGCTTCCTCGGACGTGGCAGACGCCCTTTCAAACGCCAGCCTCTGCGATTTTACCTCGTAAGATGCGCGCTGTTTTTCAAGCAGTTCGCGCTTTAAGTCCCTAAGCTTTATATACTGTTGCAAGTTTGCTTTAATCTCGTAGAGCCGCTCGAGGTCGCCCGAAATGCGGGAGGCGGCATCGGCGTAGGACACCTCGCTTTCACTCAAGATTTTCGTCAGTTTCTCGCGCTCTTCCTCGACCTCTTTCAGCCTGTCCGACTTGGCCTTGAGCGCCGACATTTTTATTTCTTTAGCTAAGGTGGCGGATTCAATTTTATCTTTGGCGGCGGCGATTTTTTCGCCGTTTTCCAAAATCAGCGAATTTAGCCGACGCTCCTCGTCCTCGGCGGCGCGCAGACGCTCAATCTTGGTGTTGACGTCGCCGACCTTTTCCATATGGCTGACCTTGAGGTCAAGAAGCTCGGCGTTTACAGTCGCTATTTCGGCGTCGGTTTCCGAAAAGATGAATTTTGCCGCCTCGTAGTCCTTGGTGGCGACGGCGTTTTCGGCCTCCAGCGCATTAAGCTCGGCGTTTACCTCGGTAAGGCGGCCGGCGTGCTTGGCCTTGTCGGCTTGGTTTTTGTAATATTTATAAATAAAATAGTTGATGTCATACCACTTGAGCTCTGACGCCACCTCGTCGTAGCGCTTTTTCTTTTCCACCTGACTTTTCAAGGGGCGCAGGCGGCTTTCAAGTAGGGCGATTTCGCCGGCCAGCCGCTCGATATTCAAGTTGTATTTTTCGATGTTGCTCTCGTATTCTTTCTTCTGGCTCTTGAACTTGGAGATGCCCGCCGCTTCCTCGAAAATCTTGCGGCGGTCTTCGTTTTTTGGGGAAAGAATTTCGTCTACTTTATTTTGCCCGATGATGGAATAGCCCTCTTTGCCTATGCCGGTGTCGTAAAGCATGTCGGTAATCTGCCGCTTTAGGCAGGGCTGGCGGTTGATGAAATATTCCGAGCTGCCGCTTCTGTCGAGCTTTCTCGTGAAGACGACCTCGTCAAGGTCGGTGCTGAAAATTTTGGCGGAATTGTCGAAGTAGAGCGAAACTTCGCAGTAAGAGTGCGACTTTCTGGCCTCGGTGCCGTTGAAGATGACGTCGCTCATCTTCTCGCCGCGCAGGCTCTTGGCGCTTTGCTCGCCCAGCACCCAGCGAATGGCGTCCAGCACGTTACTCTTGCCGCAGCCGTTGGGGCCGACTATGGCGGTGATATCCTTGGTAAAGTTCAAAACCGTCTTATCGGCAAAGGATTTGAAGCCGATAAGCTCAATTTTTGTGAGATTTAGCATTCCGTTCTCCCTTTATATCAAATAAGCCAAACTCAATTATTTAAGACTACGGCCGCGAAGCTTGAAATACTCCAGCGCGGCTTTTGCCGCGGCCTGCTGTGCGTCCTTTTTGGATTTGCCCGCCCCGCTTCCGATTTTAACGCCCTCGAACATGACGTCAAAGCAAAACTCGGGCGAATGCGCTTCGCCTGCCGAAGACGACAGCACATATTGAAGCTCGATTTCGTTCTTGGCGGCGAACTCGTTCAAATCCGACTTATGGTCGCCCTCGAATTTGGATGACGCCGCGGCGTTGAGCTTATCGGCAAGCAAGCCGAGCGCCACCGTCTTGGCCGCCTTCATTCCGCCGTCGAGATAGACGGCGGCAATCATCGCCTCAAAAATATCGGAGCGCACTTTGTCGTTGTCGTCGATGTGCTGTTTGGCTTCGCCCGCGCCCATTAAAAGATAGCGGTTAAGCCCCTTGGCGCCCACAATTTGAGCGAGCGGCCGCGCCGATACTACGGTGGAGCGAAGCTTGGTTAAGAGTCCCTCCTCGGCGCTCGGGATAAGCTCCATAAGCCTTTCGGCAACCAGAAAATCAAGGATGCTGTCACCCAAAAACTCCAGCGCCTGATAACTCTTGGTCTTTTGCAGCTTGGCAAAGGAGTTGTGGGTAAAGGCGCGGCAAAGCAACTCTTTATTCTTAAAAGAATAACCTATGATTTTCTCGATTTCGTCTACGTTTTTTTCCCAACCGTTCACTCGGTGCTTTTCCTTTTTGTTTATCGGGATTGCCTTTCGGCAAAATTACCTTGAGGTTTTTTCGTTTTTCATTCGGTGCGCCAGCACCGCTACCAAGTTATTAGTTATTCGTTATTCATTATTCGTTCGGGGTAGCCGCATTCGTTCGGCGCCCGCGCCGCTTACACCCCTATATTCTCTCTCGTTGGGCCGTTAAAATACCTGTGGTTTTTTTTTCGCTTTCAGCCGAAATAAGCAGTTTTTTCAAAACTAACATTAAATAGTTTAATATAAAAAAACGCTTTTGGCAACAAAAGCGTCTTTGTTATTTTTGTGTTTAAACCGAGCTTACTCCGCCGAAGAGTAGGAAGCAAGGCGGTTCTCGATGTTTTCGGCTATGTTGGCTTGAGCAAGCTCTTTCGCCTGAAGGATGGCGGCGGCGATGGATGACGCTTTGGATGCGCCGTGCGCCTTTATGACGACTTTCTTAAGCCCCAAAAAGCAGGCGCCGCCCCTTTCGTTGTAGTCGAGTTTGCTCTTTATGCCGTAGAGCACGGGTTTCAAGAGAAGGGCGCCCAGCTTGGCTCTCAAGCCGCCCTGCTTTATCCCCTCTTTCAAAAGCCCGAACACCGCGCCCGCCACGCCTTCAGCCGTCTTTAAGGCGATGTTGCCGTAAAAGCCGTCGGCGACGACGACGTCGACGGCGCCGGTGAGGATGTCCCTGCCCTCGACGTTGCCGATAAAGTTTAATCCCGCCGAACTTATCAGCCCGAATGCTTCCTTGGTGAGCTCGTTGCCTTTTTTGTCCTCGGTGCCGTTGGAGAGAAGGCCTACTTTGGGATTTTTGATGCCCGAAGCCTCGGCGAACGCCGCGCCCATCAGCGCGAACTGCGCAAGATATTGCGGCTTACAGTCGACGTTGGCGCCGCAGTCAGTCATGACGACGGAGCCGCCCGTCACGGTGGGAAGAAGGGGCGCCAGCGCGGGGCGCATGATGTTTTTAAGCCGTCCGACTTTTAAGAAGGCTGCCGTCAGCACCGCGCCCGTGCTGCCCGCCGAAACGAAAGCGGCGGCGGCGGAGTCGCTCGCTAGAAGCTCAAGGCCTTTGGCGAGCGAGCTGTTGGGCTTGGTTCTTATCGCGGTTGTCGGAACGTCGTCGTTGGTGACGGCGTCGGGCGCGTCTAAAAACTCGGCACGCATGCGGTCGCCGCCGTATTTATCAAAAAGCGCTTCCAACTCCTCTTTTTTTCCTGCCAGCACTACGCTGAATCCCCCCGCTCGCTTTAAGGCGAGCGCGGCGCCTTCCGCCACCGCTTCCGCTCCCAAATCGCTGCCGTAGGCGTCAACGACGATTTTCATAAAATATCCCTCCGATAAATTTATCAATATCCCGAATAAGAGTTTTATGTGATTGTTTTGTAATAATTAAGCTTTTGTTTGTGTATTAAACCGCCGATTGATTAACAAATATTTTACGCAAATTTTAATAAATTTTTCGTCTCTTTAAACTAAAAATAGCGGCTTGCGCCGCTACCTTTTAGTCTTTCTTTTCGATTATTTGTCTTCCGTTATAAAAGCCGCATTTGGGGCAAGCCCGATGGCTCTTTTTTTGCTCATGGCACTGCGGGCACTCCTCGAGATTGACGGCGGTAATCTTCCAGTTCGCCGACCTCGTGTGCTTTCTCTGCTTGGATGTTTTCCTCTTGGGGACTGCCATATATATCCTCCTTTCGCCTTAAACGCGGATTTATCAGTTTGACTTAGTCATTATATAACATTTTTATTTAAAGTCAAGCATTTAAGCTAGGTTGCGGACGCTTTAACGCAATTTCGCTATATCCCCGCTCTTTCAAGCCCGGCATTATCGGTGTTAAGCGCTATTCCGGCCGCGGCAAGCTCGGCGTCGGCTTTTTTGAAATATCGCGCGTAAATCTTGTGAAATCCCCGGGCGCCCTCGGTTACGTAGGGGAAAGGCACGCTCTCGTCGGCGGCGAGCTCTTTGAAATCGTATTTGCCGTTAATTTTCCAGCCGCCGAGAAGGCCGATTTTAAAGGCGTCCGTCGGGCAATGGAAGCTGCAGCGCATGCACATTGCGCACTTTTTACCGAATTTAAAACGCTCTTCCTCTATTTTTATGTTTTTCGCGGGACATTCGCGCTCGCACTTTCGGCACATTATGCATTTATCTAAATCTACCTTGTAAAACCTGCCGTTGAACTTGGCGAAGGGCCATTCTATTCTGAAAACAAAGGAAATGAGGCGCTTGAATAAATTGAAGCTGAACCCTTCGCGTTCGCGGGCGATTGCCTTGCGCGCGCAGAGCTTGGCGAGCGCAAGAGTGTAGAAATACATCTGCTTAGTAAGTTCTTCGGAATGGCGGAACATGATGTTGTAGGGCATTAAAAGATGGCGCTCGAAGCCTAAGCAAAAGCCCTTTCTTTTTAAAACGACGACAAGCCTCGCCGAGGAAGCGCCGTTCATCCAAAGCGGCTCGCCGGATATCTTAAAAACAAAGGCGTATTTATTGTTGACTGCGGGCAACGACTTGACGAAATCAAAAAAAATCTCGGGCGGGTTGAAGGCGTGGACGGGATAGCCGAAGCCGAAAATGTCAAAATCGGAAAGTTCGGCAAGCGGCCGCTCTTCCTCGCCGACACGGTAAACTTGCGTTTCAACGCCGTTCAAAGTAAGCTCGGCCGCAATTTTATCGGCGGCAAGCTTGGTATTGCCCGTGCCCGAAAAAACGATTAGAAGCGCTTTCATTTTTTGACCGCCTTCTTGAACAAGACGTCGTCCTCGTCCTCCGAAATGGGGTATACCGCGTCCTCGTCGGGGCTGTGGGTGTCGAGCCACACCTGCGCGAAGAAAGGAATGTGCTTGGCAAGCCTGTCAAACTTCCAAGGCGCGGGCTGGCAACAGTCGGGGCACCAGTGGCCGGCCTTGACGACGGTATAGGGTGCGGCAAAAAAGCGGTGGCCGTCATGGCATTCCCACTCCAGCTTGGTGAAAAGGTCTCCCTTTTCCATGCTTTCGGAAAGGCACTTTCCCCCTCTGAAAGCGGCCGCCGATTGCATATCGGAAAGCTCGAGCTCGCCGTCGGGTTTGCTTTCGTCGTAGCCGTGGTTGAGCTTAAACTCTTTGGCGCCGTTTATGTCGGCGAGCGCGCAGTAATCGATGGCGCCGTCCTCGCACATACCTTTTTTCAAGACGGGAAAGTCCTTCCAATCGCGGGCAAGCTCTTCAGCCGCCTCGCGGGAGCCGAAAAAGGCCTTGATGCGCCCTTCGTGTCCGCAATTTATCCAATAGAGCGGCGCGTTGGGGTTTTTGAAGAGCCGCTGAATTACAAGCTTGGATAAAAGCTTTTCGGGCACAATGGCGCCCAAGCGGAAATACCAATATTTTTTGGCCATCCGCGCCTAGAAATCGCGGCAGCTTTCCGTTCGGAAATTTAAATATTCGTTCAAAATGTCGGAGTCGCTATACCAAAGCCCGTGGAAATTTCTCGCGGCGTTCCAATAAGGCTTAAAGAAATTCTCGACAGAGGCTCCCATCAGCTTGAAAGAAGCGTCGAAGGTTTCATAGCCGGTGACGCGGCAGCATCCGCCGCCGCCTATGTTGTAGCATTTATTCCAAAATTCCTTGGGGAGAATTCCCTCTGAATCGAACTTAACTAGGTTTTTAATCAAAAGCCCGCTGTCGCGGTCGGTCACCCACTCGAGAGGCACATTCCACGCGGTGTGGAACATCAGCCCGTCGTTCAGATTGTTTTTATACATCCGCTTGTGGAGCATGGCCGTCTGGCGCAACGAAACGAATTTTTCAAGTCCGGCCTCAAGAACGTAGCGTTCGGCTCGGAGTTTGGTTGCGGCGTAATAGTCGTAGGCGCTGACGAGAAGGGGGTCGCCCACTCTGCCCCACGGATGGCGGTGGTTGCGGTTGCCGTAGAGCGCGACTGTGGAGATATGAACGTATTTTATTGTTTTGCGCCGCGGCGAGGCCAGCACGGCGTCGACTAAATTCTTAGTGCCGAGGTAGTTAATATTTTCGCACTCCTCGGGAGATTTGTCGGAGCCGGGCGGAATCAACGCCGCGCAATGGACAAGATAATCGGCCTTTTCAATGAGTTTTTGACAATCGGAAAAAGAAACGATGTCGCCGAAAATTATTTCGACGCGCCCGCCGTAACGACTGCTCAATTTTTTGGCGAGCCGGATGTTTTTCGGCTTTCTTCTAAGTAATACAACGGCACGAGTGTAAGGCAGTTCCAAAACCTGCCTTAAAGCCTCGCTGCCCATGGCGCCGGAAGCGCCGGTTAATGCTACTGTCGTTTTCATGAGTTTTCCCTAGTTTCGCGCTTGCGCCGCTATGACGGCGGCAGTTTCGCGGGCTATCGAAAGCTCTTCGTTGGTGGGGATAATGAAGACGCGCGCGCGGCTGGACGGCCGCGTCAGCTCGGCTATCCCCTTGCCGGGGTTTTCGTTCCTTTCGAAATCGAAATCAATTCCTAAATACTCCATGCCCTCCATGACAAGGCGGCGGATGAGCTGGCTGTGCTCACCTATCCCTCCCGTAAACACTATGGCGTCGGCTCCGCCGAGGACGGCGGCGTAGGCGCCGACGTATTTTTTGACGCGGTAGGCGTTCATTTCGAGCGCGAGCTTGGCGCGCTTATCGCCCGCCTCGGCGCGTTCGGTGAGGTCGCGGCAGTCGCTGGAAAAGCCGCTGACGCCCAGCATGCCGCATTGCTTGTTTAAGTATTGAACCATATCGGGCAGCGTTTTTCCGAGTTTTTCGGCGATATAATCAATGGCGGCGGGGTCGATGTCGCCGCTCCGCGTGCCCATGACCAGCCCCTCGAGCGGCGTGAAGCCCATCGATGTGTCGACGCATTTGCCATCCTTTACCGCCGTAATAGAGGAGCCGTTGCCGAGGTGGCAGACGATTATTTTGGAGTTCTTCCCCACGATTTTTGCCGCCTCCGCCGACACGAACTTGTGCGAGGTGCCGTGGAAGCCGTATTTTCTCACCTTGTATTTTTCGTAAACCTCGTAGGGAATTGCATACATGAACGCTTTCTGCGGCATGGTGGCGTGGAATGTGGTGTCGAAAACCATCACCATGGGCACGCCTTTCATGACCTTGAGGCAGCTGTCGACGCAAGCGAGGTTCCCCGGCATATGAAGGGGCCCCAGCGCCACGTTTTTATAGCATTTGGCGAGCGTTTCCTCGGTGACTAAAACGCTCGAATCAAAATCCTCGCCGCTGTGGAGGATGCGGTGGCCGACTGCGCCTATTTCGCCGACGTCGGAAATCGCTCCCGACTCCTTGTTCAAGAGGGCGGCGAGCACAAATTCCATCGCCTCGGTGTGCGTCGGCATGGGACGCGAAATTTTATATTCCTTGCCCGACGCCTCCTGCTTAAGAGTGCTTCCCGTCATCGATATGCGTTCGGCGAGCCCCTTGGCGATGACGCTCTCGTTTTCCATGTCGAATAGCTGATATTTTAGCGAGCTGCTGCCTGCGTTTAAGACGAGTATTTTCATAATTCCCCCCTTACTCGGCCTGAAGCGCGGTTACGGCGACCGCCGCCACTATGTCGTCGGCGGTGCAGCCTCTCGAAAGGTCGTTGATGGGTTTGTCCAGCCCCTGCATAATGGGCCCGATTGCCATGCAACCGCCGAAGCGCTGGGCGAGCTTGTAGCCGATGTTGCCGGCGTCGAGGTTGGGAAAGACCAGAACGTTGGCATAGCCCGCTACCGCGCTCCCCTTTGCCTTCTTCTCGGCGACGGAGGGAACGATGGCGGCGTCAAGCTGCATTTCGCCGTCGACTAAAAACTCGGGGTGCTTTTCTTTGACTAGCTTGAGCGCGGCTATTACCTTGTCGGCGCTCTCGTGACGGGCGCTGCCCATTGTCGAAAATGACAGCATTGCGATTTTGGGCTCGATGCCGATGAGCTTTTTGCAGCTTGTGTGAGAAGCCGCCGCGATGTCGGCAAGCTGGTTTTCGTCGGGATAGGGAACGACGGCGCAATCGGAGAAAATCATGGCGGGTGCCGACGAATATTCAAACTTTTCGGGCAGCACCATGATAAAACAGCTGGAAACGGTCTTGATGCCGGGCGCGCCCTTGATGATTTGAAGCGCCGAACGAAGGACGTCGGCGGAGGAATAGACGGCGCCGCCGACCATGCCGTCGATATCGCCGCACTTAAGCATGACGGCGCCGAAATAGAGCGGGCGTTTTATAAGCTCGCGCGCCTCTTCCAAGGTCATGCCCTTGGACTTTCTGAGGTCGTATAATACTTCGGAATAAATTTTCTGTTTGGGAGAGGTCAGCGGGTCTTCAAACGAGATATTTTCAAAATTGATGTCGGGGAACTTGGCTTTTGTTTCGTTTTCGCTTGCTAAAATAATTATTTTAGCTATTTTGGCGGCGGTAGCTTTTTCGGCGGCTTCGGCGACGCGGCGGTCGAATCCTTCGGCAAGCGCTATCGTCTTTTTTAACTTTGATGCTCTTTCATACAGCTCTTTTAAAAAACGCAGCATATTTTAACTCCCGTATATTCCGCTATTAAGCGAAAAACCTTGAAAAGTTCAAAGAAATAAAAATTTACTTTCCGCTTAATTGCCAACAAATATAATACCACTTATAATGTATTTTAACAAACATTTTAGCCTCTTTGTCGAGGCTTAAATAAAAATTTGGGAAGCAATGAGGATAACTTCGATAATTGCCGAATACAATCCTTTCCACACCGGCCACCTCTACCATTTGAGGCGGGCCAAAGAGGAGACCGCATCCGACCTGCTCGTCGTCGTCATGAGCGGCAGTTTTACCGAGCGGGGCGATATAGCGGTGGCGGACAGATTAACACGAGCCGAGTGGGCGGTCAAGGCGGGCGCCGATTTGGTTTTAGAGCTTCCCGCCGTCTTCGCGGTGTCGCCCGCCCAAAACTTTGCCTTCGGCGCGGTTAAAACGCTTTCGTTTTTAGGAGACTATACCCTCTCCTTCGGCAGCGAGTCGGGCGATTTAGACAGCCTTCTGGCGCTTTCCGAAGTTTTGGACAACGAAACCGAGGAGTTTAAGGAGCTTTTGAGAAAAAATTTGAAGTCGGGCAAAAACTTCCCTAGAAGCCGCGGCGAGGCTTTGCACTCGCTCTACCCCGAGCATGCGGGCATCTTGGAAAAGCCCAACAACATTCTGGCGCTGGAATATATCAAAGCGCTTAAGCCTTACCCCGATGTCAAGCTTCACACCGTAGCGCGCGAGGATAACTATAACTCGGAGCGCCCCTCGGAGCGCTTTGCCTCGGCGACCGCCTTGCGCGCCATGGCGGCGGACGGGCTATCCTTAAAGGATTATCTCCCCGATTTCGTAGGGTTTGTGCACACTGAACGCGCGCCGCTCTATCAAAGAATCATGGAAAACTTAATAAAGATGAGCGCCGATGATCTGAAAGACATTGCCGAGGTCGGCGAGGGTTTGGAAAACCGAATCAAGAAATTTTGCCATCTTGAATATTTTGACTTTTTGGCCGCCGTCAAGACCAAGCGCTACACCATGTCGCGGATTAAGCGGATTTCGATTTTGGCGCTTTTAGGCATAACGAAAGATATCGTCGAAAAAGCCAAGGCGGCGCCGCCTTACCTTCACGTGCTCGCGGTAAACCGGAAAAACCAAAGCGAATTGGACGCGCTCATTTCGCGCGCCAATCCGCTTTACAGAAAAGAGCTTTTAGCCGATCCCTTTTTAAAAGTTCTGGCGGCTATCGACGATAAAGCCGCCGAATTGATTGTTTAGTTAAGATACGATATCCTTATTGTTTAAAATATCGTCGATGTTGAAGGCGCCCTTTTTCTTGCCTACTTCCTCTATTTCGGACTTCAGCTTTTCGATTAAGTCCTGCATCTCTTCGCTGTTTGCAAGCAGGCGCTCTGTTTCGGATTTAAACTGTCTTTCGGCATCGCTGCCCGACGCCGAGCGCTTGAGCCCGAAGTCGTTGGCAAGATGCTTTTCAAGCTCAATGACCGAGTTTATCACTACGTTTTCCATCGATAAAGTGTCTTTTTCGAAATGATAGCGCTCTCCGAGCGTTTCGTAGGCATTGGTCCATTTAGCCTGAAAAATCTTGAGCCGTTCGATTTCAAGCGCATATTGAAGCTTGAGGTCAAGCAGCATTTCATTGGATTTCGTCGTTGCGATAAGTAAACTTTCCTTTATTTCGTTTTCGCGGCTTTTGAAATTTTCGAGCTCGCTGTTTAGCCGCATGTTTTCTCTTTTGATGTCCTCCGCCTGCTTTTTTAGCTCGGAATAAAGCTGCTCGCTGGAGACTTTCCTGACCTCCAAAAACTTTTCCACTTCGACGGGCGAATAGCCCCGCCGCACTATGTTGAACTTTTGAGCCGACGGCCTCTTTTTAGGTTCTTTCCTTGCGCCTTTAATCATTTTAAAATCTCCGAATGCGTTTATTCTAACAAAGCAGGCTGCGAAAAAAACTGCTAATATAATCATAAAACCGCCGATATTGTCATACTAAAAAACCTCATACGGGGCAAGATTTTCGCATATAATAAAAGGTCAAAAGGTGGGCTATGAAACTTAATTTTGTTGTCGAAAACGGCTATGTTTTATGCGGCGGTGAGACATTGAGCGAAAACTTTTTCATCGAACTCGAATCCGAGGACGCGGGCAAATTTATGACCTTTTTCCCTGCGCAAAAGAACGCTATCCCCTTCACCTGCCGCGTTATGGTATCGGGCGGCAAATTGAAAACGCAGGGCGGCGTCTCGGTTTTGGAAATAAGCGACAGCGAATTCAAGCTGACCTTCTCGCCCGAAAAGACGCTCCCCTACTCTCCGCCGAAGCCGATACTTCAGGAATCGCAGGTGTCTTTAGGCGTTTCGCATATGGTCACGCTCTATAAAGACACCGAGATGCGGCTGCTTTGCGAGTCGGCGGTGGCCTCCGAGACCTACGATGTGCCCGAGCTTACTTCGCCCCAGCTCTTTGTCAAGACGTCCTCCTTCGGCATAATCGTCATTTTGGCGGGCAGGCTGGAGAGCGGCGAATATCTGAAAATCGTCACCTTCACCGACCGCTACAACGAAATATTCGAGCGGGCGGCGGCGAAATTTTCTTTCTCCGACAACAGCTTTTCCGCCCTCACCAAATACGACGACACCTTAAAGCGCGAAAAGACGGAAAAATTCGTCTTCGAAGGGCAAACGCTCAAGCTTGTCGACACGACCTTCAAATATGACGAGTTCAGGCGCTATCCGCCCGAAAAGTTGCCGCGCCTATTTATGGAGGCGACATATGCCGGCGACCTCGACAAGCTCTCGCGATACGTCACGCCCGCCATTTCCGAAAACCTAAGCAGCCTTTTAGAATTTATCGGCGAATTCAAATACATAGCGCCGGAATACAGCGACGACGATTTGACCGTGCCGGTCGTCAAAGCTTCGGGCGGCCGCGATAAAGTCCACTACTACCGCTTCGAACTCGCCGACAATAAAATCGACAACATCTATTTATAAAATAAGTGCGAGCATAAAAAAGGCGGTGAAAACCGTCTTTTTTATTGGTCTTCAGCCGAAAAATCGATTAATGTTCGCGGGTTTGGACGCTTCCTTTAAATGTATTCGGATAGAGCAGCAAAACATTTGACTTTTTTTTATGCATATAATAAAATTCAACTGCCTCGCGAGAGTGGCGGAATTGGCAGACGCGCTAGATTCAGGTTCTAGTGGTCGCAAGGCTGTGTGGGTTCAAGTCCCGTCTCTCGCACCAAAAAAGAAGACCGCAAATGCGGTCTTTTCTTTTTGTCATTTTCATCTTTTATGATTTTCTCTTAAAATTTATTTCGCTCTTTCTTCGTTTAAGCTATTTTTTACCTTTGAAAAGCGATTTGGAGCTCTTTTGAGGAGAGGCGGGTTCGGCGTAGGCTACTTCGATGGCGTCGCGGCGGCATTTGGTCAGGCAGACGCCGCATTTAATGCAGACGTCCTCGTCGATGATATAGGGCATTTTTACTTCGCCCGACACCGCTTTAACCGGGCAGAAGCGCGCGCACAGCGAGCAGCCTATGCATTTTTCGGGGTCGATTTTAACCGACAATATGCGCTTTTGGTTTTCGTCGGGCGTGATAACCTGCGCTATGCAGACGTCGGCGCAACGACCGCAACCGGTGCAGACCTCGGGCTTTATTTCATAGTGACAAGCGGTGCCCTCGCCCTTGTAGTCGACGGCGTTAAAAAGGCACACCAGTTTGCATGCGCCGCATGCTACGCAACCATTCTTATTTATTATGTAAGCCATATTCACCTCTACGGAATTAAGGCTCTGGGCGCGGGTCTGTGTTACTGACTTCGGGGCAAGGCGGTTTATTTCTCCCCATCAGATGTTTTCATCTGACGGAGATCCCGACAAAGCTCGTTCGTGCTTTTCGGCGTCCCCATTGAATGCCTGTCATTCAATGGGATAAACTGTCGAGCCTCGCTCTCCATCCCATATCTTAATTCCGTTAATATTTTGTATTTCGTATTTTTCGATTTTATAGTTGGTGATGATATTAAAATAATATCATAGTTTTTTGTTGTTGTTTAGTGTTTTTAGTTATTTTCCGTTTTAATAAGCTCGGATATTTCCGAGAGTTTGGCGTGGAGGGCGGCGAGGGGGGCGGAGTTGTCTATGACGGTGTCGGCATAGGAGGCAAGCTCGGCGTCGCTCTTTTGGGCGGCGATGCGGGCGAAAATTTCGGACTCCGAAAGCTTGCTTCGCGCCGCTATTCGCGAGATTTTGACGCCCTCCTCGGCCGTTATTAAAATCACTTTGTCGAAGACGCCGCGAAGACCGCTCTCGAGATAGAGCGGGATTTCGACGACGGCGCCGCCTTTATCCTTAAGCCGCGACTTAAGTCTTTTCGTTATTTCGGGATGGGCAAGCGCGTTTAAGCGTTCCCGCCTGCTTCCGTCGTTAAAGACGACCTCGGAAAGCGCGGCGGTGTCGAGGACGCCCGCTCTGAACGCCTCGGGAAAGGCCTTTTCGAGCTTTTTTAAATAGCGTCCGTCGGACAAAAGCTCGCGATTGATAATATCCGCCGAAAGATAGCGGTAACTAAGCTTCTCGGCAAGATATTTAGCGGCCTCGCTCTTGCCCGAGCCTATGCCGCCGATTACCGCTATTTTTAATTCACTTTTTGCCTGCTTCATATTTTGATTATTGAGCTTCCTATTTTATATCGGCTAACTGGATCAAATTTATTTTTTACCTTATTTGGCATCAAACCAGTTCTTGCCCGCGCCGATGTTGACGATAAGCGGCACGGATAGCTCGGCGGCGTTTTCCATTTCCTCTTTCAATATGCTTTTGACCTCTTCGGCTTCCTCGGGCGCGGCGTCGACAATCAGCTCGTCGTGGACTTGCAAAATCAGCTTGGATTTCATGTTTGCGAGCCGTTTGTGCACCTTAATCATGGCGATTTTAATTAGGTCGGCCGCCGTGCCCTGAAGCGGCATGTTCATAGCTATTCTCTCGCCGAAGGCGCGGACGTTGTGGTTATCCGCCCTAAGCTCGGGAATATCGCGAATACGCCCCGACAGCGAGCGGATGTAGCCGTTTTCGCGGGCGTAGGCGACGTTACCATCCATATATTCCTTGACTTTGGGATAGGTCATAAAATACTTTTCGATAAACTCACGGGCGATATAGGTGGGTATGGAGATGTTGGATGCCAGCCCGAATGCGCTTATGCCGTAAATAATGCCGAAGTTGACGGCCTTGGCGTTGCTCCGCATCTCGGGAGTTACGTTTTCAAGACCGACGCCGAAAATCTCGGAGGCCGTCAGCGTGTGTATGTCGTCGTTTTGCCGATATGCCTTGATGAGCTCGGAATCTCCCGAAAAATGGGCGAGAAGCCTAAGCTCGATTTGAGAATAGTCGGCCGAAATCAAAACTCCGCCCGGAGCTGCCGTGAAAGCGCGCCTAAGCTCGCGCCCCTCCGCCGTCCGCACCGGAATATTCTGAAGATTGGGCTCGGTGGACGATAGCCTACCGGTTGATGTGACGCACTGGTTGAAGACGGTGCGGATTCGCCCGTCCTTTCCGATAAGTTTGACCAGCCCGTCGATATAGGTGGATTTCAGCTTCATAATTCTGCGGTATCGCAAAATTTTATCGATGATGGGATGCTCGCCGGAGAGCTTTTCCAAGATGTCGGCGTCGACGGAATAGCCGCTCTTGGTCTTCTTGCCGCGCCTAAGGTCGAGCTTGTCAAAGAGAATTTCGCCCATCTGCTTGGGCGAATTGATGTTGAAGCTTTGGCCGGCGTCGCGGTAAATTTCCTCGGTCAGCGCGGTGAGCTCCTCGGTATATTTTTTGTCGAGCTCGAGAAGGGTTCCCTTCTCCACCGCAAACCCTCCGGCTTCCATGTCCTTCAGCACAAAAATGAGGGGAAATTCGATGTTTTTATAGGCGTCCCAAAGCTTTTTTTCGACAAGAGAGGCTTCCAGCTTTTTACCGAGAGAAAACAAATGCGCCGCGCTCTCCTTAAACCCGTAGCCAAACAGCGCGTCGGCGGCGGTTTTCATGGCGCGCGAGCCCGAATCGAGATGGGCGGCAACCATGACGTCGAAGCAGCCCTCGCCGAATCCCGCTCCCGCCTGCTTTAACAGCTTTTTAAGGTCGTAGACATATGTTTTTTTGCCATTGAGCGCGCCGAGAACGGCGGCCGCCGCGGAATCGAAATCCGGCCCGCCGAAAAGGTCGGCGGCGGGTGTCAAAACGTATTCGCGGTTTTCCGAGGAAGCAAAGCGGATGGCGTCCGAAAGCAGCAGCCCGACTTCCTTCATCGGCCGCAGCGCGTCGAGCGCCTCTGTTATGGTTTCAAGCTCCACCGTTTCATAATCGGCGGCTATTGGTTTTACTTCGAAATCTTTTTTTGTTTCGGCAAGAGCGGTTGCCTTACGGTATACGGCGGCAAGCTCTAGCTCGGCGAGAGCGGACAAAAACTCCTCGGAAAACTTGGGCTTGAATGCCAGAGTGTCTAGGCCGCAGTCGAGCGGAACAGAGCGGTTTATGGTGGCGAGCTGTTTGGAAAGAAGTGCGATTTCCCTGCCCGAAGCAATTTTTTCGGCGAGTGCGCCTTTCATCTCGTTTGCCGAATCAAGCACTTTATCGAGCGTTTTGTAGATGTCAAGCAGCGTTTTCGCCGTTTTCTCGCCTATTCCCGGTATGCCGGGGATGTTATCGGAGCAGTCGCCGCGAAGCGCCTTATAGTCCAAAAAGCTCTCGGGCGTGAAGCCTTCCTCGGCGAGGCGGGCAAGGTCGTATTTCTCCACCTTGGATATGCCCATGACGGTGAGATATACTTTGGTGGTATCGCTGACGAGTTGCAGACAGTCGCGGTCGCCCGTCACTATGATGGTTTCGGCGTCGAATTTATTAGCAAGCGTGCCCAAGATGTCGTCGGCCTCGAAGCCCTCTTTCTCCAGCACGGCCACGTCCATAAGCTTAAGCAGCTTTTTGATTTCGGGGAACTGCGGAACCAAATCCTCCGGCATCGGCTTTCTCGTGCCCTTATAGGGCGTGTAAAGCGCGTGGCGGAAGGTGGGCGCGTGGACGTCGAACGCCGCGCCGATGTGCGTCGGAGCCTCTTCCTCGATGAGCTTCAAAAGCATGGCAAAAAAGCCGTGAATGGCGCCCGTAGGCTGGCCTTTCTTGTTGGTCAAGGGCGTGCCGTGGGAGAGCGCGAAATAGGCGCGGTTTATGAGGCTGTTGGAATCCAGAAGAATGATTTTCATAATCTATGTAGATTATAAACTAAAACCCGCCAAATAACAATCCCAAAACCGAAAATGGCCGGCGTAAATAAAAAGCGCGGGGATAACCCGCGCTTGGCTTTCAATTTTAAATCAAATTTAAATCCCGCCCAATGCGGCGAGTGCGAAGAAGATTTCCTTCAGCTTTTTGCTCTTTATGGGATGGGCGGACTTGAAAAAAGTCTCGCGGCAAAACATATGCGGCTGGCAAGCATTCAGCACGGCGTTCATAAACCCGCGCGCCTCGTAGACGGTGAATTTTTCCACGCCGTAGAGCGCGCCGAAGAGTTCAAAAAGCGTAAGAAAACAATAAGAATCCGAGGCTTTTTGAGTCAACCCCAGCTCGGCGCGGATGACGCAGGCGACCGCGGCTACGTTTTCGTGTTTATCGGGGAAATGAGGGATTTCCAGCTTATCCGAAAGAGTGAAAAAAAGAAGGCGCGGCGCCGCCGCAATGCAATCAATTATTTCGTGCTCGCCGTAGGGGTGGATATAAAACCTTTCGCCAACGTAGCCTTTCAGGAATTTGACGGTGTCGTAGTAGCCGAGTTTTTGATTTTTTTGAATGTTTTCGGCGGTAAACTGCATCGTCTTTCCCACCGGTTCGCTGGGCACTATGTAGTCGATTTGAAGGTCGTCGCGCTCGAACTTGCGCTTGGGCGGCTTGGACGACGTTCTGATGACGATAAATCGGCGGTAGCCCTGCCGCGCCAAAAGGTTGACGGGCATATTGTCCCAAACGCCGCCGTCTATGAAGCGTTTGCCGTTGATTTCGATGAGCTTGTAGAGCGGGAAATTGGCGCTCGCTATGACGTATTCGTCCATCTCGGTCATGGGGATGTCCTCTTTCATGAGCTCGTGCGGCTCGAAGTCGGGCAAAGATACCGTGACCAGCCCGAAGTCCATCGGGCTTCTTCTGATTTTGTCCTCGTTGAGGTTTTCGCGGACGAAAGCGCGCATTTTTTCGGTGCTGTTTTTATAGACCTCGGGGAAGGAGCGAAGCAGCCGCACGAAATAGAAAAGCGTGGGCTTGTCGAGCTTGGCGCCGCCCGCCAGCCGCTCGAACATCTCGGTATCGACGTCTAAAATATCAGATGCCTCGACGCAGTTCCAGATTTGGACAAGCTTGTCAAACTCGCCCTGCGCAATCATGGCTGCGTTGAGCGCGCCTATTGAGGTGCCCGCCACGCCGTCGAAGCGGTATCCCGCCTCAAGCAGCGCCTTGAGCGCCCCGATATGATACGCCCCTTTAACTCCCCCGCCCTCAAGCACTAATCCAAGTTTCATAATCTCAATCGACAATTCTTCCTATCTGCCTAATTATACTTCCTGTTGTTCTGTTAACAATAATTTTTCACTAGAATTAATATTATCGGGGCCCCCATCAGATAAAAAATATCTGATGGGACGAAAGTAAGTGACTGCCTCACGACGACGACAGTTAACAAAGCTATCCGCCCAAAGATAAATTCCGCTTATTTACGGCCGTTGCGAAGCTCCGAGTAAAGCGCAGAGTCCTCGCTGTAGTCAACAATATCATCCGGCCCCACAGCATATCTCTCCTTGTCGTAGGAGACAAGGTAGCAAATATTGGAGAAGGTGGGCTCGAAGCCTATGACGACGTCGGGGACGGGCACGGCGTGTATCGTATAGCCCGCTTGCTCGGCGCCCGTGATTGTGTTTATGTCGGCGGGGCTGGTGCCGCCCATAACGAAAATGCCGGTGTGGAAATACATTCTGTCGTTTATTATATACCGCAGGCTCTCGTAGGCGGGGTCGAATTTTAAAAGATAGGTCAGCAAGGTGTCCACTATCCCCTGAAGCGTGGTTGCGTCGACGCCGACATGGTTGGCGATGGCGTCGGACACGGTGAAGAGCTGGACGCCCTCTTTTTCGGCATCCTTCCAGTTGTAGATGTCGACAAACCCGCGCATTTCCAGCCGGTTCAATTCGCAATTATATATGCTTTTGATATCCTCAAGGTTGTCGCAGATTATTCCGACGTCGTTCATCATGTTGATGGGAATGCCCGTCGAGTTGGAAAAGACCATATCCTCGAGAATGGTAAGCCCGCTTTCGGGCAGCGCCGAATAGATAAGGAGGCAGGAACTGGGGCTGTTGCGGATTATCGAGCCCTTGAAATGGACGTCGACGTGCTGGGAAACAACGATGTTGTAGGCGTTTTCAACGGTGCAGTAGCGGACGTTGATGTTTTTTAAGGCGCGCTGGGTGTCGTTGTCGTTGGCAATCCTAAGCGCCCAGCGGAACTTGAGATAGGCGCGGCTCCCCTTCTCCCGCGACACGGCGTCGTCGGTAATGCCGTAGCGGATGGTGGTGTTCTCCAGCGTCACGTTATCAGTCAATATTTTTATTATGGAGTCTGCCCAGCCGACGTGTTCGTTGTTGCTCAAAAGTGCGCGGTAGACAGCGAATCCGTTGCCGTAAAGGTTTTTCTTTATCTCGGTGCCGCGCTTTACCGATTCCGGCCCGAATGAATCCATATATTCCGTTGTAACGGGGATGTCGGCGGTCAACGCCAGCCCGTAACCCTCCGCCGCCAGCCTGCCGAAATCGGCTAAATTGCCGACGTTGACGCTGTCGACAAGCGTCATGGTATAGCTCGCCGAGGGCACTATGCTTTGATAGAGCGGATACCTCGCCCTGACCGAAAGGGTAATTTTCTTTTTGCCCTCGAAGGGCTCATCATCGAATATGAGCTTGTTGGAAGCGTCGGATTCAAACGCCGCGCCCTCGCCCGATACAGTCCAAATAAAGTCCTCGGCAGGCGCGTCCACGGGCGCTCTCAAATTAATATAGCGGTGGTTGACAACCTCGCCCCCCCTCGACGCACATTGTGCCGAAAACGCGCTCGTCGGCTATGCCCGCCTTGTCGAGCGCGGTGGAATAGACGGCGTCGAGCATAAGGCGCGTAACCGGCATCACAACCTTAATGCTTAGGGTAAAGCCTTCGCCGCCCCAAAGCACGGTAATCTTCGTCGTGCCCGGGCTTACCGGACGAACCTCGCCCGACCCGCTCACCGTCGCCACCGTTTCGTCGGCGGAGGAAAAGCTCGCCTCGGGCAATCCGTCACGAAGCTTGTCGCGATAGACCGCCTTTAAATATAGCGGCGCGCCGCCCACCCGAAGGAAAAACCCCGAGGCAAAATGCGCGGCGTGCTCCACCGTTATTTCGTCCTCTTCGCAGCTCTCTATCTCGAGCGTCCGCCCCGAAAGCGACATAGTTGCGGGATAGGCGGTGATATTTAAGTTTCCGCCCGAAACAGAACAGTTTTCAAGCGCGAAAGCCGCGCCCAAATAGGCGGGGAAAACCAGCGCGGAAAGCGGTATTTCGGTTTGGGAAGTGAAAAGGTGGGTGAATTTGAACGCCGAATCGAGGCAGGTGAGCTCGATGGAAGCCGATACCTCGGGGTTGGCATTGGAAACCGCCGTCACCACCGCCTTGCCCGGCTTTACCGCCTCGGCTATGCCGTTTCGAGAGACGGTGAAGGCGTCGCCCGACACCGACCATGTGACCGATTTATCGAGGGCGTCAACCGAGAAAACGACGGCCTCCAGCCTCTTCGTTTCGCCCGCGTAATACTCCGTTTTGGTGCCGGCGGGAAATCTCATCGAGGTGACGGAGTTGCCGCCCACAATAAAGCGGCAAACGTCGAACTTATTGCCCTCTGCCGAGGTGGCGCGCACACTGAATACGCCGTAGCAATAGATGGTGACGACTCCGCTTGCGTCGACTTCGGCAATTTTTGTTTCGCCGTCGACAAGCTCGGGGTCGTCGAACTGAATATCTTCGATAGTCCAAATTATGTTCTTGTTTCGGGCGCCGGTCGGGAATATTTTGGCAGAAAGTCCGTCGTAAACGACGGCGGAACCGCCCTCAAAATCTATAACGACCTCATGCTCGTTCAGCTCAAGCCGCTCCACGTTTATGTAGACGCGGGCGGAGATGATTGTCGCCGCCAGACCCGTCGTCAGCAAGATGACGATGGGGACGGTCAGTAAAATTCCTATCAACAGCTTTTTCATTGTTCACAAAATTTATCTTTCGATAACGCATGCCTTTGCAGCTTGCGGCGGTTAGGAAAAACGCTTAAAAAGCTCGGTCAGGTCGGGTTTGCCGCTTGATAAACCCGCTATTTACTCCGTCCGGAACGAAGCTCGGTGTAAAGCTTGCTGTTTTCGCTGTAGTCGGCAAAGGAGTCGGGCGACACGCTGTAACGCTCGCGGCTGTAGGAGAGAAGGAAGCAATTGTTGGAGAACTGCGGCGCAACGCCCTTGATGAAGTCGGGAATGGGCACCTCGTGGAGCGCGTAGCCCGCCTGTTCATACCCCGTTACCAGCGAGGCGTCGGCGGGAAGGTTGCCGCCCATCACGAAGACGCCGATGTGGAAGTAGAGGTGGTTGTTTATGGTGTATTTCAGCATCTCGTAGGTGGAGTTGTTCTTTAAAGTGTAGCCGAGCATCAAGTCGATGAGGGATTGCAGCGTATCTTCGTCCATGCCGAAATTCTTTGCCATGTCGGGCGCCAGCTTGAAAAGCTGAATCATGTCGTTTTCGCCGTCCTTCCAGTTGTAGATGTCCAAAAAGCCCTCGATGTGAAGCTTGTTGACGCCGGTATTGTATTTAGTCACAATATCCTCAAATTCGATTTCGTTGTCGTAAATGTGGATGGCCGTAAGCAAGCAGATGGGCGCCGCCGTCGAGTTGGAAAACACGGTGTCTTCGAGGACGGTGGTGGCGGCTTCGAGGCAGTTGTAGGAATAAATCAAAAGACCGGCGCTGGGCGTGTTTCTGAAGATACAGCCCTTGAAGCGGACGTTGGCGTATTGCGAGATGGCGCAGTTATAGGCGTTTTCCATAATGCACCAACGGATGTTTATGCCGCTTATAACCTTTTTTGTGTCGCGGTCGTTGGCGATGCGGACGCCCCATCTGAATTGGCCGTAGGCCGACGTCCCCTTGGCTTGCGAGACGGCGTCGTCGGTGATGCCGTAGCGGATGGTGGCGTTTTCCAGCGTGACGTTGTCGTCGATTATATTTATGATGGAGTCGATAAAGCTGACGCTTTGGTTGTTGCTTGTCAGCACGCGGTAGACCGTCTTGCCGTTGCCGTAGAGGTTTTTGGTCACCGTGGGGCCGTTGCTCTCGCTCGACTGGTGCGCCGCGTAATATTGGTCGGTCAAACCGATGTCGGAATGAAGGGCGATGCCGTAGCCTTCGTCGAGGTATTTGGTAAACTGGGCGAGGTTGTAGACGTTGACGCTGTCGACGAGCGTCATGGTGTAGCTCGCCTCTGGCGCTATGCTTTGATAGAGCGGATAGCGCGCGCGGACTGTCACCGTCACGCTCCGTTTGCCCTCAAAGGGCGCGGTGCCGAAGACGAGCTTGTTAGAGTCGTCGGCCTCGAATGCGGCATCTGCGGTGCCCGCCGCCGTCCAAATAAACTCGTCGGGGCCGGCTTCCTCGGGCGCGCGTAGCGTAATTCGGCGGTAGTTGACGGCCGCCCCGCCTTCCTCGGAATAAATTCCGAAGACGCGCTGGCCCGCTATTCCGGCGTTGTCGAGAGAGGTAGAATAGACGGAGTCAAGAAGTATTCTGGTGACGGGTTTTATAACTTTAAGCCTGAAAGTAAACGAGCTTAACGCCGAAGTCAGCGTGATGTCGGCCTCGCCCGCGCTTTTGGGGCTCGCCGTGCCGTTTTGGGTGACCGTCGCGATGTCGGGCGACGCCGAGGAAAACACGGCGTCGGGCGCTCCCGCTCGAAGTCCGTCACGATAGATTGCCTCTAGATATATGGGTTCGCCGCCCATTCTTAAGAAGAAGTCGCCGTCACTTAAAATATCGGCGTGGCGGATGGTGATGTCGTCATAGCCGCATTGCTCGATAGTCAGCGTCTGCCCCGACAACGACATCGAAGCGGGATACGCCGTGATATTTAAGTTTCCGCCCGAAATTTCACAGTTTTCAAGCGCTAACGACGCGCCCGAGTATTTGGCGAAAACCAGCGCGGAAAGCGGGACTTCGGTTTGGGATGTATAGAGATGGGAGAATTTAAAGACGGAATCAAGGCAGGTAAGCTCGATGGACGCCGTCACCTCGGGATTGGCCTTGGACGTCGCGGTAATCGTCGCCTTGCCCGGGCTCACCGCCTCGGCGATGCCGTTTTTGCTGACGGTGAAGGCGCTGCCCGAAACCGTCCAAGTCACCGACTTGTCGAGAGCGTCGACCGAGAACACAAGCGCCTCCAGCTTAGCCGCATCGCCCACGAGGTAGATGCGCTTGACGCTGTCGGCAATGCGCATCGAGGTAACGGCGTTGCCGCCCACTATAAAGCGACAGGTGTCGAACTTGTTGCCCTCCGCCGAGGTGGCCTTGACGGTGAATACGCCGTAGCAATATATTGTGACGACGCCGCTTTGGTCAACTTCGGCAATCTTGAAGCCGCCGTCGACAAGGGACGGGTCGTCAAGCTGAACGTCCTCAATTGACCAGATGATATCTTTGTTGCGCGCGCCTGTGGGATAGACCTTGGCGGACAGCCCGTCGTAAACCTCGCCGGCGCCGCCCTGAAAATCAATCACAACCTCGCTTTCGTTGAGCTCGACGCGCTCCACGTTGATATAGACGCGGGTGGCAATGATGGTGGACGCCAGTCCCGTGGCCAGCAGAATTATTATGGGAACGGTTAACAAAATTCCGATTAAAAGCTTTTTCATTTCATTCTCCGGACCGACTCTGGAAGGGATTGCGGCTGCAATTCTCCCATAAATTTAAGTCCATTTGCTGCGGTTTTTATTGTATTTAGCCGATTTATCTTTTGGTAATATATGCTAATCTTTTGCCTTACGCTTAACTCTTGAGCCGATTGGCGGCAAATCTAAGTAAAACTAATCGCTCTCGCCGCGCAGACGGGCGTAAAATTCGGCATTTTCTTTGTAGAATTCGCCCGGTCTTAATGATGAGTTTTTGTCGTAGACCCATGCCTCGCACTTGTTGTTATCGATGCCGGGGATGACCGGCAGGTCGAGGTGGCGGAAACGCGGGTCTTCGATTTCGAGGACGTCGACGGCAACGGGACACGTCAAACCGGCGGCGAACAGGCCGAGATGGACGAAAGCCTCATCTTTAATCATTATTCTGAAGTCCTCGAACTCCTCGCTCATATAGCGGCTGCGGATATAGCCGACGATTATTTGGTTGAGTATATCGTTGCCGGTGATATCGCCCACCAAATCGATGTTGTTGATGCTCTGCCAGTTGTAGATGTCCAAGAAGCCCTGCGACCGGAAGGTGGAGCGGACGCCTGCTTCGCCGACAAAGCTGGAAATTCCGATTGACGGCACCACCGAGTTGGACAAGACGCTGTTTATGAAGAGAATATTGCTTCTGGTGTTGCCCTGCGCGGCGGCGTAAATCGGGCCGTAGAAGGAATAGTCCGAGGTGTTTCTTAAGACGCAGCCGCGAACGGTGATGTCGGCGCCGAAGCACATTATGCCGTAGTTGCAGCTCTCGACGATGCAGTATTCCACCGTGACGTCGGTAAAATAATTTTCCTCGGCGCCGTTGAAGTCGTAGTTGACGCAGAGCGCGGTGCCCGAAAGACCTGCCTTGACTATCTGGTTGTTAATGGGCTTTTCGACGCGGAGCACAGCATTCGATACCTTGACGCCCGACGCCGCAATATTTAGGACCGATATGTCAATATGGGCCGCTTTTTGTAAATTGTCTAAAATTCTGCCGTTGCCGTAGAGGTTCTTTCTGATGTGAATGCGGTTAAAACCGTCGAAGGTGATGTTGGAGGTCAGCGCCACCGCATTGTTTGCGTCGGCCGCCGTCCTAAGCTCGGCCTCGCTCGACACCTCGACGGCGTCGGCCATCTTGAAGCTGTAAGACGCCCCGACGGGCATGCTGCTGTATTTGGGATATTTCGCCGTCACGTTGACGTTGACGGTGATTTCGCCCGAAAAGCCGCCCGCAAGCGTTAAGACGTTGCCCGAAAACACGGCATATTCGGAGTCGGATGTATAATAAAAGTCGGCGGGGTCGCAGTTTAAAGGAAGCCTCGGCGCGAAGGTTATTGTGTTGGCAACGATAACCGAGCCCTCGTCGAATTTTTTGGCGCCGCGAATTGTCTCGGCCGCAATGCCGCGCGCGTCGTCGGCGGCGTTTTTATTCAAGACCATATAAGTTAAAAGCTGGCGCGAAACCAAGTTGACGGAGTCGGAAGAAAAGGCAAAAGCCGCCGTCACCGTGAACTCGCCCGCCGCATTCACGCGGAGCCTCCCCGAGGAATCAATCTCGGCGATGTCGGGCGCGGATGACGACCAGCTTACCGCGGGAACACCGGCGCGAAGGGCGTCTTTGTAGCGCGCGGTGAAGAAGTAAGGCAGGCTCCCGACCTCTAGCCGGTAGGATGTAGCGGAATTCATAAACCGCTTCTGCTCGATTTCGATGTCGTTCTCGCCGCAAAGCCCGATTGTCACGGTTTGTCCGCCCGAAGACAAAACGGCAGGCCCGCCGCCCGTAAAGCTTAAGCTGCCGCTCGAAATTTCGCAGCCGGAAACGGCCGTCGCCGAGGGCGCAATGCCGAGCTCGCTCAAAGACACCGAGCTTTCCGAAATAAAAAACTCGTTGCCGAACCTAGAGCCCGCGGCCGCGACGCTTATGCCGAAAGCGCGGACGGCGCCCCCCGTTCTGCAAATTATTTCGGCGGTGCCCGCCGAATGCGCCTTGACTATGCCGTTTTTGTCAACGGTGGCGACGGATGCGTCGCTGGAGCTCCACTCGACGTCGGTAACAAGGCAATCGGTGGGACGGAAGACGGCGGTCAGAAGCTGCGCTTCGCCCGCGCTCATATTGGGCTCGCCGAGAAGCTCGATGTTGTCTACGGCGGCGCTCGCCAGATGGAACAGGCAGCTCGCACGCTTGTTGCCTTCTTCCGAGGTTGCGATGACGTAAAAAGCGCCGTAGGTCTTGCCCGTCACCACGCCGTTCTCGTCGACCGTCGCTATTTCGCCCTCGACCGTTGTATCGAAGCGCGCGATTTCCTCAATCGACCAAATTATTTTTTTGTTGGTGGCGAGTTTGGGAAAGACGGTAGCCTTGAGGTCGGTGAAGACGTTGTCGGTTATGGTGAAACCGTCACTTTCGTCGACCTTGGTATAATTTAAAATCACCTCGTCGACCGAAATGTAGGCCGTCATCGAAATCAGCCCCGATGCCAAAAAGACGCTTGCCACAATCACAAGCGGTATTACAAATAATATTCCGATTATAAGTTTTTTCACAATATCACCTTCAAAAAATCGGAACTAACCTTTTTTCCTTTGCCGGGCCCAAAACAAGCTCGGCGCAAATCGGTCAAATCTCAATTTCCTTAAGCCCTATTCTCCGCGAAGCTTGGCGTAGAGCGCGGCATCCTCAACATAGAAATCGCCCGGCTTGATATCGGCGTTTTTATCGTAGACGTAAGCGATGCAGACATTGAAATCCAGCCCCGCGATAATCTCGAGCGGGACGCGGTGGTAGCGCGGGTCCTCAATCGTCACGTCGATGCAGGTGGGATTCAACGCGCCGGCTCCCAAAATCGCCATGTGAATGTAAACTTGGCCGTTTTCCTCATAGCGGTATGGCTCGTATTCGGGCGCGCGGTAACGCTCGCGGACATATTCTTTGATGAACACATTAATAAACTCGGTGTCGCTGACGTCGCCCAAAAGGTCAACGTTGCTGATGCTTTGCCAGTTGTAGATATCCAAAAAGCCCGTCGACGTCAGCTTGGTGGGGACTCTCGGCTCGTTGTTGGACGTCAGCCCTATCGAGGGAATCAGGGAGTTGGAAAAAATGCAGTTGTTGAGCGTGATGTCGCTGTATAGGTCGCCGTAGGGGCAGGCCTCGACGGGCGCGTAGATGGCGTAGCTCACGTGTTTCGGAGTATGCAGCCGTCCACGGTATATTGGGCGCCCCGCGAATACAGCCCGAAGTGGCCGTTTTCAATCATGCAGTATTCCACCCTGATGCCGGTGAGGAAGGGGCGGTCGGCGTTGTTGTAGGCCGAGTTGATGAACAGCACCACGCCTTTCAAGTCCTTGGAAGCGATTTCG
>DAOTKC010000010.1:0-47670 GCA_035449045.1 Eubacteriales bacterium
TTGGTCTTGAGCAAGACCACTTTGATGTCGGGCGGCAAGACGGCGGCCAGTTTTTTTGCCGCTTCTGCTTTATTAGCTTCTATGCCGATTATTGCGTTAGCGGCGCCCGACGCCGCCTTGACCAAGGCGATACCGCGCGCCACTTCCTCGGTGCGCTCCAGCATAATCCGATAGTCGCAGGTTATGTAGGGTTCGCACTCGACGCCGTTCACAATCAAAGTGTCGATTGTTTCCTTGGGGGAAAGTTTGACAAAGAGCGGGAAGGCCGCGCCGCCCATTCCCGCTATTCCGGCGTCTTTCACGCGCGCTAAAATGTCCTCTTTCGCGGGATTTTCAAGCGGCGGTAAAAAATCTTCATCGTAGAGACCGTCGTTTTCGATTTCGACGTGAAGCGTCTTAATGCCCGAAGCCGACGGCTGTTTCACTAGAGCGGTTACTTTGCCCGACACCGGCGAATGGACGTTGGCCGAGATAAATCCCTGTGCGCGGCCAATGAGAGTGCCGCACTTGACGCTGTCGCCCACGGCTACGACCGCCTCGGCGGGCGCGCCGGCGTGCTGGGCAAGATTAACATAGAGTTTATCGGGCGCCGGCATTTTCTCAAGCGCGCAGCCGGCCGTCCGCTCTTTTCTGTCCTTGGGGTGTATGCCTCTGAAAAATGTTCTCAACAAGTCCTCCTTACGGACAAAATGCCCTGTTGGCAGGGCATTTTTTGCGGCTTTATCAGTCGTTGAAGTCCTTATACTTTTGTTTTATTTCCTCAAGTTTTTCGCTGGTTGCCGATTCTTTGCTGTAAGCGGGCTCGCTGTCGTCGGTCTTCTTTCTCGGCTTGTAATACTTTTTGACGAGTATGGCAATGACCGCAATGAGCAGGATGGCGCTGAAGACGATGGAGGAAATCCAAAGCCAAGCAAAGTCCTTGGGCGCTTCCACCGTTTCGTCGTCCTCGTCGCCGTCACCTGTGTCGATGTCGGTGGACGCCGGCATGGTGATTGCCTTGTTGTAGCCGTCGGAGAAGTTTTCGTCGCCCGTAATTTCCTCGAAATCGTCGGCCGTTATTTCTTCGACTCTGATGTCGTCGAACATGGCGTAGCCCGACACCAACCCGCTCTCGTCCTCGCTGTCGATAAACTCGCCGAGGCCCAGCGTAATGTTGGAGGAGAGCGAGGCCGCCCTCGTCGAAACGTAGAAGTTGTATTCCACCCACTCGTTGTCTTCGGTGACGATGTCGTCGAAGCGCAGCGATTCGTCGGAATTCAGATAGAGTTTGATATAGGCGCCGCTTCCCTCAATCAGGTAAGTCTTAACCCAGACGCTGACCTTGTAGAATTTTTCGGTGGAAAGCGAGTAGCTGTTGGAGACGTAGGAGTAGCCGTTGGGGCGGATGTTATTGATGACCAAAAGCCTGTTGCCCGTCCTTGCAGTGAGAGCCTCGGCGCTTATCTTGGACGCCGCAATCTCTTCAGGTGTGGGAACTTCCTCGTCCTCTTCGGGGTCGGTCACTTCCTGCAGGCCGAAGGTGTTTTCGATGTCGACGTATCTGGTGTCGACAACGCCCGAAACGGTGTTGGCCGAGGTGCCGTCGCTGGAGAGCTGGCCGCTCCACTTGGCGGGACGGATGACCGACGTTCTCTCGGTTTCGCTGCTGGCCGCGCTGTCGAAGCTGTCGGTGAAGAAGGACATCTTCTTGAGGAAGTTGCCCGCCGTCGCCTCGTCAAATTTTTCTTTGTCGACCGATTCGATTTCAACCGAGTCGAATATGACGGTTCCCAGTGATTTGTCGCTCTCAAGGCCTAATTCGTCGATGTCGGCAATATCTTTATTGACGCCCAGCCAAAGCTGCAACACGGCGTCGGATACGCTGGATAGGCCGACCTCCACCATGAAGGTGAACTTGGTCCACTTGCCGCCGTTGAGCGTTTGAGTGTTGATTTTGGCGAAATAGTTTTCGCCGCCCGTCGAGGGGCTCTCGCTGGTGAGGTAGATGCCGGCAACGGTGTCCGCGCCGTAGGTCTTGACCCAAACCGAGATTTTATAGTAGCTCGACGCCGACATCGAGAAAGTGTTGGACTTGTAGCCGACGGCAAAGCCGTCGCCGGTGTCCTCGACGTTGTGCATCATCAAAAACTTGGGCCCGCCCGAAAGCGCAACGCCGTAATTTTCGGCCTCCCAGTCGTCGTAGACGGTGGACGTGTATTCGCCGCCGTCCGTAGTGCCGAAGAGGTCGGCGACGCCGAGGTTGTTCAAAAGCACGGTGTTATTGACATTGACGACGCCCGTCAAAAGCTTGTCGGGCTTTATGGTGCTGTCGGTCAGGTTGAAGCTCTGCGGAACCGCGAACTTGGCGGTTACTTCGCCGTCCTTCATGCCGGTGAAGACGCCGTCGACGATGCCTTCCGAGGCGTTCAAATCGATGTTGTTAAATGCGCCGTTGGTGAACGAAGTCGCCGTAGTCGTAGCGAATGAGTAGGATTTAACGTAGGTGCTCGAAGAGATGTTGGTGTATTCGGTGTAGGACAGCTTCTCCATGTTGGCATGGGCGAAGAACGCCGTGCCGTCGGCAAGGGTATCGGGCGTCCAGCGCGAGCCGGAGCCTGCGCCCAGCTCAATATAGACTTGCTTATCCTCGTCAATGCTGCCTTGAATCTTGAAGACAATCTCCTGCCAGCCGTTGGTTTTTGCGTTCTTGATCTCGGCGGTGTTGACTGCGGTGAAGCTCGAAAGCATGGTGTCGTCCTTGGCGTTGTAGAGATAGAGATAGATGCCCGAGGTCTTCTTGATGTCGGCCGTCTTCACCCAAACTGCGTAGCGGTAGTAGGAGTTTTTGACAATGGTGATGGCCCCGCTCTTCAGCCGGAAAATCGAGTTGTTGTTCTTGATAATCAAGACTTTCTCGGAGATGCCCGAATACGGCGCCAGCGGGTTTTCCTCGGTCAGCGTCCACTCGGGAGCGAAGGTGTCGGCGACGCCCGCGATAATACCGTCGGTCGAGACGCCGTCAATGGTGGTGGCGTCCTCATCGAAGTCGATGCTCCAGCCGGCAGGAATTCCTTCGGTCAAATCGTCAATCTCCGTCGCGGCGGGTTCGCCTGCCGTAAAGTCGGGAACGACAATCGAGGAAGCGGCGAGCGAAAGGTCGGCTTTCTTTAAGGTCGGCGATTCCACCGCGCCCGAAAACGCGGTGTCGTCGGCGTATTCCTGAAGCGCGATGTTGTCGAAAAACGCCCAGCCTGCCGAGAAGGTGCCGAGGGAATCATAGGTGTCGAAATAGTTTTTGTCGAGCTCGCCCGCGGTCTGGTCCTTCCACGTGCTCTTATAGGTGTAGTTGATATAATTCAGAGACTCGTCGGTGACGGTCTTTTCGATGAGGTTGTTGTCGGACTTGCCGCCCGTGCCCAGCCAAAGCTGAAGGGTATAGGTGATGTTGCGGTTGGGGTTGCCCTTTATCCAGAAAGTGTAGGTCTCCCAGCCGCCCGTGCTGCCGCGGTTGTTCTTTTCGGTCGCCTTGGAGATGCCCTCAATCTTGATGTCCTCCTCGCCGCCCTTCAAAACGAGGCTGACGCCGGCGCCGAATATATCGTAGGTGTAGACCGAAACGGTGAGGCGGTAGGACTTGCCGCGCTCGACGGTAATCGGGGTGTTGCCCTGAATCGACTGCGCGCTCATGTTGCTTTGATAAAGCATATAGATGTTGGTGCCGAGTGAGCCTGCGGGCAGGCTGTCGCCCGGCCCGATAAGCGTGGCGGCCTCGCCTTCGCCGATGGTAAACGCTTTTTTGGCGGCGTTGTCGGAGCCGAGCTCGTAGGTGCTGGAGCCGGTAACCTTGGCGTAGTAGAAGGTCTCGCCGTAGCTCGTTATGTTGTCCGCCCATTTAGAGGTGTCGACGATGCCGTATTTTCTGTTGACGTTGGTGGTGGGCGCCATGTTGTCGTCTTTATCGTGGTCGCCCAGTCTGCTGGTGAAAAGGTAAGCCGAGCCCGAGGGGGCGCCGCTTCCGAAGTCGAACTCGCCGTTGCCCACGCCTCTTAAGTTGGCTTTCATGACGGGATTTTCGGCGGAGGTCAGCGTCGACTGCGCCTCTTGATATTCGTTAATCGTCACTTCTTCGTCAATGGTGATGTTGTCAAAAAAGGCATAGCCCTTGGTCAAGCCGGCGTCGGAGCTGCCCGAGCCGTAGCCCAAGCCGAGCAGAAGCGTCAGGCTGTTGGAGCTCGTAACGTTGCCCGCGATATAGAAAGTGAAGGTCTTCCATTCGCCCGCGGTGTCAATGGAGCGGAACTCGGCGTAAGTCGAGCTGCTGAAATAAATGCGCGCGCCCGGCGTCCGCTTGGCTTCGTCTATCGTGGTGTTGCCCGATATCCCCACCGTCTTGACGTCAATGGTGATTTTATAGATGGCGTCGGCAGTCACCGAAAAAGAGGTCGAGGTGTAGGTGTAGACCGTCGGCTCTTTATTGTAAATCATCAGCATGTTGTCGTCTTCGGGCGTTCCCTTCTTACCGGGGTTGGCAAGGTCGTCCCAGACCGACTTCTTGGATTCGTAATCTGCTTCCTTGACGCTTATGATGCCCGCCTCGATTTTGTCGGCCGACTTCTGAGGGAGCACGCTGGCGGGCTCGGTGCCCGTCCAGCTCTTGGGCGCCAGCGGGAAATCACCCGCCGCCGAGGTGGACTCGGAAAAATCGTAGTTCAGTATGCGGGGCGGATCCTCCGTTTCTTCCTCTTCCTCTTCGTTTTCATCGCCGGGGTCTTCGGAGTTTTCGGCGTCGTTGCATGCCGCGAAAATTACTATCGACAGCACCAACATCAGCACAAGCATGATAAGGAGGAATTTCTTAAGCTTCGTGTTTTCCATATTTGATTCCTAAGTTAAGTATTTTACCTTTCGGCTACTCGTTTATACACGCGCGGGGTCTGAAATATTTGCACGCTAAAAGATTATAATACATAATGATTAAATTAGCAAACAATTTGACTTTCAAAAATCTCTCAAAAAATACCGCTTTTTATTGCGTTTTTACCTCGCTTCGTCTTTCCGACCCCGACTTTTTAATAGTTTTGAAAGCTTTTAAAATACTATTCAGGCTATAAAAAATCGGGAGAAGACAGTGTTTCAGCGCGCAAACAACTTAAAATATGAAATCGAGCCAATCTCGAAAAAGCTCAAGATCGGCGCGCTTGAGGTATTTGCCGGGCTCGTCATCGGCTTCATCAACGGTTATCTCGGTGCGGGCGGCGGAATGCTCGTCGTGCCCGTTTTGACCTTCGTTTCGGGACTTGCCGAAAAAAACGCCCACGCCACCGCCATCGCCATAATTTTCCCGATGTCGATGGCAAGCGCAATCGTTTACGTATTAAAGGGCGCGCTCGATACCTCTCTGCTCGGCTCGGTGGTCTCGGGCGTGGTTTTGGGCGGCATACTGGGCGCGGTAGTCCTTTATAAGGCGAGCAACAAAGCGCTCACATTATTCTTTTACGCCGTCATGATTGCCGCCGGTATAAAAATGGTTATTTGACCTAATCCACGCTTTATCGGCGTATTTCGACTAAATAAACATCGAATATGCTATATAACGACAAAATCAGCCAAAAAGAAGCGCCAAAAAATCCGCTCGAAAAATAGATTATAAATCAAAAAGAACAATTGGGGCGGATTAGGAAATTAATTCGGGACGCCCAAAGCGCGTCGGGATTTGGCTACATATGCTGTATTTGTTGACAGGAATAATTTCGGGAATATTGGGAGGAATGGGCATGGGCGGCGGCACGCTACTCGTGCCCGTGCTGACGCTCGGCCTCGGCGTTCCCCAACTTGGCGCGCAAGCCTTAAATCTGGTTTCCTTTATTCCCATGAGCCTCCTTGCGCTGACAATTCACCTAAAAAACAAGCTCGTAAAATGGAAGCCCGTCCTTTATATCGCGTTGCCCGCCGTGGGTGCGTCGATTGCGGCTTCCTTTCTCGCCGCGTCGGCGCCGCCCGAACTGCTTCGGCGGGCATTCGGTTTTTTCCTTATCGCATTAGGCGGCGTTTCCCTTCTTTTCACCGCACTAAATAGAAAAAGCGGATAATCCTACTGATAAAGGCGTTTTAGCTTTTTTCAAAATCAAATTTCAGCTCCGGATTAACCTTGCGATTATAAATTCGGTTTTTAATATTTTTAAGAGTTGGGCGCCGGCTTATTTGCCTTCGAAGCGGCGCGTCCGAATTTCTTAGCTCGCAGCTTTTGTGTGAAAGATTTTTTCGTTGATTTTTCAGACGATTTTTTAATTTTTAAAACATCTATTCCGCTTCTTCCCAGCGATTTCAAAAACGCGACTACTTTAAAGTCGATTATTTTGAAGGCGAGGACGGCGGCGGAATAAAGCCCTACCGAAACCGCGGTAATCAAAACGATGCGGTAAAAATCGGTAAACCAACGCGACAAAAACCTCTCCGATAACATACCGATTAGCACGCAGGGCACGGCGAGAAGAAGCGCCGCCGTAATCTTTTTAAGGTCGAGTATCGGCCCTTTTATTATTTTTCTTATCGACAGCACGTTGAGCAAAGTGGTGATGAAAAAGCATATTCCCGTGCCCGCCGCCATTCCTATTATGCCTATGTATTTGGGCAGAAAAATGAGAGAGGGTAACAGCACCGCCGCGCCCGCGGCATAGTTGATAAAGGTCCGCCGCTCATGGCCCAGCGAGTTTAAAACGGTGGAGGTGATTTGGTTTAAGGATATGGGATAGATGGTGACGGCGGCGAGCGAAAGAAGCTTTCCCGCGATTTCGTCCTTAAACAAAAAGCGCACAAGCGGCTCGCCGAGCGGTATATACATGATGGCGAAAATTCCCGAAATGACGACGCAAAACAGAATCGAGCTTTTGACGCGCCGCGCTATCTCGTCCTGCTTCTTTTCGGCGGAGGCCGAGGCCAGCTCGGGAATCAGCACCACCGACAGCGCGCCCGTCAAGATGGTGGGCGCCATAAGTAGCGGCAGCGCCATGCCCGTCATTCTGCCGAACATGGCTGTTGCCTCGGCGACGGTGAGGCCGGCGGCGACCAGCCGCGAGGGAATGATTATCGCCGTCAGCGAGTTTAAGATGTTGCTCGCTCCCCGCGTCGCCGTCAGCGGCAACGACTGCTTGACAAGTTCGGAAAACCCGTGGGGGCGCTTAAGCCGCCCGCCGCGCTTTAAGAATATCAAAAAGAGAATAATCAAGCTTACGAAATCGCCTACCGCAATCGCCACAGCTATCGCCATCGCGCCCGTCACGGCGGCGAAAATGCCGGCCGCGAGAAGCATGGTGAACAAAAGCTTAAAAAGCTCCTCCATCAGTTCGGCGAGGCTGAAAGTTGAAAACTGCTTTCTTCCCCAGAAATAACTTCGGAGCGATGAGTAAATGCTGGTCGAAAACAGCGCGGGCAACATCGTTAAAAAGAGGGGGATGCAACGGCGGTCGCTGAAAATGTAGGGCAGAAGCGGCTTTAGCGCCAAGAAAAGGCCGATAAATAAAAGAGACAGCCCGCCGCAAATGATGATGCTCGCCGTCAGCATGGCCGACGCCCTTGCGTTCTGGCCTTTGGCGGTGAGTTCGGCCACCTTTCTCGAAAGCACGGGCGGAATGCCGCTCGCCGAGAACGCCAGAATCATCAAAATGACCGACAGCGCGATTTGATAAAGCCCCACCGCCTCGGCGCCGAATTTTCTTGAGATAAAGACCTTGAAAATAAAGCCGAGTGTCCGCGTCATCGCCGAAAAAACGGTGACGGTCATCATAGAGTGGAAAATTTTTGAGCCGCTCGGTTTCATACAGATAAATTTATGTTAAAAAAAAAGTAAAAATACCTTGCGGAAAGACAAGGCTAAATGATGTCCTTGGAGTCGAAGCACATAAGCTCGCGGAGGTTTTGGGAAATAGCGAAAAGCGAAGTCACTTTGGATGCGGCGTTCATAAAATCCTCTTTGTAAAGGCTGCCCTTGACCTCGCCTATCGCCACCGACATGGCGCGAAGGTCGGCGGAAAAAGCCAAATGCTCAAGCACGCACTTTTTTTGCTCCCACCACTCGGCAAGCTCCTCGGTCTTTCCCATCGAAGTCGGCGAATCCTCGGCGATAACCGAGGTCAAGAGCGCGTCCAGCCTGCCGTCGAGCTCGTCGAAGACGCGCTTTACATAAATCATTTCCCATATTCCCCCTGCAATAATTATCGCAAGGAAGAGAAGCGCTATAATCGTTTTGGTTTTATTTCTCGACAACATTTTTTGCCTGCTGTTTCCCTAATGTATTTTTCTTATCATTTTGCGTTTGCTTCACACCGTTTTCTTGACAATACTTTTGAGGCTTGTTTTTCCTAAATAAACATTTTTCCCCCGCGTTTTCCAACTCGGATTTTGTTTGCCGTTATTAATTTTATCCCAGCGTTTCGTTGAAAGAAGGCGCGGCGTAGGGCTGGCAGAATATGCTCTTGTCCTCCGTCAAAGTGAGAAGATAGATGTCCTTTTCGGTATAGTTTTTTGTGCCGAGATAGCTCAGTATGTCGTCCTTGGCGAGCCCGATGTTGAGGTTTCGTAAATTTTCGCCCAAAAACTTGCCTTCCACTATGATGGTCGAGGGCATTTCGGCGGTGCCGCCCATTATATTGAGGTCGGCGTTGGTGGCGGGCGAGTTGGCGAATTTGGGAAGAACGGAGAGCTTGCCGCTCGTCTCGACGATGGCGTATTCGACGTCGGCGGGAGTAAAATAGCCCGCGCCCCTAAGCGCCTCGAGTAGGTCGTTGGTGTTCATGGAGAGCTGCTTCATTATGTCGCATTGAATATTGCCCTTTTCAATGACGACGGAGGGCCTGCCGTTTAAAACGCGGCGGAAGCGGATGCTGAAAACGGCCATCTTAGTGATGAAAAAGTGTAATAAGAAGAGGGTAAAGACGGGCACAATGCCGTAAAAGATGGGAATGGTGGCGTCCGCCATCGGAATGCAGGCAAGCTCGGCGGCGACAAGCGTTATCGCGAACTCAAAAGGCTGCAGCTCGCCCAACTGCCGCTTGCCCATTAGCCGCATGGCGACGAAGAGAAAAAAGTATATTACGACGCATCGTATGACCAATATGAACATACCGTTAGTATTTTTTAGCGCGCGCGAATTATTCTGTCATTTTGCCTTATATAGCGGCTTTTAGTAATTTTGATAAGGAAAAATAATTATGAAAAAAGGCGGTATTGATACCGCCTTTATTAAAAACTGTTGATAAGGTAACAAGGCAAAAAACGAGATTGCGGTTTTTGCTTAGCTTTGTCCGAGTATGCCCTTTAAATACTGACCGGTATAGCTTTGAGCGCACCGTGCCACCTCTTCGGGAGTGCCCGCGGCAATTACGCAGCCGCCGGCGTCGCCGCCGTCCGGCCCTAAGTCGATGATGTTGTCGGCGGTCTTTATGACATCTAAGTTGTGCTCGATGACGACCACGGTGTTGCCGCCCTCTACTAATCGTGAGAGGATTTTCAAAAGCTTGTCGACGTCGTAGGAATGAAGGCCGGTCGTCGGCTCGTCGAGAATATAGATTGTCTTGCCCGTGCTTCGCTTTGCAAGCTCGGTGGCGAGCTTGACGCGCTGCGCCTCGCCGCCCGAAAGCGTCGTCGAGGACTGGCCCAGCCTGATATAGCCGAGGCCTACGTCAAACAGCGTCTTGATTTTATTGTAAATTCTCGGGATGTTCTGGAAGAACTCGCACGCTTCCTCCACCGTCATATCAAGGACGTCGAAGATGCTCTTGCCCTTATATTTGACGTCGAGCGTTTCACGGTTGTAGCGCTTGCTTTTGCAGACGTCGCAGGGCACGTAAATGTCGGGCAAGAAGTGCATTTCAATCTTGATTATGCCGTCGCCGCCGCAGTGCTCGCAGCGCCCTCCCGCGATGTTGAAGCTGAACCTGCCCGCCTTGTAGCCCTTGGCTTTAGCGTCGGGCGTCATCGCGAACAGCTCGCGGATATGTGTGAAAACGCCGGTGTAGGTGGCGGGGTTGCTCCTCGGCGTCCTCCCGATGGGGCTCTGGTCGATGGCTATGATTTTGTCGAAATGCTCGAAACCCGTTATGCTCTTGTATTTCCCTTCGGGAATTCTGGCGCCGTTAAGCCTTACGGCAAGCGCGGGATAGAGGATTTCGTTGACGAGGCTGCTCTTACCGCTGCCGGAAACGCCGGTAATCACGGTAAAGAGGCCGACCGGTATTTCGACGTCAATTTCCTTTAAGTTGTTTTGCGCCGCGCCGACAAGTTTAAGCGCCCTGCCGTCGGGCGTCCGCCTGAACCCGGGAAGCGCAATCGCAAGCTCGCCCGAAAGATATTTGCCGGTTATGGATGACGGCGAGGCTATGATATCCCCGACGCTGCCCGAAGCCACCAGCTCGCCGCCGTGGATGCCGGCGCCCGGCCCGATGTCGACGATATAGTCGGCGGAACGGATGGTCTCCTCGTCGTGCTCGACGACAATCAGCGTGTTGCCGAGGTCGCGAAGTCCTTTCAAGCTTTGAAGCAGCCGCGCGTTGTCCTTTTGATGAAGCCCTATGCTGGGCTCGTCTAAAATATACAAAACGCCCGAAAGCCCGCTGCCTATCTGCGTCGCCAGCCTGATGCGCTGCGACTCGCCGCCCGAAAGGCTCATCGCCGAGCGCGACAGCGTCAAATAGTTGAGGCCGACGTCGGTCAAAAACTTAAGCCGCGCCGAAATTTCCTTCAAAATCCGCCTCGCTATCATGCGTTCGGTTTCCGAAAGCTCGAGCGACGATAAAAATTCCTCCATCTTTATGACGGTGAAATTCGTTATTTCGGAGATATTCTTGCCGCCGACGGTGACGGCGAGCGCCTCTCTTTTAAGCCGTTTGCCCGAGCAAACCGCGCAGGGCGTGTTCTTCATAAGCTTTTCGATGTCGCGCTTGACCGCCTCCGACACCGTCTCGCGGTAACGGCGGCTCAAGTTGTTTATTATGCCCTCGAAGCTGGCGAAATAGCGCCCCGAAAATGAGGAATTGTTGTAAACCATGGGTATCCGCTCGCCGTCGTTGCCGTAAAAGAGAATTTTCAAAATGTTCTCGGGGAGTTCGCCTATCGGCATGTCCAGCGAAAATCCGTAGGCCTTTGCGAGCGCGTTATACTGCATGTCGGCGATTTTGCCGCTGTCCAGGTTCCAGCCCGTTATTGAAGATAGCGCGCCGCCCTTTATGCTCAAACTCCAATCGGGCACGATGAGGTTGACGTCGAGCTCGCTCTTATAGCCCAGCCCGCTGCATTCGGGGCAGGCGCCGTAGGGATTGTTGAAGGAAAACAGCCTGGGCGTCAGCTCCTCTATGCTTATGTCGCAGTCGGGGCAGCTGTATTTTGTCGAATAGAGCACCTCGTCGCCCTCGAAATCTATTGTTACCAGCCCTTCGGCGAGCTTGAGCGCGGCCTCGACGCTGTCGCTGAGCCGCCGCTCCACCCCTTCCTTGATGACTATGCGGTCAATCACGACGCTTATTGTGTGCTTTATATTTTTGTCGAGCGTTATTTCCTCGTCAAGCGCATACATTATGCCGTCGACCTTGACTCTGGCGTAGCCGCTCTTTCTATAGCTCTCGAAAAGCTTGCCGTATTCGCCCTTTCTGCCCCTCACGACGGGCGCCATAACGGAGATTTTGCCGCCGCGCGCTATAATTTTGTCGATGATTTGATCCACCGTCTGATGCTCTATTTCCCGTCCGCACTCCGGGCAGTGAGGATGGCCGATGCGGGCGTAAAGAAGCCTTAAATAGTCGTATATTTCGGTCACCGTGCCGACGGTGGAGCGGGGGTTGTGGGAGGTTGTCTTCTGGTCGATTGAAACGGCGGGAGAAAGGCCTTCGATGTATTCGACGTCGGGCTTTTCCATCTGCCCCAAAAACATTCTGGCGTAGGACGACAGGCTTTCGATATACCGCCTCTGCCCCTCGGCAAAAATGGTGTCGAAGGCAAGCGAAGTCTTGCCCGAGCCCGAAATGCCGGTGAACACCACCAGTTTATTCCGCGGTATTTCTACGTCGATATTTTTAAGGTTGTTTTCCTTAGCACCCTTTATGAAAAGTTTGTCCATATATCAATCTTTTGTTGTTTTACAATCCTTATTCGGCATTTGCGAAATTATTCTTTTTAATCCGCGAAGCTCGCCCGCGCGGTATCGGATCTGCCCTCAAGCAAGCATTCCGCCTAAAGACTAACTTCGCTTATTTCTGTATTTTCTAAGCTCGGCAAGCTGGTCGCGAAGCTTGATTGCAAGCTCGAAATTGAGCGAATCCGCGGCGACCTGCATGGCGCCCTTTATGCGCTCAATTTCACGAGCGAGGTCTTTATCGTCCATTTTCGGCTGTTCATCCGCCTGTTTCGTGATTGAAAGCGAATTGACGATTTCTTTCTTGACGCTCTCGGGCGTTATGCCGTGCTCGAGGTTATAGTCTTCCTGCACCTTTCTTCTGCGGTCGGTTTCTCCGATCGCCCGCTTCATGCTGTCGGTCATATTGTCGGCATACATGACGACCTTGCCGTCGACGTTTCTCGCCGCCCTTCCGATTGTTTGAATCAGCGAGGTTTCGCTTCGCAAAAAGCCTTCTTTGTCGGCGTCGAGAATGGCGACGAGCTGCACCTCGGGAATATCCAGCCCCTCGCGAAGAAGGTTGATGCCGACAAGGACGTCGAAGTCGCCGCGGCGGAGCGAGTTTACAATTTGAATCCGCTCAAGTGTGTCGATATCGCTGTGAAGGTAACGCACTTTGACGCCGTTTTCCATAAGATAGTCGGTCAGGTTTTCCGCCATTTTTTTAGTGAGCGTGGTAACCAACACCTTGCCGCCGTTGTGAACGGTCTTGTCTATTTCGTCGATGAGGTCGTCAATCTGCCCCTCAATCGGCCGCACCTCAACTTTAGGGTCTACCAAGCCCGTCGGGCGCACCAGTTGCTCGACGACGGCGTCGGCAATCGACAGCTCATAGGGGCCGGGCGTCGCCGAAGTGCAGATAAATTGAAAAATCCGCTCGTCGAACTCGGCAAAGTTGAGGGGGCGGTTGTCGTAGGCGGCGTGCAAACGGAAGCCGTAGTCGACGAGATTTATCTTCCTCGAGCGGTCGCCGTTATACATGCCGCGGATTTGCGGCAGCGTCATATGGCTTTCGTCGATGAAAACGATGAAGTCCTTAGGAAAGAAGTCCAGAAGCGTATATGGCGCCTGACCGGGCTTTCTGCCGTCGAAATAGCGCGAATAGTTCTCGATGCCGTTGCAGTAGCCCGTCTCGCGAATCATCTCGAGGTCGTAGCTGACGCGCTCCTCCAACCGTTGCGCCTCAATCAGCTTGTTTTTTTCGCGGAAAGCCGCGACTTGAAGCTTTTTATCATGCTCGATTTGAGCGAGCGCTTCCTCCAAATGCTCGCCGCCCACGACATAGTGGCTGGCGGGAAAGATGACGGCGTGCTTCAATTCGCTCAAGACCTTGCCGGTTAAAGCGTCAAACTCGAGGAGTCTTTCTATGGTGTCGCCAAAAAATTCCGCTCTTATCGCAATTTCGCTGTTTGCGGCGGGGAAGACGTCTACGGTGTCGCCTCGCGCGCGGAAAGTGGAGCGCGAAAACTCGAGGTCGCTCCGCTTATACTGACTGTCGACGAGCCGCCTAAGAAGGGCGTCGCGTTCAATTTCCATTCCCGGTCGCAGCGAAACAGCCTGACTGTAATACTCTTTAGGCGCGCCCAAGCCGTAGATGCAGGAAACGGACGCCACGACGATGACGTCGCGCGCTTCGCAGAGCGAGCTCGTCGCGCTGTGGCGCAATTTATCAATCTCGTCGTTGATTTCGAGGTCTTTTTCGATGTAGGTATCGGAACGCGGAATATAAGCTTCGGGCTGATAATAGTCGTAGTAGCTGACAAAAAATTCGACGCGGTTACGCGGGAAAAATTCGCGAAATTCGTTGCAGAGCTGGGCGGCGAGCACCTTGTTGTGGGCGATGACGAGAGCGGGACGCTGGACGCGCTCGATGACGTTCGCCATGGTGAAAGTCTTGCCGCTGCCGGTGACGCCCAAGAGCACCTGCGCCCTAAGTCCGGCGTCCAAGCCCGCGACAAGATTTGAAATAGCCTCGGGCTGGTCACCGCAAGGCTTATACTTAGAAGATAGTTCTAACCTGTCCATCAGCCGATTATTTCCTGCAAAAGCCAGCGCACTATGAGCGATATCACCGCGGTCAGGATTGCGCAGATTATTGTTAGCGTTATTTTAAATCTTAAACTCCGCTTAAAGGAAACTTCTTCGCGCGCGAAGGCCAGGCCCTTTTGATGAAGATTTATGCAATAGATAAGCTCGCCCTTCTTGTCGGTGGTGGTGACGTCGAAATAGTCGTCAAGCTCAAGCACTTTGAGCGTCGGCTCCAGCTCGGTTGCGCGGAATTCCAGCTCAAGCGGCAGCTTTTCGAATATCTCGGTGGGCGAAAGAAGACAAGCGCCGTTGTTGAGCATGGCCTGCTCGTAGACAACGACCATCAGCGCTTTTTCTTTTTTAGTCAATGTATTGCGGTCTAATGCCATGTTATTTTACCGCCAGTGAAATGATGAGATAGACTATGCTCGCAAAAAACCCGCCGATAAATCCGCCCAAGAGCGCCGCCAAAAACAGCTGCCGCTTTACCGATATTCCCGATGCAGTCTTAATTCCCGGCGCCGCCACAACGCCCGTCTCTTCGATGATTTTTTGAGCGACGACGGCGGTTTTTTCGGCCTCGATAATCGCTTTGCTTGTCCCCGCCAGGCAATAGTCGTTGAGCGTGGCGAATTTGACGTAGATGTATTCGCGCTCGGCAAGGTCCTTGATGACCTTGGAGAGCTCGGCCTTGGTGAGCGCGCCGCCCGCAGACTCGATAATCTCGTCGGCGTCCATCACTTTAAAGGCGCCGTCCTTGGACACGCTCCTGATATATTCCAGCACTTTTACGCTTTTTTCGTCTAACATAGTCTTTCCCTCTTTTTTATCGCCCAGTCATTATACCATTTTTTCGCTTTAAAATCAACTAACAAAGGCTTAACTTTGGGGCAAAAAAAAGCCGCGGGCTTGCCGCGGCCAAATTTAATATTAATACGGCTTGGGCGACAGGTTCTTATATTCGGTGAATGCGATTATGTAGCCGTCGGCTTCAATCGGCGGCTCCTTAGATATAAGTTTCCAGTTTTCAAGCTCGTCGAGGTTTTCGAAAAACACCTCGGCGCCGCCGTCCGCCTCGACCTTGGTAATCAGCGCGGTGCCGCAATAAGGTAGCATGGTGCGGTAAAACATGGCGCCGCCTATGATAAAAACGTCGTCGGTAGGATAGTTTTTCAAAAGCACTAATAACTCTTCCAAACTTTCCACAATAATGCAGTCGTCCCGCTTTTCACCGTCCGGCCAAAGCACTATGTTGACGCGATTCTTGAGCGGCTTGCCGCCGGGAAAGGAAAGGAGAGTGTTTCTGCCCATCACCACGACTTTGCCCAGCGTATGCTTCATGAAATGGCGCATATCCTCTTTTATGGAAAAGAGCAGGTCGTTGTTTTTGCCTATTCCCCATTTTTTATCAACAATAGCGATTACTTTCATTTTTACCTTTAAGCTATCAGTAGGCGAGTTCGTTTTTCAAATACTCGACGAGGTTTTCAATCGGCAGGCGGATTTGCGCCATGCTGTCGCGGTCGCGCACCGTCACGGTGTTATTATCAAGCGTGTCGAAGTCGACGGTGACGGCAAAGGGCGTGCCGATTTCGTCCTGACGGCGGTAGCGCTTGCCGATGGATGCGGTGTCGTCGTAGGTGGCGGGGAAATGCTTAGCGAGCATCTCGAAAACTTCAAGCGATTTTTCGCCCAGCTTGTTTTTCTGAAGCGGCAGAACGGCAACTTTGTAGGGCGCTAAGGCGTGATGGAGGCGGAGAACGATGCGAGTTTCGCCGTCGGCAACGTCCTCGTCGTAGGCGTTGACTAAAAATGCGAGCAGGCATCTCTCCACGCCGAGCGAGGGCTCGATGCAGTAAGGAACGAATTTTTCGCCCGTGACGGGATCGGTATAGTCCATATTTTCGCCGCTCTTGGTCTGGTGCGCCTTCAAATCGAAGTCGGTGCGGTCGGCTATGCCCCAAAGCTCGCCCCAGCCGAAGGGGAACAAGAACTCAAAGTCGGTGGTGGCGTTGGAATAGTGCGAAAGCTCGGCTTTGTCGTGGTCGCGAAGCTTTAGGTTTTCACTCTTCATGCCCAGCCCCATAAGCCAGTCCTTGCAGAAGTTTTTCCAGTAGGCAAACCACTCGAGGTCGGTGCCCGGCGCGCAAAAGAATTCCAGCTCCATCTGCTCGAATTCGCGGGTGCGGAAAATAAAGTTGCCCGGCGTTATTTCGTTTCTGAAGCTCTTGCCTATTTGCGCTATGCCGAAGGGGATTTTCTTTCTCGTGGTGCGGAGAACGTTTTTGAAGTTGACGAAGATACCCTGCGCCGTTTCGGGACGAAGATAAATGGTGTCGGCGGTGTCCTCGGTGACGCCCTGAAAGGTCTTGAACATCAAATTGAACTTTCTGACGCCGGTGAAGTCGGACTTGCCGCAGACGGGACAGGGAATTTTTTTATCGAGCACGTATTTTTCCATCTGCTCGTTTGTCCAGCCTGCCGTCTTGACCGGCTCGCCGTCGGAATAGGACTCAATGAGGCTGTCGGCGCGGTGGCGGCTCTTGCAGGAGCGGCAGTCCATCAAGGGGTCGGAAAATCCCGCGAGGTGGCCGCTCGCCTCCCAAACGGTGGGATTCATTAAAATGGCGCAGTCCACGCCCACGTTCAAGGGGTTTTCGAGCACGAATTTCTTCCACCAGGCCTGCTTGACGTTGTTTTTCAAAAGGACGCCCAACGGGCCGTAGTCCCAGGTATTGGCAAGCCCGCCGTATATTTCGCTGCCCGCGAAAATAAAGCCTCTGTTTTTGCAGAGCGCGATTAGTTTGTCCATGGTAACTTGAGCCATATGCGCCTCCAAGCCGCTGAATATACGCGGTTTTATTAATTTTATATATTAACCATTTAAAAGTCAATAAAAAATATAAGCGCAAAACCGAACGAAACGGCCCAAAATTGTATAGACCTTAGTTTTAGAAGGTTTTCGGCGCAAAAAGGAAAGGGCGCGTAGGTTACGCGCCCCGTCCGTTATGTAGTTTTTTTTACTTGCAGGGATTGCAGCCGAATCCGTCGCCGCAGCAGCAGCAAAGGATCAGAATCAGGGGCAGCAAATCGCAAATATTGCAGCCGCAGCCACGGCCGCCGCCGCAACCGCCGCAGCAGCAGAGAAGCAGGATGATTAAAAGACAGCAATCGCAGCCTCCGCCGCAGTTGTTCCCACCAAAGAATCCGCCCATTACTTATACCTCCTTAATATATTGGAGCGTATATGCCCGCAAACTAAGCCCGCAAGCTAATACGCCCCTACTTCACCATACGCAAACGGGCTTTTATGTGTTACGCTTTGGGATGGAATGGGTGCTGCTATGAATAATCTATTAGGTTTACCGAATGCAAGCTTATTTACAGCGGAAAATAAATGTGATTAAGATTTATTCGTCATTTCGAAATTGTATATCGAGGATTAGCAAGCTAAAAACCGCTTGATAATACGGTCGGGCTTTGTTATAATGTATGACATGCTGCTGGTGATGGATATAGGAAACACCAATGTAAAGATCGGCCTTTTTAAGACCGGCGAGCCCGAGCTTTTCGCGAGCTGGAGAATATCGACGCTTGCATCGAGGACGTCGGACGAGTTCGGCATGATTATTTTCGACCTTTTCAAGTCGGTGGGCATCGAGTTTTCCGACATCAAAGGAATTATAATTTCCTCGGTCGCGCCCACCTTGAACTATACCATCGAGCACACCTGCCTTTACTATCTCGGCCTTCAGCCGATATTCGTCGACCACCTTACCGACACCGGCATAAAAATCAAATACGACCACCCCGTTGAGCTCGGCGCCGACCGAATAGTGGGCGCGGCGGCGGCCTACCACATTTACGGCGGGCCCTGCATCGTCGTCGATTTCGGCTCGGCGACCACCTTTAACATCGTCGACGACAAGGGCGTTTTCTTGGGCGGCGCAATAGCGCCGGGACTTAAAGTAGCGTCCGAATCGCTGACCAACACGGCGGCCAAGCTTCCAAGAATCGAGCTCATCTCGCCCAAGAGCGCCATTGCCACCAACACCGTGGAAGGCATGCAGGCGGGCGTCATTTTAGGCTATACCGGCCTCGTCGACTATATGCTGAAGCGGATTAAGCGCGAATCGGGCTTAGACAACGCTAAAATCATCGCGACGGGCGGGCTTTCCGAACTCATTAAGCTCAACGAGCCCGGCCTCATCGACGTCATTGACCGTCCGCTCGCCTTAAAGGGGCTGAAGCTGATTTACGAAAGAATCACCGCTCAAAACTAGGCGGGACATAGAAAAATCGAGTTATTTCAAAATAATATTAAGAATGAAAAATAAAAGCCTTTTTAGTTAAAAAATATCAAAGAAAAGATTTAAAGAGGCAAAAGCTAAGAACGCGGAGGGAAACATGAAAAAAATCGGCGTTGCGCTGCTGGGGCTGGGAACGGTCGGCGGCGGCACCTACACAATACTTAAAGAAAAGCGCGAATTTTTCAGAGCGGTCGAGGGCGTCGACATCGAAGTAAAATATGTCGTCGAGAAAAACTTGGCGCGCTGCGCCGCTTTCGGCGTGCCCGAGGAAATAGTGACCTGCGACATCGATAAAGTTGTCGCCGACCCTTCGGTGAATATCGTCGCCGAGTTTTTCGGCGGAATCGAGCCCGCCAAAAGCTTTATGCTGAAGGCGCTCAAAAACGGCAAGAGCGTCGTCACCGCCAACAAGGAGCTCTTTTCCAAATATTGGCACGTGCTGGAGCCCGTCGCCAAAGAAAACGGCGCGGGACTTTATTTCGAGGCGACCTGCGTCGGCGGCGTGCCCATAATCCGCACGCTGACGGAAGGCGTTCAAGCCAACGAGATTCTTTCTATAAAGGGCATTGTCAACGGCACTACCAACTATATTTTGTCGGCAATGACCGAGAAAGGCACGCCCTATGCCGAGGCGCTCAAGGAGGCGCAGGCGCTGGGCTTTGCCGAGGCCGACCCCACCGCCGACGTCGAGGGCTTTGACGCCACCTACAAAATCAGCATTCTTTCCACCCTCGCCTATCACAAGAAAGTGCCCGTCGAGCGCGTCTACCGCGAGGGGATTTCGGGCGTTGACGTCGCCGACATCAACTACGGCCGCGAGCTCGGCATGACGCTGAAGCTTTTGGCAATCTCCAAAAGCAGAGGCGGCAAAATCGAGATCCGCGTCCATCCCGCCTTCATTTCCTGCAAACATCCGCTGGCCGCGGTCAGCGGCTCCTTTAACGCCGTTCATCTTATCGGCGACAGCGTGGGCGATATCATGCTCTACGGCAGAGGGGCGGGCGCGCTGCCGACCGGAAGCGCAATAGTCAGCGACATTCTATTTGCCGCCAACCAAAAATCGCACCGCTATCTCCCCTTCGACAATACCACTACGGTGACGGCGGACGAGGATTTCGCGCCCGATTTCACCAGCAAATATTACGTCAGAATGACCGTCAAGGACGAGTGCGGGACGCTCGGTAGAATTGCCGCTGCTTTCGGCAAATATAACGTTTCCATCGTCACCGTCCTTCAAAAGGACGCGACGGGAAAAGACGGAGTGCCCCTCATTTTCGTCACTCACGAAACCTCGGAGCAAAGCGCCAGATGCGCCATTGAGGAGGTTAAATCGCTAAAAGGCGTAATAAAAATCAACTCGGTAATCCGAGTCGAGGACTAAAGCGCCGCCATATCAAGTTTAAAAACCAAGTTAAAAAACAAGTTAAAAAATAAGATAAATTGCAAGCTAAGAATACAAAGTTAAAAAGCAAGTTAAAAAACGCGCGGCGCGCGTTTTTTTAATGGTTCAAAACGACTATGCCGGTCATTAATATGAAGAGAAAGGAAATCCAGATAGTAATGGGCAGAAAGAAAAGGCCGGCAGCAAGGTCGATATGGAGCATCCGCGCCAGATTTATGTAGGAAAAAATGAGTGTAACCACCGTCAGCGTGAATGCCGCGGCGACGTTCTCGATTTGAAAGAGGGAAAAAAGCGCGCCGAGCGCCATCGCCCACATCGCCGAAACCATTAAAAAATCGGGCGCGAACCTCCGCTTTATGACCAGCCGCGCCGCTGCCAAAATATTGAATAAAAAAACGAAAAACCAAATCAGCGAAAAGCCGTCGTCGGAGGGCAGATATTTAGGCTTTCCGAGCGCTAAATAAAACTCGGACCCGGTGTTTAGCATAAGCGAGGAAAACCACGCCACGATGAGCGTAAAAAAGCTCGCCAGCGTCAGTCCGGTCAGCCACTTGAAGGTTTTCATAAAGAAAATATATTCGAGGCCGCAGCTTAAAATTACATTCGGTGTTGACTTAGCCGGCGGCGTAAGTTATCATTAAGAAAGCAAAGCGCCCTTTTCCGCCGATTTTTTTAGCTTGCTGCTAAGTTTAAAAAACTTACACAAGACCAACCGAGGTGAAAATATGAGTAACGCCGATAAGGTTTTTATTGATAACTGCCGTCAGATTTTGACGGAGGGAGTGTGGGACAAAGGCCTGCCCGTGCGCCCGCGCTGGGAGGACGGCAAGCCCGCCTACACCGTTAAAAAGTTCTGCATCGTCAACCGCTATAATCTGGCGGAAGAATTTCCGATTTTGACGATTAGAAAAATCAACCTCGACGCCGCCGTCGACGAGCTTCTTTGGATTTGGCAGAAAAAATCCAACAACATAAAGGACCTAAACTCGCGGATTTGGGATGCGTGGGCCGATTCCAACGGCTCCATCGGCAAGGCATACGGCTACCAGCTCGGCATTAAACACCGTTATAAGGAGGGCATGTTCGACCAGGTCGACAGAGTGCTTTACGACCTCAAAAACAACCCTTTCAGCCGCCGCATTCTGACCAATATCTATAATTTTCAAGACCTCTTCGAGATGAGCCTCTACCCCTGCGCCTATTCCATGACTTTCAACGTTTCGGGCGACACCTTAAACGGCATCTTAAACCAGCGCTCGCAGGATATGCTGACCGCCAACAACTGGAACGTCGTTCAATATTCCGTCCTCCTCCATATGTTCGCGCAAGTTTCCGGCCTCAAGGCGGGCGAGCTCGTCCACGTTATCGCCGACGCCCACATCTACGACCGCCACGTTGAGCTCGTGGAAGAAATTTTGAAAAACCCGCAATATGAAGCGCCCAAGTTTTCGATAAACCCCGAAATAAATGATTTTTACGCCTTTACGCCGGGCGACTTCAAACTCGAGAACTACCGCTACACTCCGCTGAAAAAGAAAATCGAGGTGGCGGTTTAGCAGTATCGAACGCCGGCCTCAATGTGCCCTTGAGTATGCCCCCTGACTTGGCAAAATCTTAATCAGGAACGCAAACTAGAAACGGAAACTAATCAAGGTAAAAAAATCCCGAGACATCGGGATTTTTTTTCAATAATTTTTACTTTGTTACGAATTTATCTGCCCAGCAAGCGTTCGGCGTTTTTTTCAAAAATAAGCTCGAGGACGTCTTGGGGAAGGGAAAGCTTTAAAAGGGTGCCGGCCTCGATTTCGGGCGTGCTCCACGGAAGGTCGCTGGCGAACAAAACGCGCTCGGGCGAGTGGCGGTAAACGAGCTTTTTATAAATCGCTAGATCTATGTATTTTGCAACGCAGCCGGTGTCGAAATAGACTAGGGTTCCCGCGAGATATCTTAAAACGTCCTCCCACATCTCCATACCGCCCATGTGCGCGGCGACGAGCTTGAGCCGCGGGAAGGCGTCGACTACCCGTCTTATCGCCTTGGGCGCGGCGCGGCGGGTGTCGGGATAGGCGACGTCATAGCCCGAGTGAATGACGATAATAAGCCCCTCTTTTTCGGCGTAATCATAAATAGGAAAAAAGCGCTCGTCGGCGATATTAAAGCCCTGATATTCGGGGTGAAGCTTTATGCCGCGAAAACCCGAGGCCTTAATTTCGGCAAGCTCCGAAAGCGCTGTATCGGAAAGGGGATGAAGGGCGGCGAAGCTTTCAAACCCGGCAATGTCAAACAGCCCCCGCGCGAATTCGTTGATGCTTTTGGTCTGGTTTACCGAGGTCGCGACAGGAAGCAAGACGGAGCGCGCGACGCCCCACCCTCTCATTTTTTGAAGGGTATCGGCGGCGGTGCCGTCGGTCGCGGGAATTATCCCCGCTTCCTCGCCCAGCATTTTGACGACTCGCTTTGCGATTTTATCGGGGAAAATATGGACGTGAAAGTCCGTTACTCTAAAGTTTTCAATCATTTCTATCGGGGAAAAGCGCGGCGTCGGGAAGGACGGCGGCGGTATCGGATGGGCCGAAGCGGCGTATATGGGTTTCAAAATCGGTTTCGTTTATGACGTTCTCGTCGGCGTAGGCAATAAGCGCCGTTTGGGTGAAGTGGATTATCCGCTTGGGCAAATTCTCCTTTTGGACAATTATGAAATAGTCGCCTCCGCTCTTTTTAAAGGAATATGTTTGGGCGTTTTGGGGCGAGAATATGCCGTAGCTCAACATCGAGGAAAAATAGAACATTTGATAGATATTATATTCGGGATCGGCGGCGGTGGCATCGGCGAGCTCGGCAATCGTCCTGAACTGAAGAAGGGCGAAAGTATCGGGAACTTTATCGGCGGATACCGACTTGAACCTCAAAACGTTTGAGGTCGAGGAATACCTCTCCTCGAATTCGTAGAGCGTGTTGTCGCTTATGCGGCCTTTCCATAGGTTTTTGTTTTCGGAATAGAGCAGAACGTTGGCCGCGCTCTCGCCTTTTTCATAGCGGTCGGCCAAAAGGTAGTTGACTTCAAAGGCTTCGAGGTTGCTGTGGCCCGCCGCGATGATATAACCGGTGAGGCCGGGCGTCGTGAGAGTGTAAAGCTTGTTTTGAAATTCGACGGAGTAGGTCATGTCGCCCTCGACCACCTTTCCCGACACCTTGGACTCGGCAAGCAGATAGTTGGCGGGCTCGGAATAGGTATTGGCCGTGATGTGTGCGACGAGGGCGGAGAGGGCGGAGAGCGCCTCTTCCGCCGTTATGTCGACGGCGGCTTCGGGAATCAAAATCCGATAGTCGTCACGGCTGTAATCGGGCGCAGTGGCGACGGAGAGCTTGGCGTAAACGGTAATGTAGGTGCGCGCGGGCTCGTTGACGGCATAGTCCTTGCTTAATTTCTTATTCCACTTTCCGTCATCCAAAAACCAGCCTTCGAACACGTAGCCGGGAATTTTAGGCTCCTCGGGGAAAATTATGCGGTCGCCCGCCTTAATCTTAACTTCGTAATATCTCTCTCCGTTGACGAAAAAAATCACCGTATAATTGACGCCGGCGGTGCAGGCGCAAGCGGCCGCAACGACACCGAGGAGCAGCGTCAACGCTATTAGAAGCGAAACGGTTTTTTTCATCGGACATCCTTTTTTTTGATTTTTTTGCCTGAGAAAGACCGAGGTTTTACCCCGATATTAATATATTATAACCTTTTTTGGTCATTATGGCAAGTTTTGTTCAAATAGCTTTTTTATTATGAGCCGTTTAAGCTCCTCGATGTTTTCGCCGCTGACCGCCGAAACGGCGACACTGTCTGAAGTTTGCGGCAGCAAAAAATCGCGGTTCAAATCGATTTTATTATAGACGGTGACGACGGGTTTGGCAGACGCGCCTATATCAAAGAGCACCGAGCCCACGAGGTCAAACTGCTCTAAATAGGCGGGATTGGAAACGTCAACGATGTGGATTAAAAGGTCGGCGTAGCGCGTTTCGTCGAGCGTGGAACGGAAGGCATCGACAAGCTCGTGCGGCAGGCGGTCGATAAACCCCACCGTGTCGGTCAAGAGATATTCGCGCCCTTCGCCGGCGTAAACTCTTCGCGTCACGGGATCGAGCGTGGCGAAAAGCTTGTCCTCGGCCTTGACGCCCGCCCGAGTCAGCGCGTTCATAATCGATGACTTGCCGGCGTTGGTATAGCCAACAATCGACACCGCCTTGACTCCGGTTTTATCCCTTCGCCCGCGCCTTAGGTCGCGCTCCTCTTTCAGCTTGTTGATTTTTTGGTTGAGGTCGAAAATGGCGCGCTTTATGTGCCTGCGGTCGGTTTCGAGCTTGGTTTCGCCCGCGCCCTTGGTGTAGGCGCCGCTGCCGCCGCCCCCGCCGATTCTGGACAGCGCGCGGTTCCTTCCCACCAGCTTCGGAAGGGTGTATTTAAGCCGCGCCAGCTCGACTTGAAGCTTTCCTTCGCGGGATTCGGCGTGACGCGCGAAAATTTCAAGTATCAGCATCGTTCGGTCTAGCACCGCTACGCCCAGCGCATCCTCGAGCGCGGTGAGCTGCGTTCCCGAAAGCTGGTTGTCAAAGACGACGTAGTCGGCCTCGCGCATTTGGATTAAATGGCGTAAATCCTCCAGCTTGCCGCTTCCCAAACAATATTTTTTATCCGGCACGGCGCGGTATTGGACGACTTCGCCCGCGCTCTTAAGGCCGGCCGTCTCGGCAAGCGATTTAAGCTCGACAAGGCTTCCTTCCGTTTCAAAGACGCCGGCGAGCACGGCAACGTTGCCCGCCTTGACTTTTTTTACCTTGGTGTCGAGCGCGTTCTCATATTCGGTAATTTTTTCGAGCAATAGCGCGTCGTCAAGGTCCTCGGCGCCCTCGAAGCGATACTTCGCGACCGTTCCGTTGTCGAGGTAGCCCACGAAAATATCGGCGATTTTGCCCGCCTTGACGCCGACAGCCGCCATGCAGTCCATTCTTAAATTTTTGAGCGCGCTAAGGTCAAGGTCGGAAAGCTCGCCGCTGCCGTCGGGGTGGGTGTGAATGCAGCGGACGCCCGAAAAGCGGTCGATGCCGCGTTTTAAATCTATTTCCTTGACGGGAACGGAAGTGCTGTCGCCGATGACTATGGCGAGAAGAACGCCCTGCCGCGATATAAAGACCGATATTTCGCGATTGATTTTACTTGTCAACTCGGCGATATAAGAAAGCACGCCCCGATCAATAAACAGGCTCTTGTCATATTGGCCTAGCAAGGTCTTGAGCGCGTCGAGCGTGACCTTTTTAATCCCTGCCGTGTTGCCGTAAATCTGTTTGTCCTTGAAGTCCATAAAAACCGTTTTCTAACCCTAATTCCCGCCGCTAAGAAATTTTTTTGTTTCGTCGAAGCTGCACTACACATTATTCATTGTTCATTATTCGTTTTTCATTCGGTGCGCCATCGCGCTCCCGCCGTATTCATTATTCGTTTTTACAAAATACGGCGTTTATAGTGCCGTTTTGACAAAATAAACGCCGTATTCAGACATTTTGCAATTTTAATAGACGCTTGAAACCTTAGTCGTGTAGTTGGGCGATTCCTTGGTTATCGTGATGTCGTGGGGGTGACTCTCGATGAGGGAGGCGTTGGTAATTTTAATGAATTCCGCCTTGGTTCGAAGTTCCTCTACGTTGGCCATTCCGCAATAGCCCATGCCCGAACGAAGCCCGCCCATAAGCTGGAACACCATCTCCTGAAGCTTGCCGCGGTAAGGCACGCGGCCTTCCACGCCCTCGGGCACCAACTTTTTGGCATCCTCTTGAAAATAGCGGTCCTTGCTGCCGAGCGACATCGCCGAAAGCGAGCCCATGCCGCGGTAGACCTTGAAGCTTCTGCCTTGGAAAATCTCCATTTCGCCCGGGCTCTCCTCCGTTCCCGCGAACAGGCTGCCTATCATGACAGCGGAAGCGCCCGCGCCGATTGCCTTGGTGAGGTCGCCGCTGTATTTAATACCGCCGTCGGCTATGACGCGCTTGCCCAGTTTGTCGGCTGCCTCGGCGCAGTCGCAAATCGCGGTGATCTGCGGCACGCCTATGCCCGATACTATTCTCGTCGTGCAGATGGAGCCCGGCCCCATGCCGACCTTGATTATATCGGCGCCCGCCTTTATTAAATCGGTGGCGCCCTCCGCTGTCGCTACGTTGCCCGCAATCAAGGGAAGGGAGGGGAATTGCGCCTTAATCGCCCTCACGGTGTCGAGAACGAGCTTGGAATGGCCGTGCGCGGTGTCGACGGCGATGACGTCGACGCGGGCCTTGACGAGCTCCTGAACGCGCTCCATGGTGTTGCTTGCCGTGCCTACGGCGGCGCCGCAGATGAGCCGCCCGTTTTTATCCTTGGCGCTGTTGGGGTATTGAATGGTTTTTTCTATGTCCTTAATGGTGATGAGCCCTTTGAGCATGAAGTTCTCGTCGACGATGGGGAGCTTTTCTATGCGGTGCTTGCCCAAAATCTTCTGAGCTTCGGGAAGGGTGGTGCCGACGGGCGCAGTAATCAGATTGTCACGAGTCATGACGTCGCCTATCCGCTGATTGAAGTTGGTCTCAAACCGAAGGTCGCGGTTGGTCAGAATTCCCACCAGCTTGCCGTTTACCGTTATGGGCACGCCGCTGATGTGGTAGCGGTGCATAAGCTCGAGCGCGTCCGACAGCATATGGTCGGGCGAGAGGAAAAAGGGATCGATTATGACGCCGTGCTCGCTCCGCTTCACCTTGTCGACTTGGGAAGCTTGCGCCTCAATCGACATGTTTTTATGGATTATACCCAAGCCGCCCTCGCGCGCTATCGCAATGGCGAGCTGATACTCGGTGACGGTGTCCATCGCCGCCGACATCAAAGGGATGTTCAGCCGCAAATCCTCGGTAAGCCTTGTCGAGAGGTCGACATCTTTGGGGAGCACGTCCGACTTTTGGGGGATGAGCAGCACGTCGTCAAAGGTCAAGCCTTCTTTTAGCATTTCTCTCACTTTTAACCTCCGAATCATATAAATTTTTTTAGACAATTAAACCAAGAATATAAAGTTTATTAATAATACCTAAATGCGCGGCTGTTGTCAACGGATTTAGACCCGAAAACCATTTTAAAATCGAGTTCAGTCAGTTTGCTATTTATTTTGCATATATTTAAAGAAAAATGAAAAAATCGATAAAACTGGCCTTCCTTTTCATCGGCACTGTTATCGGCGCGGGCTTTGCCACGGGCAGAGAAATCGCGCTCTACTTTAAAAACATCTCGCCGCTCGCCGCCGCATTTTCGGGGCTGGCGCTAGGCTTTTTGTGCACGCTGTTTATAATAATCGGAAACATTAACAAAAGCCCCGTCGAAGCGAAATTCAAACGCGGCGAAAACCCTCTTGCGCCCAAAAAAGCCGCCCGTAAAGCGGTTGAAGACGAGAAAATTTTAAGGGACGGCGGCGTCAAAGTCGCGGTGTCGCCGCTGGAAAGAAGGGGCGCGGCGGCGGTGTTTTTTCATTCCGCCGTCATCTTTGCCGCTTTCACCCAAACGGCGGCGATGTGCGCGGGGGCGGACGAGCTCGGCTACGCCATGTTCAAGATCCCGTTTATGGGCGCCGCCTTTTCCCTGCTTTCCGTCGTCGCCGTCCTTTCGGGCTTAGAAAAAATCAAGCTGATTAATACCGTGTTAATTCCCGTAATGACGGTTTTTATCGCCGTTTTGTTTGTTAAAGGCGGCGTTTCGTCAATTGAGGGAAATATCAGCGTAATAAAGCCGTTCGCCTACGCCGGCCTCAACATCTTTCTTGCCGGCATAATTTTAATGAAGAACGAGGCGACGAAAAAGGAGGCCGCGGCGGCGGGAATCATCTCGGCGGTGGTATTCGCGCTTATTCTGTTTTTTATTAAAAATATTATCACCGGTCGGGAGGACGCCGCCATGCCGCTCTATCTTGCCGCTAAAGAGTTCGGGCTTTCCGCGGTGGGCGGGCTTATCATACTTCTTGCCATCATCACCACAATGATTTCCTCGCTCAAGCTTTTTTCGGACGAGCTGGCATGGCTTTTTGCTCTCTTTCCTCGCCGCGCCATGATAAATGGGAACGAAGCGGTTTTTTTTGCCGCCCTTGCCGCCGCGCTGTCGTCCGTCCTCGCTCTTTTGGGGTTTAAAAATCTGGTGGACTATACCTATCCCGTCCAGTCGGTGTTCGGGCTGGCGCTTTTAGCTTATACCGTAACCGAACTTATCCGCTCCCGCCGCGGCGGCGGGCTTTTAGTGAAAGCAAAACGCGGCGCCTTAAGGTCGATGAAAAAACGCCTTAAAACGCCGCGCTTTATGTAGTTTAATTTATTAAGCCTTTATAACTGTGCTTACGAACTCGTCGATTTCTCCGCCGAACTTTTCGATTAACTTCTCTTTTTCGGGCTTATAGGACATCGCTTCCATTCCCTTTAACTCGGGCGGAATAAGCCCCTGAAGCGAAAGATATGAAACGGCGACTGCCGCCTTGCCCGCGGTTTTTCTAAGGCTCTTTTTCACTTTTTCGTTTTGAGCCTCGCTGCCGAAGCAAAGAGAAATGTAGGAATACTCCTTGATATTGTTCCTCTCTTTCTCCAAAAACCTGCAGAGGGCGGGAGCGGGCTTGCCTGCCCAGACGGGCGACACCAAAATGACTTTGTCGTAATTTTCGGTCTTAATGTAGTAAGGCGCCAAAAGGTCGCGCTTTATGAGCAAGTCAATCATGAAGGCAAAGGGCGACCTCTTTTTCTTTTCGCGGAGCTCAAAGAGCTCGGCGCCCGACTTTTCGGCGAGAATCTCGGCAAGGTTTTTGTTGTTGCCGGTATACGAATAGTAGACGATCAAATTTTTCATTTAAATCTCCTCCTTAATTATCTAATTAAGCCTCTTATAATGCCTCTTTTTTTTCTGGTTATAAGTTTAACTCAAACCATCGGATAAAATCAAATATTTTTTATCAGTTGACTTGGTCGGAGGCGGCGACGGGCGGTGTGACGGCGCGCGGCGTGTTGATGAGCACGTCGTTGACGTAGAGGTGATAGGCGCAACCGAGGTAGGCGGCCGCCTGTTCGCTGAGCTTTATCCTCGAAAGGTAAATTTGAAAATATTCCATGACCGAGGAACTCTTGTCCATATAGAACTTAGACGCTATGACTTTCTGCTCGCTGTTGACGGTGACGATGTTTTTCAAAATGGAAAAATTGACGCGGTCGTGAATGTCCGACTCGTCGAAATGGCTGTTTCTCACCCTTGTGCGGTGAGCGTCGCTTTTGTCGGCTATTATTATGGCCGCCGACACGGGATTGACGGCGACGCCCGTCTGCTCCTCGTGGTTGCCGATGGCGGCTATGATTGTGGAAATAGCGGCAAGCGGCATGCCCATCTCGCGAAGGAGATTATAAGAAAGAATGGCGCCCGTCACGCCGTGGTTGAAACGGTTGATGGCGTTGCCGATGTCGTGGAGATACCCCGCGATTTTGGCGAGCTCCACCGTCTCGGCGTCGTAGCCCAGCTTTTCCAAAATCCGGCTGGCCGTCGCGCTGACGTAGCTGACGTGGCGCGTGCCGTGCTCGGTATAATCAAGCACCGAAAGGTTGTGGTCGGCCGCCTCAATCAGCGCCTTTACGGCGGGATTTTTCTTTACGTCTTCCAAAGTTATCATGATTCCCTCTAATAGGACAATTTTTCTTTAATTTTGTTCGTCGGCCGCCGCGTCGCCTTCGCCGCCCTTGATAATTTTATACAATTCGTCACAGGAAAAGTCCCTTTTTGTTTCGAGCTCGCCGCCCAGCCGCTCGACGGCGTTTCTGATTTCCATGAATTCATTATAATCGATGTCGGGTTCTTCGGCAAACTCTTTTAATATCGAAATGGCGTCGGGATTGCCGTATGCGCCGAGCAAAGATGCGTAGAGCGCTACGTCCTCGGCGCGGTAAAGCATGGAAACCAGCCACATATAGACTTCCTTGCGGCCTTTGTAGTTGGACATAATCTCGACGAGCATACCCTGAACGTCGGGTGCCGCGGCGTAAATGACCTTCAAAATTTTGTCGACGACGCCCTCGCCCGACTCCGACAAAAAGTCGTAGGCGATGAGCTGTGCCTCGCCCGAAAGACTGTCCTCGGCGAGCGCTTCAATAAAGATATCCTCGACTTCGCCGCCGCCGATAGCGGCAAGCGCCGATGCCGCGATGTCGGCAGCCTCGGCATTATCGGAGTCGAGCATGATATTCAAAAATTCGATGTATTCGGGAACGGCCAGCGCCTCTATCACCGCCTCGTCGAGCATCCAGCCGCGCTTTAAGGCGGCTTCGGCGTATTCCGCCACCGCGTGCTTTTGGGAAAGCGAGTCGACGTATTGGCGCGGCGTGGCGCTTATCTCGCCGTCGTAGCTATCCAGCCATTCCTCATGCAGCCGCTCGACATAGGCCGCGGGGTCCTCGTAAAAATCGGCGCCTAGGCTTTCGTTATGGGCGTGCCCGCAACCGCAATCATCGTGGTCGTGGCCGCAGCCGCAATCGTCGTGGTCGCAGTCGTCGTGTTCGCAGCCGCAGCCGCCGTCGAAGCCCGAGCGCGCTTTGGCGAATTCAAAAAATTTTTCGGTTAAATTTATCACAATATATCCTCGGCATCTTTTAATATCAGCGATTTAATGAAGTCGTAGGGCGCGCCCTCGCCGTAGCTTAAGCCAAAATAATCAAGCACAATATCTTCCTCGTCCTCGGGGAAAGCGGTCGCGGCAAGCGCGGCGGCAATAAGGTAAGGAAGCTCGGCGTCGGGGTTGTCGGTGAAAAAGCGGGTGTAATTTTCCGTTCCCAGCCTGCTCTCCAGCGTGTCGAAGAGGTTTTCGACGACAGCCGCCGAATCGCTGGGCTCGTCGTCGAACATTAGTATATAGCGGACGGCGCGGACGTATCCCTCCTGCAAGGGCATAGGGCTTATCCTGAAAAAGTTGGGCAAATAAAGCTTGAGCTGGGTGAAGCGGTAGCCCGACACCAGCGGCGCCGAAAGCTCGCCCCAGCCCGTCAAAAGGCAAATTGCGGCATCGATTCGGGTGTGCTTGTCGCAGGAAAGGTCAATCATCGCCTCTTCGAGTATTTCGCGCGACCTTAAAACGAGCAGACGGTTCAAGATGGCAAGCGCCCTGCCCGACACTTCCTCGGAGGACGACCTCAGCGCCTCTTTGAGCATGGCGGATATTTCGGGCTGGTATTTAATCGCGTATTCGGCGACGCCCACCTTCTGCTGGCTGAACTTGCCTAACATTTTGTGGAGCCGCTTGTCGTTTTCGCGGACGACGGCGGGCGGCTTGTTTTCGCTGTAATCGAGCCTCGTCGGCGGGCTTGCGGCGGCCAGCCGCTCGAGGTAATACCCCGCTTCCGAGTATTTGCCGTAAAGCGCCTCGATGTGCCTAAACACCGACAAAGCCTCCTCGACGACGCCTTTGTTGTAGAGCGCCTCGGCTTTAATGAACAGCGGGAACTTGTGCTTGGGAAAGGCCTTCAACAGCGCTTCGGCAAGCTCTAATGCATAAGCGTGGTTCTTGGTGGCGTTGGCAAAAAGCTCGACGTTGAACTTCAAAAGCGCGCTGACGCTCTCCGCCGAAGCTATAATTTCTTTGAGTTCCGAAAAAGCTTCCTCCGCCATTCCCGAAAGCGAATAGGCCGAAACCAGTGCGAAACGCATATCGGGTATGCCCGAGTTTTTGAGGTATTCGCGCTCCTCGACCGCCTTTTTGTATTCGCCCGAAATCAGCGCGCCCAAGACTTTGGTGCCCGCCACCGCCGCCCGAAACTGGGGCGGATATTTGTCGGTGCGCTCAATCAGTTTGACGGCCTCCTTGAACTTGCCCGTCTGCCAGCTGTCAACCACCTTGACGAGCAACTCGGCAATCTCGATGGCGCGCTCGCCGCCCACCAGTGCAAAACCGGCATTCTTGGCGACGGCCTCGACGTAAGTCTTGACAAGGGGGCTGATTTCTTTCCAGATAAACGCCTCAAAGGCGTTATCCAACCCCAGAACGTTGGGCGCGCCCGCCTCGGCGAACTCCGAGCCGTATTCCACGCCCAGCCCCATAACGCAGAGGTCGGCAAGGTCGGCGAAACGGTTATAGTTTTCGCCCATAACGGAAAAAAAGACCTTGAGCGCCGTCTCGTATTCCGCCAGCCGCATATAGACGGTGCCCAAACAGAGCGCAGCCTCAACGTTATTTTTGTCGAGCTCGAGCGCTTTATTCGAAAACAGCACGGCGCGCTCGAGGTCGCCCTGCACGAGCGCCCGTCCCGCCAGCCGCGCGTATTCCGCCGCCGATTGGTTGAAGGAAAGGATTTCCGCCATTTTTTTGTTTTTTCCGCTTAATTCTTTTTTGCGAAAAGCTCGGCAATTTCTTTTTCGCCGTAGACATAATCGGTGTTGCAGAAGCTGCAATGAACGTTTACCGCGCCGTTTTCGGCTATAATGCTCTGCGCTTCTTTCTCGCCCAGCGAAAGAACGACGCCGTCGATTTTTTTGGCGTTGCAGGAGCATACGTATTCGGGCGTTATCTCTTCAACGCCGCTCGACGCCAAATGCGAAAAATACTCTTTTATTATGCCGTCCGCGCCTTTTTGCAAGAGGATTTTGGAAATATCGGTCAGTTGCGAGGCGATGTCTTCCATCATCGTTATGGCGAAGTCGGAGGCCGAGGGCAGCGGCTCCATAACGACGCCGCCCGCCGACAGCACGGAGCCGTCGCCGCCGATAAGAACGCCGACGGCGAGCGCGGACGGCTGCTGTTCGGAGGCCGCGAAATAATAGGCGAAGTCCTCGCCGATTTCGCCCGAAACCAGCTCCACCCTGCCCGCGTAGGGCTCTTTGAGCTTTAAGTCGGTGATTACTTCGAGATAGCCCCGCCGTCCCACGGCCGTGCCGACGTCGAGATGGCCTTTAACTTTGTTTTCGACCGTGACGCCGGGATTTTCGACGTAGCCCCTTACCTTGGCGCCGTAGGCGGCAGCCGCCACAATCTTTCCGATTGGTCCGCCTCCGTCGACGGTTATCGACAAATTAGCCGCTTTATCCTTGAATTTCGACGACATAAACGCCGCGATTGTCAAAGTGCGCCCCAAGGCCGCGGTCGCGGCGGGAGAGAGGTTATGAATTTTTTGGGCGTGGCTAACGAGTTCGCGGGTGTCCAAAACGGTGATGTTGGCGCTGTTTTCTATGATTAAAAACTTTTTAAGACAGTCCATTATTTTTTCTTTTTCTTGGGATTTTTATAGACGTTTTTGACCGCCTTTCTCTTTTCGGCTTCCGGTCTTTGAGGCGTCTGCCTGACGGCATGAAGAGGGTTCATAAAGGCGTCGAAGCCTATCATGGCGGTGGCGTTCCAAGCGAGAAACGTCAGCATCAGCCCTAAAATGAGCCAGAGCACCGCTATGATGGCGACCGCCGACTTAATGGCGAACATCAATGCAATTGGCAGAGCGGATGCGGTGCCGACGATAAAGACTCCGAGCGGGTTTTTGATTGTGAGAATGACGGCGTTTTTCAGTATGTCGGGAAACTTGAGCTTATAAAAAACCGACAGGGGCAGCATGTGAATTATGAGGCCGAGCAGCGGCGTCAGCGCGAGCGCCGAGAAAATCAGAAGAACGTAGCTTCCCGAAGAAGCGGTTCCGTCCGCTAAATCTCTCAAAAAATATAAAACGGCGGAGCCGAGCGCCAAAAAGACGATGCTGAAAAACACTAAGGTGAGAAGGGTGTTGAGCCAATATTTCTTAACACCGATAATTCCCGTCTTGAAAACCGACTTCATGTCGGCGATTTTCTCGCCGCGAAGCAATTTTTTACCGATATGATTGTATGCCGCGGCGGCCGGCGCCAAAATCCAAATAGCGGGGACGGAAAAAAAGAAAAGCTTTTGGATTATGCCGTAATAGGCGATTTTGCCCGCGGCGTAGGACGACACGATGCCGGGATAGCCTATGCCGATGCCGCCCATATAATTGAATACGGCCGAAAGTTCTAGCAGATAGGCATTAAGCGCCCAAAGATAGATGAGCGCCAGCGGAATGGCGCTTAGCGCCAAAAATATGCCCGCGCCCGAAAGCAGCGCGAATTTATCCTTGAACACCGAAAAGCAGAGCTTGAACTTATTTTTGACAAGCGGCTTTTTCTCTTCGTCGAGCTCTTCCGGCGCGGTGGCGAGTTTTAAATAAACGGGATTTGCCTTTGACATTGTCTTTCCTTTACGATACCGCCGCCGGCAATATTTTTCCGGCCGCAGTCATGGTAACTTAGATTATATAATAGCATAGGATAAATATCAAGCGGGTTAAATATAAAATAATTACAGATAATTGACAGATAGCCTGGCGCGTGCTAATATGCTTCGTAAGGCTAGGAGGCTGATTATAGATGAGAAAAATCAATATGGCGGTAGTGGGTGCGACGGGCATGGTCGGCAACAAATTTTTAGAGGTTCTCGCCGAAAAAAACCTCCCCGTCGAGAATTATTACTTATACGCTTCGGCGAAAAGCGCGGGCAAAGTCATCGAGTTTATGGGCAAAGAGCACACCGTAATCGAGCTGACGCGTGAAAATATATTAAAGCATAAGGTCGATATCGCGCTGTTTTCGGCGGGCGGCGGCACTTCTAAAGAGTTCGCGCCAATCTTTGCCGAGACAGGCGCCGTCGTCGTCGACAACAGCAGCCAATGGCGTATGTTTGACGACGTGCCGCTGGTGGTGCCCGAGGTCAATCCCGAGGACATACGTTGGAACAAGGGCATAATCGCCAACCCCAACTGCTCGACGATTCAGGCGGTGGTGGCCTTAAAGCCGCTACACGACAAATATAAAATCAAGCGGATAGTTTACAGCACTTATCAAGCCGTTTCGGGCGCGGGCGTCGCCGGCTTTACCGACCTTTCCGAAGGCATTAATGGCGCCGCTCCCAAGAAGTTCCCCTATCCCATCTATAACAACGTTCTTCCCCATATCGACGTCTTTATGGAGGACGGCTACACCAAGGAAGAGTGGAAGATGATTAACGAAACCAAAAAAATCCTCCACGACTACAGCCTTAAAGTGACGGCCACCACGGTGAGGGTGCCCGTTTTTCACGGCCACAGCGAATCCATCAACATCGAGTTCGAGCGTCCGGTGACGCGCGAGGGGATTATGGACACCCTGAGAAACGCCCCCGGCATAATTCTTAAGGACGACGTCGCAAACCTTCAATATCCCATGGTAATGGACGCGGTGGGGCGCGACGAGGTGTTTGTGGGAAGAGTCAGAATCGACGATACCGTTCCTAGCGGCTGCAACCTGTGGTGCGTCGCCGACAACATCAGAAAGGGCGCCGCATCCAACGCCGTCCAAATCGCCGAGCTTTTGATTAAAGAAAAATTCTCCGCCTAACACGCATATACTTATAAAAGCTCAACAACTTAAATTTTCCGACAGAATAACGCAAGGTCAGCTTGCGGAATTAATTACACTTCACTATTAACTGCAACTAACGCAATTAAAGGAATTAATATATGGGATGCGGGACAAGGCTCGTCGAGGTGCAAAAGGCAGCGTAAATAATACGTGACCGCATTGCACCGAAGACAGTAAACACAGCCCCGCGCCCAGAGCCTTAATTCCGCCTAAGGAGGGTAATATGGCTTTATTCAAGGGCTGCGGCACAGCACTAATCACGCCCTTCACCGAGGACGGAGTGGACTTCGACGCTTTCGAGCGCCTTATCCGCTTTCAGATTTCGGAAGGGATTGACGCGCTCGTCGCGCTGGGGACGACGGGCGAGCCCGCAACAATGACCGACGAGGAAAAAGAGGCGGTCATCAAATTTGTGGTTAAGAAGGTCAAGGGACGCGTGCCCGTAATTATCGGCACGGGCTCCAACTCCACCGCCCATGCCATCGAGCAAACCAAGCGGGCGGAAGCCTTAGGCGCCGACGCCGTTTTGGCCGTGACGCCCTATTACAATAAGGCGACGCAAGGCGGGCTTATAGCCCACTATAAAGCGATAGCCGAGAGCACCTCCCTTCCCATAATAGTCTACAACGTTCCCGGAAGAACGGGCGTCAATCTTTTGCCCGCGACCTTCGGCAAACTCGCCGAAATCGAAAACATCGCGGGCATCAAGGAGGCCTGCGGCAACATCGAGCAAATCTCCGATTGCTGCCGCCTATGCGAGGGGAAAGCCGACGTCTATTCGGGCGACGACGGAATAGTGGTGCCCGTCATGTCGGTGGGTGGAATCGGCGTCATCAGCGTGGTGTCCAACGTGCTGCCCCGCTATATGAGCGAAATGACGGCGGCGTGGCTTTCGGGCGACATTAAAAAGGCGCGCGATATGCAGCTTAAAGTTCTGCCGCTCGTCAAGGCTATTTTCTCCGAAGTCAACCCCATTCCCATAAAAAAAGCCGCCGAAATCATCGGCCTTTGCAGCGGCATTCTGCGTCTCCCTTTGACCGAGATGCAGCCGGAAAATACCGAAGTTTTGAAAAAGATACTCGCGGAGTTCTGATATGAAAATTTTATTTTCGGGCATCGGCGGACGCATAGGCAAAACTATGCACGCCGCGCTTTCAAAAAGCGGCGCCGCCGTCATGGTGGGCGGTGTCGACCCTTTTGCCAATCCTGCCGAATTTGACTGCCCCGTATTCAAAAGCTTTGACGAAGTCAACGTCGCGGCCGACGTCATAATTGATTTTTCGGTGCCCGCCACGCTGAATGCCCTTTTGGCCTACGCGTTAAAGACCAAGACTAACGTCGTCATATCCACGACCGGACACACGCCCGAACAACTGAAGCTACTAAGCGACGCCGCCGCCGAAATAGCGGTTTTCAAGGCGAGCAATATGTCGCTGGGCGTCAATCTGCTCATTAACCTAGCCAAGGACGCCGCCAAATTTTTGGGCTCCGACTTTGAGATTGAGATAATCGAACAGCACCACAATAAAAAACTGGATTCACCGAGCGGCACGGCGCTGACGCTCGCCGAGGCCATCAACGGCGTGCTCGACAACCGCCTTCAATATGTTTACGGCCGCCATAACCCGGCCGAGCGCAGAAAGCGCGACGAGATAGGGATTCACGCGATAAGGGGCGGCGGCATAGTCGGCAAGCACGACGTCTTGTTCATCGGACAGGGCGAAACGCTGACGCTTTCGCACGAGTCGATGAATACCGAAGTTTTCGTGCTGGGAAGCCTTAGGGCGGCCGCCTACATCGAAAACAAAAAGTGCGGCTTTTTCGATATGAACTCCATTCTCGGCAGTTACTATTCGGTTACCAGCCTGTCCTCCGAGACCGACAACACGCTGATTTCGATTTCGGGCGTCGACTTCGCCGCCTTCAACGAGCTTTTGAGGCGCTTAAACGACCACAACGTCAACCTCGACATGATAAGCCAGACGATAGGGAAAGAGGGGCTTTCGGTCAGTTTTACGCTGCGCTCCGTCGACAACCTCCATGCCTACAACGCGCTTGCCGAGCTTAGGCTCCCCTACACCGAGATTACCGGCGCCGCCAAACTTTCGGCGGAAGGCGCGGGCATGGCGCACCGAAGCGGCGTCGCCATGGAAGTTTTGGGCATACTCGAAAAGGTGGGCGCCACGGTGTTCGCGATAACGACCAGCGAAACCAAAATCTCCTGCTGTATAAACCCCGAAGCTCTCGCCGAGGCCGAGCGGCTTTTGAAAGAATATTACGGAATTTGAATTTAATTCGCGCTTAAGTTAAAAATAAATTAGGGGGCGCCATGGCAAACTTTTTGAACGCCGTCACCAATTTTTTGAAGACCACGGGAACCAGCGTGCTGGAAGCCGCGGCAATTCTTCTTTTCGGCATTGTCGTAATTAAAATCGCGACGAGGATTTTGACTTCGCTGTTTTACCGCACCAAAATCGAGGGCTCGGCGGCATCTTTCATCGTTTCGGTCATCGAGGCCGCGCTGGCGCTGGTGCTTTTCTTCACCGTCCTGAAGCTTTTAAATATCGACACCACCTCCGTTCTCGCCGTCGTGGCCGCTTCCGGCCTTGCCGTGGGACTGGCGCTTCAGGACAGCCTTTCCAACGTGGCTAGCGGCATAATTTTATTGTTCACCAAACCTTTTAAAGAGGGCGACGCCGTCCAAATCGGCTCGGCGGAAGGGAAAGTCAAGCGGATGAGAATAAACAACGTCGAGCTTTTGACCGCCGACAACACGCTGATACTGGTGCCCAATAAAAAGGTCGTCAACTCCGAAATCGTAAACTTCAGCGACCGTCCCACCCGCAGGCTGGATTTGGCCGTTCCTGTCTATCACGGCGTCGACCTCGACCGTGCCAAGGCGCTGATTCTAGACATTGTGGGCGCCGACGAGCGAATCCACACCGCGCCCGCTCCCGCCGTATATGTGGCGTCGGTGGGCGAAAAATCCGCCGAGTTCGCCGTCAAGTTCTGGCTGGACACCACCGACTATTGGAACGTCAAGTTTGATTTTTTTGACAAGGTTTTAAAGGCGTTTAAAGAAAACGGGATTGACTTTTTCAAAACTTTTTTAAATGTCAACATTGAAAAGGAGGGAAGTGCCGATGCTTAAGTCGGTTGTTTCGGCCATTCCCCAAGCGCTTTCCGAAATTTGGTATGTCTACCAACTTCTTTTGCTGCTTGCCATCGGCGCGTCGATTGCGCTTCTTCTCCTTATGAAAAGGCGCTCGCCCGAAAAAGAAGGCGAAAGGAGCCTTAATTCGGCCGCGGCCGCGGTCGGCCGCGCGCGCGGGCAAAAAACCGCCCCAAAAAGGCTTAAGCTCTTTATCGCCGCCAATATGCTCTCCTCCGCCGTCTTCAACTTTGAAAAGGCGCTTTCGCGCGAGGATAAATTCTCCGTCCGCGAAAAGGCGGAGCGCGCTAGAAAGGCGGCGGCGTATATTTCAAATGTTCTAAAGTCGGAGGAAGACGTCCCCGACAGCGAACTCGACTATATCGTGAGCTTGATAAACGGCGGTTGAGACCGCCTTTTTTCTTTTAGAAATGCATAATCTTTTTCGTCCTCTTTTAAGCGTCTGAATTTCAAAAAATTTTTTTAAAAAAACCGATGATTTTTTTCGCTACGGCGCCAAAGTATTTTGAGAAATCGGCGTTTTAGTGTAATATATGGTAGTAAAAAACTAAATACTAAAGCGAGTCAAATTTTTCGGAGGATAAAATATATATGTCAAAGAATATCAGGGTTGCAATCAACGGTTTCGGAAGAATCGGACGCCTCGCCTTCCGTCAAATGTTCGGCGCTGCCGGATATGAAATTGTCGCCATCAACGACTTGACCGATGCCAAAATGTTGGCGCACCTTTTGAAATACGACTCGGCGCAGGGCCGCTACGCGCTCGCCGACAAAGTTTCGGTCAAGGATAACACCATGATAGTCGACGGCAAGGAAATCGTCATTTACGCCATCAAGGACGCCAAGGACCTTCCTTGGGCCGAAATCGGCGTGGACGTCGTTTTGGAGTGCACCGGCTTCTACACCTCCAAGGATAAGGCCAAGGCGCACATCGACGCCGGCGCCAAGAAGGTCGTCATTTCCGCTCCCGCCGGCAACGACCTGCCCACCATCGTCTACTCCGTCAACGAAAAGACGCTCAAGCCCGAAGACACCGTCATTTCCGCCGCTTCCTGCACCACCAACTGCCTGGCGCCCATGGCCTACACTTTGAACAAGCTCGCTCCCGTCGAAAAGGGCTTCATGACGACCATTCATGCCTACACCAGCGACCAGATGGTGCTTGACGGCCCCCATAGAAAGGGTGACCTCCGCCGCGCCCGCGCCGCCGCCGAAAATATCGTGCCCAACAGCACCGGCGCCGCCAAGGCAATCGGCCTCGTCATTCCCGAGCTCTCCGGCAAGCTCGACGGCTCCGCCCAGCGCGTGCCCGTCTCCTGCGGCTCTTTGACCGAGCTCGTCGCCGTCGTCAACAAGACCGTGACCGCCGCCGAAGTCAACGCCGCCATGAAGGCCGCCGTCTCCGAGTCTTTCGGCTATACCGAGGACGAAATCGTGTCGCGCGACATCATCGGCATCACCTGCGGCTCGCTGTTCGACGCCACCCAGACCAAAGTCACCTCGCTCGGCGAGGGTAAGACGCTGGTTAAGGTTGTCAGCTGGTATGATAACGAAATGAGCTATACCTCACAGATGGTCAGAACCATCAAATACTTCGCGGAACTGTAAAAAACGCGTTAACCGTCGCGACCAAAAGCCGCTCAAAAGAGCGGCTTTTTATTTTTTGTGGATTATTCGGGGGTCCCGTTGAATGCGCGCATCAATGGGAGGCTTTACATAAGATTTTCGGGGTTGAGGCAGAAAAGCTCGGGGAGGACAAAGCGGCCGTCTTTGCGGATTAGGGTGCCGTCGAAGTAGATTTCGCCGCCGCCGTAGTCGGGGGTTTGAACTTGAACCAAATCCCAATGGATTGCGGAGACGTTGCCGTTGTAGGCATCGTCATAGCAGGCGCCGGGCGTGAAATGGATGGAGCCCGATATCTTTTCGTCGAAAAGGATGTCGCCCATCGGCTGCGTTATATAGGGGTTGACACCCAGTGCGAATTCGCCGACGTAGCGTGCGCCCTCGTCGGTGTCGAAAATTTTGTTGGCTTTGTCGGTGAAGTTGGCGGTGGCGTTTATGATTTTTCCGTCCTTGAATTCCAGCCTGACGTTCTCAAACTTTATGCCGTTTTCGATGGAGGGCACGTTGTAGGAAATGACGCCGTTGACGCTGTCTTTAACGGGCGCGGTGTAGACCTCGCCGTCGGGAATGTTCATGTGGCCGGAGCACTTTTTGACGCCTATGCCCTTGATGCTGAAGCTTAAATCGGTGTCCTTTGCGATGATTCTCACTTTGTCCGTCCTCTTTAAGAGCTCGACGAGCGGCGTCATCGCTTTTTCCATCTTGGCGTAATCGAGGTTGCAGACGTTGAAGTAGTAGTCCTGAAACGCCTCGGTGCTCATGCCCGAAAGCTCGGACATACCCTCGGTGGGATAGCGAAGCACCACCCACTTAGTCAGCTTGACGCGCTTTTCGTGGTGAACGGGATGGGAATAGAGGCTCATATATGCCTGCATGCGGTCGGCCGGCACGTCGGAAAGCTCGTAAGTGTTCTGGCCGCCACGAATGCCTATGTAGGCCTGCATCTCGGCCATCAGCGCGGCGTCCTTCTCGGCTTCGAACTTAAGCTGTTCGTCGGTGACGGATTTTAAATATTCGCGGCGGACACGGTTATCGAGGACACGCACGAAGGGCATGCCGCCGACGGCATAGACCTCGCGAATCAGCTGGTTTACAAAGGCGTAGTCGATGCCCACGGCATCAATCCACACCTTCTCGCCTTGCTTGACGGCGCAGGAGAAATTGACTAGATTCTTGGCTAAAATCTTTTGCCTTTCGTCTATTATCATAAAAAATACCTCACGAATATTATCTTATTCATTATACCGCCGCCGCCCCAAAATAACAAGCTCATTTTGGATTTAAAATCCAAATAAGATATTCAATTAATAGCGTTTTTTTGCGATATGGGTTATAATAAGAGGGTAAATTTTTTTTGGAGGTATTTATAATGCCACTAGTCACATCTGCCGAGATGTTTAAAAAGGCCTATGAGGGAGGCTATGCGATAGGCGCGTTCAACGTCAATAACATGGAGACGATTCAAGGCATCGTCGAAGCCGCCAAGCTGGAAAAAGCGCCCCTTATCCTTCAGGTTTCGGCGGGCGCCAGAAAATATGCCAATCCCCTCTATTTGAAAAAGATGGTGGAAGCGGCCGTCGCTGACAGCGGGCTTCCCATTTGCCTGCACCTCGATCACGGCGACACCTTCGCCATTTGCAAGGATTCCGTCGACGGCGGGTTCACCTCCGTCATGATTGACGCCTCCCATTATTCATTCGAGGAAAACATTAAAATCACCCGTCAGGTGGTTGAATACGCCCATGACCGCGGCGTCGTCGTCGAAGCCGAGCTCGGCAAACTCGCCGGCATCGAGGACGCCGTCAACGTCACCGAAAAAGACGCCGCCTACACCGACCCCAACGAGGTTCAGGAGTTCGTGGAGAGAACGGGCGTGGACAGCCTCGCCATCGCCATCGGCACCAGCCACGGCGCCTTTAAATTCAAGAGCGCGCCCCGCCTCCGCTTCGACATTCTCGAAGAAGTCGGCCGCAGGCTGCCCGGCTTCCCCATCGTGCTGCACGGCGCCAGCTCCGTCCCGCAGGAGTTCGTCAAGATAATAGAGACATACGGCGGAAGCATGCCCGGCGCGCAGGGCGTTCCCGAGGATATGCTGAGAAAGGCGGCCTCTATGGCGGTCTGCAAAATAAACATCGACAGCGACCTCAGAATGGCGTTTACCGCCGCCGTCCGCGAGCACCTTTACAAGAACCCGACGCAATTCGACCCCCGTCAATATCTCGGGCCGGCAAGAACGGCAATCACCGAAATCGTGCGCCACAAGATAGTGAACGTGCTGGGCTGCAACAACAAAGCCTAAGCGGATTGCAAAAAAGCTAAACTCTTTAAAAACCAAAAGCCCCGCATATGCGGGGCTTTTTATGTTCTTTTTTAAGGCTAATACCGGTTTGATTTTACGGTTTACCCTATTTCGTCTAAAAAACTAACCGCCGTAGATTTTATAAATCATATAGTTGACGAAGCCGGAGGGCAGGACTTTGGCAAGGAAGGCCAAAACCTTATAGTTGAAACCGACCACAACGGTAAGACGCGGCCTTTTAGCAGTTGCCTGCTTGAGCACCGCTTGGGCAATGGACTGCGGCGGCATGCCGTTTCGCTCGTCCTTTTCCATGACGGCGACTGATTTTTCCATACGCACTTGATAAGCGGGCAGCTCGTCGACTGCCTTTCTTCTGCTGTCGGTGAAGCCCGTCTTTATGTCGCCGGGCAGAATGTTGGTTATCTTGATGTTAAAGGGCCGCGTTTCGAGTTGGAGTGCGTTAAAGAGCGAGCAGAGCGCCGACTTCGTAGCCGAATAAAACCCTTGGAAGGGAAGATAGAAAACGGCGGCAAGCGAGCTTATGTTGACGATTCTGCCGCCGCCCGCCTCGCGCATATAGGGCAGGACACGCTTGGTGAGCTCGAAGGCGCCGAAGTAGTTGACGTCGAAGATGTAGCGCGCGTTCTCGGAAGCGGTGTTCTCGATGGAGCCCGAAATTCCCATTCCCGCGTTGTTGACGAGAAGGTCAATCTTTCCTTCGGCTTTTATGACCTCGGCAACCGAAGCCGCTATGCTTTCGGTATTAGTAAGGTCGGTAGGGATAAATTCAATGCCCGGTATATCGGCCTTCTTTCTGTTGAAGCCGTAGACTTTGTAGCCGTTTTGTGATAAAAGCAGCGCGGTTTCTTTGCCTATGCCCGAGGACGCGCCCGTTACAATCGCTATTTTCATTTAATACCTCCCTAAATTATAAGAAATACGAGAACAAATCCAAACTGAACCCCAAAATGAAATGCATCAAAAGCGAGGGGTATATCGATTTGGTTTTATAGGCGGTGAAGCCGAAAATGAGGCCGCCGACTATTGCCGATAGCGTCTCCGACATCGGCTTGCCGAAGCCCGCAATGCTGGAGTGGATGAGCGCCGACACCATGGTGGTGACGGCGATGGCGAGCGCCGGCCCGTATTTTCCCGAAATGCTGAAAAAGCCGAAGCCGCGGAAGAGATATTCCCAGCCGAAATAATAGGCAATATAGGAAACATAGTAAAGAATGAAAAATCCCGCGCTTGTGAAAATCTTGGCTCCGCCCAAAGGATAGAGCGTCATCATTTCCTTGTCGCCTATCGTGGAGAGGGAAAGAAGGGGCACTACGGCAAGCGAAAGCAACATTACAATGACGGTGCCTTTGCTGTAATGAAACTTCAGCCCGACGTCGGCCATCGTCTGTTTTAAAAAGAGCTTGGAGAGGGGCAGCGAAAGCAGAAAGAAAAAGAAAAACGCCATGAAGTTGTGGTATATGTATTTATAATATAAAAGCTCGGCGGGGTCGGAAAAGCGGGCTCCGAAAGTCTTTTCAAAGAAGTCCTGAATGCCGAAATAAAAATACAGTGCCACGGCAACGGTGGTGAAAAGTATCGCCGTAACCGCTCTTTTGTCGGCGTCTTTAACCAGCTCGCGCCATTGCAGCTTCAATTGTTCAACCATAACCCTCTCCTATTTTCTTTTAACTTTTATGTTTTGCGGCATTGTGTTGAACCACGCCGCCGTTCTTGCAGTGCCTTCTTCTTGGGATACGGCGGGGCTGTAGCCGAAGGCGCGGCGGGCTTTTTCAATGGAGAAATGATAGTCTACCGAGTTTTGCAAGACCGAGAACAGCGTAATTTTGGGCATCGTTTCGCTTCTTATAAGTTTAAAGACGCCCTCGACAAAATAGGCCGCGAGCTTGGCAAGGGGCGCTGGCAAGCTCATAAATTTAGGATTTACGCCGAAAGCGTTCGCGACGTGCGTGAGATATTCTTTGAGAGTTTCGCCCGCGCCGTCGGTCAGGTTGTAGTCCTCGTTGTAGGCGGAGGGCGTCAGGCTGGCGCGGCAGATGCCGTCGGCGAGGTTGCCGCCGTAGACGAAGCAACTCTTGTGGCTCCCTTGGTCGACGACGGGCATTTGCCCTTTTTTGACAAGGCGGTAGATGTCGTAGGAGGAAGTCATGTCGTATTCGCCGTAGACGTTGCCGGGGCGGATAACGACGTAGTTTTGGCCAATGTCGCGGCAATAGCTCATAACCATCGTTTCTGCCTTGAGCTTGGACAACGAATAGGGATTGTCCATGGGAATCTTTTCGGCCTCTTCGGGGAGGTCGACGTAGCCGCGGTAGCCGTAGACGGCGACCGAGCTTAAATAGAGGAAACATTTGGCCGACACGCTTTTGGCGTAGTCGATTACGCGCCTCGTCCCGTCGACGTTGACGCGGTCAAAATCGCGGATATCGCCCCATGCGCTGACTTTGCCCGCCACTTGGTAGACGTAGTCGGCGGCGCCGAGAGCGCCGAAATCGTAGCTTGTGAGGTCGCCTTGGACGACCTTGACTTCGCCGCTTTCAATCAGTTTTGCCAGCCGTTCGTTTCTGGTTTTCGAGGAAAAATCGAGCCCGAAAACCTCCAGCCCTTCGTCATAAAGACGGCAGGCGAGGTGAGAGCCGATAAAACCGCAAATTCCCACGACAAATGCTTTCATATTCTTGCCCCCTATATATAAAAATTTTTTTCCAGATAAATTTTAGCGCAAAAAGCCTATTGCTCTTCGCCGCCGTTTTCAGCTGTCTTTAACCTGTTTTCTTTTCGCATTTTGAGCATTTTAGTCCAAAGCACTATGATTAATATAAAGGCGATGCAACCTATGAAGGCGAAAAGAATCAAATCGACATAGGCGGCGGCGAATATGACGAGCGTCGTCATTATGGCGCCCGATAGGAAGTTGCCCGCTATGATAAAGAGGCCGGCCTTCCATGCCTTGACATCTAAAAGCGCGGCTATCGCCGAGCCCGTCCATGCGCCGGTAAAGGGAATGGGGATGGCGACGAAGGCAAACAGCGCCAGACATTTTTTGATTTCGGGCGTCAATCGCTTGGTTTTTTGTCTGTTCGCGGTGCCGAGCACGTTCTTGGCGCGGTCGAAAATCATACCCTCGGCGCTCTCGGCAAACCTTTTGGTCAAGCGCCACCGCTTAAGCCTGTTTAAAAGCGGCTTTAGGGAATAAATCAGCGGAAACACGATGACGGATGCGCCCAAAACGCAGATTAGATAAGCGATGGCGGGATGGATATCCATGCCCGCGCTGAGTATTATGCCGCCGCGAAGCTCGACTAGGGGAATGAAGGAAACGATAAAGAGCGTAAGCAAGTCGTTCCCTACCGTATCCGCCAAAAAATTGATAATGCTTTCCGTTATCGAAGCCATGTTAAGTTTTTTAAGGTCGAGATATTTATAGTATAACAATCAGGTTGCATAATAGCAATATTATGATAGAATAAAAAATATGATTTTGGGGGTTTTTAGGCGAAAGTTTTAAATATATATCTTAATTATAACTAATAGAGCGAAAGAGAAATAAATGGCAATATTAACTATAATCCACCGGAAACTAAAACCCAAAAGCGTAAGAGCTATATAGCTATAAAACTATACACCCAAAAAGCATAAGAAATATGATAGCTATGTAAAACTATAAACATTTTCAGAGACATTCGGCCTTCAAGGTAAAAAATGCAGAAGATTTTGAGCGCGATGCGGCGCGCGATTACCGACTATAAGATGATTTCCGAGGGCGACAAGATTGCCGTCGGGCTTTCGGGCGGCAAGGACAGCTTGACGCTGCTTACCGCGCTTTCGCTCTACCGCCGATTTTCGCCCGAGAAATTCGAGCTTTTTGCCGTCCACGTCGACATGAATTTTTCGGACGGCGACAAGTCGGCGCTTGATGCGATAGCAAAATATTGCGACAGCCTAGCCGTGCCGTTCGGCGTGGTGGAGACCGAGATAGCCAAGATTGTTTTCGATATAAGAAAAGAGGATAACCCATGCAGCCTGTGCGCCAAGCTCCGCCGCGGCGCCCTCAACACCGAGCTGAACCGCATCGGCGTCTCCAAGCTGGCGCTCGCCCATCACGCCGACGACGCCGTTGAAACGCTGATGCTTTCGCTGATTTTCGAGGGCAGAGTGTCGCTGTTCCAGCCCGTCAGCTATCTTGACCGCACCGCAGTAACGCTGATTCGCCCCTTTATTTATATTGACGAGGGCGACATCCGCGGCGCGGCGTCAAGGCATAATTTGCCCGTCATGAAAAACCCCTGCCCCGCCGATAAGCACACCCGCCGCGAATATGTCAAGGATTTAATCAAGAGCATAACCAAAGAGATTCCTTTTGCCGCCGACCGCATGAAATCGGCGATTTTCCATCCCGAACGCAATAATTTGTGGAACCCGCCGAAATAATATCCGCAAAAATTTTGATAGGGGAACCATTAACAAGATAAAAAAAGCCGCCCGATTATCGGACGGCTTTTTCTATGTTTTTAGTTTAGTTATACCATGAAGGGATAGGGCTTGGAGTTGATGCTGATTTGGTTGGTCGACATGCCTCCGCCGTCGGTCGAGGGGATGACGCAGTGGACGCTGATGGTGCCGGCGGACGCGGGCAGGATTTTTCCGCCCAGCTCGATGTTGAAGCCGGCCTTGGCGTATGCGTCTTTCAGATAGCGTCCCACCGTGCCCTCGTGGGTGTAGTTGAGGAGGGCGGCGCTCATCGTGCCGATGTAGGCCGTCAGGTTGTAGCTGAGCATCTTGAAAGCGGGCAGTTCTATCTCGAAGATGACGGCGCCGGTGGCGGGGTTGAAGGAGGTGACCTGCGCGGCGTAGATCTTTTGGACGGTGGCGGCCGCAACCGACTTCTCGCTGTTGACTACATAGACGTCGCCTTCTTTCTTGAGCGTTATCGAGTAGAAGGTTTGCGTGCCCAGCCAAATCAAGGGGACGGTGACGTTGGAGTGATAGACCCAGCCGCCGCCGGTCGCAACATTGCGCGCGCGGATGTTGGTGACTACGCTTGCCGGCACCTTGTCATAGGTCAGGCTGGAAGGCATGGCGTGCGTGACGGTGTCGGAGGCGGGAAGCGCGGCTATCGCGGCGGCTATCTTAGCCTGAATGGCGGCCAGCGTCTCGGTGATTTCAACCTCGAGGACGTCGACTAACATTTCGATGTGTTGCTGCGTGCCCAGCTTGAT
>DAOTKC010000011.1:0-42072 GCA_035449045.1 Eubacteriales bacterium
ATGAAGGACCCTTCCAACGTCGTCGAGTTCGACAACGTCCACACCTATTTCTTTACCGATATAGGGACGGTCAAGGCGGTTGACGGCGTCATTTTCGATGTTCCCGCCGGCAAAACGGTGGGCGTCGTCGGTGAATCGGGCTGCGGCAAGTCAGTGACGAGCCTGTCTCTTATGCAGCTGGTTCAGCGCCCCCAAGGCCAGACCGTGGAAGGCGAAATCCGCTTCAATATCGGCGGCGGCAAGGCCGTCAACGTCGTGATGGCGCCCGAAAAGGTCATGCAGTCGCTTCGCGGCAACGAGATGTCGATGATTTTCCAAGAGCCGATGACCAGCCTGAATCCGGTGTTCAGAATAGGCGCGCAAGTTGACGAGGTCATTATCCTCCATAACCCCGAGATGGGCAAGGAAGAAGTCAAGCAAAAGACGATATCCCTTCTCGAGCTGGTCGGAATCGCCAACAGCGAGGGCGTATACCGTATGTTCCCGCACGAGCTTTCGGGCGGCATGCGCCAGCGCGTAATGATAGCAATGGCGCTTGCCTGCAATCCCAAGCTCATCATCGCCGACGAGCCTACAACAGCGCTTGACGTCACCATACAGGCGCAGATTCTCGACTTGCTCCGCGACATAAAGGGCAAAATCAACAGTAGCATAATGCTGATTACCCACGACCTCGGCGTCATAGCCGAGATGGCCGACTACGTCGTCGTCATGTATGCGGGCAGAATCATTGAAAAGGGAACCGCCGTCGAGGTGTTCAAGAGCCCCTCCCATCCCTACACGGTGGGACTGATGATGAGCAAGCCCGTCGTGGGTAGGCAGATTGACCGCCTCTACAATATCCCGGGCAACGTCCCCAACCCTATCAATATGCCCGACTACTGCTATTTCAAGGACCGCTGCGAGAAGTGCATAGAGGCCTGTAACGGCGCCTATCCGCCGCTCTTTAAGCTGTCCGACACCCACTATACCGCCTGTTACCATTTCCAAAACACCGAAGATAAGGAGGAGAGCCAAAATGGCTAATGTTTCACTTAAAATTAAAAACGGCATAAAATCCCTCCTTACCAAGGTCAAGAGGTATTTTTTCCGTCTGAAAAACAGTATCGTCAAAGCGGCGAAAGAGACCGCGCTGTTCTTTAAAAACCCCCGCGCCTATATAAAGGCAGCAATTCAGCGCAAAAAGGACATAATCAACGACGTCTACGAACCCGTTGTCCACGACTCCGAAAATATATTGGAAGTCAACGCGCTCAAGATGTTTTTCCCGATAAAGAAAGGCTTCTTCAAGCGCACCGTCGGCTACGTCAAGGCGGTCGACGGCATCACCTTCAACATTAAGCGCGGCACCACAATGGGTTTGGTCGGCGAGTCTGGCTGCGGCAAGACGACGGTGGGCAGAACGGTGCTCAGGCTTTACGAGCGGACGGGCGGCGAAGTGCTTTTCGACGGCATCGACATCAATAAGCTCAAGAAGAAGGAGCTTAGGCAGAAGCGCCCCGAAATACAGATAGTGTTTCAGGACCCCTATTCCAGCCTATCTCCCCGTCTTCCCGTCGGCGAAATAATCGGTGAAGCCGTCCGCGAGCACAAAATCGTGCCCAAGGCGGAGTTCGACGACTACATCACAAGCATAATGAACGCCTGCGGCCTGCAGGAATACCACAAGGACAGATACCCACACGAGTTCTCGGGCGGTCAGCGTCAGAGGATTTGCATCGCGCGCGCTCTCGCGCTCGATCCCAAGTTTATCGTCTGCGACGAGCCCGTTTCGGCGCTCGACGTCTCCATTCAGGCGCAGATAATTAACCTGCTCGTCGACCTTCAGGCGAAATACGGGCTGACTTATCTTTTCATCTCCCACGACCTTTCCGTCGTCGAGCACATATCGGACACCGTTGGCGTCATGTATCTCGGCAACATCGTCGAGTTCGCGCCCACCGATATGCTCTTCAAAAACCCCAAGCACCCCTACACCGAGGCGTTGTTCTCGGCGATACCCGTGCCCGACCCCGAATACAAGATGAACCGCATCATTCTGGAAGGCAACATTCCTTCGCCTTCCAATCCGCCTTCGGGCTGCAAGTTCCACACGCGCTGCCGCAAGTGCATGGAAATCTGCAAATCCGTCGTTCCTCGCACCATCGAGGTCGAGCCCGGCCACACCGTAGTATGCCATCTCTTCGACGAAGAGGCTATGAGGAAAAACGCCGAGCTTGAGAGAGAAGCCGCCGAACCGTGCGGCTCCGGAAAAATTGAAGAAGAGGCAAACCTGTCTTGACGGTGGACGTGGAGACCGCAATTCAAGAGCCTAGGAAGCTAAATACCGTGCCTTCCGTATGCGCGGCAAGAGCCCCAAAATTTAAGCGCATTGCGCTTTCCCCGCGTCTGATTATTTTTGCGTTTACCAAGCAAAACGCGCAAGATAAAAGAGTTCGAATTGCGGGGTAATAAAAAATAATAATTCTCAAACCGCGGTTTTATTACATAATTTTTGTTGGATAAAACCGCGATTTTGTCAATATGAAGAAAAAAAGAAAGGTCTATCCCGATGACGACGGGCGAGTAATAGCCAAGATGAATGTGGAAGGAATGCCCTTCTACAACCCAAACGCGCCCAAGTCAGGGGAAGAACCCACAAACAAACATCCTCTTCCCAAGCCCTCTTTTAGGGAAACGTGGCGGCTCATTATGGACGCCTACGCCGCCGTCATGCCCGTCGCGCTTCTCTTTATCGCCGCCTTCGCGCTTTTAATCGTCTTTATGGTTTTCGTCTGGTTTAAATAAACCGAAGCCTTTTTCATAAATCAAAATGCAAACAGTGCGGTATTAGGCGTGGGTATTACTTAAGACGAATTTGGCGTGATGTAAGATTATTTAAGATAGATTTTCACAAGGGCCCTATTTATTGTCTTAATAATATATCGAAATTTATCATTAACCGAATAACCGCTAAAAGCTAAAAAAATGCCGAAAGAAAAGAAATCGAATTTAGAAAAGCACATTGTCGTCTGCCCGCACTGCGGCAAGCAGGCGCTTGACCATATGGCGGATTGCCCCCATTGCGGCAAGGAACTCGGCAACAATGTCTATCGCGGTTTGGACGCCGCGCTTAAGAAAAAAATCAAGATTGCGCTTTGGATAGTCTTGGGCGCCGCCGCCCTCGCGCTGGTGCTCTATATGTTTTTAAGATGAACGCGCCCTTTTTGCGCAAAAAAACGGCTTGCAATATACGGAGACTAAACCCAGAGTTTTGACACCATTTTTGACACCATTTTTTTTACAACGAAAAAATGTCCCTGAAAAATGGCAAAAAAAACCGCTAAAGCAGTGCAATTTCCCTAAAAAAAGACTGTTTTAGCGGTAAATGGTGGAGACTACAAGACTTGAACTTGTGACCTCTTGCATGTCAAGCAAGCGCTCTAACCAACTGGGCTAAGCCTCCGAAAATCAAGCATTGATATAATAGCGCAAAAATCGAGAATTATCAAGCGTTTTTAAGGTTTATCGCCGCCAAAAAGTTTTCTTTCGATACCTAAATATGGAGCAAACATGAAAATCAAGGAAAAATTGGTAAAGCTTAAGCCGTTCGAGCCCTCCGAAGCAGGCTTTAAAATTAAAATGGACAGCAACGAATCCTTCTTGACGCTGCCCGACGAAGTAATAGAGCGCGCGCTTGCGGAAATAAAGGCCTCGCGCTTCAACCGCTATCCCGATCCCAAGGCAGTGGAACTGAGAAAAAAATTCGCCGCATATCACGGCATTGATTTTGAGACGGTGATTGCCGGCAACGGTTCAGACGAATTGATTGTCTTGGTGCTATCAACATTCCTTGAGAAAGGCGATAAGCTGCTTATCACCGAGCCCGACTTTCCGATGTATGAGATCTACGGCAAGTTCTTTGAATATCAAATAGTAAAATATCAAAAAGAGGATTACGCGCTAGATGCCGACGAGCTCATTGAGCTTGCCAAGCGCGAAAAGCCCGACGCCATAGTGTTTTCTTCGCCCTGCAACCCGACCTCTCTCGCCGTCCCTAAAGATTCGGCGCGGAGGCTCGTTCAATCGGTGGATTGCTTGGTAATTTTAGACGAAGCCTATATGGACTTCACCGACAAATCGCTCATTAAGGAGGCGGCGGAGTTTGAAAATCTCGTCATACTTCGGACGATGAGCAAGGCGTTCGCCTGCGCCTCGATAAGGCTGGGCTTTGCCGCGACCAATAAAAAGCTCGCCGACATCTTAATGGGCACCAAATCGCCCTACAACGTCAGCGGCGTCGTCCAAACGATAGGCGAGGCGGTTCTCGCCGACAAAGAGGCGCTGGCGGAGGGCATCGAGCTTATCAAGCAATCGGCGGCTTCGATTTATGCGGGACTTTCGGAGTTGAAAACGGTGGCGGGCGCGGCTTTCCGCCCTCTTTCGCCCGACGGCAATTTTGTGTGCGTTTTGACCGAACAGGCGGATTATATCCATGAATACCTGCTCAAAAACTCGATTTCGGTTAGAAATTTCGGTAAGTTTTTAAGAATTACGGCAAGCTCGCCGAGTGATAACGCCACCCTTTTGGCATGCTTAAGAGAACTAACTTAATATTAAAATCGGAATTGGAATTTTGCCCGAATGACTTTTAGATTATCGGTTTGAATTAAAGCGTAAATGTCAAGTTTAGTATATTCACGATTGCCCGAGTAAGGCATTCCCGTTGCCCGCGTTAAGGCTTTTCGTTAACCCTTAGCCAAATAAAAAACAAAAGCGCCGCAAGCTTGCGGCGCCTTTTTTAAAAGAAGACAATTCATTTAACACCCCCCGGCGCGAACCGCTTCTTTTTTAGTTCTATTTTTCTATTATCATTATACTCATTGGTTGTGAAAGAATTATGACGTTTGTATTAAAATTTACAGTTGTTTGAATGCCATATTTTCACACATATTTCATTTTTAGAGTTGGCAAATTCACTCAAATGGGTTAAAATTAAAAAAGATAAATAATATCGGAGGATGAAAACAGGTTTTTTTGCGGTTTTGTGCGCTTAAATATAGGGGCAATTGCCCAAAGAAAAAAATCTGTTTTGCTCTAGGCTATGCCCAAAATTTTAATTGTTGACGACGAAGCCAAAATCCGCGACGTGCTAATGGAATACGCCGAATTCGAAGGCTTTACCGCCGACGTCGCCGAGGACGGCTTTCAGGCGGTGCGCCTGGCAAAAAATAACGACTACGATATCATCATCATGGATATAATGATGCCGAAGCTGGACGGTTTTTCCGCCGTCAAAAAAATCCGCGAAGTCAAAGATACTCCCGTCATCATGCTGAGCGCGAGAAGCGAGGAATACGATAAGCTGTTCAGCTTTGAAATCGGCGTCGACGACTATGTCGTCAAGCCCTTTTCGCCGCGCGAAGTCATGGCGAGAATCAAGGCGGTCTTAAAACGGCGCGAGCCCCCGCACACCGTCTTCGAGGCGGGCGGGCTGATGGTTGACGCCGTGGGACGCGTCGTTACCGTCGACGGCAAGGCGCTGAGCCTGACGCCCAAGGAATATGACCTTTTATTCTACCTTGTCGCCAACCGCGGCGTGGCGCTGACGCGCGAAAGGCTTCTTTCCGAGGTGTGGGGTTATGAATATTTCGGCGACGACCGCACCATCGACACCCACATAAAGACGCTTCGAAGCAATCTCGGGGGGTATGGCAAATTTATTGTTACTTTACGGGGCGTGGGCTATAAATTCGAGGTAGACGAAAAGAAACCGTAAGCGCTAAAACCGTTGGGCGCTTTCGGCAACAAATGAAATATGAAAAAAAACAAAACCCCGGGCTTAATCCGCGACGTCCGCTCCAAGACGCTGCTCTATTATCTGCTGTTTTCCATGATACTTTTAGCGGTATTGTGGCTGTCGCAGGTCGTCTTTTTAAGCACGCTCTACGAGGATATAAAGGCGGGCCAAATCCGCGAGCTCGGCAAGCAGATAGCCGCCGAATACGGCTCCGGCAATTATCAGTTCAAGCTTGATAACTTTGCCTATCAAAACGAACTCAAAATCGCCGTCTTCAAGGTGGTTAACGGCGAACCTGTCCAGCTCTATTCTGCCGGTGCGGGAAGCATCGGCGGCAATCCTCAAATAATCTCGACGGGCGCCGAATATAACAAATTCATAAACAGCTTCGGCGGCGCCTCCAGCTCAAGCTACGTCAACGCCGAGAGCCAAGGCAGAAAGACCTTGACCTACGGCGAAATCAAAGAGGTGGACGGCGAGTATATCTATTTCTACATCAACGCCTCCATCATTCCCGTCGAAAGCACGACACGAATACTCACCATTCAGCTGATGGCGGTAACGGTGCTCTGTTTTGTGCTCGCGGTATTTATTTCGCTCATTATGTCCAAGCAGCTCTCCGACCCCATAGTCAGCCTTACCAAGTCGGCGGAGCGGCTGGCGCAGGGCGATTTTTCCGTTAAGTTCGAGGGCAAGGGCTATAACGAAATCGACAAGCTTTCCGATACCTTAAATTACGCAACCGAGGAGCTTCAGAAAACGGAAAACTTCAGAAAGGACATCCTCGCCAACGTCTCCCACGAGCTCAGGACGCCGCTCACCATGATTAAGGCCTACGCCGAGATGATTCAAGACATTTCGGGCGAAAACCCCGATAAAAGAAACAAGCACCTTCAAGTTATCATTGAGGAAAGCGAGCGGCTGAAAATCTTAGTTAACGATATTTTAGACCTCTCCAAGCTTCAGGCGGGCGTCGAGCAGTATGTCAAGGCGCCATTCAACCTTTCGCTCGCCGTCGAGCGCATTGCGGCGGCGTTTTCGGGAAGCTTCGCAAAGAGCGGCTACAGCTTTAAAACCGACGTTGCCGAGGGCATTGAGATAAACTGTGACGGCAAGCGCATCGAGCAGGTCATCTATAACCTCATCGCCAACGCCGTCAATTATTCGGGCGACGACAAGCGGATTACCGTCAAGCTCATCAAAGAGGAATGGGGCGCCATTTTCTCGGTTTCCGACCGCGGCTACGGCATCCCCGCCGACAGCATTCCCACCATATTCGACCGCTTCTTTACCGGCAAGCACAGCAAGCGTCCGGTGACGGGCTCGGGAATCGGGCTTTCGCTCGTCAAAAGCATCTTAACCGCTCACAACTATGACTACGGCGTGGAGAGCCGCGAGAACGAGGGCAGCACGTTTTACGTCGTATTCAAGCCTTATACCGTAACAGAATAAAGGCTAGGCTATCATAAATAAAAAGCGGCCGCATTAAGGCCGCTTTTATATTTATAAATCTTAGTGAGTTCGCTACACGGTGAGGCCTATGACCTCGTCGACGGGAAGGGAGAAGGTAATGCCTTGACCCACCGTCTTTAAGCCGGCCTTTTGGGTGATTTCCTCCATGATTTCCGCTCTTTTTTCGGATGCGACGACCATCAGCACAAGCTCGCGCTCGGGATGAAGAATGATGTTGAAAAACTTCTCGGCCTCCTTTTGGCCGGTGCCCCTGCCTGTAATAACGGTGCCGCCCCTTGCGCCCTTTTCCTTGGCAGCTTCCATAACCAAATCGGCGTATCCGCGCGCCACAATGGTAACTATTAAATCAAACATACTAATTATCCTCCTTCAAAACATCGAAAAACTTCAAAGTGCGCCTGCCCGCCACGCTGTTCATTAAAATCGTGAAGGCGCCGCCGTTGCCGTTGGCTGCAAGATTGAACCTTTCCCCCATCTTCTTTAAGATTTCGGACGCCCGCGCTTGGGGGACAGCGGAGAAAATGACTTCTTTTTTGCTGTCGCCCAGACCCGTCATATTGAGCCATTGCGAAGGCGCGGTGCCCTTGCCCATGACGACGGTGGAAAATCGGACGTCCTCCTCTTGAAGAAAGCACACAACCTTATCGGCGCGGCCGCGCTCGATTATTGTTACCAAAAGCTTTACTCCATCCATCTTTTTTAACTCCAAAACCAAATATCTATCTCAAATTATCGGCTTTTATAACCGTTAATATCTTCGCTCGGCGCATTCTCGGCATTTTTGGCTTCCTTCGGCTTATTCCCATCGGTCAATTTTTCTCGCTCGGCTTCAATCTCGCCCTCGGTCGCGCTTTCGGTTTTTTTGGCTTCCTCCGGCTTAATCTTATCGGGCAATTTTTCAGCCGTAGTTTCAATCTTGCTTTCTTCAGTCGCGCTTTCGGTTTTTTTGGCTTCCTCCGGCTTATTCTCATCGGTCAATTTTTCTCGCTCGGCTTCAATCTCGCCCTCGGTTGCGCTTTTGGTTTTTTTGGCTTCGGCTCCGCTCGTTATAGGAGCATCGGATACGGTTTCGATTTTATCGACCGCATCGCCGGGCTTTTCCGAAGGCTCGTCCTTAGGCGAAAACTCGATAATCAAATCGTCTTCGTCGGGTTCCGCAACCACGGTTACGCCCTCTTCCGCGACGGCAGGAGCGGGAACGGCGAGAGCGGCCTGCTTCTCGGCGCGGCGCGTCTTAATAACGGCGGAAAGGCCTAGTAGCTGAAGTGTGATGAGCGGAGTCATAGCGACCATGGCGATGGCTCCGAAAGCATCCATCATGACGTTGCCGCCTCTGCCCATGCAGGCTCCTATCGCGAAGGGCAGCACGAACGCCGCCGTCATCGGACCGCTCGCCACGCCGCCGCTGTCGAAGGCTATTGCGGTGTATTTCGGCGGCACGAAGAAAGAAAGGGCGAGTGAAATAGCGTAGCCCGGCGCGACCAGCCACCAGATGGAAAGGCCGGTGAGCACGCGCGTCATGGCAAGTCCCAGCGCCGCGCCCATGCCGCACATAAGGAAAACCATCATAGTGCGCTTTTTGATGGTGCCGCCGCTCAGTTCCTCCACCTGTTCGTTCAAAACGTGGACGGCGGGCTCGGCGGCAACTATGAAGAAGCCGATTAAAACGCCGATGGGAATAAGAAGCCAGCCGTAGCCGCTTTCCACGATGCGGTGCCCGAGAAGGGAGCCGACGGGTGAAAAACCGACGTTGACGCCCGTCAAGAATAACACTAAACCGACGTAGACGTAAAGAATGCCGAAGAGCGTCCGCACGAAGACGACCTTGGGCATCTTCAAAGCGGCAAAATTGAAAATTATAAAGAAGGCGATAATAGGCGCCAGCGCGATGCCGACGTCGGCCATAAAGCGGGGCATTTCAGTCAGAAATGCAATGAGCCCGCTTTCCGAGCCCACGACATGCTCGGTAAAGGCGCCGTTGGTGTCTTTCATGAAAAGCCCCAAAATCATGACGGCAAGAATGGGCCCGACGGAGGACAGCGCCACCCAGCCGAAGCTGTCTTCCATATCGCCGCCGCCCTTGAGCGCGGCTATGCCGATGCCGAAAGCCATGACGAAGGGAACCGTCATCGGGCCGGTGGTAACGCCGCCGCTGTCAAAAGAGAGCGACAAAAAGACCTTAGGCACAAAAATTCCCACTACAAAAACAATGCCGTAAAAAATGAGCATCAGCAGGCGGAAGCTTACCTTAAAATAGATTCTGAGCATCGCTACAATCATAAACAGCCCGACCGCGATGCCGATGGTGAAAATCAACAAATAGCTGTTGACGGCGCCCGAAAGCTGCTCGCCCAAAACGATTAGGTCGGGCTCGGCAATCGTCACCGCAATGCCCACGATAAAGCAAGTGAAAGCAATCAGGGGAAGCTTTTTGGTCTTGGTTAAGGCAGAGCCGATTTTAGTGCCGATTTCGACCATGGCGATGTCGGCGCCCAGCGAAAACAGCGCCATGCCCGCTATCAGCATAACGGCTCCGATTAAAAACTTGCCGACAAGCTCGCCGTCGAAAATTTTAACGAAAAAGCCGGCGACCAGGACAATCGCCGTTACGGGAAGAACGGAAATCAATGATTCTTTAAATTTCAGAAGGAGGTTTTTCATGCTTTATCGTAATAAAATTATTATATATTAAAATCAGCTTGTTGTCATTAAAATACCCGACATTAGTTGCCGTGTTGATTATAGTATAACGCATATAAGTGGCAGTATCGCTTGAAAAAAGCTCCACTTGCTGGTAAACTTAAAATATGATAAAAAACTATCCGCGCGAGTTCAAGCTGACAATGGCAAAAGCGGTTAAGTCGGGGCACTCGGTCAAAGAGCTTGCCAAGACCTACGGCCTCCAGCCGACCATGCTCTACCGCTGGACAGCGGAATACGCCGAATACGGCGAGTCGGCCTTCCCCGGCAAGGGCGGCCTTAACTGCCATATAAAAGCGAAGCCCGAATAAGGATAGTTAATACTGCAAATGGAAAAATGTTGAATACGCGAAAGCGCACATGTTGGGGGGCTCGCATTGTGGCTTTCGTTGCACGTCCTTTGTAAGGCCGGAAATAAAAAAAGATAGGAGCTCTTTCCTATCTTTTTGTGGAGCTGCTAGGCAGATTTGAACTGCCGACCCCGTCCTTACCAAGGACGTGCTCTACCGACTGAGCCATAGCAGCATTCGGGTTTAGCGCGGATAAGCCAGACCTATAAAACCGCGCAGGATTTTAAGCTTTCACAGTATAGCAAATAAGGTTTTATTAGTCAAGTAAATTGCGATTTTAACAGAGTTTAGTTAAATTTTGTTTGGAAAATTTTTTGCGTGTAAAATTCCCTACTACTGATATGTTTAAGTAGCCCGACGCGAATCGGCGGGAGGGATTAAGTAAAAGAGCGCTTTTGCGAAGAAAAAACGCCTAAAACGAAGCGTTGTTATGCGACAAAATATTTAAAAAAATCTCATAAAAATTCAAAAACTGACAAAACAGAAATTTTGCCGCCCATGTAATGCCCCTAAAATGTCTCGTTTTTCATATTTGATTGTGAAGAATCGGTGAAAATTGACATTTTGCTAAAAAAGTATGGCAAAACCACACTGAATGTGATAAAATGTATAATGTAGAGAGGATATTGAGGCACCGTTTGTTTAATCTTAGCGGCAAAACCGCAATCACAACCTAGTTTCTCTAGTTGTTTACTTAAATCGGCTCTGCCGCAAACCCGTGTTACCAAAGATTAAGTCGGGAGCACGGGGTATATTCTTATCCATTCTGCCGAAGACTTGCAACAAAAACCCGCGCTTCTTTTTTCATAGACCGCTAATATACTGTTAATATGCGGTTTTGGAAAAAAAACTATATACTGCCGCATAAATAATAATGTTGAATTTAGGGAAGTGATATGATGAAGTCAAAAAAAATAGTTTTACCGGTCGTGGCGTTTGTTCTGATGTGTTCCGTCTGCATTTTCGGTTCGGCATGCTCGCTGTTTTCTGCGGCTTCCTTGAACAAAAGCCTTAAAGGAGCCGAGGAATATACCTTTAAAGTTTACTATACCGATACCGCCAAAAGCACCGCGCCCGTCTACGTCGTGTGCACCAAAAAGGGCGACGCATATGCCTACCGCTTCAGCAAGAGCGGTTACGACAACAAAGTGCTGTCCTACCGCCACCTCTTTACGGGCGGCGCGTTCTACGAAATCGAAGAGCGGCGCTCCGACGAGTCGATTGTCTGGAGCGGCAGCTATAAAAAGACCACCGAAGTCGACCCCAAGAGCGATCTGAATTTTATTTATAAATACACCGTCGAAATGATAAGCGGCAGCTATGCCTCGCTTCTTGATGAGGGCGTAGATACCAAATGTGAAGGAAAATCCGCCAAAAAATACGACTTCGAGCTGGGCGGCGCCAGCTACTCCTACGTTTTCGCAACCTCCGACAACACCATTATAAGAATCGAAATAAAGACGGACACAGGCACAAAGACGCTGATTTTCCGCGAATTTAACTTTTCCGAAGCCTCCGACATCTATTTCGCCAATCCCGAAGAAAGCAGCTATTATAACGCCGTCCAAAACTTCACTTACGCTTTCGATATAAGTTGAAAAAACAGTAGAATTCACGGCGCGCCCTTGTGATAAAAAAGTCATATGCGCGCCATAAAAAAACAAAAAAAAATTATTGACAACCTTAAAGCCGTGCTCTATACTGATAAAAAGGTCACTATGAAAACAAAAACCGTATCTTACGAATTCGCTTTTTACTTTTACGGCTACTATTTTAGTAAGTCGTCTTTTTGAGTTGCGGTTAAGGATATTAAAGCCAAGGAAAAACTATATTTAACCGCCTAAAAAGGCGGTTTTTTTATATCAAAACCATGTATAACAAATAATGCACTTAAACACCAAAACAAAATCTTGTGATTGAATGGAACTCATCCATAGAAAATAAAATCAAACCTAAGTAACCAAGCAATATTAAACGCAGAAATTTTTAAGCAATATAGACCTAGAGTAAAACCCGCAAATAAAGAGGTAAGCCATGATAGTAGTCATCAAAAACAGCGAAAGCGGCAAGCAACTCGACAATCTTTTAAGATGGATAAAGGGCTTGGGGCTCGGCATCCATATAAGCCGCGGCGAAAAGTCGACGGTCATCGGGCTCATCGGCGACACGTCAAAGGTCGATATCGACCTGCTCCGTTCCCTCGACATCGTCGAAAACGTCACCCGAATTCAGGAGCCTTTCAAAAACGCCAACCGCAAGTTCCACCCCGAGGATTCGGTAATCGAGGTCGGCGGCGTCAAGTTCGGCGGCAAGCACTTTCAAATCATCGCGGGCCCTTGCTCGGTGGAGTCGGAAAGGCAGGTCATTGAAATCGCTCAAGCGGTCAAGGCGGCGGGCGCGGCGGTGCTCAGGGGCGGCGCCTTCAAGCCCAGAAGCTCGCCCTATTCCTTCCAAGGACTGGGGCTCGAGGGGCTTAAATACCTTATTAAAGCGCGCGAGGAAACCGGCCTTCCCATTGTGACCGAGCTCATGAGCGAGAAATATCTTGACGCCTTCGCCGACGTCGACATCGTGCAAATCGGCGCTCGCAACATGCAGAACTTCGAGCTGCTAAAAGAAGTCGGTAAAATCAACAAGCCCGTCCTTTTGAAGCGCGGCCTCGCCAACACCATCGAGGAATGGCTGATGAGCGCGGAATATATCATGGCGGAGGGCAATTCCGAGGTCATTTTATGCGAGCGGGGAATCCGCACTTTCGAGCCCTACACGAGAAACACGCTTGACCTTTCGGCAATTCCCATTTTAAAAGAAAAAACGCATCTTCCCGTCATAGTCGACCCCAGCCACGCCTCGGGGCAGTCGCGGCTGGTTCGCCCGCTGTCGCTCGCCTCGGTGGGCGCGGGCGCCGACGGGCTTATTATCGAGGTGCACAACAATCCCGAATGTGCGCTCTGCGACGGCGCGCAGTCCTTAAAGCCCGATCAGTTCGCCGAGCTCGCCTCGGCCGTCCGCGGCATGCTGGACATCGTTGGCAAGGAGACATTCTGATGAAAATTGTCATATTCGGGCTGGGGCTTATCGGCGGCTCGCTTGGCCGCGCCGCCGTCAAAAAGACCGGACACACCGTGCTCGGCTTTGACATAAGTGAGGCGGCGCGGCTCAAGGCCAAACTTCTCGGCGCCGTCCACGCCGACGTCACCGAGGAAAATATCGGCGAGGCCGACCTCGTCATCTTCGCGCTCAACCCTTCCGCCGCCGTCAAGGCAATGAACGACACCGTAAAAAAATTAAAAGACGGCGCAGTCGTCATCGACTGCTGCGGCACCAAGCGGAAAATAATCGCCGAAATGCAGCGCCTCTGCGCCGAATATCCCGAGATAAGTTTCGCGGGCGTCCATCCCATGGCCGGTCGCGAATTCAGCGGAATTGAGCATTCCATGGCAACGCTTTTTGAGCGCGCCTACATCATAGTCACGCCGGTGCACACGCCCATTGAGCCGCTCTATCGCGTCAAGCAATTTTTCTTGGAAATCGGTTGCGAGGGGATAGTGGTTTCGTCGGCCGAAAAGCACGACAAGCTCATTTCCTACACCTCACAGCTAGCCCATGTCGTGTCATCGGCCTACATTAAAAATCCGCTGGCGGGCGATTATTTGGGTTTTTCGGCGGGAAGCTTTCGCGATATGACAAGGGTAGCCAAACTCAATCCCGATATGTGGACGGAGCTGTTTTTGGAAAACGGCGACAACCTTACCGAGCAAATCGACCGCTTAATTTTTGATCTAGGCGAATACCGCGACGCCATAGCCTCGGGCAACGGAAAGAAACTTCGCGCCCTCCTTGCCGAAGGGAATCAAAAGAAAGAGGAAATCGAAAGCTTAAGACGGAAGAAAAATTTAAGCGAATAATTAATCGCCATTAGAAGCGGAATCTACCGAAAATTATAAGGAAATTATGATAATTAATGTTAAAGCAAGTAAACCCTATAAAATCCACCTCGGAAACGGGCTTATTAATGAAGCAAAAAACATTTTGGCGGATTTTAAGTTTGATAAGGCGTTCATTTTGACCGACGAAGCGGTAGGCGCTCTCTATCTTGACGCTTTGAAAGGGGCACTAAAAGGCATAGACGTTTATTCTTATTCGATAAAATGCGGCGAACGGCATAAAAACATCAACACCTATTTGAAAATAACGGAAGCGATGTCCAAAGCGAGAATGACGCGCGGCGATCTCTTGATCGGCTTGGGCGGCGGCGTTATCTGCGACCTTGCGGGATTTGCCGCCGCCACTTATATGCGCGGGCTAAAGCTGGCGCTGTTTCCCACCACCTTTCTCGCCGGCATCGACGCCGCGATAGGCGGCAAGAACGGCGTGGACACCGACTTCGGCAAGAATATGTTGGGCACCATCCGCCAGCCCGATGCCGTGATATATGATATTTCCACCTTAAAGACGCTGTCGAGCGAAGAAATTAAAAACGGGATAGGCGAGGGCATCAAATACGCCGTGCTTGACGGCGGCGAGCTTTTTGATATTCTGAAAGCGGGGCTTAATGATGACAACATTTTAAGGTTTTGCGAGCTTTCGATAAGGCTTAAATGCCGATACGTCGAGCTCGACGAAGAAGAGAAAGGGTTAAGAAGGCTTTTAAACCTCGGCCACACCGCGGCGCACGCCATCGAAAAGCTGTCCGACTATAAAATACCTCACGGCGCGGCGGTGGTAAAGGGCTTGGCGCTCATAGCCGACGCCTCGGCGCGCGCAGCGAAGCTCGGCGAGCGGGAGCGCGCCGAAATTTTCTCGCTCATCGAAAAATACGGCTTTGATACAAAAGTTGAGCTTTCTGTTTCCCAACTGCTTGAGGTGATAAAAAGCGACAAAAAGGGGACGGGAAAGAACGGCATAACCATCGCCGATATAGTCAGCATCGGCGACTGCCGCGAGCGGTATCTGGACTTTGGTGAGCTTGGAGAGTATCTGTCATGAGAGCGGAAATAAGACCCTCAAGGTTTTTGGGCGAGATTGCCGCGCCGGTTTCCAAATCGGCGGCGCACCGTCTGCTCATTGCCTCGGCGCTGTCGGACGGCGCCAAGATTTTGGGGCGGCTTTCCGGCGAGGATATACAGGCGACGGTAAGATGCCTTTCGGCGCTGGGCGCCGAGATAGCGGTCAATGAAAACTCGGTGACCGTGGAGCGGATTGAGCCTAAGGAAGCGGCGGCGCTCGATTGCGGTGAAAGCGGCTCCACGCTGAGGTTTTTGCTTCCCGTAGCCGCCGCGTTCGGCGTGAATGCAGAGTTCTACGGACGCGGACGGCTTATGGAGCGGCCGGTGCAGAGTCTACTTGAAACTCTTGAAAGCCGCGGCGTCAAAGCGGAGGCGGGCGCAGGCTCAATCAAGCTTTTTGGGAAGCTTTCAAGCGGCGCCTTTGTAATAGACGGCACGGTAAGCTCGCAATATATCACCGGACTGCTTTTTGCTCTGCCCGTTTTGGAAGGCGACAGCGAAATTATCATAAAGGGCGAAGCGGTTTCGGCAAGCTATATCGAAATCACCAAATCGATACTTGAACAGTTTAAAATAGATATAAAAACCACCGATAGGGGATTTTTCATAAAAGGCGGTCAGAAATACATATCGCCGGGCGAAACGGTCTGCGAGGGCGATTTCAGCGGCGCGGCGTTCTTTCTTGTAGGCGGCGCGCTCACCGGCGAGATTACGGTTTCGAGCTTAAATCCCGAGGCAAAGCAGGGGGATAAAGTCGTTTTGGAGCTTCTGGCGCGCTCGGGAGCAGAGGTTACCGTCGAACACGGAAGCGTGACTGTCAGAAAAAAAGAGATAAGGCCGATTAGTTTTTCCGCGTCCGACTGCCCCGATATAGCGCCGATAATGGCGGTCTATCTTGCGGCGGCGAAGGGCAAATCCAAAATAGAAAGCGTCGGCCGCCTTAAGGCAAAGGAGAGCGACCGCCTTGCCGAAACGATTAAGCTTTTAAAGCTTATGGGGGCGGGCGCCGAATATTCTTCCGACGCCCTCTATATCTGCGGCAGGGGCAAGGCTTTCAACGGCTTTGAATATGCGGCGAACGACCACCGCATGGCTATGAGCGCGGCAATAGCGGGAGCCTATTCAGAGGGCGGCGCGGTGATTTGGGGCGCCGAGTGCGTAGACAAATCTTATCCCGATTTTTTCAAGGACTTCATAAAAACGGGCGGCAAAGCCCGCACGGAAACCGATTAACGGCAACCTAACGAACTGAAAGGCTTGATAAAAAGCAAGAGATAATGAGCTAAAAATGCCTGAATGGGCTAAAGTAAGTATAATTAGATAAGTAACTTGATTAAATGAAAAGCAGGAGACAGGGAGATAAAAAATGCTGGAAAAATTGACAATTGAAATATTCGGCGAGTCACACGCATCCGAAATAGGCGTAAAGCTCTTCGGCTTTCCCGCGGGAGAGGCTATTTCCGAGGACGCCGTCCGTGGTTTTTTGGCGCGGCGGAAAAGCGGCCTTAACCCTTGGTCGACGCCTCGGCGCGAGGATGACGATGCGGTGTTTTTGTCGGGAATTAAGGACGGTAAATCCGACGGCGAGGTAATAACTGCGGTAATCAAAAACGTTTCGGTAAAGCCGTCCGATTATGAGGAAATCAAATATGTCCCGCGTCCCTCCCACGCCGACTATCCCGCTTTCGTCAAATACGGCAGAATCCCTTCAGGCGGCGGCGCGTTTTCGGGTCGGATGACGGCGCCATTATGCATTGCGGGCGCGATAGCCGCCGAGGCCTTGGCGCGCCGCGGCATCTTTATCGGCGCTTATATGTCCAAAATCGGAAAAACAAACGGCGCGAGTTATCGTGACCGCGAAATAACAAGCGAGGAAATCGAAGCGGCGCGCTCCTCGGCCTTCCCCGCGCTTGCAAACGGCGAAGCAATGATTAAAGAAATTGAGAAAGCTCGGTCGGAGGGCGACAGCGTGGGCGGCACAGCGGAATGCGCAATTTTCGGCGCCCCAGCGGGCTTGGGCGGCGCTTTGTTTTCGGGGCTGGAATCCAAAATCGCCGCGCTCGCTTTCGGCATACCCGCCGTTAAAGCCGTCGAGTTCGGCGCGGGAACGGAGTTTTCGGGACTTTTTGGAAGCCTCGCCAACGACGCGCTCGGCATCAAAAACCAACGGGCTTTCACCTACACCAACAACAGCGGCGGCTTAAACGGTGGAATGACCAACGGTATGCCGATACTTTTCCGCGTGACTTTCCGTCCGGCTCCCTCGATAGCCAAGGAGCAAAAGTCGGTGGATTTAAGGACGATGACGGAGACGACAATCAAAATCGCCGGCCGCCACGATGCCTGCATAGTCCCGCGCGCGCTGCCCGCCGTCGAGTCCGCCGCCGCGCTCGCCCTCTTCGACGCCATGCTGGCGGGCTCGGCGCTTTAGCGCAAGCAAACTAAGTAAATAAAGCAATAAAGAGATTATATAGAGGTAAAAAAATGGATTTAAGCGAACTTAGAAATGAAATCGACCTCATCGACGACGGTATAGCCGAGCTATTTGTGAAACGAATGGAGACAGTCAAAAAAGTCGGCATTGAAAAGGGCAAGGCCGGCCTCCCCATTGAGAACACGCTCCGCGAAAAAGAGGTTTTGACACGCGTAACCAAAACTATGCCGCCCGCCCTCAAGCTCTACGCCAAGCAGGTGTTTGAAACGCTGTTCAACATCGGCAAGGCCTATCAATCGGAGCTTATCGATTTGAGAAGCGCGATAAAGAGCGAGCTTACGGCCGCGATATTGGACGGCATAAAACCTTTCCCCGACTGCGCCAGCGTCGCTTGTCAAGGGCTGCCCGGCGCCTATTCCACAGCCGCCGCCGACAGGCTTTTTTCGATAGCCGACATCATGTATTTCAAGGATTTCGACGCCGTATTCGGCGCCGTTGAAAGAGGGCTTTGCGAGTTCGGCGTGTTGCCCATCGAAAACAGTTCGACGGGCAGCGTCAACGCCGTCTACGACTTGATGCGAAAGCACAGCTTTTATATTGCGAGGAGCATAAAGCTCAAGGTGCAGCACTATCTTTTGGCGAAGAACGGGATAAAAATCTCCGATGTCAAGGAGATTTTTTCCCACGAGCAGGCGATAGGGCAGTGCGCGGAATACTTAAAGAGTCTGAAAAACGTCAAGGTCACCGTCTGCGACAACACTGCGGTCGCCGCTCAACTGGTGGCCGAATCGGGAAGAACTGACGTCGCCGCGATATGCGCCCGCGAGTGCGCCGGCATCTACGGGCTTTCAGTCGTCCAGCCTAACATACAGGACAACGACTCCAACTACACCCGCTTTATCGCGATATCCAAAAAGCTTAAGGTCTACGAAAACTCCGACAAAATCAGCATTATGGTCAATCTTCCCAACACCGCGGGTAGCTTGAACCGGATTTTGAACAAGTTTTCGGCGCAGGGGCTGAACCTTACCAAGCTGGAATCGCGCCCGCTTACCAACACTCCCTTCGAGTTCGCTTTCTACTTCGACATCGACGCCAAAATCGAAAAGCGCGAGGTTTTAAACCTGCTTTCGGAAATCGAAAACACCTGCGACAAATTCGTGTTTTTGGGCTGCTACCGCGAGCTTAAATAAGTTTTTAGCCGCAAGCCGATAAAATTGCAGAAAGCCTACCCCTTACAACAAAATGCTGCCGTATTAATCACAGTAATTACTTTAAACCTTATCGACCGTAAAAAAATGAAAAAATTCGCCCTCATCGGAAAGAACATATCCTACACGCTCTCGCCCGAAATTCACGCCGAATTCGGGCTGGACTACCGCGCTCTGGAGATTGAAGACGAAAGCGCCCTTGCTAATGTCCTATCTAGCGGCGGCTACGACGGCTTCAACGTCACTATTCCCTATAAGCAGGCGGTTATGCCGCTTTTGGACGAAATAGAAGACACCGCGCGAAAGATAGGCGCGGTCAATACCGTAATCAAAAAAGCGGGCAGGCTTATCGGCTGTAATACCGACTTTTTTGGTATGTCCGCCGCGCTACGCCGCGCCGGCATAAGTCTTAGAGGCAAGCACGTTTTGATTTTGGGAACGGGCGGCGCTGCCTTGACGGCTTGTGCGCTTTCTCTGGAAGAGGGCGCAGCCTCGGCCTTCAAGGTTTCGAGAAGCGGTAGCTTGAACTATCAAAACTGCTATGACTTAAAGGACACCGAAATAATCATAAACGCCACGCCCTGCGGCACCGCCGCCGATTGGGATAACGCCCCCATAGCTCCGGCGCGTTTTCCCAAACTTACCGCCGTTTTCGATGCCGTCTACAACCCCATAAAGACGCGCCTTCTTTATGAAGCCGAGAAAATCGGCGTTAAGGTTGAGAACGGGCTTTTTATGCTGGTCGCCCAAGCCAAGGCGGCAAGAGACTTGTTCACCGCCTCCGCCGCGCCCGAGGAATTGACCGAATCGGTGTTAAAAAAGCTCATTTCGAGGCTATCAAATATCGTTTTGGTCGGAATGCCCTCTTCGGGCAAGAGCGAAACCGCTAGGATCATTGCAGGGCTTTCGGGCAGGGAGCTTGTCGATACCGACGCCGAAATCGAAAGACGCGAAGGCAAAATCATTTCGCAAATTTTCGGCGAGAACGGCGAGGAATATTTCCGAAAGCTCGAAAGCGAGGTTGTCGAAGCGGCCTCAGGTGGCTTTAAGAAGGTCATTGCCACGGGCGGCGGCGCCGTTCTTTCCGAAAAAAACCGCCGCGCCCTAAAAAGAAACTCAAAAGTATATTTTATCGAGCGCGAGTTGGATGCGCTGTCCACCGAGGGCAGGCCGCTTTCCAAAGATTTGGAAACTCTCAAAAAAATGTATGCCGAAAGGCGGACGCTATACCTTGATTGCTGCGACGCCGTGGTTTATAATATAGGCACAGTCCAAAAGCTCGCAAAGGAGATAATAAAGCTGCATGAAGAAAGTTTTAGTGATTAACGGCCCCAACCTCAATATGCTGGGCGTTCGCGAGCCCCAAGTTTACGGCACGGCGAGTTACGGCGAGCTTACAGACTATATTCAGAAAGAAGCGGGAAAGTTGGGACTTTTGGTCGAGTGCTTCCAAACCAATCACGAGGGCGCCATCATCGACAAAATCCAGAGCGCGCGGGGCGTCTTCGACGGCATTATTATCAACGCGGGCGGCTATACCCACACCAGCATAGCCATTTTGGACGCCTTGACTGCCGTCGGCATTGACACCGTCGAGGTTCATCTCTCCGATATTTTTGCGCGCGAATCCTTCAGGCGGACTTCTTACATTTCGCATGCCGCCAAAAAGACGATAGCGGGCAAAGGTTTTTCGGGCTACCGCGAGGCGCTGGAATTTTTCAAATAATGAAGAAAGCAGAGCTGCTGGCGCCGGCGGGCGACTATGAAAGTTTTATCCGGGCGGTGGAAAACGGCGCCGACGCCGTCTATTTCGGTTTGCCCTCCTTTAACGCGCGAATCCGCGCCGATAACTTTACTCCCGATAACCTAAGAGAAACCGTCGAGCACGCCCATTTTTTTGGTGTCAAGGTCTATATCACCGTCAACACCGTTCTTTGCGGCGCCGAATTTAAGGAATTATTGCCGCTGGTCAAGGCCGCCGTTTCGGCTAAAGCCGACGCCTTCATCGTTCAGGATTTGGGCGTGGCGAGGGCGCTTAAAAAGTGTTTTCCGAATATTGTTCTTCACGCCAGCACTCAGCTCGGCGTCCACAACGCTCCGGGCGCAAAAATTGCCGAAAAGCTGGACATTAAGCGCGTGGTCTTGTCGCGCGAGACGCCGCTTTTTGATATATCCGAAATAAAGAAAAGCACCAATCTCGAGCTTGAGTATTTCGTTCACGGCGCGCTCTGCTCCTCGTTTAGCGGCAACTGCTATATGAGCGGCATCGAGCACGGCGCCTCGGGCAACCGCGGGCTCTGCAAGCAGCTTTGCCGCCTCGAATATTCGGCCGAAAGCGAAGGGATTGAAAAGTCGGGCTACTTTTTATCGACGAGAGACCTTTGCCTTATAAAAAGCTTGGGCGAGCTCAGCGAGGCGGGAATAGATTCGTTCAAAATCGAGGGGAGGCTCCGCCGCGCCGGCTACGTTGCCGAAGCCGTCGACTGCTACCGCCGCGCGCTGGACGGCGATACCGATTACAAAAATTTTGAATATCGGCTGAAAAAAGTCTTTAGCCGCGGCGAGTTTTTGTCCCGAGCCTATCTCGACGGCGGCGTTCCCGAAATCGTCAACCCCGAATTTTCCAACCACCGCGGCATCGCCATCGGCGAGGTCTTGAGCGTTTCGCCGTTTAAAGATATTTATAAAATCAAAATAAAAAGCAATCATGACATAAAATCGGGCGACGGATTGAAGCTGATTCGCGGCGGCGTCGAGGCGGCGAGTTTGGGCGCGGGCAACATCAACGCGGCGGGCGGCGGAATTTATGAGCTCTTTACCTCGGCAAAAGCCGCAAAAGGCGACAAGGTCCACCTTATTTCGGACGCCGAGGCCGAAAATCGCCGAAATGAAAGAAATAGAAAGGTCAATTTCAAGGTTACCGCGCTCTCGGGTCAAAACCTCAAAATTTTTGCCGAGAGCGGCTCCAATTTTGAATTTATTTCGGATTATATTTGCCCGCCCGCGCTAAGCCGCGAAACCGAAAAAGAGGAGATTGCCCTTCAGCTCAAAAAATGCGGCGGCAGCGGCTTTGCCGCCGGAACTATTGAAATTCAAACCGACGGCGTATTCATTCCCAAATCCGTCATCAACGAAGCTAGGCGTCAAAGTCTAATAGGGCTGAAAGCCAAAATAATCGAGGACTTCGAAAATGAAATAACCGCAGGGATTGACGCTGCCGCGATAGAAGAAACATTGACCGAAATTGAAAACAGCCGGCCGAGATTAGGCGGCGGCGCTAGCAATAACTTGGCCGAATGCCCCAAACCTTCAGTTAATCTCCATTATGTTTACGGAGAGGAAGATATACCGGAAGCGGCGGAGGAGAACACTATTTTCGCGCTTTCGCTTGAAAACCTTAAAGAGCTTGATTTTTTGGTTAAATCGCTGAAAGAGAAGTTTAACGGTGCGAAACTAGCCTATAATCTTCCGATTTTGGCAAACGGCCGTGATTTTGAGCTGATTGAGCGGGCACTTACGGAAAACCGAAACGACATAAAAACGGTCATAGCCAACAATATCTACGGGCTCGCTTTCAAGGAAAAAGGCTTTGAGGTCATAGCCGGATTCGGCTTAAACACCGCCAACAGCCTTCAGGCGGCGGCGCTCAAGGAAGCGGGTGCTGCGGCGGTCACGCCTTCCCTCGAGTTTGGGCTTGACACCCTCGTTCTTCCGCTCGCGAACCCCAAAAACTTCAAGCTTCCTCTTATGACGCTGGCGCATTGCCCTTATCGTTCCACCACTTTTTCATCATGCAAAAACTGTCGTGCGGGAAGCCTCACGCTTGAAAACGGCGGCCGCCGCTATAAGATTCGGCGCTATAAGCTCAGCCGTTGCTATTTTGAGGTTTTGAAAGACGAATAAGGCAGTATATTATTGCTTTCCTTAATTTCTGATAGAAAAGCAAGCTCTTTATCAGCATTTTTACGCTAGTAAAGCATTGTGCTAAGCCGATTTTAGTTAAAATAATCTTTCCTTACTTGGTTGAAAAATAACAATTGCGCGCGATTATCTCACATGATATAATATTTGTAAAATTTATACTCGGAGGGCATTATGGTTTGGGCAATTAAAAAAGTGTTTATTCGGATATTTCAGTTTGTGTTTTATTATTTCGCCTATCTATTGAGATGGCGCGAGCCCGAGCTTTTGGAAGGCAACGGCAGCATCAGAAAGCTTCCCAAATACATAAAGAGCAAAAAAATTAAAAAAGTTTTAATCGTGACCGACAAGGGCATAGTCAAGCTGAACTTGATGGCGCCCCTTCTCGAGGAGCTCGAAAAAGAGGGGATTGAATATATCGTTTTTGACAACGTCGAGCCCAATCCCAAGATTGACAACATCGAGGCCGCTCTCGCAGTCTTTAAAGAAAACGGCTGCGAGGCGACGATCGCGGTGGGTGGAGGCTCTTCCATCGACACCGCCAAAGCGATGTGCGCAAGACTCGCCCGTCCTAAAAAGAGCGTGGAAAAACTGGGCGGCCTTTTCAAGGTCTTAAAGAGAATCCCGCCTCTCTACGCCGTGCCGACTACGGCGGGCACCGGCTCCGAGGCAACGATAGCTTCCGTCATCACCAACCGCGAGACCAAGCACAAATACGCCATAAACGACCTATCGCTGATACCCCACGCCGCCGTGCTCGACCCCGAGCTGACAATTGGCCTTCCGCCCTTTATCACGGCGACCACCGGCATGGACGCGCTGACGCACGCCGTCGAGGCCTACATCACCGTAAATGTGCCTAAGAAGTGCAAGAACGCCTGCGAAAAGGCCGTCAACATCGTCTTTAACAAGCTGGAGAAGGTCTATGCCGACGGCAAGGACATCGAGGCGAGAAAGGATATGCTCTACGCTTCCTATTTGAGCGGGATGTCCTTCACGCGCTGCGGCCTTACTTACGTCCACCCGATAGCGCACACGCTGGGCGGGCTCTACAACGTGCCGCACGGCCTTGCCAACGCCGTCATCCTGCCTTACTGCCTGGAATATTACGGCGCACAGGTCCAAAAGAAGCTGGCCGCTCTCGCCGACGCCGCGGGCATAACCACGGAAAGCCAGTCGGAAAAAGAGAAATCCGACGCCTTTATCGCCGGTGTCAGACGGCTCAACAAGAATATGGGCATCCCCGAAAAGTTTGACTGCATCAAAAAAGAAGACATCCCTCAAATGATAAAGTGGGCGCTCCACGAAGCGCATCCCATCTATCAGTCGCCCGTGCTATTAAACGCGGTGCAGCTTGAAGAGATAATCTTAAAAATCATGGCTTGATGATGGACACAACCTACAAAGAGGCTTTTACCCGAAATATCGGTGCCGTCGATGAGGCGGAGCAGGAAGTTTTGAAGAAAAGCCGCGTCTTTATAGCGGGCGCGGGAGGCTTGGGCGGCTATATCGCCGAGCTCATCGCCCGCTTGGGCGTGGGCGGAATAACCGTCTGCGACAAGGGAACCTTCGAGCCGACAAACCTCAACCGCCAATTACTCTGCACGACGGACACCTTGAATAAGCCTAAGTCGGAGGCAGCGAAAGCGCGCGCCGAGCTCATCAACCCCGACATAAATTTCACTGCTATCCATGAGGAGCTGACGGCCGAAAACGCGCGCGATTTAATTAAGGGCTCGGATATTGTCATTGACGCCGTCGACAACATCCAAACTCGGCTTGTCTTGGAAGCGGCGGCGGAAGAATTAAATATTCCCTTAATCATGGGTGCCGTAAACCGCTGGAGCGGCCAGGTTTCGGCGGTGTTCCCCGGCGACAGGACGGTGTCGAAGCTCATGAAATCGTGCGCCGGCGAAAAGCTCCCGCCCGTCTTGTGCTTTGCCGTCTGCACGACGGCTGCACTCGAGGTCGCAGAGGCCTGTAAAGTGCTTCTCGATAAGCCGACGCTCAGAAAAAAAGTCCTTGCGTTCGATTTGGAAGAGGGATATTTCGAGATTTTGGAAGTTTAATTAAGCAAAAATGTTTTATAAAGGCAAAGAGCATGCGCGATTTGCTTTTATTTTATTAAAAAACCCAAAAACAGCCGCGAGAAATGAAAAATTCAAAAAATTGCGTCAGACCGCCTTATGAAATCAGCGAGATAGCCGAAAAAGTCTTTATGATTAAGGAATTCGGCGAATCGATTTGCTACCTCGTCATCGGCCGCGATAAAGCTCTTCTCATCGATACCGGCAACGGTTTTTCCGACCTTCTTTCCGAAATCCGAAAATTGACGTCGTTACCGCTCGAGGTCATCGCCACCCACTGCCACACCGACCACGTCGGCGGCAAGTCGCAGTTTGAAAAAATTTATATCCACCGCGATGATTTGAATTGGTTTAACAGGCTGGTTTGCCGCCGAATAACACGGAAGATTTTTTTATTCAATTTCAACAAGCTCAACAAGACAAATTACCGCGGCATTATCGACGGCGGGCATAAGACCGAAATCATCCCGGTTTATGGCGGCGAAGTTTTCGATTTGGGCGGACGGACCGTTGAGGTCATCCACACGCCGGGGCATTCCTTAGGCTCGGTTACGCTCCTTTTAAAAGAGGATAAGCTGATGTTCACGGGCGACAACGTCTGCCCCGCGCTTTGGATGTTTCTGCCCAAAACCGCATCCGTCGAAAAGTGGCTTGAAGGCGCAAAACTGACGCTTGAGCTTAGTAAAACCTACACTCCTTATATGGCTCATTTTCAAGGGCTACTGACCAAAGATACCATCGCCCTACTCGTTAAATACGGCGAGGAAATTCTTTCAAAGCAAAGGAAAAACAGCCTTTTTTACCGATACGCTTGCTATCCCAAATTCGATTTAAACGGCTGTATAATGTATAACAAGCGAAATGTTTATTCAGAAAAATAAGATTAGGATTTAGAGCAAAAAAGCTAGCGTGCGCTAGCTTTTTAAATTTTTACAGAGGTAAAAATTAGCGGCGTCTTTCGCGGACGCCTTCGATTTTTATAAAGCGCGTCATTGCGCTTCGGTAAAGCGAGAGCGGATAGTCGTAGACATCGCGGGTGTGTGCGGCGACGTAAATTTCGCCGCCCGCAATCCTCACAATGACGGGCGAATGATAAAATCTGCCCGAGGCGTCGCCGAGCTGGACGATGTCGGCGACCTCGACCTGATTTTTTGAAACCAACTTTCCGTAGGGCCCGACGCCGGCGTTATTGACTAGGAAATTATAGAGAAATTGGACGCCCGTCCACGACGCCGTCCTATTTCCAGAATCAATGAAATACCAGCCGAAAGTCGGCGTGAAGTTCATGATTTTGGCGCCCGCGAAGATGCACTGCGAGGCAAAATTAGTGCAGTCGCCGCTGTAGGGGTCAAAATCCATATATCGAGGATTTCTCAAAAAAGCCCATTGCCTGGCGTATTCCGCCGCCGCCTCCCTGTCGTAGCCGATAACGCTCTCCTCCCAAGTATAACCATAATATTCGGCGCGAATTGATTTTGTGAATAAATGTCTTATATTTTCACAAGATTATTTTAGGAGGCTAATTATGAAACTTATCGAAAGCAAAACCTATATAAACCTTGCCAAGGCCTACGCCGGCGAATGTCAGGCGCGCACGCGCTATAAATTTATGAAATACGGCGCCGAACAGCAGAGCATGAAAGCCATGGCGAAACTGATTGAAAACGTCATCTGCGAGGAATTCCAGCACGCCAGAATGCTCTACACCTTCATTCAGACGGCGTCGGATAAAACCATCGAGAACATCGACATCTCCTCGGGCTATCCCTTTAAACAGAAGTGGAATCTGCTTGAAAACTTAAAGCTCGCCGCCGAGGACGAAAACTTGGAAGCGACCAAAATTTATCCCGAATACGCCAAGATTGCCAAGCAGGAAGGATTTACCGACATCGCGGGGCTGTTCAACAACTTAATTCAGGTCGAGACCTGCCACAAGATGCTGTTTCAGCAGATGTATGACCAGATGAAAAACAACACCATGTATAAAAAGGCCAAGGCCGTCAAGTGGAAGTGCGGCGACTGCGGCTATGAGGAAACTCTGAAAGAAGCATGGACGGAATGCCCGCTGTGCCAGGCCAAGCAGGGCGCGGTGCTTTTGAAAATCGAGGACGCCAACTGAGCTAATATTAATCGTCAAAGCTAAAATATTTTAAAACATTTAAACAAAAAGGGAAAAGTCCGAGGCCTCGGGCTTTTCTCTTTTTTTGGTATACTAAATGACAAATCTTTGGTATAATCATTTTACTAATTAAAACTAAATTGGAAATTATGGAAAAAATAATCGAAGTAAAGGGGTTAAAAAAATCCTACGGCAGTGTCGAGGCGGTCAAGGGCATCGATTTTTACGTTGAAAAGGGCAAACTTTTTGCCTTTTTGGGCCCCAACGGCGCGGGTAAATCGACGACTATTGATATCGTCTGCACACTGCTTAAGCCCGACGCGGGCGAAGTCACCGTCGACGGGCTAAAGGTCGGCTCCGACGACATCAAAATCAGAAACATAATCGGCGTGGTGTTTCAGGACGGCCTTTTAGACGTGTTGCTCACGGTGGAAGAGAACTTAAAGCTTCGCGGCTCGCTCTACGGGCTTAAGGGCAAGGCGCTTGCCGACGCCGTTCGCCGCGCCGCCGAGGCTACCGGAATAACCGAGCTCATGAAGCGCCGCTACGGCAAGCTTTCGGGCGGTCAGAAGCGGCGTTGCGACATCGCGCGCGCCCTCGTAAACACGCCAAGAATCCTGTTTTTGGACGAGCCTACCACCGGCCTCGACCCCCAGACGCGGCGCAACGTGTGGGAGACGGTGTTCAATCTCATGGCAAACTCCGACATGACGGTGTTTTTCACCACTCACTACATGGAAGAGGCCGACAACGCCGACTACGTCGTCATTATCGACGACGGTTTAATAGCGGCCAAAGGCACGCCGAGCGAGCTTAGGGAAAATTTCGCCAGCGACAAGCTCATTATGTCTTGCGTCGATATTGAAAAGGCCGAGGCCGTGCTCAATGGCAAAAGCTTTCAAAAAATAGCCGATAAACTTGTCGTTCCCCTTGAAAAATCGATGGACGCGCTCGCCATAGTGGAGAGCTGCCGTGACTATATTTCGGGCTTTGAGGTCAGAATGGGAACGCTCGACGACGCTTTTATTACCGTGACGGGGAAGGAGCTTAGGGAATGATTAGCTTTTTTTTAAGAAATCTTAAGGTATTTTTTAAGGATAAGGCCTCGGTGTTTTTCTCGCTGCTCGCCGTGCTCATCACCATAGGCCTTTACGCGCTGTTTCTAGGCGACGTTTGGACGAATGGCTTAGGCTTTTCGGGTGCCCGTGACCTCATGGACAACTGGATAGTTTCGGGGCTTTTGGCCATCACTTCCATCACGGCGACGATGGGCGCTAACGGCACCATGATTGACGACAAAGTCAAAAAAATCAACAAAGATTTTATCGCTTCGCCCTTGAAGCAACGCTATATCGCGGGCGGATATATCCTAAGTTCCTACGTCATCGGAATATTAATATCGCTCGTCACCTTTTTCTTGGGCGAGATTTACATTGTCGCCAACGGCGGCACCTTAGTTCCCTTTGCCGCCGCGCTTGAGATATTCGGCATATTGCTTTTAGCCAACCTCGCCGGCTCCTCGATGGTGCTGTTTATGGTCTCTTTCTTTTCCAGCAACAATGCCTTCTCCACCGCGAGCACGATTATCGGCAGCATAATCGGCTTTCTGACCGGCATTTATCTTCCCATCGGCCAGCTTCCCTCCGCCATGCAATGGGTTGTCAAGCTGTTTCCCGTCTCCTACTCGGCGGCGTTGATACGCAGTAGGCTGATGGAAGCGCCTATATCGAAGCATTTGGCGGGTATCGACGCCCAAGCCCTTAACAGCCTATATAGCGAGTTTGGGGTTAAGTATTTCTTTGACGGCACCGCCCTTCCCGAATACGCATACTTCTTAATTCTCGCCGCCACCACGGTTTTGTTTTTCGGTCTGTCGGTGCTGTCGCTCTCGAGAAAGCGGAAAAAATAAGCGTTTTTGGGTTTAGCAAAAATGATTTTGAGCGGGTCACTTATAGGTCCTTATGATATAATTATAGTGCAAAATTGAGCGTATTTAACAATATTAGATTCATAAATAATTGCGACAATAAGATTAGGTAACAAAAGAATGATTTTCTATTTTTCGGCAACAGGCAATTCTCTTAAGGCTGCAAAGACGCTAGCCGCCGCGCTCGATGAAAAACTTGTTAATATCGGCGAAGCACTAAAAAAAGGCGAGTTTGAATATTCACTATCAAAAGATGAAAGCGCGGGCTTCGTCCTTCCCGTCTATTTTTTCGGCATACCGACCGCCGTCGATGAATTTATACGCAAGCTTATTTTGACTTCGGATGTCGCGCCCTACGTTTTTGCCGTTATGACCTGCGGCGGAATAGCGGCGGCCGCTTTCGACATGTTGGCAAAACGCCTGAAAGAAAAGGGTTTAACGCTTTCGGCAAGTTTTTCAGCTCAAATGCCCGACAACTACATCCTGCTTTATCCGTTGAAAGCAGAGGACGAAGCGGCGGAAATGGTGAAAAAGGCCGAAGTTAAGCTTGCGGAAATAGCTGAAGCACTGAAAGCGCGAACAATTAACCACAAAGGCTCGTCCGTCTTTAATAAGTTTTTGACAGCGGTAGCATATCCTCCCTACAAATACGGCCGCCGCACCAAAAAGTTTTGGGCAAACGACAAATGCACCTCCTGCGGCCTTTGCGAAAAAATCTGCCCGGCCTCGGCAATCAAAGTAGACGGCAAACCCGCTTGGATAAAGCCCCGCTGCGTCCACTGCCTCGCCTGCATCCACCGCTGTCCCGTAAACGCAATCCACTACGGCAAGGCTACTGCCTTAAAAGGACAATATTCTTGTCCCGATTCCTTCTAATCTGAAAACAAACCGCGCAAGGCGGTTTTTTATATCGTAATATATCAAAAAAAATCTGCGAAAAATTCGCAGATTTTTTTGTTGTAAAAGAAGCTAATGCGAGCTAAATACTTTTATCGTAAAGCGGAAAGAATGTATGCCGGACAAGGCTCAATTCAGTTTCCGTAAAGCGGTTGGAACAGATGCGGAACTAGCTCGTCTAGGAGGAAGGCGGGAGCTTATTAAATAAGTGACAATCTTACGACGACGACACAAACAACATTCCGCTCTATTCCGGCCGCATTATGAATAGCAGGTGCGTTCGATGATAATGCGCTTCAGGTCATCCGACAGCTCATTGAAGTATGCGCAATATCCCGCCACCCTGACCATGAGGTATTTATATTTCTCGGGGTTGTTGTAGGCGTCAATCAGAATTTTTTTGTTGATGATGTTAGGCTGGAACTGCATGCCGCCCGAGGTCAGGAAAGTCTTGAAAATGGAGCTGAGGTTATTCTTGCCCGAATCGCCCGGGAACAGCGCCGAGTCGATGGTGAATGTGACGGTGGTGCCGTTGGGGGCGTAGTCGGTGAAGTTGACCTTGGAAATGGCGTTGAGCGCCGAAATGAGGTCGTTCTGCTCCATGCCGTAGTGCGGCGCGACGCTGTTGGCGAGGGGGACGCCGGCAAGCCGTCCCGAGGGCAACGCCTGCGTGACGCGGCCGTAGCGGTCGGAAACGTTGAGGGCATAATAGCCCGCCATATACCTGCCGTTTCTGGGGCAGTTGGGCACCGATGCCAGCGCCTCGTTATACATCCGCATAGTTTCCGTCACCCAATAGGAGGGCTCGTCGGAGACGTCGTCGCCGAACTTGGGCACCGAGAGCAGCCGCTCGCGTATCTTTTGGTTTTTCTCACCCTCGAAGTTGGCGTCAACCGCCTCGATAATATCGCGCATGGTGTATTCGCGGTTTTTGAATACGACTTCGTTCAAGGCGTGGAAGGAATCGGCTACGTCGGTAATACCCACCGCCTGTATGCCGCTGGTGTTGAAGCGCGCGCCGCCCTCGTAGAGATCGACACCCGTCTCGACGCAGTTAGGATAGAGAGAGGAGGCGAGCGGGGTGGTGAAATCCTTTCTCAAAGCCGCCTCGATTTTTTGGTGGTCGGTCAAAACGCCTTTGGCGAGGTGGTTAAGCCTCGTTTGGAAGCGGGAGAGAAGCTCGTCCATCGTCTCGGGCGGGTTGTAGTCGAAATATCCGCGCTTAGCTTGCCGTTTCTTTATCTGCTTGGCGCGGGCCGCGACGATTTTTTTACTTAGCTTGCCGTCGCCCTTAAAGGTGTAATTTATTAATTTAGTGTGGATTTTCTCCCACTGCTCCTTTTGGGAATAGTTCCAAAGGTCGTGTTCGTGCCCTTTCATCGCCTGAAGCAGCGGCAACGCGAGGTTCATATTGGCGCAGTCGGTGTTGCCGAAGTGGTCGTCGGAGGCGTTGGGCTCGACGCAGCCCACAATGGCGTAGTTTCTGGCGTGCTCGAGGGTGGTGTCGTAGTGGCGCATCAGCGACGGGATGTAAATATCGTCGGAGAAGAGCTCGGGCATGGGGCAGCCGTGAATATAAATTTCGGCAAGGCGGTCGAGGTATTTCTTGGGGCTGTTCTTGTGGATTCTAGCCACCATATTGATTGCCAGCGGCTGCAGCTCGCAGGCGTCTATAAGCATATAGGTTAGGTCGTTGGTGGCGTCGTTGCCGTTCTTGTCGACACCGCCGAAGGTCAGCGCCTGGTCGACGGAGAGGGTTTCAAACAGCTTGCTGACATTTAAGTAGGAGTCGCCGTCGTTGACTAAGATTATTTCGTCGATTTTCAAAACGAACAGACAGAGCAGCTCGCGCGCCTTTTCATAGGTTATCCTGCCGGCATCTAGGTCACGCTTGTAGTAGGGGTAGAGAATTTGGTCGACGCGACCGAAGGAAACGGCGTTTTCGTAGGCCTCGGTGCAGAGCGCAATCTGCAAAAACAGCATCGACTGCAACGCCTCGTGGTAGGTGCGCGCGGGATTCTTAGGCACGTTGGCGCAAATCTCGGCCATTTCCAAAAGCTCGGCCTTCCGCGCCTCGTCGGTTTCGGTCTTGGCAAGCTCGGTGAGCGCCTCGGAATATTTTTGGCCGAATTCGCCCAAAGCCTTGAGCGCGATTATTGCGCCGTCGTAAAAGTCTTGATTGTTTTTGGGCTTCTCGGCGCGCTTTTTCTCGATTTCGGCGATTATGCCGTCGGTGCCCAGCGTAAGCAGCCGCTCGAAATTGACGATAAAGTGGGCGATTGCCGCCATATTATTGTTAAAGCCCGCTATCATCTCGGAGGAGCGCGCAATCATGGCGCGGAAATCCGCAAATTTGGTGTTGACCTTGGTCAGCAGGCTGTGTTTGAGCCAGAAGGGGAAAATCTTGAGATAGAAATACCACCGCTCCTTGAACGAGCATTGGAAGGACACCGGCGTCTGGCGGTTGATTTTGTAGAGAAATACGATGTCTAAAATGCCGTATTGCTCCTCCCAGACCTGTCCCGCGACGCGCTTTGACGTGAAGTTGCCCACCAAAAGCTCTTGGGGATAGACCTTGACCGACTTGTTTTTCAAGACGTAGGCCAGCCGCTCGGCGCGGTGGATATGGACGGGCTTGTCGAAGCCGTTCTTTTTATAATACTGGGTTTTTAATTTGGAAACCTCGATGCAGAGGGCGCGCGGCGCCTCGCGGATGTCGTTTTGAACTTTCAGGACGCGCTCGGGAAATTCCGTCTGATATTCCTTTTCCTCGATGTCGATGTTGTAGGCGTTTATTCCGTTATCGATAAACAATTTCAAGCCGCGCCTGACCGATTCCTCGGCTTCGGCGGGCGATATTTTGAGGTCGGGAATCTCGATGCCGAACCGCTTCGCCTTGTCGACATACATGCTGTGGTATTTAAGTAGCTCGATGGAATAAAAGCCGATTTTCTTTAAGAAAATCGCCGCCTTTTCAATGGCGCCGGCTCCGTCGTTGTGGCCGGGAACCATCACCATTCTGAACGTTATCTCTTTGCCGAGCTTTAAAAGCTTTTCAAGGTTTTCGCGGATAAGCGAGCTCTCGCGGCCGGTGCATCTTTTATGTAGTTCTTCGTCGTCGACCGCCTTTAAGTCGACGTAAAACAAATCGATGTAGGGCGCGGCGCGCTCGATGTTTTCCCATGGCGCGTAAAGCGTGGTTTCGGCGGCTACGTTGATTTCGTCTTTTTTCAGCGCCTTCAAAAACTCGATGAGCGCTTCGCTCTTTTGAAGCATCGGCTCGCCGCCCGATATTGTGACGCCGCCGCCTGTCGAGAAATAATACTGCTTGTCTTTTTCAATGACCTTGAGTAGCTCGGGCACGGTGTATTCTACCGCAGCCTTGCCGTCAAACTCCAGTCCCTCGGGGTTTTGGCACCATAGGCACCTCAGCCCGCAACCTTGGAAGAACACCGTCGTTCTAATTCCCGGCCCGTCGTGAACGCAAGTTCTTTGGATTTTTAAGACTTTCAGTTTCCCTTCGGCCTTCATGCTTTCGGCCGCTTGGTTTTTCTCAACCGCCGTCTTCGCCATAATAATCTCTCCTTATCAATCCGTATATATTCACTAAAATATATTCAAACTCGCGGCAATTTGCCAAACCGAGAATAAACTGCCAAAAAATATTTTAAGTTAAGCGCCGAATCGCAGAAGAAATACATTGTTTAAAAGGCGCCAAACAAAACGAATAAGTATTATAAAACTTTGAGGGAAAAATGCATTAACAAATTGCCAAATCTCCCCGCTCTTTCACTTTATCCGCTCTTTACTTATATTTACTTATATAATTTTATATCCGGTTCTTTAAGTTTGTCAACATTTTTTTTCATTTGTCTAATAAAAAACACCTATTACTATCAGTTAATAATATTTTAACAACCAAAAATGCGGTCGCTTAAAAATTGCTTAATTTGTCAAAATCGTGTAAACTAAAATTTATAGAAAAATACTTAGTTTTTGGGTGGCGTATGCGGATTTTTGCGATAGGTGAAGCGCTGATTGACTTTATGCCGGAGGGCGCGGGATTTATTCCCGTCGTGGGCGGCGCGCCCGCCAACGTGACTGCCTGCGCGGCCAAGCTCGGGCGTAAGGCATATTTTATCGGCAAAGTCGGCGCCGACTTGTTCGGAAAGAAAATAAGAGAAGAGCTCGGCGCGGCGGGCGTAAACCTGGACTATCTTCATTTCACCAAGCGCGCCAACACCGCACTAAGCTTCGTCACGTTGAAAAAAGGCGGCGAGCGCGAGTTCGCCTTCTACCGAAAGCCCTCCGCCGATATGTTTTTGAGCCCTAAAGAGATAAATAAAATTCAGTTCGAGGCCTCCGATATCCTTCATTTTTGCTCGGTGGATTTAATCGACAAGCCGGTGAAGGCGGCGACTGTTGCCGCCATAAAAAAGCTTAAGGCGGCGGGCGGCCTCATATCCTTCGACCCCAATATCAGAAAGTCGCTTTGGGACGACCACGAGAAATACAAAAAGACCGTCAACGGGTTTTTGGGCTACGCCGACGTAATAAAGCTTTCCGGCGACGAGTGCGACTTCATTTTCGGCCATTCCGATTTTGACAAAATCGCAAAGGAGCTTTTGGAGAGCGCCAAAATAGTGCTGTTCACTTTCGGCGGCGAAGGCAGCCGCTGTTACTACGCAGACAGCGTCTTTGATCAAGCCGCCTATCCCGTAAAATGCGTCGATACCACGGGCGCGGGCGACAGCTTTATCGGCACCTTTTTAAGCTTTTTAGACCTTTCGGCTATTCCTTTTTCCATTCCCTCGGCGCTCAACTACGCTTCCGCCTGTTCGGCGCTGGTATGCTCCAAAAAGGGCGTTTTAACATCCCTTCCCACGCTGAAAGCATTAAAAAACTTTATGTCGAAAAGCAATGCCGAGAAATAACGGTAAAGCAAGAAAAAACTTAGCAGCTATCCCAATATCTAACAGAAAATTATGAAATATTAAAAAAAGCGCCGCGGCGCTTTTTTAGTTGCATTAAAAATTTCTCTTCCTTTCAACGCATTTCATATTTCGTGGCAAATTCATAGTTGAAAACGCCGAGAGGCGGGAGCCTGTTAATCAAAAGCTTTGTCTTAAGCTCGCGTTTGGGCGGGTTTTCGTCGGGAAGCCCCCACCACGGCTCGACGCAGACGTAGCCGCCGCGGCGCTTGTGCGACCATAGAGCGAGAACGGGCGGATTATTTAAATCGAAGGAAATGTCGATGCCGGAAGGCCGCCTTATCGTAAGTCCCCCTTTCAAATCCTTTAAAATAATGGCGTCGTTAGCGAAAAGAGATTTTGAGAGAAAAAGCTCGTCCGCAGTCCGCCATCTGTCTTCGCCCGTAATGAAATATCCGCTTTCGTCGGCGGTGTAGCGACACAGATTTTGAGCTTTCTCAAAAATGACGCTGTTAGCCGAGGTATCGTCGGTTTCGTCGTTTTCCATATAATCCAAGGCGTAGCCGGGGTGTCCGCCGAGGTAAAAATACATCTCTTCCTCATCTAAATTTCTGACTTCGTAAGAGGTGATGAGAGAATTTTTTATCAGGCGGTAGTATACCGTAAACTCAAATCGAAAAGGGTAGCATTTCAGCGTTTTCTCGCTGAAGCGTAGCCTTAGCGTAAGAGCGGAATCGCTCTTTTCGGCCGTTCCAAAATCTAAGTAGGGCGCAAGGCCGTGAATGGGCATTTGATATTTGACGCCGCGGTGAAGATACCAACCGTCCATAAGGCGCGCGACAAAAGGGAAGATTACCAAATCCTTACCCGTCCAAGATTCTTTGTCGCCCTGCCAGAGAAGCTCGCGCGCGGCGGGCTTGAAAAACACGCTGTCGAGCGTGGCTCCCCGCCGCGAAATTATTACCGACAAAAAATCGTTCTCTATTTTAATTTTTTCTTCCATGCAAGGTTTATCCATTCAAAATGATATGATTAAGCGGGTTTTCTGAAATTTGAGCATTATATTAGTGAATAAAATCAGAATATCGCATAAGCGCAATTTGGTGTATATTGCTTGATAATAACCTGACCGTTATCAGGCTAAAAACTTGCGTCTTTGCAAGTAAGCTTAGTCTTGCAGGCTGGGCAGGCATTCGATTATTTCGGCTGTGCCTCGGATTTTGAATTTGTTTTGGGCAGCGTAGGGCAGGAAGAAATAGTCGCCACGCTTGACTGCTCGGCGATAATTTTCGCCGATTATCTCGGCACTTCCTTTGAGCATAATGTAAACCGCGGGCGCAAAATCCATGACGAAGCAGCCGTTATTTAAGGTGTGCCTGTTTTCGGCAAAGCAGGTTGTTTCGTCATAGCTTATTAAGGCTTCTTTTTGATAAGACTCGGTTTTTATGACGGTATTGGGTGTTATTTTGGCCGACTTGAGCGCGGTCTTTCCGAACATATCAAAATCGAAGCAATCGAGCGCCTGCGATTTTGTCAGCCCTATGTATTTTTCGTTTTCGCTGATTTTATAGTCGCCGCACCAGTTTTCGGGCTGTATGGTAAAGTCGGTGGGCTCCTGAACCTCTAATATCGTGCATCCGGCGCCGATGGCGTGAACCAGTCCCGCTCTTATTAAATAGATATCGCCGATTTTGGCGGGGACGGAGGCGAGCGCCGTCGCCATTATGTCCTTTTCCGAAAGGCTGCGCTCCTCGAGGGCGGACAGCGCCGCTTTATCGATTTTGTCCTTAAAGCCGAAGTAGATGACGGCGCCCGGTCGGGTGTCGATAACCAGCCACGCCTCGGTCTTTCCGTAGCTGCTGTTAAAATATTTGCGCGAAAATTCCTTGGTGGGGTGGACCTGAACGGGCAACCTTATCGCGCTGTCCAAAAACTTGACGAGGCAGTCGTATTTTCGGCCGCCGAGAAGAAGCTCTTTTTCCTCTTTTAAAAAGTCGTCGAAGAAAATATCGGTGCCGCGCACTCTCGATACGCCGTCGCGAGGCCCGAAATAGCGCGGGTTAATCGCCTTAACTCCGCTCGCTATCCATTCCTCGGGGAACATATTGTCCTCGGGCGGGTCGTTCATAAGGCTTGCGTATTGTTTGCCGCCGGTATAAACCCTGAAAACGCGGTTGCGCTCGAAAAATATCGGCTCGCTCGCGAGTTTCGTTTTATCCATAAGTCCTCCCTAAGAGCTAAATTCTAATTCCGGCATATGCCGCTTGATTAATTTTAACCGCGGGCAGTAAAAAAGTCAATGAAACCTTCTTTGGACCGGATAATAAGATGCATTTAAAGAAATCTATATTGACTAGCGGACTTAGGTATTGTATTATAGTTTTATATACGCGCGCGCCCGCTTTCGGACTTTTGCGCGCGCGCTCTAAATTTTTAAGGAGATTATCCATGAACAAGGAAACTCAAAACAAAGCCGTTTACACTTATTTGAGCTATTTTTCCATCCCGCGTTATTCGCTCTATCTCTACAATATCGGCCGCAAGATTTATAAAACCGCGCTTCCCCTTAAATCGGAAATTTTCATATCAGACGAGCCTATTCCGCCCGCAGAGGCGCCCAACCTTGAGTTTATGCCGATAAAGCCGGGCACGACGTGGGCGAAAGAGCTTTATAAATGCGCTTGGTTCCGTTTTTCGGCGGAAGGGGATTTGAGCGGCAAGTTCGAGGATCCCGAAAATTACGCCGTCATCATCGATACCGGCTCGGAAGGGCTGGTCTACGACGGCGTCGAGCCCGTCTTGGGACTCACTAATATCTTGGGAATAGGCGAAATATTCCAGCCTGTGCGCGGCAAAAAAATCGTTCCCTTGAATTATGTTTTGAAAGACGGCAAAATCGACTTTTTGGTTGACGCTGGCTTCAACGGCCTGTTCGGCCGCAAGGTTTTTAACGGCGTTTTCAAACGCGCCGAAGTTTGCAGCTTGAACAGCGAGCTGCTTGAATATTATTACGACTTTTTGACCGTCTACAAGCTTGCCGTCGTAAAACGCGACAACGAGCGCGCCGAAATAAAGCGTGACTTAAACAAGGCGATGTCCTTGTCGTCGGGGCTTTCGCCCGAGAGTATAGAAAACGCGCGCGCCGTCCTCAAAAAGTATTTCACCGGCAATAACGACGACTTCGACGTGACGGCGGTAGGCCACGCTCACCTCGACCTCGCATGGCTCTGGCCCGTCCGCGAGACCAAGAGAAAGGCGGAACGCACGCTCACTAACGCGCTTCACAACATAAAAAAATATCCCGACTACGTTTTCGGCGTCAGCCAGCCCCAGATTTTCGAATGGATTAAGCCATCGCTTTTTCAGCGCGTCAAGGAAGCCGTTCGCGCCGGCAGAATCGAGCCGCAGGGCGCGATGTGGGTGGAGCCCGATACCAACCTTCCCTCGGGCGAGTCGCTGATTCGCCAATGCTACTACGGCAAGGGCTTTTGGAAGCGCGAGTTCGGCATCGATATGGACTATCTCTGGGTTCCCGACGTCTTCGGTTACAGCGCCTCGCTACCCCGCATTTTGAAGGGTTCGGGCGTCGATAAGATGGTGACAATCAAAATCAACTGGAACGATTTCAACCACTTCCCCCACCACTCCTTTAATTGGGAGGGCATCGGCGGCGAGCAAATCCTCGTCCACATGCCGCCCGAAGGCGACTACAACAGCTCGGCATGCCCTTACGCGCTGAACAGCATCAAAGAGGGCTACCATCAAAAGGACGTTTCCCAAAACGCGCTCATGGTCTTCGGCGTCGGCGACGGCGGCGGCGGGCCGGGCGAACTGCACCTGAAATTCCTTTCGCGCGAGCGCGTCATGCCCGGCCTTCCCAAGGTCGATTTTGGCAGCGCCAAATCATTCTTCAACAAGCTCGAAAAGGATAAGGACGCCTTCCCGAGCTATAAGGGCGAGCTGTATCTTGAACGTCATCAGGGCACCTATACCTCGCAGGGCAAGACCAAGCTCAACAACCGCCGCGCCGAGCAGGCGCTCCACGAGCTCGAGTTCATTCTCGCCGCGGCCTACGTCAAGGGCTATCCCTATCCCCACGCAAAACTCGACGAGCTTTGGAAGGAGGTGCTTCTCTATCAGTTCCACGACATACTGCCGGGCTCCTCGGTAAACCGCGTCTATAAAGAGACGGCGGCCGCCTACGAGCGGATTCAAAGCGACATCAAGGAGCTTAAGGAGGCGGCGTGCAAATTCTTGGGCGAAGGCGAGCTTAACGCGCTAAACGCCACATCATTTACGCAAAACGGATACATAAAGTCGGAAAACGGTTGGAAAGCTTATCAGTTGCCGCCTTATTCCGCGCTGCCGCTTAAAGATGCCGCGCCTACAAACGAGCTAAAATGCGGAGAAGATTTTATCGAAAACGAGTATCTGCGGGTTACCTTCGACGCGGCCGGCGATATCCAAAATATACTCGATAAAAAGGAAAACAGGCTTGTCGCCAAGAAGTCTTTGGGCGGTCTCAGAATTTATTCCGACAAGAAAAAGCGCCCCTACGACGCATGGGACATCCGCATAGAATACGCCGATAAAACTCCCAAGAGCTTAAAGCTGGAGTCCGTCAAATCCTCCGTCGACGGCATGAGCGTGAAGCGTGTGCAGAAGCTTGCCTTTAATAAATCCTCGGCTGTGCAGACGATCGAGCTTATGGCGGGCGAGCCGATGCTGAGAGTTTCATGCGCCGTCGACTGGCACGAAAACCACAAGATGCTTCGCGCCGATTTCTATCCCGCCGCCTACAGCAGCAAGGCGCTGTTCGACATCCAAATGGGGCATTTCGAGCGCTCGACCAAAACCGACAACCGCATCGAATGGGCGCAGTTCGAGGTTTCGGCGCATAAATGGGCCGACGTCTACTGCACAAAACAGGGCTACGGTCTGGCGCTCTTAAACGACTGTAAATACGGCTACCGCGCCAAAAACGGGTTAATCAGCTTAAATTTACTTCGCTCGCCCACCTATCCCGATAAAAAATGCGACCGCGGCAGGCATAACTTCACCTTTGCGCTCTATCCCCACAAAAAGCCGGCGCTCGAATCGGAGCTGGTGCCGCTCGGCTACCGCTTGAACAATCCCGTCAAGCTCGTTAATGTGCCCAAAATCGAGGAGTTCGTAAAAACAACCAATCCCGCCGTCGTCATTGAAAACGTCATGGTGACGCCCGACGGCTTGGTTGCCGTTCGGCTCTACGAGGGCAGAAACGCTCAGGCGGAGTGCGCGCTTGTTCCCGCTTTCGAGTTCAAAGAAGCGTTTGAGAGCAACCTTATTTACGAAAACCGCAAGCCTGCCGATATCGCCGAGCTTTCCTTTAAACCCTACGAGATTAAGACGATACTTCTGAAAATTTAACGGTGGTTTTTGGCGGCAGCGTAAAGCGCGCCGGATTATAACAATTAAATACCGCAAAGCCAAATAGCCGTTAAGCGCAAAGAAAATACTAGATATTTAGGAGCATTGATGGAATCGAATACTGCGACCGCGACATTTGAATATGTGCCGATTAGAGAAAAACTGAGCTACGCCTTAACCAACACCGGCCAGGTCATGATTTACACGCTGTTCACCACTTACTTTCTTTTGTTCATGACCGATTATCTGCATATCGATCCCAAGGTCGCCGGCCTCGTTTTAATGGTCACGCGCATTCTGGACGCGCTCAACGACCCGATAATGGGGCAGATTCTCGACAAGACTAACACGCGCTGGGGCAAGTGCAAGTTTTATATGCTGTTCACGCCCATTCCCGTTGCACTCTGCGCCATAGCCGTTTTTTCGCCCTTGCGCTTCGGTGACATGACGATTCAAACGGTCTACATCACTGCGCTCTACATCGTATTCACCCTTCTCTATACCGCCAACGATATCCCGTATTGGAGCATGTCGGCCGTTATCACCACCGATCCCAAGCAGCGGACCACCATAGTCACCATGACCAGACTTATCGGCGGCGCGGGCTCGGCGCTCGCTATCGGCTTATTCTGGACTATAAACGGGCTGTTTAACGACGGCGCCGGCGTCAACGGCGATATGAGCTTCTTTTTGACCTGCGCCATTTTCTGCGTTTTGGGTGCGGTGCTGATGCTTCAAGGCTATTTCAATACTAAGGAGCGGGCGCGGATTACCTCGGAGGAAAACCGTTCCGCCGAAAACCTTAAACTGATTCCCAAATGCAAGCCCCTTCTTTTAAACCTTATCGCGGGCGCGCTTATGTCAGTAACGACAATAGGCTCCACCGCGCTCTCCACCTATTTCATTAAGTGGAACATTAAGTCGATTTTCGCCGAAATGTCGTCCAACACCGTCATGAGCGTGTTTACGCCGGTCATCAACGTGCTGCCGGCAGCCGCCGCCGTAATAGGCCTTCTCATCGCTCCCAAGCTCATTAAAAAATTTGAAAAGCGCAACATCCTTTTGGCCGCCTCCGCGCTCGGCGTGATTTCCAACGTCGCCTTTTATTTCGTCGGCTATCAGTCCACTGTCCAGTTAATTTTCTTTTTAATCGGCAGATTTTTTGCCTTCCTGCCTCTCGGTATTTGGTCGAGCGTCACCACCATCATGATCGGCGACTGCGTCGACTACATCGAGTATAAGACTGGCAAGCGCGTCGAGGGCACCTGTTTTTCCATGCTCACTTTCATGAGCCAGTTCCAAAACAGCATCAACGTTGCCATAACCGGCTTAATGTTGGGAATTGCGGGCTATAACGGCGCGTTAGACGCCAACATCGCCCAGCAGTCGGAGAAAACGCTCCACATGATTTACATCATGACGACGCTTATACCCGCCGCCGGTTACATCATTATGTCGATTCCCTTTTTCTTCTACAACTTCAACAACAAACAGCATAAGATGATGCTCGAAGTCATAGCGGCGAGAAACGCCGGCCTTGATACCACGCCGCCTCCGGGCATGTTTTGGAGGCGCAAGCTCGCTCCCGCGGCCGCCGGCTCCGCGCCCTATATCCCGCCCTATACATCCTCCAAAATCATGGAAATGGTCGTGCTTTGTTGCCCAAACTGCGGCGAAGAGCTGGCCGCCACCTCCGGCGAACTCGTCCGTTGCCCCCACTGCGGCAACATCACCATCGTTTAGCCATTTTATAACTACAAATTTTAATATAAAGAATCTAAAGATTAACAATATAAATTATTATCTGTGTCTAATAAAGTAAGAT
>DAOTKC010000012.1:0-39876 GCA_035449045.1 Eubacteriales bacterium
ATTCAAAGACGTTTATTAACGATGGAAAATCATTCCCCTTCTTTTTGCTTAGTGAATGCAGGATGCTACAATCTGAAATCTGTTTTTGAATTAGATAGAGATAAATATTATAACTTTGTGCTTGACTTATTCCATATTGACAGGAAAATTTCTAAAATAAACGGAATTCAGGTTGACGGGAAACGCCGTGGAGATTGGGTAAAAGTATTTACATTTCAGGATTTCAAGGATAATACAGCGATTGATGAAAATTATTTGATTGAACTCCACGATCAAATTGGGGGGAAAATTGGTAACAGATTCTATTTGATTGCTCCTGAAATGAATGTGGATATCGTAGGGGATTATTATAAAATAGACAATGTAAAATATTATTTATTAAGGATTCCCTATCAAGTAATCACAGAATTACATAAATATAAGTTTAAAAAGTTGAGACAACCAAATAATAAGGAAAAAGTTAATTCTATCGAAAATTCGGTCGGTTTCTACTTCAATGAAATGCCAGAAGTCAAAGCAAATCTTATTGAAGAAAACCAATTTATTAAAATTGTTATTGAAAGCGTAACATCTCCGTATATTGAACTAGACAGTAACAATAAAACTATAGATGATATATTGGCAATGGTATTAATAGATACTAGCGATAATTGTAACTTTATCATGCAGGAAGTATTTTTTGCTGATGACATAAGGAATGAAAGTGGATATCTTTTAAGTATATCTAAAGAAAAATTATTAAGTAATAAGATTAAAGTAGTTTATATTGATATTTTCGGTAACGAGTTCAAAGAAGTTCTGGAGGTTTAATATGGAAGGGATAAGAAAAATTGATTTGAAGAATTTAGTGTTAAAAGTTGACACAAATTATAATCGATCACTTCTTGATTTAGACGTGTGGCAAGATTATCTTGATTGCTTATGTGGAGATAGAGAATACCAAAAAGATTCAATAAAAACAACTCTAATTTATTTGCTTTCCGAGAGATATTCCTCAATAAATGATTTGGTTATTGAGAACTACAAAGTAAACGATGATATAAAGGACGAGTATTCATCTGAGGCAGAGTACTTAAAAAACCTACAATTTCCAAATATGTTGTCTGGTGTGATTGACTTAGCTACCGGAACGGGAAAGAGTTATGTTATTTTCGGCATAGCTCATATAATGTTTTTATTAGGAGCAATCAAAAGAATACTTGTGTTATGTCCATCACTCACAATAGAGAGGGAATTAAGTAAAAAATTTTCAGAATTACTTGCGCGTGAAGATTTACAAGCGGCTATTCCCACACAATTTAATAATTCCACATTGCGAATAACTAACGCTAATCAAACTATTTTACAAAATGATATTTGTATAGAAAATATCCATGCTGTATATGCAACTACTGGTTCATCAATTAGTGATAGTTTTACTGGAAAAGGTGGGGATACACTAGTATTAAGTGATGAAGTTCATCATGCTTATAATGCTTCCTCTGATGTAGATATTACAAAATGGAAGTCTTTTATTCTAAACACTGAATATGGGTTTAAGTATCATATAGGTTTTACTGGAACAGCATATCGTAATGATAGCTATTTTAATGATGTAATTTATAGATACTCCTTGCGGCAAGCTATCGACGATAGAATAGTAAAAAATATTAATTATATTGATGAGGATATTAGTGAAGGTGATTATGAGAAATTTCAAAAAATATATCAAAATCATATTAAAAATAAAACTAAGTATTCATCGATAAAACCACTATCAATTATTGTTACAGCTGATATAAATTCGGCAAAAAATCTTTACCAAGATTTTATGGATTTTTTAATTGAATATACAAAAGAAGATAAAAGCATTATTGAAAAAAAGATGTTAATAGTAACATCACATAAGGATCATAAAAATAATATTATCAAGCTGCAAAATGTTGATGATAAGAATGATCCTACCGAATGGATTTTTTCAGTTTCTATGTTGACTGAAGGTTGGGATGTAAAAAACGTATTTCAAATTGTCCCGTGGGAAGATCGAGCTTTCAACTCAAAACTATTGATTTCGCAAGTTTTGGGAAGAGGACTTAGAATTCCTCAATCTTTCCAGACACAGCCATCTGTGAGAGTATTTAATCACTCATCATGGGGTAAAAATATACGAAAAATTGTAGACGAGGTTTTAGAAAACGAATCAATAATTTATAGTAGAATTATAACTGTTGGTGAGCGCTCTAAATATAACTTTGATTTACATAATTTAGTATATGATAAGCAAGAAACACAAAAATTCAATGATAATTTTGACAAGGTAGAAACCTTTGATATTAGCAAACCCCTAGTATTGGTTACCCAAGAAGAAAAAATAACTCGCTCTAGTACATATTTAGATACGAAAAACAATATTGAAACCGTTGTTTATGATATTAATAAAGAATCGAAAACTGTAGAGGAAGTTGCAGCTTCAATTGTTAACCAATACAAAAGTAGAAATAATGAAGCTAAAATAAGAAATATTAGAAATGAGTTAGTGTTTAATAATGGCGAATCCGAGATGGATAAGCTTCCCACATATGATGAAATAGTAGGATTTATTAAAAAGTCGATGCAGGAAGCTAATATCATGGGTGATCGTTTAACAGCGATAAACATTGAGAAAATATATGGTAAATTCACGGGATTGCTTCGCAAAAAGAGAACATCAGCAGGATTTGAAAATATAGTAAAAGAACCAGTTACACTGAATACATTGTCAATGGAAAAAGCATCAGCAAGGTATTCATCTCTTAAGAATGGCGTTGTTATTTTCTATTCTAATGAATACGAGAAGGAAATTCCTAGTGAGGAAATAGAAATTCTAGAACAATTTAAACTCGATTTTCCGGGTAAACTCTTTAAACAAAAAAATGTATTTGATTTCAAAACACCACTAAGCTTGGTATTTACTACAAGAGAGCCAGAACAAAAATTTGTTGAGCTCCTAACAAAACCAACTTTGGCTAAAAAAATAGATGCTTGGGTAAAGTCAAGGGATGTTGGTTTTTATAAAATTACATATATTTTGAAACGTGGCACTAATCCTAAAGAATTTAATCCTGACTTTTTTATAAAAGTTGGTGATAACATTGCTGTAATAGAAACAAAAATGAACAATGATTTATGTAGAGAAAACTACTCAAAGATGATTGATTCAAAAAAACATTTTTCATTGTTAAATACAGAATTGTATAAGAAAGGTATAAATACTCGGTATTCATTTAATATTCTGTCCCCATCCTCGTATCCTGATTTTGAAAATAAATTGATGGACGGTAGTTATTTTAAAGGTTTTAATAGCGAAATTGAAATTCAATTGCAGGAAACTTTTAAAAACAAAAACGATTAAAAAAACCACCCTCCAATCTTTTCGTTTCCACTGTAGAAATATTAGGAAGATGATATTTAGTGATAAACATATTAGTATATCGTCACATAAATTTAAACACCAAATAAACACCAAAGGCTTCGTTACAGTGCCGAAAAGTCCCGTAGAATGGGGCTTTTTGCTGTATCGAAGTCTTTTTTCTCAAATAAAAACTAATATAAAATATTTAAGTGATATACTATATAGAATATTGGTCGAAATATGCTCCCCGATAAAGCTTCAGAATATTTTTATTCTTTAAAATTTTAAGATTTAAATTTCCATTCAAGAGAATAAATTGAAAGCATAAATACGTTAAAAAGCCGCGGTTCAAATCATTTGACTGCGGCTTTATGTGTGGGATTACGGCTTGAAAAATAAACTTATTTCGGCGGACGATAGCGTAAAAAATCAAATTATTTTCGTTATTGTTTTTTTTGTGCGGTTATTCTACGTAAGTCACGGGCTTTTTACGCTTATGTTCGCTGGCATTGTGGTGTTTTTCGATAATAAGCCTGTCCTTTTCGCTCACGGCGTTGCCGAAAAGAAAGCTGTCGATGCTTTTGTAGCTCATGCCCATTTCGCCCTCGTCGGTTTGGCCGTCGAACAGTCCCGCTGAGGGAGCTTTTTCGAGGACAACGGAGGGAGCTTTCAAAAAGCGCAAAAATTCGTAAATTTCGGTCACCGTTAAGTCGGCGATGGGGTTAAAATCGCAAGCGGCGTCGCCCCATTTTGTGAAATAACCCATATAACCTTCGCTTCGGTTTCCCGTGCCCGCGACAAGGCGGTTTTCGCTCGCCGCCACCATATAAAGCGTCGTCATCCTAAGGCGCGGGGCTATATTCGATATTGCGGCAGGGCTAAGATTTGTTAAGCCCTCGGCCGTTTCGAGAAAGGAATCCCTGATTTTAGTCAAATCGGCAAAGCGCGTTTCGATGTTGAATTGCTTTGCGACTGCTTGCGCGTCCGCCTTATCCTCGTTGTAATTTCGTTTGGAGCCGCAGGGCATAATAACCCCCACGGTGTTTTCGCAGGCCGTCTTGCAAAGAATGCCGACAAGCGCGCTGTCCTTGCCTCCGCTGTTTCCGTAGACAATGCCCGAGGCTCCTGCCGACTTAATCACGTTGCGGATAAAATCAACTCTCAAATCCAACTCTTTTTGGTAATCGCGCATAAAAGCTCACCTTATTATTTATTTTTTGTTAAGCGCGGCTTTCAAAAGGCCGAGGAACAAGGGATGCGGTTTGTCGGGACGGCTCTTGAATTCGGGGTGGAACTGCACGCCCACGAAAAATCTCTTGCCCGGGATTTCCACCGCTTCCACCAAATTGCCGTCGGGTGAAAGCCCGCTGATGACAAGCCCTTTTTCCACCATCAGCTCGCGGTAGCTGTTGTTAAACTCGTATCTGTGGCGGTGCCGCTCCGATATTTCGGGAGCGTTATACAGCGCCGCCATATTCGTATCCGGCATTATCTTGCAGGGATAGGCGCCGAGCCGCATTGTGCCGCCCATTAGGGTAATGCCGATTTGAGTTTCCATTAAATCGATGACACGATGAGCGGATTTCGGGTCGAACTCGCCCGAATTCGCGCCCTTTAGCCCGCATACATTTCGGGCGAATTCAATGACGGCAACCTGCATGCCGAGGCAAATGCCGAGATAGGGGATATCGTTTTCCCGCGCGTAGCGGCAGGCGGTGATTTTGCCCTCGATGCCGCGGTAGCCGAAGCCGCCCGGTATTATTATTCCGTCTATGTCCCCGAGCAACGCGCCCACCGTTTTTTCGGTGATTTCCTCGCTGTCAATCCATTTGATTTTGACGATGGCGCCGGTATCGAATCCGGCGTGGTTGAGGCTTTCGATAATCGACAGATAAGCGTCGTGCAGCTTGACGTATTTTCCCGCAATGGCGATATTTACGACGGTTTTTCGCCGCGCGATTTTGAGCGTCAATTCCTTCCATTCGGCAAGGTCGCATTCCTTCGTTTCAAGCGACAGCTCGCGGCATACCACCTTGTCAAGGCCGTTTTGGTGAAGCATCATGGGAGCTTCGTAAAGGCAGGGAAGCGTCAGGTTTTCTATGACGCAGTCGGGCTTGACGTTGCAAAAGAGCGATATTTTTTCCTTTATGCCGGAGCCAAGCGCCTCGTCGGCGCGCGCCACGATGATGTTGGGCGAAATTCCCATGGCGCGAAGCTCTTTTACCGAGTGCTGTGTCGGCTTGGATTTATGTTCTTCCGAGCCTTTTAGATAGGGAACATAAGTAACGTGGATAAACAGGCAGTTTCTTGTTCCCACTTCGAGCGATATCTGTCTTATCGCTTCCAAAAACGGCTGGCTTTCGATGTCGCCGGTGGTGCCGCCTATTTCGGTGATTAAAACGTCGGCGCCGCTGAGTTTGGCGCCTCTGTAAATAAAATCCTTTATCTCGTTCGTTATGTGGGGAATGACCTGCACGGTTTCGCCCAAATAGCCGCCGCTTCTTTCGCGGTTGAGAACGTTGTAATAGACCTTGCCCGAGGTAAGGTTGGACAGTTTCGTCAAGTTCTCGTCGATGAAGCGCTCGTAATGCCCGAGGTCAAGGTCGGTTTCGGCGCCGTCGTCGGTCACAAACACCTCGCCGTGCTGGAAGGGGCTCATTGTCCCGGGGTCGACATTCATATAGGGGTCGAGCTTTTGCGCCGCCACTTTCAAGCCCCGCTGCTTTAAAAGCCGCCCTAAACTTGCCGCCGTAATGCCTTTGCCGAGGCCGGATACCACTCCGCCCGTCACAAAAATATACTTAGTCATAGTTTTCTTTCCTTACCGTTTTTTTGCATTTACACCTTTTTCTAAAATCCCGCTCACCCGATTATTCCCATTCAACAGTGGCGGGGGGCTTGGAAGTTATATCGTAGACAACTCGGCTTATTTCCTTGACCTCATTGACGATGCGTGAGGAAATGCGCGCCAGCAGCTTATGCGGCAGGGGAGCGTAGTCGCAGGTCATAAAGTCGCGGGTATTTACCGCTCTTATGGCGATAACATAGTCGTAAGTGCGGCCGTCCCCCTTGACGCCGACGGAGCGCACGTCGGTGAACACCGCAAAATATTGCTGCGGTTTATTTTTTAATTTCTTTATTTCGTCGCAGAGGATCCGGTCGGCTTGCCGCAGTATGTCCAGCTTATGCTTTGTAATCTCGCCCATAATGCGGACGGCAAGTCCCGGGCCGGGGAAGGGCTGGCGCCCGACAAGCTTTTCGGGAAGCCCCAGCTTCTTGCCCAAAGCGCGCACCTCGTCTTTAAAAAGCCCGGAAAGCGGTTCGATTACGCCTATGAATGAAAGGTTAGAGGGCAGGCCGCCCACGTTGTGGTGGCTTTTAATGAGCGCGCCGAGTTCGCCGCCCGACTCAATCAAATCGGGGTAAATCGTCCCTTGCGCCAAATATTTAATGTCGCCGAGTTTTGCCGCTTCCTCCTCGAAAACTTTGGCAAATTCCGCGCCTATGATTTTCCGCTTCTTCTCAGGGTCGGTCACGCCTTTGAGCTTATCCAAAAATCTATCCTGCGCGTTTACCCTGATAAAGTGCAGCTTTTTCCCAAAAAACACTTTTTCTATTTCGTCACCTTCGTTTTGACGCATAAAGCCGTGGTCGACGAATATGCAGGTAAGCCGATTGGGGATTGCTTTACTTAGCAATGCGGCGCACACCGAACTGTCGACGCCGCCCGAAAGACCGAGCAAAACCCTTTCATTGCCTACCTTGCTTCTTATTGACTTTATTTGAGTGTTCAGATAATCGTCGAGGCGGTAATCTCCCGAAACGCCGCAAATATTGTAAAGGAAGTTGCGGATAATTTGCTCGCCGTCGTCGGTATGTTCCACTTCGGGATGGAACTGGACGGCATATAATTTTTCGGTGCGGTTTTCGGCGGCGGCGTATTTGCAGTCGGGCGTTTCCGCCGTGCCGACAAACCCTTTAGGCAGTTTTATTACCTGATCGGTATGGCTCATCAGCGCGGACGAAGTTTTCCTGATGCCCCAAAATAATTCGGCATCGGTATCGAAATTTATGCTAATTCTGCCGTATTCGCTGACGACGCAAGGCTCGACCTTGCCGCCCAAGCTGTAACAAATCAGCTGCATTCCGTAGCAAATTCCCAAGATGGGAATGCCGAGCCTGAAAATTTCGGCGTCGCATTTGGGAGCGTTGTCGCGGTAGACGCTGTCGGGCCCTCCCGTCAAAATAATCCCTTTTGGCGACAGCTTTTTTATTTTTTCGGCGGAGAGGGAACCCGGTTTTATTTCCGAATAAACGTTCAATCCTCTTACCGTTCTCGCGATAAGCTCCTTATACTGTCCGCCGAAGTCAAGCACTAAAATAAGCTCGTTCATATCTCTACCGTCCCGTCAAAGATTTTTTTGCATTCTCCCGTCATATACACCGCGTCGTCGGTATATCTTATGACAAGCTCGCCGCCCAAAAGAGCGACCTTTATATCCTCGTTTTTGTTGCAATAGCCGTTCAGCACGGCCGCTACCGCCGAGGCGCATGCGCCCGTGCCGCAGGCGAGGGTTTCACCGCTTCCGCGCTCCCATACCCGCATTTTCAAGCTGTTTTTGCCGGTAACTTTGACAAACTCCGTGTTCACTCTTTCGGGGAACAGCGGGTGGTTTTCAAATAGCGGGCCGATTGCTGCAATGTCGAGGTTGTCAATGTCGTCCAAAAACACAACGGCGTGCGGGTTCCCCATTGATAATGAGGTAATCGCGTATTCCTTAGCATTGATAATTATCGGCTGATTTATTATGCTTTCGCCTTGAAGATTAACCGGTATTTTTTCGGGCGCAAGCTCGGCCTTTCCCATATTGACCATTACCGAGGATACCGTCTTGTTTTGCGTCATCAAGGTGAGTTCCCTTATGCCCGACAGCGTTTCAATGGTCATTTTCTGCTTGCGGATAATGCCGTTGTCGTAAAGGTATTTGCCGACGCAGCGAATGCTGTTGCCGCACATCCTGCCTTCGCTGCCGTCAAGGTTAAACATTCTCATTTTGGCGTCGGCGACGTCGGATGGCAGTATCAGCACTATGCCGTCGCCTCCCACGCCGAAATGGCGGTCGGAAAGCAGCACCGAGAGCGATTCGGGCGAGTTTATTTCGACGCCTGCGGTGGCCGCGTTATTTATGCAGTTGATGTAGATATAGTCGTTGCCGCAGCCCTGCATTTTGGTAAATTTCAGCGTCATGCGTTCGCTTCTCAGATTGTTTATATCAACTAGCTCGGTATTTATTTCGCTGTATCCCGAAAGCAGGCTGTCGGCAAGCGCGTTGGCCGTGTCAACGGAGGTGAGGCAGGGGATACCCAGAACGCAGGCCTTTCTTCTGATTTTCACGTCGTCTTTTGCGGGGTCTCTGCCTTTCGCCGACGTCGATATGATATAGCTGATTTTGCCGCTTTCGAGAAGGGTTGCGGTGTTGTCGGTGGGGGAGTCGTATATTTTGTTGACCGTTTGGGCATGAAGTCCGCTTTTTTCGAGCGCCTTTGCCGTTCCCTTTGTGGCGTAAAGCTTAAATCCTATTTCGTGGAATTTCTTGGCAATATCGCATACTTCGGCTTTGTCGCTGTCGCGGACGGTAATGAATACGCCGCCGCTCTTGTGCATTTTGTATCCCGCCGCAATCAGCCCTTTATAAAGAGCTTCCTCGATATTCTTGCCTAGCCCCAGCACTTCGCCCGTCGACTTCATTTCGGGGCCTAAATGGGTGTCCAAATCGGTCAGCTTTTCAAAAGAAAACACCGGCACCTTGACGGTGGTATAGGGCGGTATTTTGGCGATGCCCGAAGTATAACCCAAATCTTGAAGTTTTTGTCCCACGCTCACTCTTGTGGCGAGTTCGCACATGGGAACGCCCGTCACTTTGCTGATATAAGGCACCGTCCGGGAAGCGCGGGGGTTCACCTCAATCACGTAGATTTCGCCCTCATATAGAACGTATTGGATGTTGACAAGCCCTTTGACGTCCAAAGCCATGCAGAGGTTTTTCGTCACCTCGAATATACTCACCGACAGCTCGTCGTCGATATGCGTGGCGGGATACACCGCTATGCTGTCGCCGGAATGTATGCCGGTGCGCTCGATATGCTCCATAATGCCCGGGATAAAGACATCCGTTCCGTCGCAAATGGCGTCGACCTCAATCTCGCGTCCCGATAAATATTTATCGATGAGCACCGCCCGTTCCTGCTTTTGGCGGAGTATGATTTCCATATATTCTTTGACGTCGTCGGGTGAAAAGGCGATAATCATATTCTGGCCGCCCAGCACGTAGGACGGGCGTAGCAGAACGGGATAGCCGAGTTCTTGGGCTGCGTCAAGCGCCTCCGCTTCCGTCATCACGCCGTAGCCTTTGGGGCGTTTTATCGACAAGTTCTCGAGCAAAACATCAAAGCGCTTTCTGTCCTCGCAGATGTCGATACTTTCGGCCGACGTTCCGATTATTTGGACGCCGCGCTCCTGAAGTTTTTGGGTTAGCTTAATGGCCGTGCCGCCGCCGAAAGCGACAATGGCGCCGAGCGGCTTTTCAATCTCTATTACGCTCATCACGTCGTCTATGCAAAGCGGCTCGAAATATAGTCTGTCGGCGGTATCGAAGTCGGTGGATACCGTTTCGGGGTTGTTGTTGATTACGATGACCTCATAGCCCAGCTTTTTAAGCGACCAAACACAGTGGACGCAGGCATAATCGAATTCAATTCCTTGTCCGATACGAATCGGCCCGCTTCCCAAAACCACGATGCGCTCCTTGGTGCTGCGCTCTATGAAAGGCAGGGCTTCGTTTACCGAACTGTTATAGATGGAGTAGAAATAAGGCGTTTGCGCCGCGAATTCGCCGCCGCAGGTATCGACCATCTTATAGGATAGAGGCTTTTTCGGCAGTTCGCCCGACGCTATATTTTTCAGCTTATATAAAAACCAGCGGTCGATTTTTGTGCTTTGGTAAATCTCGTCAATGTCGATGCCGCGCAGTATCGCCTCGTAAACCACGAACAGGCGCTGGTCGGTCACGGTATCGAGCAGCGCGCGGATTTCTGGGTCGCTCTTTTTCTTGAGCCGCGGCAAGTTTAGGTTTTGGAGCCCTATTTCGGCGCCGCGGACGGCTTTCAGGAGGGCTTCCTCAAAAGTATCGGCGATGGCCATCACCTCGCCCGTCGCCTTCATTTGCGTGCCTAAATCTTTCTTGGCGTAGACGAACTTGTCAAAAGGCCACTTTGGGAATTTTACCGCCACGTAGTCGAGGGTGGGCTCGAAAGCGGCAAAGGTGGTGCCGGTGACGGCGTTTTTAATTTCGTCCAGAGTATAGCCGATGGCGATTTTAGTCGCCACTTTTGCGATGGGGTAGCCCGTCGCCTTGGACGCCAGCGCAGAGGAGCGGGAGACGCGGGGATTGACCTCGATTACGGCGTATTCAAAGCTGTCGGGGTGCATTGCGAACTGGCAGTTGCATCCCCCCTCAACGCCCAGAGCGGTTATAATGCTGAGCGCCGCCGAGCGGAGCATTTGATATTCCTTATCGGCAAGCGTGACGGCGGGCGCTATTACTATGCTGTCGCCGGTGTGAACGCCAACGGGGTCGAAATTCTCCATCGAGCACACTGTTATGACGTTTCCCGATTTGTCGCGCATTACCTCGAACTCGATTTCTTTCCATCCCGCGATGGATTTCTCGACGAGTATCTGATGAATGGGGGATAGCGACAAGCCGCCTTCGGCAATTTCGATAAATTCTTTTTCGTTATGAGCTATGCCGCCGCCGCTTCCGCCCAGCGTGAACGCAGGCCGGATAATGACGGGATAGCCTATTTCATCGGCGAACTTTTTTGCCGCTTCGATATCGGTGGCGATTGCGGACGGCACGACGGGCTGGCCTATACTTTGCATCGTGTCTTTAAAAATCTGCCTATCTTCCGCTTTATCTATCGTTTCGGGCGAGCTTCCCAGCAGCCGGACGCTATGCTTTTTTAAAAAACCGTCGCGCGCCAGCTGCATGCAAAGAGTTAGCCCTGTTTGGCCGCCCAGCCCCGATAAAATGCTGTCGGGCCGCTCTTTTTCGATAATGCGCTTTACGGTCGTCAAAGTGAGCGGCTCGATATAGATTTTGTCGGCGATGTGATTGTCGGTCATGATTGTGGCGGGATTGGAATTGACGAGCACGATTTCGATGCCGTCCTCCCTAAGGACGCGGCAAGCCTGCGTGCCCGCGTAATCGAATTCGGCGGCCTGACCTATCACGATGGGACCCGAGCCGATGACCAAAACTTTTTTGATATTTTTATCTAGCGGCATTTTTGCGGCCCTCCGCATTCTCTAAAAATTTGTCGAATAAAAAAGAGGTGTCGAGCGGCCCCGAACAGGCCTCGGGGTGATACTGCACCGACATGACCGGCGCGTTTTTATATTTAATACCCTCGCAGGTTCCGTCGTTTACGTTGATAAACCACAGTTCGGCAACCTCGCTTTTGATGCTTTCGTTCGTTACGGCATAGCCGTGATTTTGGCTGGAAATGTAAACCTGCCCGCTCAACAAATCCTTGACGGGCTGATTGGCGCCGCGGTGCCCGTATTTTAATTTGTGCGTCTTAAAACCGTTTGCGAGCGCCAAAAGCTGGTGTCCCAAACAGATGCCGAATATCGGTATGCTCGATTTGATGATTTCTTTGAGATTTTTAATGATAATCGGATTGTCGGAGGGGTCGCCCGGCCCGTTTGAAAGCATGATGCCGTCGGGGTTAATGCTTTGAATATCCGAAAGTGTGGCGTTATAGGGGAAAACCCAAACGTCGCAGCCGCGCTTTACCAGCTCGCGCTCGATGCCGCGCTTAAGGCCGAAATCAAGTAGGGCGACTCTGTATTTGGGGTTGTCCGCCTTAAACTGTATTACCTCTTTTGTCGAAACGCTTTCGACGGCGTTTTTGATTTTATAGTTCTTTATTTCGGCGAAGTCTACGCTTTCGGGCTTTTGGCGGGTAATTTTACCGTTCATTACACCGTATTCGCGGATAATTTTTGTTACCGCCCGCGTATCTATGCCGCTAAGGCCGACAATTCCCTTATCTTTTAAAAAAGTGTCAAGATTTCCCTCGTTTCGAAAGTTTGAGGGCTCTTGACACGGATACTTTACGATGTAGGCGCTTACCCCGATATAGTCGCTTTCAAAATCGGCGGGGATGACGCCGTAGTTGCCGATGAGAGGAAAGGTTTGAAGGACGATTTGGCCGTGATAGCTCTGGTCTGTCAGGGTTTCCAGATATCCCGTCATGCCGGTGGTGAAGACTATTTCTCCCGTCACTTCACCGACGGCGCCGAAAGATTTTCCTTCAAACACCATGCCGTTTTCAAGTATTAAATAAATTTTGTCGGACATACATTCTCCCGCCTAAATCGCTCAAGCTCGGAAAACCGATGGCGCGATTATCGTTTTTTGTTGTTATTGCGGTTAAACGACCGTATAAAGGCTGTTACCTTGCCAACGCCTTTTTATCCGCAAATAACAACAGGGTTATATGTTTTCATAAGTTTTCAATATTCCTTCGGCGACCGCTCTTTTCGTGGTTCTGGTGTCCATCGCCTTGCGCTCGATGTATTTGTGAGCCTCGGCCTCGCTCATGTTCAGATAAGATATCAGAATGCATTTGGCGCGGTCGACAATGCGTATATCCTCGATTTTATGAACCAGCTTGTTGTTTTTGACCTGCATTGCCCTTAACTTGTTGTGAGTGGCCTTTGCAAGTTTGAGCGCCGACCAGAAAAGGCTTATGTTAATGGGTTTGGCTACTGTAATCACGCCGAAGTTCTCAACCGCTTGGGACACCTCGTCGAAATGTTCGCTTTTTACGACGAGGATAACTTGACCGATACCCTTTTCGGCGATATGCCTCGCCAGACTTTCGCCGGATTCGTCGGGAAGCGGCGCGTTAATCACTACAAGGTCAAAATTTTGTTCGAGCAGCAAACGCCTCGCTTTCGATGAAGTCGGCGCGGTGACAATTCTCGCTACGGAAAACGAGATCAAAACTTCGGTGAAAAAAGCAACGCTTTTTTCGGTATGCGAAACAATTAAAGCAGTTTCCGTAAGAATCGCCACCTTTTCTCAGACTACATCACGCGGTTTAAACAAACTTAAAGTATCTCTCCCGATAGAAATTGTCTTTTATCTTTGCCTCGCCGAACGCCGCCGCCTCTTCCTTCTTGAACGCAATATATTTTGACAGCATGGTATCGCCGATGACGGTCTTGACAAACTCCGAGCTTTGTGCCGCCGTTATGGCCGCGTCTAAGCTTACGGGCAACATAGTAAGGCCTTTTATGACGCTTGCGTCGGCGTTATAAAGGTCGGCGTCGACGGCGGGGGGCAGCTTGAGCGAATTTTCAATGCCGTAAATTCCCGCTCCGATAATAAGTGCAAAGGCGAGATAAGGATTTACCGTCGGGTCGGGGGAGCGCATCTCCATTCTCACCCTTTCGCCGATTGCCGCCGGAATCCGCACCAGCTGGGAGCGGTTCTGATGCGACCACGAGACGTATTTGGGAGCTTCGAATTTTCCGAAACGCTCGTATGAATTGGCCGTAGGGTTGAGAAAGAGAGTAATTTCGGGCGTCTTTTGCAGTATTCCCGCGATAAAGCTTTCGGCTACCGCCGAATTACCCTCGTCACGGTTCTTGAAAATGTTAAAGCCGTTCTGTGAAAGCGAAATGTTGACGTGAAGCCCGCTCCCGCTTTTATCAAGCAGAGGTTTGGGCATAAAGGATGCGTAGAGCCCGTTTCTGGCCGCTATCACTTTAACGACCGACTTGAAAGTCATTAAATTGTCGGCGCTAGAAAGCGCGTCGCTGTATTGAAAATCGATTTCGTTTTGGCCGGGCCCTTGCTCATGATGCGAACTTTCCGGCTTTAAGCCCATTTCCTCCAGGCACAGACAGATTTCACGCCGAATGTTCTCGCCCTTGTCGAGCGGGGCGACGTCGAGATAGCCGCCGTAGTCAAGGGTGTTTTGCGTGGGCTCTCCGTTTTCGTCGGTCTTGAAGAGGTAAAACTCGCATTCGGCGCCGATTTTGCAGACATAGCCTATATCCTCGCAGCGCTTTATCATCTGTTTTAAAATTTTTCTGCCGTCATGCGCGAAATCGGACTTGTCGGGGTTTTTGATGTCGCAGTAAAAACGCACTACACGCCCGGGGCCTGGACGCCACGGCAACACCGATAATGTGGACGGGTCGGGGAAGAGAAGCAAATCAGACCTCGTCACGTCGCTGAACCCTTTGATGGCCGAAGCGTCAAAGGGAATTCCGTTCTCGAAAGCCGAGGGAAGCTCGTCGGGCATGATGGAGATGTTTTTGGGGAAACCGAACGGGTCGCAGAAAGCGAGCTTGATAAACTTCACGTCGTTTTCTTTTACAAACGCTAAAACCTCGTTTGCGGTATTTGTCATTATTATCACTCCTTATCACCTAATAATTATCTATCTGATTATTGCTAAATCCGGCTAGTAAAAATCGCGTCCCATTACCGTTTGCTTGCCCCATCAATAGGGTTTAGCTTGGTTCCGGGGCTTTTTTGGAAAAAGGCGCTCATCACATAATGCATTTGAGGGGGCAGTAAGCGCCGACTAGTCGGATACTACTGCTTGCCGCATTATCTGATGAACGCCTTTGTTCATTTCAGCCATTATACATAATGGCCATTCGATTGTCAAGGAGCTTGCCGCCGGCTGATAATTTTTTTTAAAAAAAAGTTGACAAGAAAAAACAGGCATGATATACTGACCGAAAATATAACAGCAAGGGCGCTGTGGACTCTTTGTCCGCAGCGCCTTATTTTTTTAGATTAAAATTAAAAAAGGAGTATATATCTATGAGCAAACTAATGAAGCCTGTCGGTTATAAGTCTGTTTTATCGGTCTATGACACGCAAAAAGCCATCGGAATCATCAAGAGGACCTTTGAGGACAATCTTTCAAACGCCCTTAACCTCATAAGGGTATCCGCTCCTCTTTTCGTGGAGCCCAAAACGGGTTTGAACGATGACTTAAACGGCGTGGAGCGGCCGGTCGAGTTCGAAATTAAAGAAACGGCGTCAAGCGTTCAAATTGTTCATTCGCTCGCTAAGTGGAAGCGCATGGCGCTTTATAAATACGGTTTTCCGGTGGGCGAGGGACTTTACACCGATATGAACGCCGTCCGCCGCGACGAGGAAATGACCAACCTTCATTCCGTCTATGTCGACCAATGGGACTGGGAAAAGGTGATTGACCGCTCGACGCGCAACGAAGCTACGCTGAGAGAAACGGTCAAGCGCATTATCGGCGCAATCTGCGATACGCAGAAGGCCATCAAAAAAATCTATCCCGAACTTTCGGGCGAGCTTTCGCGAGAGGTGTCCTTCGTTACGACGCAGGAGCTTGAAGACATGTATCCCGCGCTTTCGCCCAAAGAGAGGGAAAACGTCTATTTGAAGGAATACAAGACCGCCTTCATCATGCAGATAGGCGATTTACTGAAGTCGGGGATAAAGCACGACGGCAGAGCGCCCGACTACGACGATTGGACACTCAACGGTGACATAGTGTTTTGGAGCGATTTGCTTCAGTGCGCCTTCGAGGTGTCGTCGATGGGCATCCGCGTTGATGAAAAATCCCTCGACGAGCAACTGAAGAAAGCAGGGTGCGACTACCGCCGCGTCTTCCCCTTCCACGCCATGCTGCTTTCGGGTGAGCTGCCTCTTACCATGGGCGGCGGCATCGGGCAATCGAGACTCTGCATGCTGCTTTTAGGCAAAGCCCATATCGGCGAAGTGCAGGTATCGGTGTGGGATAAGGACACGTTGTCGGGATGCATAGCCGCGGGAATCGAATTGTTATAAAAAGGAGTTACCGATGAAGGATATTCCGAATATTTTCGGCAGTCGTGTTTTTAACGACTCCGTTATGAAGGCGAGATTGCCAAAAGATACTTATGAGGCGTTGAAAAACACAATCGCGCAAGGCAAGCATCTTGAGCTCGACGTCGCGAATGTAGTCGCCAACGCCATGAAGGATTGGGCTACCGAAAACGGCGCGACTCACTTTACGCACTGGTTCCAGCCGATGACGGGTATTACCGCCGAAAAACACGACAGCTTCATATCACCTGCGGGCAGCGGTAAAATCATAATGGAATTTTCGGGAAAAGAGCTTGTCCGCGGCGAGCCCGACGCCTCGAGCTTCCCCTCGGGCGGGCTGCGCGCCACCTTTGAGGCAAGAGGATATACCGTTTGGGACACGACCTCGTTCGCTTTTATTAAGGACGGCACGCTCTGCATACCCACCGCGTTCTGCTCCTACAGCGGCGACGCCCTCGACAAAAAGACGCCGCTTCTGCGCTCGATGGAGGCGCTGGACAAGCAGGCGATGCGAATTTTGAAGCTGTTCGGCAATACCTCGGGGGCAAACCGCGTCATAACGACGGTGGGCCCCGAACAGGAATATTTTTTAATCGATAAAGAGGTCTTTTTAAAACGTCCCGACCTCGTCCACTGCGGACGGACGCTGTTCGGAGCAAGGCCGCCCAAAGGGCAGGAGCTCGAGGACCACTATTTCGGCAGCTTGAAGCCGCGGGTTTCGGCGTTTATGAAGGAGCTCGAGGAAGAACTGTGGATGCTGGGCGTTTTAGCTAAGACAAAGCATAACGAGGTTGCGCCGGCGCAGCACGAGTTAGCGCCCATATTCACTACGACAAACATCGCGACCGACCACAATCAGCTCACCATGGAGCTGATGAAACGCATAGCCAACAAGCACGGCCTTACCTGTCTTTTGCACGAAAAACCGTTTGCAGGAGTCAACGGGAGCGGCAAGCATAACAACTGGTCGATATCGACCGACACGGGCGTGAACCTTCTCGAGCCCGGCGACACGCCCTTTGAAAACGCGCAGTTTTTGCTCTTTTTGACCGCTGTCATAAAAGCCGTCGACGAATATCAGGATTTGCTCCGCGTCTCGGTGGCAAACGCCGGCAACGACCACCGCTTGGGCGCGAACGAGGCTCCCCCCGCCATCGTGTCAATCTTCCTTGGCGACGAATTGACCGAAATTCTGGAAGCCGTCGAAAACGACTCCGCTTATAACGGCAAGGGAAAACGGCAAATGGAAATCGGGGCAACCGTCCTTCCGCATTTCCCCAAGGATACCACCGACCGCAACCGCACTTCGCCATTTGCCTTCACCGGCAATAAGTTCGAGTTCCGCATGCTCGGCTCGTCCTTTTCGATTGCCGGCCCCAACATTGTGCTGAACTCCATCGTGTCCGAGGTGCTCAGCGGGTTTGCCGATGTTTTGGAAAAAAGCAACAATTTCAAGACCGACCTCGCCGCCTTGATTAAGAGAACCTACAAGGAGCACAAGCGAATCATTTTCAACGGCAATAACTATTCGGACGAATGGGTGGCCGAAGCGGAAAGAAGAGGGCTTCTCAACCTCAAAACCGCGGTGGAAGCGCTGCCGACCTTCGTTTTGCCCAAGAACGTCGAAATGTTCAAAAAGCATCACGTCTTCACCGAATCGGAGGTTCATTCAAGATACGAGATACTGCTTGAGAACTACCAAAAGACCATTCACATCGAAGCGCTCACCATGATTGACCTTGTCAAAAAAGAGATTCTGCCGTCCTCGCTAAGCTATCAGACCGAGCTAGTGACCTTGCTCCATGGCAAAAAAGCCTGCGGCATTGCGAGCGAGCCGGAGGAAACGCTTCTTATAAAGCTTTCGTCCTTAACCGCATCGCTTTATAAAAAATTAGAGGAGCTCGAAGCCGCCGTTCTGTGCGTCAAAACGATAAAAGACAAACTTGAGCTGGCGAGATATTACAGATTTTCCGTCTTCATGGCAATGACCGAGCTTCGCCTCATCGCCGACGAGCTCGAAACAATGGTCGCCAAACGTCATTGGACCCTCCCCACCTACGCCGAAATCCTATATAGTGTGAATTAAGCAAAGGAGCTCTGGCTCATTGAAACGACAATTAAGAAACCCGCCGACCCTACATACAATTCTCCTCTCATCTCAACAACAAACCACATCAAAAGATATCCACGGGGCGCAGCGTTGCGCCCCGCTGTATTTTTTATGGCTTGATTTTCGGAATATAAAGATGCTTTAGAATATATAAAGGAAAATGGATATGGGCTTTGCTAGAGATAGCAGACAAATGGAAAAATGCTACAGCTAAATATTGAAAATCCTTAATATATATCATATTTGGAAGGTCAGCCTTATAGTTCATTTCACATTTGAAAAAAGCGACGAAAGGAAAAAACAGCCTTTTCGTTCGTTAGGGGGAACACTAAAAAGCGATATTGTTCGTTAGCTTGGGAGGGGGAACGAGTCCCTAACTGAGGGCAGGGACAACGAACGATAAGTAATATTTATTGAAGGTTTTTGAGATGGCAGCAGAAAATAGGCAAAAACGAGATAAAAATAACAAAAAAGACACACGAGGGGAGCGAGTTTTTACACTCCTTTTCGTGTGTCTTGATGTGTATAACGAATGATAAGTAATTTTTTGCCCAACGGACAATAAGGGACTCGAACCCTCGGCGTTGGGGACAATTAGGGACTCGAACCCCCAAAAAAATGTCTGTAACGAACGATAAGTAACTTTTGACCCCTAGGACAATTAGGGACTCGAACCCTAGTAAGTTGGGATAATTAGGGACTTGAACCTCGGAGATATAGAAATGAGTTTATGGGTTCCATTCACGCAAAAGTTTCTGTTGCTGTGGCAAAAAATATGTAACAATTCCTATTTATGCATTAAAATTGCAGTTGCTTTATAAAAATCTAATAAAAAGCATTGATGTGTCCTAAAACGGGGACAACTTCCTATTTACAGCTTTTCCATTATTTGGTATTATATTATTGTAGTAATCATGTTATACGATCTAGCGAATCAGAGTCGGATGAGAATAATTCGCTTGAAGAGAATAACGATAAACGTGATAGAAATTGAGGCGTTTAATAAGAGGAAAATATATGAGAATTAAGAGTGTTGAAGTTTCGGGGTTTATGAGCTTTGCCGACAGGCAGATAATTAATTTTTCTGAAGGAATTACTTGTATTGCTGGTAAAAACGGCACAGGCAAGACAGTTATTATTGACGCAATAAAATATGTACTTGGCGAAAATGATATTAATAGCTTTCGCGTGTTGAGAATGCAGGACTTAGTTTTTTGCGGTACGCAAAATCGTAAAATGGCAGAATACTGCGAGGTCAGTATTACTTTTGGCGATTTGCCTAAAACACAGTTCGCGACTGAAGCAGGTGAAGTCAAGATAACACGAAAAACGCATTGTGAAAATGATACAGATGAATTCTACATCAACGATAAAATATGCAATGGTATTCGCAAAGACCTTAGATTTTATGAAGAAATTTTGATGTTTTACGAAGAAGTAAATTTTGATGATTTTTGCTTTGTCTTTGAGCAATGTATGGAGTCTAATGCAATGCAAGAAGGGCTTAACAACCTTTCAAAGTGGTCTTGCATTATTTTTGACGAAACAGATAATTTATTTTCTGTTGACGACTTTCAACAACTCATACAAAAATTAAAAAACGGGGGCAAACAAGTTATTGTTACCACCCATAACAAATCAGTCATGAAAATTGCTGATGACCTTTACGTCATTGTTATGAAAGAAAGTGGTATATCACGTATAGAGGGTGCTACATTGAATAGAAAAAAATCTAGAAGTGCATAACGGTATATGTTATAATATAACAAATGTTAAGGAAACCATATTTTTTTCGGTGAAAATAAGGCAAAACAGTTTAAAAGGTTTTATACAAGAATCTAGCATTAGGAGAAAGGTGTTATGGAAAATTATAAGCTATTATCAAATGAGTCGGTTTTATACAAGGGCGATGTTTCTTTGTCTAGTCGTAAGGGCGAACTGCTGAGTTGATACTGACAAATCTAAATGTTGTTTTATTGATCAAATCTAAAAAGAGTTTTTTTGCGAATATTGAAACAGAGGTGGAATATTGTTAATGATTGTAAAATAATTAATATTTTTACTGATGATAGTATAAACTTAATTAATAGCGAGAAAGACGAAAAAATTAGTAAATTATTTTATTACATTAATCCTTTGATAAAGAAAAAATTTCAGCAACACTAACAATCTATATAACGCTCGTTTCAAAGCAAAAAAGCCGCAATAATACGGCTTTTAATGGTAAAACAAACGGCAGAACGATGCTTCCGTTCTGCCGTGCTGTTATGGCGGAGGAGGAGGGATTCGAACCCCCGTGGGCTTGCACCCAAACGGTTTTCAAGACCGCCTCGTTATGACCGCTTCGATACTCCTCCGTATTGCGTTTTGCAAACCGCGATTCACAAAACGTGAATTTATTATAGTATAAGCAGGCCTCTTTTGCAAGTGAAATATATTGGTAGGCGCCTCACATAAACTGTTTGCAATTCATTTCTCTCGCCTTATTATGCTGGCATTATCCAACGACCGATAAGCTTTTTGTGCATTTTGATTTTATCGTCGCCCACATCGTAACTTTTGGCGATTCAAAATTGTTTTTTGGCGTTTTTTGTTCGGCCGCTTATAAACAAAAACGGCCATTTTGTAAATTGTGCCATCAATCGCTATACAACGGCGCGGCATCGTGTTAAAATATCTGCGTAAAGCATATTATGCTTTATAGAACTTAGTTTGAGGGAGATTGTTTTATGTTAAAAAATGAAGGAAGAGGCGCGCTGATACTTTCCGGCTTTTTTGATTTTGTCATTTCGCTGGTGCTGCTGGCGGGTGTCGCGCTGCTGACTATCACGGCCTTAACCGCCTATCAAGTCATGGACGGCGCGGGAATAAACGTTATCGACCAAATAATCGACGAGCTTCTCGCCGCCTACGGCGTTGCGGGAGCAGATCTCGCAAATATCGTGTCGATAGTCGCCGCGGGCGTCGTGCTTTTGTTCGCCGTTTTGTCGATTATCTATATGATTAAGGACTTCAACTATTGCGGCTTAACCAGCGAGGGCGCAAAGGCCAAGACCGGCAAAATCAAGTTCGGTGCCGCGCTTCAGATTATCGCCGCGTTGCTTTACGCCGGCGGCGTCATTTACTTAATCGTCACAAAAGACCTCGGTTGGGGGCTTATAACGCTGCTCAGCTTGATTATACCCGTCGTGGTTGTTGCGTTTGCGGCGCTTCTTAAGCTTGCGGCGGCGTCCAAAATCAAAAAATTCAAGCTTTCGTCGGTGAACCCCGCCGAAGTGGCCTATCCCTACGGCGGCGTGCCCATGGGGGCGAACATTCAAGAGTCCAGCCGCGGTTATGTCTACACTCCCGCCTCGGCGCCGGTCCAGCAGCCCATCGTCAACCCCAACGACCCGGTGTTCAGGCTTGATACCATGTTCAGAAACGGCTTGATTACCCGCGAGCAATATCTCAACGAACTCGAGAAGCTGCAGTCCGGCAAGAAGTAAAATTAATTCGGCATTTGGATTTTTAAAAGCCCGCCTGAGGCGGGCTTTTTGTTTAAAATGGAAGCTTGGAGTTATCGCTTCGCGCCTGCGCGCCCGATATGAAGAGGCTTAGAAGGGCGAGGGCAACCGAGATTGAGGACATCACTATATAGTAAATTTTCAGCGGCGTAAAATAACTCAAAAACCCCAGCATGACGGCGGTAAACAGAAAGAATTTGACGTTTCTTCGCGCGAAGACGATGTTAAGGAGCATTTTAAGCGGTATTTTGCCGTGTTTGGGCGCGGTTGTCAAAGCCGGCAGAAGTCCCTTATTTTTTAAAAAGCGGAACAGCCTTGCGGCGCGCACGAATGTGATTCTAATTGGCAGCGACTCGGCGAAAATCAGCGCGGCGCGCTCGATGCTGCGGCCTAATACTACCGCCTCGGTTATGCCGTGTTCCGCCGATTTTTGATATACCGAAGCAATATCGGGAAGCCCGACGTCGGTGAATTTAAAGACCGAGAAAAGCGCTTTTTCGCTTCCTACGGAAAGGAAATCGCCGCCTTCGGAAATGCCGAAGCCGGTGGCCTCCGCCAAGAGCTCAAGGACAAAGCCGTTGCCGCGAAGCGCCAGCTCGCGCGCGAATTTTTCGACGGAATAGGGCCTTCTGTCCTCTCGCGTGATAAGTTTGGAAATTAAGTAAGCCAAAAGCGCGGCGAGCGCGAGCGCCACTATGGCGGCCAGCCAAAATTTATCGAATGCGTAGCCGCACCAAAACAGATTGACCAAAAATAGCGCAATAAACAGCGCTATAAAATCGAAAATTTTACTCATAACTCTTAACCATTATGTATTTTGATCCGCTTCCGAGAGAATCTCACGGCTTGCGCCTCAGTGTGACAAATAAAATCTATCCACAATTATTCGTTATTCATTATTCGTCATTCATTCGGCAAAGCCGTTTCGTTCGCTTTATCCGGATCAACGGTTATTCATTATTCGCTATTAGTTATTCGCTAATAAATATTGACCGAAGGGGGAATTGTTATACTTGTAAAGCCGAAATGGAAATGCTATAATAATTTTATGAAAGTAGGAGTATTCGGCGGTGCTTTCGACCCGCCACATAGCGAACATATAAAGGCTGCCGCTGCCGCCGCGCGCGCGGTGCCGCTTGACCTTGTCATCATCGTGCCCACATATTTCGCGCCGCACAAGGCGGGCGCATCGGAAGCGTATCAGGCCCGGCGGGATATGGCCGAGGCCGCTTTTTCGGACTTTCCCGTTAAAGTAATTGTTTCGGATATTGAGAAAGACGCCGGCGGCGCAAGCTTTACCGTGCGGACGCTCCAAGAGCTGAAAAAATGCTATGACGAGCTTTATCTCATTATCGGCGGCGACAGCTTGGAGCGTTTCGATCATTGGTATAAGCCCGACGAAATACTGCGGCTTTCTCGGCTAGTCGTTTTCCCGCGCACGGGATACACCGGCGCCGAGACCGCTAAAGCGCGGCTCACCCAAAAATACGGCGGCGAAATTATTATTTTAGATGGCGAAGGCGCCGACCTTTCGTCTTCGGTGATTCGCGCAATGCTCTATTTAGGATTAAAGGCGGACTTGCCTCAAGGCGTCGCCGAGATAATAAAGGAGCAAGGGTTATACCGTCGATATACAAGTCTGTTAGAGGGCATCGACAAGCTTTTGACAGGCGAAAAGCTGACTCATTCCAAGTGGACGGCGGTCGAGGCCGTCAAAATTTTGACGAAATTCGGCTTCGATTTGAGCTTTGAGCGTGTTTTCACCGCCGCGATTTTGCATGACGCCGGCAAATACAGCAGAAAATACCGCGAAGCGGTTCCTCCCGAGTCAATCGGAACGCCTGTCGAACACCAGTTCGAGGGCGCAATAATCGCCGAGCACGAGTTTAACGTCTCGGACCGGGGTATTCTCGACGCTATCCGCTATCACAGCACGGGCAGACCGAATATGAGCCTGCTTGAAAAGATTGTTTTCGTGGCCGACAAAATAGAGGCCACGTGCGACTATCATGGGGTCGAAGAGTTAAGAAGCGCGATTTATCATGATTTCGAGACGGGGTTTGCCGAGGTTTTAAAGCGAAGCTACCTTCTCTTGAAATCAAAAAAAAGAGAAATTTTCCCGCTTACGGTGGAAGCCTATAAATATTATAAAGGAGAGGTTTAATGCAACCCGAACAACTAAAAGATAAAATCGTAGAGATACTCGAAGAGAAAAAGGCCGTTGACATATCGGTGATTCCGGTAGCGGAAAAGACCATCATCGCCGATTATTTCGTCATCTGCACCGCTTACACCAAAATTCAAATCAGAGCAATTGCCGACGCGCTTTTGGAAAAGCTGGAGGAAGTCGGCGCGGCCTGCCTTCACACCGACGGCATGCCCGACTCCAAGTGGATTGTGCTGGACTACGGCTCGGTCATAGTTCACATTTTCAACGACCAAACACGCGTATTTTACTGCCTCGAAAAGCTTTGGGCAGGCTCCAAGGATGACGTCCAAACAAAGGAAACGTTGGCCGAGTAGGCTCAAAATTAATAAATTAACCAATTATTTACTTTATAATTTAATCGATAAGTCGTATAAAAATCCAGATTTTTGTTTTGCTCTAATAATTGTTCGCAATATTGACATGCTAAATTCGGAGGTTTTTATATGATTTATGCGATTGAAGCCGAGATTTCGATTGACGAGCTACTTGCCGTCGATTACGTTGTGGGCGCGCAGATTATGGAAGTAGACGGCGCCGTCATCGTCGCGCTGAAGACTAAGCCCATCTATCTTGCCAGCGAGCGAAGAAGAATTAAGGAAGAGGTAGCCCTCATTGCGCGCAGCGACACTCAAAACGAGGTTTTCGTTACTTTCGACCTTGATATTTATATAAAACTTAAAAATCTAAATCAGGACGACCTCAAGGCAAAGCAGGCGCTTTACGAGGCGGTAAAAGCGCGAAGCGGCTCGGGCTAAGGCGCATTTCAAAAATATCCTTATTTATTCTGACCTGAGGAGGGAATTATGAAGTTTTACGATATTATTGATAAAAAGAAGCGCGGAAAGGAGCTTTCCCGCGAGGAAATTGAGTTTTTTATTAAGGGCGCGGTGGACAGAAGCATTCCCGACTATCAGATTGCCGCTTTGCTTATGGCGATAACGATTAAGGGAATGAGCTTCGAGGAAACCTATAACCTGACAATCGCAATGCGCGACAGCGGCGAAATTGTCAAGCTCAAGGAGTTTGAGGGAGCCTACGTCGACAAGCACAGCACGGGCGGCGTCGGGGATTCCACCACCTTTGTCGTGCTACCCGTCGTCGCCGCGCTCGGCATGCGCGCAGCCAAGATGAGCGGGCGCGGGCTGGGGCACACCGGCGGCACAATCGACAAACTTTCGGCGATACCGGGTATGCGCACCGAGCTTTCACGCGAAAGCTTTGAAAAGCAGGTGGAAGAAATCGGGCTTGCATTAATCGGCCAGACGGCAAAAATAGCCGCCGCCGACAAGATTCTTTACGCAATCCGCGACGTTACGGCCACTGTCGACAGCATACCGCTCATTGTGTCGAGCATTATGTCGAAAAAACTCGCGGGCGGCGCCGACGTCATAGTTCTGGATGTCAAATACGGCAGCGGCGCCTTCTGCAAGACCGCCGAAGTCGCGAGAGAGCTTGCCGACAACATGGTGAAGGTAGGCAACAGAGCGGGGAAGAAGGTTTCTGCCGTCCTCTCCGATATGAATCAGCCGCTTGACAGCTTCGTGGGAAACTCCATGGAAATTTGGGGCGCGGTAAAGGTGCTCAAGGGAGAGCGGAACGAGCTTTACAGAGTGTCGAAGGAGCTCGCCTCAGAAATCACGCTGCTTTCGGGCCAAGCGTCGACAAAGGAAGAAGCCTGCAAAATGGTTGACGGCGCCATTTCCTCGGGTGCGGCGTTTGAAAAGTTTAAGCAGATGGTTAAGGCGCAGGGCGGCGACGCCTCCGTTCTCGACAAAAAAAACAAGCTTATTAAAACGAAATGCACATTTGAAATAAAATCGTCGTCAAGCGGCAAAATCGCGGCGATGGACACTCAAACCTTGGGCGGCGCGCTGACCCTTCTCGGCGGCGGCCGCATAAAAATAACCGATGAAATCGACCCCTTCGTGGGCTTTGAAATGAAAAAACGCCTCGGCGACCTAGTTACCGCCGGCGAAACGCTCGCCGTGATGTATTATAACAACCCCTCCGTTCTTTACGTCTCCGACGTCATCAAAAACGCCATCACAATAATTTAAGCGTTTAGGGATTTTTCCATAACATGGGCATCGTGGCCGTTGGGGTAGTAGCGCTTGCGCGTGAAAATTGTTTTGAAACCCGCCGATTGATAGAGGTTTATCGCGGCGGCGTTTTCGGTGTCGACTTCGAGGAACAGGCGTTCGGCGCCTCGGCGCTTGGAAAACTCAACGGCTTCGTTCAAAAGTCCGCGCCCTAAGCCTTTGCCGCGATATTCGGCTTTGACGGCGATATTGACCAACTCCGCCTCGCCATCCAAAATATGAAGACCGGCATATCCCACAATCTCTTTATCGTCAAACATCGTGAAATAAAAGGCGTCCTCTCTTTTGAGCTCGCCTTCAAACAAACGTTTAGACCAGGCGTTTTCCGAGAAAGTCTCTTTTTCGATTTTCACAATCATGGGAATATGCGATTTTCTGAATTTAACGACTTTAATCATAAACCGTTATTAACGCTTGGTTTTTTTCGACTATAAACAGGCGAGAGAGAAGATAGAGTAATCGAAATTACCTTATTTTTTTATAATTCTTAATTAATCACTTTCCGAATAGTTTCCGTGTTAACGCTTAAACGTGCCGAAGGTTCGTTCGGCTTGAGGGGCGCGTAGATAGAGCGGGATTAGGGCATCCGAAAACTCTTTTCCTTTGGCCTTTTCGTTAAGGACGGAGCAGAAACTTTCGGCGCTATAAGGGGTTTCGCCGCGGAATATCGCCCGCTTATTAAAGGCCGCCACGTCGGATACCTCTAAAAAAATGGGCTTAATGGCGCCGTTTTCTCTTATTCCTGCGTAATAGTTGCCGTGGCCGGCGTCGATTAAGGCGGCCTCATAGTCGTTGCCGTGGAGCATGATTTCAAAAGAATTGATGGAAATTAAGGGTTTACTCAGCGCGAACGCGAAGGCGGAAACGGTGGAAATACCGACGCGTATGCCCGTGAACGAGCCCGGCCCGACGACGGCGGAAAAACAGTCGATATTGGAAATAGCGACGCCGCTATCTTTCAGAATGGCGTCGATTTCGGGCATGAGCGCGGAATTGTGGTTGGCCTTTTCCGAGAATCGGAAAAACGCCTTTCCGTTTAAACTCAAACAGACGCAAAGCTTTTTATCGGTTGTGTCAATTCCCAGTATTTTCAATCTTAACCTCTATTTCGCGCGCGCCCTCGTCAAGATATTTAATTTCTATCTTAATAGCTTTATCAAAAGGCCGCGAAAACTTGTTCCATTCAATGACGGTGACGCCCGTCGAATTTATATATTCCTCAATTCCCAACTCATAGACGTCTTCGCCGTCCCCGGCGCGATACATGTCAATGTGGTAAAGCGGCAGCCTTCCGCCTTCGTATATGTTCATAAAGGTGAAGGTCGGGCTTGTCACGATTGCGGTTATTCCCAACCCTTCCGCTATGCCCTTGGCGAATGTGGTCTTGCCCGCGCCGAGCTCACCGAAAAGCAAAATCACCTCGCCGCCCGAAAGAGCCTCGCCCAGCCTTTTTCCGAGCGCGCGGGTTTCGCCGGCCGAGGAACTTTTATAGACGCCCGAAGAGAGTGCGCCATGCGCCTCTGCGGCCTCATCACCAGTTTTTTTCGATTTCTTCTTTTGAAACTCGAAGTGTAGAGCTTTGGAAACCCTCTTGTAGACGGCAAAGGTCAAAAGCCCCGAAATGCCGCAACGCAAAAGGTTGAAAGGCAGAATGGCGAGAAGAAGGTAATAGCGATAGAAGTTTTCGACGGTGACGTTTTTATAGAGCGGACGAACAATGGAAAGCAGCGGTTGCCAGTTCCCGTCGAAATAGAGCTTAAGATAGAACGGAATGGCAATAAATCGGTTGACGACGATGGCGCCCGCCGTGGATGCGGCAATTCCGATTAATATGCCGATTAGAGCCGTTTTCTTGCACTTATTATATTTATATAAGAGGCTTGCCGGAAGAACAAACAATACTCCTAAAAGAATGTCGGTCAATTCGCCGACAAAGGCGGTGGATGAGAGCGGAAACTTAAGCAGGCACTTAAAGATTATGACAAGGCAACCGCTTATCGGCCCGATGGAAAATCCCGCGAGAAGGGCGGGGAGCTCGGAAAACTGGAACTCCAAAAAGCCGGGGAACATAAACGGCACGTTGAATTTCCCAAACGCGTAGAGCACGAAGGAGAGCGCCGTCAAAATGGCAATTTTAGCTACATTTGCCGCCGTAAACTTAGTTAAAAAACTTTTTTTCGCTTTTTCCATACTCGCCTTTTTCGGGGAAATAAAAAATGCCCCGAACAATGGGACACAAAAAACTTTTTTCATCCGGACTATACCGTCGGTCAGGGAATTTCACCCTAGTCGTGCTTGCGCTCGCGGACTATACCGCCGGTCGGGATTTTCACCCCGCCCCAAAGTTTATGTGAATATTATAATCTCAAAGGGTTTTAAACGCAAGCGTTTTCAACGCCTTGGAGCCTCACAAGTTGATTATCGCAAAAATTATTTTAATCTAATCATCCAAAACTCAATTCCAACAATGTTTATCATTCTAAATCGTTAGAATATGTCGTTAATCTTGAGTTTTGTTGCGCTTTGGCATTGCTGCATATTACCAAAATGTCATTTTAAAATACCATGATAATTAACTTGCATAAATATTTGCCGACCTAACAGGCGCGGATTTACTTTATAAATAACAATTTGTTTGATAGTTACATATTTTAAGATGTGGATGATAATTTAAATTTCGTTCAGTTCGGCGAAGGCCACGACGTCGTGTTTCTGCACGGCTGGGGCGGCAGCATCGCGAGCTTTCAAGGCATCGCCGAATATTTAAAGGGCGGCTTCCGCGTCACGTTATTGGATTTTTACGGCTTCGGCGGAACACCCGAGAGCAAGCGGCCGCTGACGCTTTCCGATTACGCCGAATGCGTGGTGAGCTTAATGAACAAGCTTGGGATTCCCTCGGCGCATTTTGTCTGCCACTCCTTCGGCGGCAGAGTGGGCATAAGACTGGCGTTTTCCTATCCCCATCTCGTCGATAAGCTGGTGCTCATCGACAGCGCCGGCATAAAGCCGAGGCGTGGGATTCGCTATTATTGCAAGATAATTATTCACAAAGTCTTGAAGCGTTTCGGGCGCGGACTTTCGGGGTCTTCGGATTACCGCGCGCTTTCACCCGTCATGAAGCAGACATTTAAAAATATTGTCAACTGCGACCAGTCGCGGGAAGCGGCAAAAGTCAGGTCGGAAACCGCGATTTTTTGGGGTAAAAACGACGAGATAACAAAGTCCTATATGGCGCGCAAGCTAAAGCGCAAAATTAAAAAAAGCGCGCTGTTTTATCTTGAGGGCGGGCATTTCGCCTACTTGACCGACACTAAGTTTCCCTTGATTCTGAAGGCGTTTTTGGAGGCGAAATGGTTGTCTTATTAACTATTATCGCCATTTTGGTAGCAGCCTCGGCCGCCCTCTTGCTAAAAACTCCGCTTCACCTTTTTCAGCTCAACTGCTACCGCTTTAGTGAAGGTAAAATTTTTTCGAGTAAACGCGTTATAAGGCAGTTTCTAATTTCAGCGTCGGTGTTGGCGGCGGCAGCGCTTCTTTGGTTGGCGTTTTACTTCGTGCCAGCCGTGCGGGAATGGGTGAATTTCGCGCTTTCAGCGGTGTTTACCGGTGTTTTGGCGACGATATTTCTTAAAAAAAGTAAGGCAAAAAAGCCGCTCGTCTTTACCAAGCGCGCCGTTCGGCTTTCCGTCATGGCTATATTTGCCGCGCTTGCGATTTTCGCCGCGCTTTCGGCCGCCGCGCTCAAAACTCCGCTTTCCGATTATTTCGTCTATTTATGGTTTTATCTCCTCCCTGTATATTTCCCGTTCGCATTTGTTTTAGGCGCCTTAGTCATTGCGCCGTTAGAATTCTTAAACAAATTGAGAATAAAGCGAGCCGCCGCAAAAAAACTGGAAAAGCGCAAGGATTTAATAAAAATAGGAATAACGGGAAGCTTCGGCAAGACTTCGGTCAAGAATATTCTCGAAGCAATCTTAAAACAGCGCTTTTCGGTGCTGGCCAGCGAAGGCAGCTTCAACACGCCGATGGGACTGGCGTTGACGGTAAAAAAACTCAAAGAGGAACATCAAGTTCTTATAGCAGAGATGGGCGCGCGGCACCGCGGCGACATCAAGGAACTGACCGATATGATAAGACCTACACACGGCATTATTACCGCCGTGGCGCCACAGCATCTCGCCACCTTCAAAAGCTTGGAGAACGTTCTCGCCGCCAAACTCGACTTGGGGTTTTCTCTTCCGCGCTCGGGCGCGCTCGTCATAGGCGCCGATTCGGAATATTTGAGCGAGCGTGTGAAATACCTTTATCAAAAGCAATCCGAGCCGCCCAACGTCTTGAAAGGAATAAACCTGACGCAGCCCGAAAACCGCCTGCCCGACAAAATCATCTTTGCGGGAACGGCGGATTTTGCCGACGTTAAGGCGATATCGATAGCGTTTGACGGCCTGCAAAGCACCTTCGACATCGAGTATAGGGGCGGCCGCTTTCCGGTCGCTTTACCACTCATCGGGCTTCACAATATAATAAACATTGTGACGGCGGCCGCGCTTGCGCTTGAACTCGGCGTGCGCCCCTCAGAGATTGCCGAAGCCGTCAAGACGCTGGCGCCGACTCCCCACCGCTTGGAGGTCATTGACGGCGGCGGCATAACGATAATAGACGATTCCTTCAACGCCAACATAGAAGGGACAAAGGCGGCGCTTGACACAATAAGGCTTTTTTTGGGCAGAAAAGTGGTATTAACGCCGGGATTGGTGGAACTGGGCAGCCTTGAGCATGACGCGAACTACGATTTCGGGTTGAGGCTTGCCTCGGCCGCCGACGTTGTGCTGTTGGTGGGGAAGCGGCGCACCGAGGCAATCGGCGAGGGGCTTTCGGCCGCGGGTTTTTGCGGCGCAGTCAAGCTCTACGATTCGCTTTCGGAGGCGCGCGACGACTTTAAAAACATTCTCCACGCAGGCGACGTGCTCTTAATTGAAAACGACCTGCCCGATAATTATGAAGAATAGTTTGGGAATTTTTGCGGCGCGGAATTTGCAGTTAGGTAAAACAAATCAAATAAAGAATTATGTAACGTCTTTGTATAAAAATAGGATTGACTGAGCTGTATAGGACGATATAGAAAAAGGGGGTGTGGTTCAGAACATGGAAAGAATGAAGCTTGCGGTCATATTCGGCGGCCGTTCGCCCGAAAGCGATATATCCATTCTCACCGCGCTGGAGGCAATATCTAACCTTGACGCGGCGAAATACGAAATCATTCCCGTCTACATATCGAAAAACGGCGCCTACACCGGTAATTTTAAAAAGCTTGACTGCTTCACGCCCTTTGAAGCGGCCAAATATTCGCGCGCAGCCATCTTCGAAGGCGCCATTTTTATAAAAAAGAAGGATAAATGGCAGTTTTATAGAAAGCCCGCCGCCGCGCTGCTTTGCACTCACGGCGGCGAGGGCGAAAACGGCGTGCTTCAGGCGGTGCTTGAGGCCTCGGACATTCCATATACCTCGGCGGGCGTGCTGGCTTCGGCAATCGGAATGGATAAAATCGTGCAAAAGCAGCTGTTTTCGGAAATGCTTTTAAACGTCGTCGACTATATCGCGCTGAAGAGCGCCGAAGTCAGGCGGAACGCGGCCAAAGAAGCCGAGTATGTCGAAAACTATTTTGATTATCCCGTCATCGTCAAGCCTGCCTGCCAGGGAAGCAGCATAGGGATAGCCGTGGCGAAGGGGCGCGCCGCCTTTGTTTCGGCTCTCATGACGGCGGCTTGTTACGGCGAAAACATCATAGTGGAGCGCGCCCTCACTGATTTTTTGGAAATAAACTGCGCCGCGCTCAAGAAGAAGGGCGAAATTATCGTCAGCGAAACAGAGCAGCCGGTCAACTGGCAGAGCTTTCTATCGTTTGAGGACAAATATATCGGTGGCAAATACCGAGCGGGCGCCGAGGCTCACCGCATTCCCGCGCCGGTGGACGATGCGCTCAACAAAAGAATTAAAGAGCTGGTCGTTAAAATATATAAGGGCATGGGGCTTGCCGGCGTCGTCAGAATGGATTTTTTCTTTGATAGGATTGAGGAGAAGCTCTATATAAACGAAATCAACACCATACCGGGCGCGCTCGCGCACTATTTATTCAGGCCGCTTTCAATAACTTATCCCGAGCTTTTGGACGCTTTAATCGCCGAAGCCGTAGCCGACGCCGTAGCTCGTTCGAAGTATACTTTGGAATATAAATCGGGCGTGCTTTCGCACTTTGTCAAAGCTGCGCCGAAATTCAGAAAATAGGATTCTCACCCTTTTGATAGTTTATAACAGCAAGTTGTTTAATAACATAAAAAGCCGTTTATGCACGGCTTTTTAATATATAAACATTCGATTGTGTGATTTAAAAAAGTTCGCGTTTGGCAGTAATCGATTACGGGCTTGCTTTGGTCACGATGAACGTCTTGGTGAAGACGTATTCTTTATATTCGATTCGGACTTCAAAAGTGTCGCTGTCGGCGCCGGGGACCAGAATTTTGGTTTTGAATTTCATGTCGATAGTGTAGGGGCTTATTAGGATGTTTTCATTCAAAGACTTAAATTCCACGGTGCTGTCGTCGTAGAGAATGCGGATTGTCACTTGGGAAAAATCTATCTCCTCGCCCTCGACGTAAGCTTCTTTTAAGCCGCTGTCAATTTTAATGTCGACAACTTTGCGGCTTTCGCGAAGCTCCCTAGTTGTGAACATGTGCGCCAGCATGATGGCGAGCCCGACCAAAACGATAAAAACGGATGCGCAGATTACTGTGATAATCTTCTTTTTCTTTTTTTGCTTTATATCGGCTTCGTAGTTGGATATAAGCCCGCGTGCGTCGGGCTGTGCTTGAGGTTCGTCCTTTGATTTCTTGCGCTTTTTGTCTTTGCCGCCGCCACTTTCTTGCCGTTCTTCGGCGTTCTCGGCTTTTTTAGACTTCTTTTCTTTTTTGGCTTTGGGCGCGCCGAGCTCGGCGGCATCGCCGCCGTCCGACTTTTCGAGGTTTTGGCTCTCGTTTTCGTTTAAAATGTTTTGCTCGTCTTCAGCCATCTTCCCAAATACTAAACTTAGTTTTTGCTAAGCAACAATAATTATAGAATCAAGAAATTTTTCTTTCCTAAATCTCATTATTAATTTCAATATCACTATTTGAATTATCTTTTCTGTCATTCAAAGCGGGTGATTAGGTTTTTTGCGATGCCTCGATTTAAACGCTTGGCTACGGCTTCCAAAAAGCCGCGGCTGTTCAAAACCTTGACATCAGTCGACGGCTTATTAAAGAGCAGAGCCAAATCCTTGGTCATTTCACCGCTCTCAATTGTTTTGATTGTCGCGGCTTCCAGCCTTTCGGCAAAGTTCACTAACGCGTCGAGGTTGTCGAGCTGGCCGCGCTTTTTAAGCCCGCCCGTCCACGCGAATATCGTGGCGACCGAGTTTGTCGAGGTTTCTTTGCCGGCGGTATGCTGGCGGAAATGGCGCGTCACCGTGCCGTGAGCCGCCTCGAACTCATAGGCGCCGTCGGGGGAGACAAGCACCGAGGTCATCATGGCGAGCGAGCCGAAAGCCGTCGCCACCATATCGCTCATGACGTCGCCGTCGTAGTTCTTGCACGCCCAAATCATGCCGCCCTGGCTCCGCATGACGCGGGCGACGATGTCGTCAATCAGCGAATAGAAATATTCAATCCCCGCCGCCTCGAATTTTTCGCGGTATTCGGCGTTGTAAACTTCCTCGAATATGTCCTTGAAGCGGTGGTCGTAAGTTTTGGATATAGTGTCCTTGGCGCCAAACCAAAGGTCCAGCTTGGTGTCGAGCGCGTAGTTCATGCAGCTTTTGGCAAAGCTTTTTATGCTGTCGTCGGTGTTGTGCATGGCAAGGACGATGCCGTCGCCTCCCGCAAAATCAAAGACCAGCGAGCGGCGTTCTCCGTCCTTCGCGGCCATAGCGAGCTCGGCGCGTTCGCCCGCGGCAAGCTTGGCTTCGACGCCGCCGTAAATGTCGCCGTAGGCGTGGCGGGCGATGACAATCGGCTTTTTCCAGCCGGGAACGAGCGCGGTAATGCCCTTGACCAATATGGGTGCGCGGAATACCGTGCCGTCGAGTATGGCGCGGATGGTGCCGTTGGGGCTTTTCCACATCTTTTTAAGGTTAAATTCCGCCACACGCTCGGCATTGGGCGTGATAGTTGCGCATTTTACGCCCACGCCGTAACGCTTGATAGCCTGCGCGGCTTCCACCGTTATTTTGTCGTCCGTCTTGTCGCGCTCGGTGACGGAGAGGTCGAAGTAGATCGATTTAAGGTCGACATAGGGGAGAATTAAGATTTCTTTAATCCATTGCCAAAGCACGCGGGTCATTTCGTCGCCGTCTAATTCGACAATGGGGTTTTTCATTCGGATTTTTTCCATAGCAGTCCTTAATAGTAAAGTTAGATTAGTAAAAACATTATAACCTAAAACCCCGTTCTTATCAAGCGCCTTTAGGCTCTCAATTTAGCTAATCAAATCGGTGTGTAATTTTTCTCTGCTTTTCGTAGCTGTTGATAAAAATCAAACGACAGTTTTTTAAAATTGTTGCGCACAATAATTTTGGCGGTGTTCTACTCGGGCTTTGCGTCCAAGCTTTTATATGTGTGTTAATTAATTTTTTTTCCTATAAAAATTTGTCACTTTGGTCTTGACAATGGTGCGGAAATAGCTATAATATAATCAAAGGTCAAAGAAAGTCAAACCGCTTGTTAAGAATTAAGCAGGCAAACACGTAAGGAAAAAAGATAAAAAATGGCGAGCATAAGCGATATAATCGAACAATTTATTTTGTCGCTGCTGAGCGGAGATGAGGGCGTGGATTTATCACGAAACGAGCTTGCCCTTTATTTCGGCTGCGCGCCCTCTCAAATTAACTACGTTTTGGCGACGCGCTTTACGCCGAGCAGGGGATATCTCATCGAAAGCAGGCGGGGCGGCGGCGGATTTATCCGCGTCGTGAGGCTGCCCGCCTCTGGCGCCGAATATTTGAACTCAATCGCCGAAGCAATTTCGGTCGAGCTTTCCTACAAAGACGCCGTCCACATTTTAGAGCGGCTGACTTACGACGGATATATAAATGAGAACGAAGGGCGCCTGTTGCTTTATGCCATATCACCCAAAGCTCTCAAATCGCCCGCCAAGCTAGAAAACGTCATTCGCGCCAACATTATAAAAGCCGTCATAAGCGAGCTCATGCGTTAGAGCGGATAGGGCGGCAAACAAAATAATCAAATTCGGGCATTATTCGCGCAGAAAAGGCGCGAAAGCCGCGCTTAAAACTTTGATAAAATTTATCGAGGTATATAATTAAAAGAGTGGGGGCGCCGAGCCTTTCCCTGATAGTCAAGTGCAATAATAACTGCTACAACCAAATATGTGGAAAGCAAACGCCTATATAAAATTAAACCGCAAAAAATTCGGAGGTCAAGGTGGCGGAAAAAGTTTGTCCCATCTGCGGAATGACGGAAAGCCGTTTTAAGGCTACGATGTATCTGGGCTGCCCCGACTGCTACAAAAATCTCAACGTAAAAGAGGTCATAATGAGTTGTCAAGGCGCGTCCGTTCACATCGGCCGCAAGGCTTTTAAGCGGGACACGCCCGAAATTGCCATGCTTCGAGCGGAATACCAAAACGCCGTCAGGTTCGGAAGAATGGACGACGCCGAGCGGCTTAAGGGCATGATTTTAGCGCGGGGAGGCAGGCCGTGATGCCAAGCGAACCTTTGAAATCTAGTTTTCTTAACAACACGGTGAAGCGCGCTAATGGAAGCACGGCTGTTGAGCTTGTGTTTGCCGACTTCAAGGAGGCCGCGCTATGAATGACACCGTGTTGTCCAGCCGCGTTCGGCTTGCCCGAAATCAAAGCGGCACTCTGTTCCCCAACCAGCGGACCGCCGGCTTGAAGTCGGTGATTGCGGCGGCGGCGCGCGCCGCCGACGGCCTCATGAACTACCGCTTGTATTTCATGAAAAATATGACGGCGCTTCAAAAACAGTCCTTTGTCGAGAAGCATTTTATAAGCCCGCGGCTTGCCTCAAATTCCGAGTTCGGCGCGCTGATACTCCGCGACGACGAGAATGTGTCGATTATGCTTAACGAGGAGGACCACGTCCGCGCCCAGTGCATACTGGAAGGACTGCAGCTTTTGGAGGCGTATGCCGTGTTATCGGAGTTCGACAAAAAGCTGGAGCGCGAGATGGATATAGCCTTCGACGAAAGACTCGGCTATCTCACCGCCTGCCCGACCAACGTCGGCACCGGTATGCGGGCATCGGTCATGATGTTTTTGCCCGCGCTCTACGAATGCGACAAAACCGCGCTTCTTTTCGGAAGCCTGTCGGAGCTGGATTATGAAATAAGGGGACTTTACGGCGAGGGGACAAAGGCGCACGGCAATATGTATCAAATCTCCAACCGCCGTTCGCTCGGGCTTTCGGAGGAGGACATTTTGGAGGGAGTGCTAAAGAGCGCGTTCACCATATCCGCCTTCGAGCTTGCGGCACGCGAGGAGCTTACCGGCTTTCGCGGCATAGCGGCGCGGGACAGAATCCTCAAGGGCTTCGAGCTGGTTTTCAATCTCCGCAGGCTCACGGCGGCGGGATTGATGGAGCTTATTTCCGACATCAAGTTGGGCGTAATATTGCAGATTCTGCCCTTTATCGATTTAAATAAGCTTGATAAACTTGTTGAATCGGGAGAACCCGCGAATTTATGCCTCTATGCAGGAAGGGAGCTAAATGCCGACGAAAGGGATATAGTGAGGGCGGAACTTGTCCGCTACCACGTCGCGAGGTTAGCTAAAATTCCGATTTAGGGTTTAGTAAAAAATCCAAAATAGAAGGAAATCCAAAAAGGGAAAATTAGGTTCAAAATAATAATAAGCAAGATTGGAAGAGATTAGCGGAAAGCTAATTAATAATAAAAAATTAACTATGCTAAAAAAGGAAGTGATAGTATGACGGATAGATGGACGAAAAGCGTTAATATTGCTATGGACAGAGCCATCGCGCTGGCGGCAAAGACGGGCGGGCTGGTGGGCACCGAGCACGTTCTTTACGGCATTTCCTCGGTCGAGGACGCCAAAGCGGGCGAGATATTGAGGCGGCTGCGCGTCACGCCGCTCGAAATCAGAAATTATATAAGGACGACGGGACGAGAAACCTCCAAGGTTGTGTTTTCGCCCAACGTCAAGGCTGCACTCGATAAGGCGGTGCTCATCGCCAACGAGTTAAATTCCGACTATGTAGGCACAGAACACCTTTTGCTCGCGCTGCTGACCGAACAATCCAACGTGGCAATAAGAGTGCTGAAAGCGCTCAATATCGACACCGACGATTTAAGAAACCAGCTCATAGCGTTTTTACAGCGCGGCGAGGATGGTGAGGAGCTTATCGGCGCCGAGCCGCCCGATGCGAGCGTAGACTTTTTCGATTTAATCAATCAGTTTTTCAATACCGCGCGCGGCATGCAGGGGCCGAGCGAACGCATTACGCTCATCAAGCAGGAACGCGCGGCGCGCGCCGACGAATCGGTAAACTCAGGATTGCCGCAGGCGCTTCAGAGCGTGGGGGTTGACCTCACAAAAAAGGCGCAGGAGGGCAAACTCGATCCGGTCATCGGCCGCATAAGCGAGATTGAAAGAATCATTCAGATTCTTTGCCGCCGCACCAAAAATAATCCGGTGCTCATAGGCGAGCCCGGCGTGGGCAAGTCGGCCGTAGTCGAAGGGCTGGCGCTCAAAATCATCAACGGCGAAGTGCCCGAGGTGCTCAAAGGCAAGCGGATTTTCGCGCTCGACATGGCGAGCGTCGTCGCGGGCACCAAATACCGCGGCGAGTTTGAGGAAAAGCTCAAAAACGCGCTGGACGCCATCAAGCAAAGCCGCGACATCATCATGTTCGTCGACGAAATTCACACCATCGTCAACGCGGGAAGCGGAGAAGGCGGCTCGCTGGACGCCGCAAATATCATGAAGCCGCTGCTAGCGCGCGGCGAAATTCAGACAATCGGCGCGACAACGATTGACGAATATAGAAAGCACATCGAAAAGGACGCCGCGCTTGAGCGCCGCTTCCAGCCCGTTATGGTGGAGCAGCCCTCGGTTTCCGAAACGATTGAGATTTTGAAGGGCCTCCGCGACAAATACGAGGCGCACCACAAGGTGGAGATTACCGACGAGGCTATTTCTGCGGCGGCAATCCTCTCCGACCGCTATATAACCGACCGCTTCTTGCCCGACAAGGCTATTGACTTAATCGACGAGGCCGCCTCCAGAAAGAAAATCTATTCTTTCACCACTCCCGATAAAATCAAGGACCTCGAAAAGCGGATAAATGAGCTCAACATCGAAAAGAGTGAGGCCATTAAGCGCGAGCAATATGAAAAGGCGGGCAAGATTAAAGCCGAGATGGACGCCATCAAGGCCGACCTCGACCGCGAGCGCTCGGCGTGGAAGGATAAATGCGTTGAGGCGCGGCTCTCCATTGGCGAGGAAGAAATCGGCGCCATCGTCTCCAACTGGACGGGCATTCCCGTCAGCAAAATCACCGAGGACGAATCGCAGAAGCTTTTAAAGCTCGAAGAAACGCTGAGCAAGCGCATCATTGGCCAAAAAGAGGCGGTAACCGCGGTGGCGCGGGCGATTAAGAGGGCACGCGCCGGACTAAAGGACCCCAAGCGCCCGATTGGCTCCTTCATATTCTTAGGCCCCACCGGCGTCGGCAAGACCGAGCTTTCCAAGGCGCTTGCCGAGGCGATGTTCGGTGACGAGGACATGCTGATTAGAATCGACATGTCGGAGTATATGGAAAAAGAGAACGTCAGCAAGATGATAGGCTCGGCGCCCGGCTACGTCGGCTATGAGGAGGGCGGACAGCTGACCGAGAAAGTCAGGCGCAAGCCTTACAGCGTTGTGCTGTTCGACGAAGTCGAAAAAGCGCATCCCGAAGTCTTTAACGTCCTGCTTCAGATACTCGACGACGGCAGGCTCACCGACTCACACGGCAGGACGGTAAACTTCAAGAACACCATAATAATCATGACGTCCAACATCGGCGCGCGCGAAATCAACAAGACGGCGCTGGGCTTCACTTCGGGAAGCCGCGAGGACGACTATGAGCGCATGAAGTCCAAGCAGATGGAGGCCCTGAAAAAGACGCTAAAGCCCGAGTTCATCAACCGCGTTGACGACATAATAATTTTCACAAGGCTGGACCGCGACGACCTCGACAAAGTCGCCGATATCTTGATTCAGGCGCTGAAAGCGCGGCTTAAGGATAGAAATATCTATATCGAGCTGACGCCCGCGGCCAAATCCTATCTGGTCGAAAAAGGCTATGACGCCGAATACGGCGCCCGCCCCTTAAAGCGTGCCATTCAAAAAGAGCTCGAGGACAAATTGTCGGAGGAGATCTTAAAGGGCACCGTTTCAATCGGCGACAACATAATCGTCGACGCAGCAGGCGATGGCCTCACCTTTTCAAAAAAGCAAGAAAATTAGTAAAACCACCCAACCAAGGATTAAAGCCCGCTGTTGCGGGCTTTTTTATTATAACCAACGAGCGCAAGCCGTTGGTTACATAAACCACACGCTAAGCGTGTG
>DAOTKC010000013.1:0-35881 GCA_035449045.1 Eubacteriales bacterium
ATGGACATGCAACATGATGCGCGTCGCCTCGGCGGCACGGCCGCGCTCATAATCCTCGCGGTTGAAGGCGCGGATGACGCGGATTCCCATTAGCCGCTCGCGGATTATCGAGTTCTGCTTGTCGATGTATTTGTCGGCTGTGTCCTACAGCGGCATGATTTTTCGCGACACTATAATGAGCGCCACTATCAAGATGGGCGTGCAGGAGAACATAATGAGCGCCAGCCAGACGTTTTTCATAAGCGCCAGCACGGTGCCGCCTATGACGAGCACGGGTATGGTGACGGAGCCGCGCATGATGAAGTAGGCGACTTCCTCAATCATCCAGATGTCCTCGGTCGAGCGCGTAAGCAGTGCGCCCGTGCCGATTTCGCTGAACTTTTTATAGGGGAGGGAGTTGACCTTTTTAAATACCGCCGTTCTGATGGCGCCCGAAAAGCGCGCCGAAACGACCGCCGAAATTTTGACGGCGGTAATCAGCGCGGCAAGCCCGACCGCCGCCGTCGCGAACATGAGCGCCGACGCTTTAATTATAAAGCCCATATCCGAGGCGTTTATGCCCCGGTCCACTATGGCGCTCATAATCGTGGGAAGCGCGAGATTAGCGATAGTGCTGATTAGTATTAGAAACGATACCCCGACGACTTTTTTAGCGTCGGGTCTTAAAAAACGTAATATCCTTAACATATATAAACTCTGATAAATTCTTTATAGGCGGCTTTCCAGTTCGAGGAGGATGTCGTTTATTTCGGCGGCCGCGCTTTTCAGCGTGCCCTCCTTAAAGGGGTTGTTGAGCTCGGCGTCGGTAATAAGCCTGCTGAACAACTTTGTGCCGCCCTCCTTGACAAAGCCCAGATAGGCTTTGAGCGCGGACTTGAAATCCTTCCTCGATTTTACTAAAAAGCTTAGCGCAACAATTTGCGCAAGGCAATAATCGATATAATAGAACGGCCGCTCGTAGATGTGCATCTGATACTGCCACCGCGTCCCTTCTTCGAGATACGGTATGCCCGAATAATCGAGATGGGGGCGGTATTTTCTCTCCAGCTCCAGCCAGACGGCGTTGCGCTCCGCGGGTGTCAGCGCGGGGTTTTCATATGCGATGTGCTGGAACTCGTCAACCATGACGCCGTAGGGTATGAAGGAGAGCGCTTCGACAAGGTGCTTATACATATATTTTTCGGGTTCATCGAAAAATTTATCCATAAACCTATAGCACAACACTTCCATGCTCATCGAGTGGCATTCCGCCGTCTCCATCGAGCCTACCGCGAGCTCGCGCGCCGCCAAGGAGCCGTTTTTGCGGACCTCGCCAATGGCGAATGCGTGTCCGAACTCGTGCGTCACGACGTCGATATCTTCCGAGGTGCCGTTAAAGTTTGCGAGAATGAAGGGCTGCTTGAACTTTGTAAACTCGGTGCAGTAGCCGCCGCCCCACTTGCCTTCGCGGGAATCGACGTCGAACGCTCCCGCCTCGGTCATGCTTTTAAAGAAGCTGCCGAGCGTTTCGTCCATTTCGTCATACATCGCCTGCGCGGCGGCAAATATGCCCTCTTTATCAAGCTTAGGACGGGCGTTGCCCTCTTTTCCCACTATTTCGTTGTCATAGAACATGACTTTGTCGATGCCCAGCCTTTTCGCTATTCTGGCCTTGAGCGCGCTGACTACAGGAACGATGTCGGTCAACACGTTGCGTCGGAACGCCTCCACCATTTCGCGGTTGTAGTCTATCCTAGACATTCGGTAATACCCGAGTTCGACATAGTCCTTATAGCCCATTTTCTTAGCCTGAAGGTCGCGGTTTTCGACCAGCTTTGAAAACAGTTCGTCTAATTTTTCGCGGTGTGCCATAAGGCCGGCGCCCATAGCCTCCGCCGCCGCCTTCCTTGCCGCGCGGTCGGCCGAGCTCAGCTCGCCCCGAAGCACGCTAAGCGGCATCTTTTTGCCGTTGTAGTCGAATATCATCTGCGACATTAGGCCGGAATATTCGGTGGCGATGGCGTTTTCCTTTTGCGCTTCCTCGATGATGGACGGGCTGTATGCCAGCCGGTTAATCTCATAACTTTTGAAGATTATGGGATTGAGAACTTTTTTCAACTCGCCGTAAAACGGGCTGTCCAGCATAAGCTCGCCCGATTTAACTAAAAGGTCGGAGGCAATCGGGAATTTTTCGTCGTAATATTCCTTCTCGCCCTTGTAAAACTCGTCGCGCGTATCAAGGGTGAACCGCATATTTGCCAGCGAAGCATAAGTCGAACATTCCTCAACGGCAGTCATAAAATCTTCGCGAAGCTTTATGCATTCTTCGGCCGATTTTGCCGCTTTCATTCCCGCTTCAAACGTCGCAAAAGCCGACTCGAGATACTCAATCGGACACCTTTTATATTCAATTTCATTAATCTTCATTTTGCTCTCTCCTTCAGGTCGCAGGGCATAAAAAACCCCCTAATACCCTCTAAATATTACAGATATTACCATATATTTCATAAAGGCGCAAATCAATTGGGCGTCTCAGCTGAAAAATTTATGCAAAAATGCATACTTGCTTTTAAAATATAATGGTGCTATCATATTTTTATAGCGCGTTTTTCGCTTAGTAATTCTAAAACTTAAAAAGGCGCAACATTCAAAGAAACAGATAACTTATGACGGTTATTTGATACTAATTGAGAATTTAAACTAATTTTTCGCCAGAGGGTTAAAAGTTGAAGGACAAGCAGTCGATTGAAAACTATCTCGAAACCATTCTCGTGCTGTCGCTTAGGGGCGGCACGGTGAGAAGCGTCGATATAGCGCGCGAGCTCGGCTTCACCAAGCCCAGCATCAGCGTAGCCATGAAAAAGCTTGCCGCGCAGGGCTATATCGAAACGGACGGGGGGCTTATTTCCCTTACCTCGGACGGCAAAAGGCGGGCGGCCGCCGTCTACGAGCGCCACCGCGTCATCACCAAGGCTTTAATGGCTCTCGGCGTTTCCGAGGCGACAGCCAAGGAGGACGCCTGTTTAATCGAGCACGTCATTAGCGATGAAAGCTTTGATTGCCTTAAGACCCGCATTTTTGAGCTTGTCGGCGACGCCGAAGATTAATTTTTTCTATCGCTTTTCAGCGTTAACCATTTTTCAATATTTCTTTTTTTTACGGCATTCCTTAAATCACCTCTAAAGCAATTTAAATTACCGTTCCAAAGCCGTCAAAAACTATTTGCAGCTAGTCGGGGTTGCGCGCGGCCACTCTTTTTTGTTTCGTGGATTTTGTATTACATGTTTTAATTTCGCTTCGAGGTTTGCTTTTCTTTTGCCGATAATAAACCGCAAAATTCTTCGGCCGTGCCCGTGTAAAATGCGTAGCGCTCGGTTAATTGTTACTGTTGTATAACACTTGACAATTGACGGATTTTGTGTTATTATTTTTTTAAATTACTGACCGAGAGGTTTTTAATATGAAAGGCACTACCAAAAAAGTTTCAATCGCCACCATCCGCACCAGAAAGCTGCTTATGGAATCGTTGTTCACGCTGCTTGAAAAAAAGAATTTCGAGTCCATTTCGACGACCGAAATCTGCGACCTCGCCATGGTGCCCCGCGCCACCTTCTACAACCATTTCAAGGATAAATACGACCTTTTACGCTTCTGCATCCAGCATTGGCAAAGCCGCATCATGCCCCTTGATGAGGAAATCGGGCCTTATACCGAGGACTATTACAATCGCATAATGAAAAACGTCGTTTCCTACATAAACAGCAATATGCCGGCGTTCAAACGCATCGGCAGAGCCAACAATAACGGCGTCATCTTCACCGAACTTCAGAAATACATTTCGGGCACCATAAAGAGCCACCTCGAAAAAATCCGGCTTCAAAACGTCGAATTTTCCGTGCCGCCCGAAGTCATCGCCGAGTTTTATTCGAGCGCAATCGTGTTTTTGGGGAAATGGTGGGTGGAAAACGGCTTAATTTACAGCGAAGCCGAAATAGCGCTCTACATCCACAAACTGCTCCACGGCGAATATTACGTCAATCACAACGAATAGTCGCGAAACAGAAACAAAAAAGCAACTTATTATTGCAATTTTAAAAGAAAAGAAGTATCGATTAAGCCAAAATTATATTTTACGTAACTCATAAAAAAGGCCCCGAATTTCGGAGCCTTTCTATTTAGTTATTTCTGATTTCGTCGCGGTTTTGGCGGATGGTCAAGACGGCGCGCGTCAAATATTCCTCGGCTTCGCGAAGCAAACAGTCAATCTTATACCGCGCCTCGTTTTCCTTGGAAAGGCAGTAGTCGGCGGCCTCCTTTATCATGGCGTCGGCCTGCCGTTCCGCCTGCTCTAAAATGCTCTCTTTTTTGACCAGCTCGGCGGCCTTCGCCTCGGCGTTCGCTATCGTTTCGTTGGCGAAGTCTATGGCGTCTTGCTTGATGTTGTCGCGGTCGGCGACTATGAGCGCGGCTTCACGGAGCGCGTCGGGCAACGCGGCGCGAAGACGGTCGATGAGCGACAGTATCTCGCGCTTGTTGAGCACGACCTCACCCGCCGAAAAAGCGGCCTTTTTGGCTCGGAACAACTCGGCCTCGAGTTCGTTCAAAAGCTCGTCTATTCTCTCCATATTTCCTCCTTAGTCAAGCCGCGATAGGCGGTTTTTTAAAATAACCCCCTTAAATATAATAAACGAATATTTAACGGCTTTCAATAATTAAATCAGCTTTTTTATTGCGGCGGCGACGGCGGGATGCAGGCCCGAAAAATCGCTTTGCGCAAGTTTGTTTCTCACCGATTCCGAGGAAATGCGCGTCATGCTTTCGCTTGCGGGGAAGAACAGCGTGGCGACGCCGTGCGCTAGGTTCCAGTCCGCCATTTCCTTTTCATATTCGAAATCCTCGTCGTCCCTTACGCCGCGCACCAGATAGCCGCCGCCCAAAGATTTGACGTAGTCGACGGCGAGTCCGTCGTAAAAGGCGATTTCAACGCCCAAGCCCTCGGTTGCAAGGCGGGCGAACTCCATCCTGTCCTCAAGCGAAAAGCGGCACCTTTTTTCGGGATTTATTAAAAACAGCACGACGACGCGCGAAAAAACCTCTTTTGCGCGGTGTATCACCTCTAAATGCCCAATCGTGATGGGGTCGAAAGTGCCCGTTACGAATCCCGTCATAAAAACTTCTTTTGCTTTCCTTTAAGCGTTCTTTTTACGGATAAACAGCACCGAAGCCGCGCCGTAATCCCTTTTGTCCGTTGCGATGTCCGTCCTAAAAATCAGGTCGGCCTCTTTTGTCCTTGCTGTCTCAAACACAATTACACCGCCCTCGTTTAAAAGGCCTTTCTCTAAAATGATGTTCATGGCGTCTTTGCCTGCCGCGCTTCCGTAGGGCGGGTCAATGAAGATAATATCAAACCTGCCGCCCGACATCTCCAGCATATGCCGATAGTCGCGCTTGAAAACCTGCGCCTTAATTCCGATTTTGGTTAAATTTTGATTAATCAGCGAGATGCTTTCGCCCGATATATCGGAAAAAATCACTTCGGCGGCGCCTCGCGAGGCCGCTTCTATGCCGAGCGAGCCCGAGCCCGCAAACAAATCGAGCACTCTCGCGCCCTCGATTTCCCACTGAAGAATATCGAAGACCGCCTCTTTCGCCCTGTCCGAAGTGGGACGGATTTCGTCGCCCCTGGGCGAGAATAGCTTTCTTCCCTTGTATTTTCCGCTTATTACTCTCAAGTTTTTCCTCCGCGAACTTTTTGGTGCGGGGCTTCGCGCGGTTTCGGCGTAAAGAATTTTCCCTTTAGTGAGCCCGCCTGATTATAAATTCGCGTGCATTTTTTTGGATAAGTCAGTTTATGTTTCTGTAAATTCGGGTTTCGGTCACGACGGCGTCAAGCTTTCTGTCGTGCGGCTCAGTTATTATGCTTTGCTCTTTTTGAAGTTCATATCCTAAGCCTATTACGACAGCCTTTTTCGCCTCGGCTAAAAACTTGTCGTAGTAGCCGCCGCCCCGTCCCAGCCTGTTCAGGTTTTCGTCAAATCCCATAAGCGGCGCCAAAATCAGTTCGGCATCGGCGGGATTGATTATTTCGGCGTTTTTCAAAACAGGCTCTTTAATATTATATTTGTTTAGGATAAACTCCGTTTTCGGCGATATGACCGCCGCTTTCATATCTTTGTCAACTATTACGGGAACGGCGACGGTTTTGTTGTTTTTCAGTGATTCGGCTATGATTTCCGCCGTTTCGGCTTCATTTCCCGCCGCAACGTAAATGAAAATTACTTTCGCAGATTTATATTCGGGTAAATCTAAAGCTCTCTCGGTTATGGCGCGGCAAAATGCTTCTCTCTCGGACTTAGAAAGACCATTTATCCTCTCTTTTATTCTCTCCCTCTGCGCTTTTTTATCTTGCATAACCGACCTAAAAATCGCCGAAAATATTATATTTCTTTTGCGCCGATTTTCCTTGGAGTTATTTTTTTTGCTGATTTATCCGCTTACTTAATCCGGCCGGTTTTTCGAATTGATGGTTTTAGCTTGTTAATCAAAAAATGCCGGCTTTTTGCCTAATCGAAATAGAGGTATTCGCATCGGCCGTGAAAGCCCGTCAAAATTTCATAGGGGATTCTTCCCGAGGCCTCGGCTACTGCTTCGGCGGTCATCTCGCCGCCCAAAAACACGGCGGCTTCGCCTTCCTTCGCCAAAAAGCCTTCCGTCTTCACCACCGTCATATCCATGCAGGGAATGCCCGCCGCGGCGCAGACTCTGCCGCGGATGACGGCCTTGGTGGCGAGGCTTCTCGGCACGCCGTCGCCGTATCCCGCGCCGATAACGGCGAGACCTACGTTCCTTTCAAGCGGCGTATGGCCGTAGCTGACCTCTTCGCCACGCCTAGCCGGCTTAGCCTGCAAAACGTCGGCGGCCGCCGTCATAACGGGTTTTGTTATGTCCGAGTAACCGTAGGCGGCTAGGCCCGCCCTAACCATGCCGAGACGGCACTCGGGCGAAGTCAGCCCGATTTTGCCGCTTGCGATATGTAAAATCAAGTCTTTGTTAAGTTCTTTTAAAGGTTCGGCCAGCTTCAAAAACCTTTCTAGTTGGCGGGTTTTGGTTTCTTGAGAGGAAATGTGGGAATAGGCGCCCTCGATGCCGACAAATTCATCGGCTTTAAGTCGTCTGGCTAGAGCGGTGATTTCACCCTCCGATTTAAAGCCCAGACGGTTCATGCCGCTGTCTATCTTAACGTGGCAGCTTACTTTCTTTTTTTTTGCTTTGGCGGCGGCGGAAAGAGCATTGTATTGCTCGGCCGAAAACACCGCGGTGACGAGCTCGGCGTCGATTGCGGCCGCCGTTTCGCCCGGCTTTATGCAGCCTGCCAACACCGGTTTTTTTATGCCCGCGGCCTTCAGCATGCGGCCTTCGGCAAGAGTGGCGACGCCGAAATAATCCACTATTTCGTCCGCCGCTGCCGCTACCGGCACCAGCCCGTGGCCGTAGGCGTTGCACTTGACCATAAAGAGCAGCCGCGTTTTATACGCCGACTTGAGCGCGGCGAGGTTATCCTTGAGCGCGCCCAAATCAATAAATATGGTGACGTTCTGCACTAAAAGCTCCCGGGGAAATATCTATGCAGGCCCCCTAAGAAGCCTCAGATACTTCTGTCCAACAGCTTTATATTATGCTTTAAAAGTATTTCGAGTGTTTTGTCGGTATCGGCGACCTTGACTAAAATTATAGCCTTTTTGGCCTCGACGCGCGCGAAAGAGTAGAGATATTCGATGTCGATGTCGTTGTCGTCGAAAATTTTCAAAACCTCGGCGAGCCCGCCCGGCTTATCCTCGACCTCGATGCCGATAAGACTGTTGGTGGCGGCGGTAAATCCCGCCCTTCTCAGCACCTCGAGGGCGCGGTCGTTGTTGTCGGTCACCAGCCTGACTATTCCGAAATCGTTGGTGTCGGCTATTGACAGCGCTATTAAATCGACGCCGTTTTTGGCTAGCAGGTCGGAAAGCGCGAAAATCCGTCCCTTTCTGTTCTCCAGAAACACCGCTATTTGGTCAACCAGCATAATATTTCCTCCTTTCTTTCAGTCTTATTTAATAAGTTTCAAAATATTAAATTCTATATTTTTCTTTTGTCGATGATTCTCACCGCTTTTCCTTCGCTTCTCGGAATGGTGTTGGGCGAAACGAGGGTTATTTTGGCATTGATGCCTATCATCGACTGCATATCGTGGTCGATTTCCGCTCTGATGCGCTCGATGTCCTTGACGGTGCCCGAGAATGATTTTTGGGTGAGCTCGACTTGAATTTCGATGAAGTCGAGGTTGTTTATCCTCTCCACGATAATCTGGTAATGGGGGCCTATCTTGTCGCCCATGTTCAAGAGCACCGTTTCAATTTGGGAGGGGAATACGTTGACGCCGCGAATAATCAGCATGTCGTCGCTTCTTCCGAACACCCTGCCCATTCTGACACTTGTTCTGCCGCATTCGCAAGGAGTATCGTCAAGGCTGGTAATATCGCGGGTGCGATAGCGTATCAGCGGTATGCCTTCCTTGGTAAGCGTAGTGAAGACAAGCTCGCCCTTCTCGAGGAAAGGCAGCGGCTCGAGCGTGTCGGCGTCGACTATTTCGGGATAGAAATAGTCCTCTTGAATATGGGTGCCGTTTTGAAGGTAGCACTCCATGCCCACGCCCGGTCCCGATATCTCGGAGAGGCCGTAAATGTCGAAAGCTTTTAAGTTAAGGCTGGCTTCAATTTGCTTTCGCATCGCTTCCGACCACGGCTCGGCGCCGAAAACACCCGCTTTAAGTGACAAATCCGACGCTTTAAGCCCCGATTTTGTGATTTCCTCGGCAAGATAGATGGCGTAGGACGGTGTGCAGCAAAGGCAAGTCGCGCCGAAATCCTTAAGCAGCATTATTTGACGCATGGTGTTTCCCGATGACACCGGCACCGTCATCGAGCCCAAAAGCTCGGAGCCGTAATGCATGCCGAGCCCGCCCGTAAACAAGCCGTAGCCGTAGGAAATATGTATTACCGATTCCTCGTCGCAGCCCGCCATCACCAGCGAGCGGGCGCAGCATTCCGCCCAAGCTTGAAGGTCGTTTTTGGTATATCCGACCACAGTCAGCTTGCCCGTCGTCCCGCTGGATGCGTGGACGCGCACGATGTCGCGCTTGGGCGCGGCGAAGGTGCCGAAGGGATAGTTGGCGCGAAGGTCGCTTTTAGTGGTGTAGGGAAGCTTGGTGATGTCTTTCAAGCTCTTGATGTCGGACGGCTTGAGCTTGATGGCGTCCATCTTCTCGCGGTAATACGGCACGTTTTGATATACGCGCGCAACAAGCGACTTAAGCCTTTCGCCTTGCAGGCATTCAAGCTCGCTCCGCTTCATCGTTTCCATTGTTTCGTTAAAATATTTCATAATCCGCCTCTTTTTGTCCGGCATTAAAATCAATTAATATTTCCCTGTATTTCTTAACCGGCCTTGTCGACCTAACCGGCTAAACCCCCAAACGCATTTTGGGCAAGTCAGCCGATTCCGTAGCCCCGCTTCATGGCTTCGGCGTTAACCGCAAAGAACTCGGGCTTGACCGATTCCTTGAGCGCGGACAGCGCGATATCCAAGCTTACGCCCATTCTTTTAAGCAGCGCGCCCACCATGACGACGTTGGCGCACCTCGGGTTTTTCAGCTCGAGCGCCACGCTCTCGGCGTCGATTTCAACGACCTTAAAGCTTTCTTTCAGCTTTTCAATGATGTCTTTTGGATACTCGGCCGCTCCGATTATGACGGGCATAGGGTAAATCTCTTTCTTGTTCGCGATTATGGTGCCGCCCTCTTTCAAAAATTCGGTATAACGCGCCGCCTCCAGCTTCTCGAACGCCAATATGTAGTCGGCGCCGCCCTTGGCGACGACGGGCGCAAAAACTCTCTCTCCCATCTTGACGTGTGTCACCACACTGCCGCCGCGCTGCGCCATGCCGTGGACTTCGCTTATTTTGACGTCGAGACCGAGCAAGTTTGCCGCATTTCCCATAATCTTTGATGCAAGCAGCGTGCCCTGCCCGCCCACGCCTACGATAAGAATATTCTTATTCATTTTGGCTCCTCTTTATCGCCGAGAATTTGCAGAGCGCGGCGCAGACACCGCAGCCCGCGCACTGACCCATGGCAATGACGGCCGTGCCGTCCTTTTCCTTTCTGATGGCGGGACAGCCTATTTTGAGGCATGCGCCACAGCGCTTGCAATTTTCGATGAAATATTCCGGCTCGCGCTTTTTCAAAATCAACGCACAGGGGCGTTTGACAATGACGACCGAAACGCCCTTAAATTCGAGCGCCGATTTGACGGCCGCTTCGACGGCGGCAAGGTCATATGCGTCCACCGTCTTTATATCCTCGACGCCGACGGCGCGGACAAGCTCATATAAGTTCAGAACTTTGGCACCTTGGTTTTTGAGCGTCTTGCCCGTCGCGGGGTGGTGCTGGTGGCCCGTCATGCCCGTCGTCGAGTTATCTAAAATGAGCACGGTTATATCGGAGCCGTTGTAGACGGCGTTTACAAGGCCGGTGATGCCGCTGTGAATGAAGGTGGAATCGCCGATGACGGCGACACCGCCCGCCGCTCCCGCCTTGTCAAAGCCGTGCGCCATGCCTATGCTGGCGCCCATGCAGACGACGGTATCAACCGAATTTAGGGGCGGCTGTGCGCCCAGCGTATAGCAGCCTATGTCGGCGTTCACCCTAAGTTTCAGCTTGCTTAGCATGTAGAACACGCCGCGGTGGGGGCAGCCCGCGCACATGACGGGCGGGCGCACCGGCAGGCTCAATTCGTTTGTTTTAACGGGCTCGCCCAAAAGTTTGTTTTTAATCGCCGCCGCCGAAAGCTCGCCCTGCACCGAGAACAGGTTTTTCCCTTCGCACGCTATCCCCGCCGCCTTGATGGCGGTCTCGAAAATTGGCTCAAGCTCCTCGATGACAACGAGGCGCTCCACCTTGGCGGCGAACGCCTTAATTCTTTCAATATCAATGGGATAGACAATGCCGAGCTTCAGCACCGACGCCTCGGGCAGCGCTTCCTTGACGTATTGATAGACTACGCCCGAGCAGACGACGCCGAGCGAGGTGTTGTTTATTTCGGCGCGGTTTATATCAAAATCCGCCAAATCGGAGATTAGGCGGTTTTCGCGCTTTTCAACCTCGATATGCCGTTTGATGGCCGAGGACGGCATCATGGTATATTTGGCGACGTCCTTTAAATAAGGTTTTAAGGGAATCTCCCCCCGCTCGCCGAGCTCGACTGCGTCCTGTGAATGCGCGACGCGCGTCGTCGTCCGGAGAAAGACGGGCGTATCGTATTTTTCGGAAATCTCGAAAGCGAGCTTGGTAAACTCCTTGCATTCGGCGCTGTCGCCCGGCTCCAGCATGGGGATATGGGCGCTCAAGGCGTAATATCTCGAATCCTGCTCGTTTTGCGAGCTGTGCATGCCGGGGTCATCGGCGGCGACTATGACGAGGCCGCCCGAAACGCCGGTATACGCCGCGGTAAAGATGGGGTCGGCGGCGACGTTGACGCCGACGTGCTTCATGCACGCCAAAGCGCGCGCGCCCGCCACAGAGGCGCCCAGCGCTACTTCGACGGCGACCTTTTCGTTGGGCGCCCATTCGCAGTATACCTCGGGATATTTCGCAAGCTCCTCGCTTATCTCTGTGCTGGGCGTGCCGGGATAAGCCGACGCCACCTTGACACCCGCTTCATACGCGCCCCGCGCAATCGCGGCATTTCCTAACAGTAATTTTTTCATGTTTACCTATTTCCCCATCGGATGAGCTATCCGACGGGAGCCCCTATAAAGCAATTTACAGGGAGTATTGATTTTTATTATTACTCCGGCTCAATTCAGCAAAATGCTCAATACAGCACTAAGTCAGTAGTTAAATTTTTCTCAAATCGGTGACTCGCTTGGCCTTGCCCTCAAATCTCTTAAGCGACATCGGCTCGACTAGCCTTACCTTGGCGTCAAGCTGGAGCACGGTCTTTAAGTTGTGGCGGATTTTTTCCCTCAATTTTTCGAGGTTGCCGTAATTTTCGAGAAGGGAGACGTCGGCGACCTCGGCTAAGACCTCCAGCGTGTCGAGGGCGCCCTCGCGCCTCACTATTATTTCGTAACTTCCGCCAATTTCGGGAATGGGCATAAGCACACCCTCGATTTGGGATGGGAAGACGTTGACGCCGCGGATTATCAGCATGTCATCCGTTCTGCCCATCAGTTTATCCATTCTCACCGTGGTGCGGCCGCAGGCGCAGACGCCGTAGTTGAGCTTCGTCAAATCCTTGGTGCGGTAGCGGAGGACGGGCATACCCTCTTTGGTCAGCGTCGTAAGCACAAGTTCGCCGACTTTGCCCGGCTCGAGAGGCAGATGCGTATCGCGGTCGACGACTTCGGGCAAGAAATGATCTTCGTTAATGTGCATGCCGTCTTTTATATAGCATTCGCCCGACACTCCCGGCCCTATGATTTCGGAAAGGCCGTAATTGTCGGTGGAGAGGATTTTCAGCCGTTTTTCAATGGTCTTGTGCATTTCGGGCGAAGATGCTTCGCTTCCGAACAGCCCCACCCTTAGCTTAAACTCGCCTATATCCAGCCCCATTTTCTCAATTACCTCGGAGATGTGAAGCGCGTAGGAGGGCGTGGCGACAAGCGCCGTCACGCCTAAATCTCTTAAAAGCATGACCTGCCGCTCGGTGTTGCCCGAAGAGGCGGGAACGACGGTGACGCCCAGCTTCTCCATCCCTTGATGGAGGCCGAGCGCGCCGGTAAACAGGCCGTAGCCGAAAGAAATCTGGCAGATATCGCGGCTTGTGACGCCGACGGCGGCAATTAAGCGCGCCATGCAATCCGACCACATGTCGAGGTCGTCTTTGGTGTAGACGACGACGGTCGGCTTGCCGCTGGTGCCCGAGGAGGCGTGAACGCGCGCCGTCCTTTCCATCGGGACGGCGACCATGCCGTAGGGATAGTTGTCGCGGAAATCGCTCTTTTCGGTGAAGGGAATCTTGTCAAGGTCGGCAATAGATTTTATATCGGAAGGTTTTATGCCAGCTTTGTCGAATTTGTCGCGGTAGAGTTTGACGTTTTCGTAGGCGTATTTGACGATGCGCCTCAATCTTTCCGATTGAAGCGCTTCCATTTCCGACCGCGGCATTGTTTCGATTTCTTTATCGTAATACATCTTTATCTCCCGTTTTCGATACGATAAACCGCCTTTTTTGTAATTTGCTTAATTAATACGAGGTTTATCGCTTTTATTTCTCAGGCAAAAAACTATTTGTTCTCGTTGTAGTAGTTGATGAGCGAGCCCTTTAAAATGATTTTTCTTTCGGCGTCGGTCAAAGGCTCCAGCGTCAGCACAATGTTCTTCACCGAAGCGCCGCTTATTACCGCCGCCTCGTATTCCAGCGCGCCATCCGTCAAAAGCTTTTTAATGTCGGGGATTATGACGACGTCGCCGACCGAAAAGGGATGGTTCGTCAAAAACGGGAACATTCCCCAGTTGATGAGGTTGCTGCGGTAACGCTTGGTGGCGTATTCGCGGGCGAGGTTTGCCGCGCCGCCCAAAACTCTTTGAGAAGACGCCGCCTGCTCTCTCGCGCTGCCGTCGCCCGGCTTTTTAGCCGCTACCGCGCTGCCTATGCCAATACTTCCGAGAAGGCGGATATCCGCCGCCGCCAGCGCGCGCTTATACTCATCGGGAAGCTGCTTAGTCTTTTGGTAAAGGTCGCGGTCGGCCGCTATCCTCTTGGCGTTCGGGACATAGTCGGGGCACTTTCTCTGAAGCGCGAACTCGGCGAGCTTTAAGGGGTTGCTGCGATAAGACGAGGTTTCGCCCGAGGGAATCAGCTCGTCGGTCGTCGTCACCGGGTCGGTGATTGCCGCCGCCACCTTTAAAATGAGGTGGTCGGCAAGCTCGGGCATCTCCGGCCAGTCGGCGATGTTGGGGCCGTATACCAGATTTTCGGTGGCGTCGGGATTGCCGAAGCCGTTATAGACGCGCTTTTCATAGATTGTCGAGTCAAACTTGTAGCGGGGGTTGTATTCCTCATATTCCACCTCGAGCGCCGAGGTAAGGTTGCCGCCGTTTCGCGCGGTGGCAGCGATACTTCGGGCGTCCATCAGCGCGACAGCCGCCATCTGACCGTCGCCGGGCTTGGAGCCCTCGCGGTTTTCAAAGTTTCTGGTGGTGTGACGGATGGAAAGCCCGTTGTTTCTCGGCGTATCGCCCGCGCCGAAGCAGGGCCCGCAGAAAGCGGTCTTGACGACGGCGCCCGCCTCGATAAATGAGGAGAGCATGCCCGCCTTCAAAAGCGCGTTGTAAATGGGTGTCGAGGATGGATAAATTGACAGCGCAAACTCGCCGTTTCCTATTGAGCCGCCGCTCAAGATATTTTCGGCGGCGATGATGTTTTCATATGTTCCGCCGGCGCAGCCCGCGATGATGCCCTGCGACACCTTGACCCAGCCGCGGTCGATTTTATCAACGAGGGAGAATGAGTTGTTCTTGAGAAGGGCGCGCCCCTCTTTTTCGACAGCCGACAAAATGTCGTGCGGATATTTAATGACGTCGGCAAGCTTATAGACGTTGCTGGGATGGAAAGGAAGCGCAATCATGGGCTCGACTTCGCTTAAGTCGATTTCGATAAGCCCGTCGTAGTAGGCGCCGTTTTCGGGGAGGAGCGGCTTGAACTCGCTTTCGCGGCCGTGGACTCGGAGCCACTCGGCGACCTTGCGGTCGGTCTTCCAGACCGAGGACAAGCAGGCGGTCTCCGTCGTCATGACGTCGACGGCGTTTCTGAAATCGACGGAGAGCACGTCGATGCCCTCGCCGATAAATTCCAGCACCTTATTTTTGACGAAGCCGTTTTTAAACACCGCGCCGATTAGCGCCAGCGCGACGTCGTGGGGCCCGACGCCCTTTCTCAGCCTTCCCGTCAGGGATACCGCAATTATTTCGGGATATTTGACGTCGTAGGTGCGGTTTAAGAGCTGTTTGGCAAGCTCCGGCCCGCCCTCGCCTATGCCCAGCGTGCCCAGCGCGCCGTAGCGAGTATGGCTGTCGCTGCCCAAAATCATCTTGCCGGGCGCGGCGAAGCACTCGCGCATATAGGTGTGGATGACCGCCTGATGTGCAGGCACAAATATTCCGCCGTATCTTTTGGCGGCGGAAAGCCCGAAGCGGTGGTCGTCGGCGTTTATTGTGCCGCCCACCGCGCAGAGGCTGTTGTGGCAGTTGGTTAAAACGTAGGGAACCGAAAATTTCTTCATTCCCGACGCCTTGGCGGTTTGGATGATGCCGACGTAGGTGATGTCGTGGGATGCAAGCACGTCGAAAGTCAAATTCAAAGGCATGCCCGCCGCGGCCGGCGCGCCGTTGTTGTGAGCCGATAAAACAGAATAGGCAATCGTCCTTTTATAGGCTTCGTTTCTGTCCTCCAAGAAGGTTTCCGTCTCGGGGACAAACTCGCCGTTGATATAAAAGATGCCGCAATCGGTTAATTTAATCATTTCCCATGTTCCTAAATAACATCTTAGATTGATATAAAGATATCTAATATTATATTTTATATCTAAGGAAAAATCAAGCTATTAATGCTTCCAAATAAAACGCCGTAGCTTAAATTAGGCGTAACAAAAGGGTTTTTTAGCTCTAAATACAAGCTAGGGAAGCGGATTAATTAAGCAAACAATTGAGAATAACGGTTCGATATCGAAAGCGATATAATAAAAAAATATAAGCAGTTGATTAAAACTTATTTCGGGCGGCCGGGCTTTTGACAAATTCGATAATGCCGGGCATGGCGGAAGACAAGAGCGCCGCCGTCTTTTTATATTCCTCTTCGCCCTTGCCGAAAGGGTCGGGCACGGATAAGCCCGCCGCTTCATCCAAGGAAAAAATCCTGACCGGGTCGTTTTCGTCGGCCATGGACAGCGCGGCAAGCTTGATGTCGGGCGTCATGGCAAGCACTATGTCGAAAGACCTAAGCCGCTCGGCGCTCAAAGGCTTGGCGGCTTTGGGCTTTCTTATTATGCAGAGAGAATTAAGCGCGGCCAAGGCCTCGGGAGTCGTCTTTTCCTCGGGATTGACGCCGATGCCCGCCGAGTCGACAAAAATACTCTTGTCCCTTGCCCGCTTCAGCTCCTCCTGCATAATAGCCTCAGCCATCGGCGAACGGCATGTATTGCCCGCGCAAACGAACAAAACCTTGAGCATTTCGGTATTCTTTTTGGGTATTCTCAGTTTCGCCATATTTTTTATCTTGAAAACTTTTCGATTCTTCTATCTTGGGAGTTTTTCGATTTTTTTATCTTAAAAATTTTTCGTTTTTTTATCTTGAAAAGCTCTTCTGTTTCAATCAAATTATAGTGCAAAGCCCTTGCAATTAATCTAAACAGTGCTGACTATTGGTTCGGTCGCTTTATATAGGCGGTTTAAAATCGCTTCGCCTATGCCGCTGCCCTCCGGCTTTTCGATTATGATAAAGTCAAATTCCGCCTCGGCGGTGCGCAGCGCGGCGTAAATGTTTTTTGCCGCTTCCGCGCCGTCTTTCCCTAAATATATAACTTGGCGTGCCCCTGCGCTTTCGCCCGTTTTCAGCAAAATGACGGGTTTTTTACCCTCAGCGACCTTTTTATCGTAAAAGGTCATGGCGGATTCAAGGTCGGCGGCGAGCACGGCGGTCGAGTAGGGCGCGTAATGACGGTATTTCATGCCCGGCGACTTGGCAATCTTTATGCCCAGCTCGGGCTTACCGAGCTTGGTAAAATGCCGCGACAGCATTTCGGCGGTCACCGCGCCCGGCCGAAGAATGGTGGGAATGTCGGAAGTAAGGTCCAGAACGGTCGATTCAATGCCGATTTCGCAGGCGCCGCCGTCGATGACGAAAGGTATTTTGCCGCCGAGGTCATTAAAAACGTGCTCGGAGCGCGTCGGCGAGATGTGGCTGGAAGAATTGGCGGAGGGCGCGGCTATCGGCACACCGCTTTCTTTAATCAGCGCTATGGCGGCGGCATGGGCGGGCATCCTTATTCCCACGGTGTCGCCGCCCGCCACCACTACCGGCGGCACGGCGTCGCTTTTCTTTAAAACCACCGTCAGCGGCCCGGGCATAAACTCGCGCTCGAGCGTATAAAAAACCTCGGGAATATCGCGCGCAAGCTTTTTTACCTCTTGGCTGTCGGCTATATGGACAATGAGCGGGTTGTCCTGCGGCCTGCCCTTGACCTCAAAAATTTGCGCTACGGCATCGGGGTTGAAGGCGTCGGCGCCCAAGCCGTAGACCGTCTCGGTCGGAAAAGCGACGACGCCGCCCGCCTTAATGACGTCGGCCGCCCGCTTTATTTGGTTTATGTCGATTATTTCTGTCCGCATCCTTTAGCTTTTGAACTTGCTTTGTATATCCTGAAATTTTCTATCAGTTTATCTACTTTTATCACCGAAAAAATATCGTGATTTTTTACACTGTTCATTTTCATTATTTTCCGAAAACGCACTTTATCAATTTAAATTATATAGATAAAGCGCGGTTTTTATAATACGTTAATCATAATTAGCCCTATTATAAAGCCTAAAATTTCAAAATAACCGAGGCTTCTTTTGTCGAGCGGCTGCTGCATTTCGAGCTCGCAGAACACCATATAGAGCATGGCGCCCGAGGCCATCGACAGCGACAGCGCCACCCAAACATCGAAGACGTCGGAGAGCGCCAGCCCGATGACGGCGCCGAGCACGGTGGGAAGCCCCGACACCGCGGCGTAGAGCGCGGCTTTCCAGCGTTTTACGCCGCTTTCGATAAGCGGCGCTGCGACGACCAGCCCCTCGGGGATGTCGTGAAGCGCAATCAAAATAGCGATGGGAATGCCGCTCGCGAGCGCCTCGCTCCCCCCAATCGCCAGACCTTCGGGAAAATTGTGAAGCGCGATGGCGAAAAACATCAGTATTCCGCCGGTTTTTATTCTAACACCTTTTCGGCCTTTGTCAAGCGCTAGCCTGAGCACCTCCATAGCGAGCACGCCCGCCGCTACGCCTAAAACTAAAAGCAACAAGCCCGATACCTTGAAAGTATCGGGAATGAGCTCGAGGCAGACCAGTGCCAGCATTATGCCGGATGCGACGGAGTTGAAGACGCCGAGGTGCTTTTTGGGGACCAGCGCGCCCAGAACGCCGCCCAAGAAGGTGCCGCCCACGCCCGCGATAAAGGAATACAGCGCGACATACCACATACAGGATATTATGATTTTGTTTTCCGCTATATGATTTTCTCTTTACTCAGGCGCGCGGCGAGCGTATAATATTACTATTAAATTTAATGTGTTTTTATATATCGGAGGAAGTTATGAACCGCTGGCACAAGTTTTTACTTAAAAAATTCATAAGCGTCAACGACAAACTGGTTATGCCCCACTATAGACAAAAGTGGGTTGAGGTCGAGGGGATCGAGCGGTTCACCGACATTCCTTACATAGATGACGGCAATTTCTATCATCTTTTGGACGTTTACCGCCCCAAAAACGCCGAGGGCAAGCTCCCCGTCGTCATCGATATCCACGGCGGGGCGTGGGTCTACGGCGATAAGGGCTGCAACGTCAATTATATGGAAGGCATCGCCAAGGCGGGCTACGTCGCCGTCAACATAAGCTACCGCCTGATACCCGAGGGTGTCTGCCCCAAGAATATTCAGGACATATTCGCGGCCTTCAACTGGACGCTTGAAAACATAGGGCGTTACGGCGGCGACATCGAAAATATCTACCTGACCGGCGACAGCGCGGGCGCACATCTCTCTTCTTTCGCGCTCTCCGCGCTTGCCGACCCTGAACTTGCCGCGCTTTTGGACGTCAAATCCGACATCAAATTCAACGCTGCCGGCCTCACCTGCGGAGTCTTCAACATCGACTTTTTCAAGAAACTCAAGCTGCCCGTGGTGCGCGCTCTCTTCAGGATGTTTTTGGGCGAGGATTACAAAACCAGCCCCATTCTGCCCTATTTGACGGTTTACAACAATAAGGTTGAAAATTTCCCGCCGATATTTTTAAACACCGGCCACGCCGACTTTGTGCGGCGCGAATCGCGAAAACTTTACAAATTTTTAAAAGAAAAAGGTGTTGAGTGCGAGCTCCTCGACATGGACAACCAAAACCGCAGGCACAAGCTGGTGCACTGCTACAGCGTGCTGCTGCCGCAATACGAGGAATCCCAATATACCACCGAAAAAATGCTTGCTTTCTTTAAAAAATATCAAAAGGCAGCTGCCGAACCGATAGTCTAGGCGTAGTTTGCGAAATACAAAACCCATGCCGAGTAATTGAAAATTATCAAGGTAAAAAAATCCGCCGAACGGCGGATTTTATTAAATCAAATAGCCTCCGTTGACCCTCAAAACTTCGCCCGCGATGAAGCTTGAGGAGGACGCCAAAAACATTATCGCCGAGGCGGCGTCCAAAGGCGTTCCCAGCCGCCCGAGCGGCGCGCTTTCCGCAATTTCCTTAAGCTCGGCGTCGGAAAAACCCGAAAGCATATCGGTCAAAATCGCGCCGGGCGATACCGCATTGACCTCGATGCCCGACGGTCCCAGCTCCTTGGCGAGCGACTTGACAAGCCCGATGAGCGCCGCCTTGGACGCCGAATAATGAGACTCCATCGCCGCGCCCGTCTCACCCCACATCGAGGCAACCGCAATGATTTTGCCCGATTTCTTCTTGAGCATATCGGGCAACACCGCCCTTACGGCGTTGACGGCACCAAAAAAATTGACTGACATCATCCGCCGCCAGTCGTCGTCGGTGATGTCCTGAAACTGCTTTTGCTCCGCGATACCCGCCGAAGTTACCAAAACGTCGACGGTGCCGAATTTTTTATTGATTTGCTCTACCGCAGAAAGGACGTCGGAGGCGTTTTCGACATCGCACTTGACCGCCAGCGCCGAGCCTCCGCCCTCGTTAATTATGCGCGCCAAATCCCGCGCCTCTCTTTCGCTTTTAAGGTAGCCGATTGCGACGTTGAAGCGCTTTGCGGCAAGCTCGGCCGTGGCGCGACCTATGCCCCTAGATCCGCCTGTGATGAAAATCGTTTTTAACATCGTTACTTATTTATTTGTTGCCCTCTCGGGTTTTTCTTTTCTAAAGCTGTTTTGAACGGCTTTTTGTTCGCTTAATTTTTATTGCTAAACAAAAACAATCTTATTTTTCGCGCGCGCTCATTCGCTAACGCCGCCGGCATCACTTGAGCTTAACGCCTTTTGTTTGCGCTTGATTAAAACAATCGTCAAAATTACCGCCGCAAGGACGAGAGCGCCGCCTGCCGAGGAAAGCCCGATGATGAGAGGATAGTCGAGCCCCACCACAAACTCAAACTCGCGGGAGTTGCCTCCCACCGTCACCTCGATGAGATAGACGCCCGCTTTGAGGTTTTCAAGGTTGATGGACGCGGTGTTTTGGGCAAAGGGGACGCCGTCCACCTTCCAGCTTATAGTGGCGGGGTCGGCGTATTCGCCGCCCGAAAGTGTGACCGTGGCGTCTTTTCCCGCCACCGCCCTGCCCGCCGCGAGAGCGAGCGAGCACTCGCTGACAAGCACTTTTTGATAATTTAGGCTAACGGTAAAGGTTCTGGATTGCAGAATATCATCGCCGAGGACGGCGTAAACTTCGCTCGTCCTTTGGGTTTCGGGGGTATAGGTAAATACGCTTCCGCTTGCCGCTTCCTCTCCGTCCACATACCACTTAACGGAAAGCGCGGGGTCGGCGGCGAGCGGCAACACCGAGGCCTTAAATGTTATTGGCGACTTGTTGCCCAAGTTTTGATTTAAAAGGCCGGACACGCTGACGTTGAGCGCCTCGGGCGCGGGATAAAACTCGGATAGCTCAAAGTCCTCGCTTAAAAGCTTGACGGCGTCCAGCATTTTCACCGGCTCGATGGCGCCCGCGCTCGCGTGGTTTTGAATGGTTTTATCAGAGTGGTTTTTGAAAATTTCGGAAAGAATGCGCGCCGAGCAGTCGACCTCTTCGACGTATTGATAGCGAAGCTGAAGAAGGGCGGCGGCGGCCGCCGCTATCGGCGTAGCCATGCTGGTGCCCTGTTTATAGTCGTAATGGCTGAGGCCGGAATCTTCGCTGTAATCGGTGGCGCTCCAAATGCTTGTGCCGGGCGAAGCGATGTCGTAATCACCGTAGTTGGAAAAGCCGGCGAGCCGCCTCGGCGACGTCCCCTGCGTATATGCCATGACGCTGACGAAGCCCTCGCACAGGGAGGGATAGTGCTCAAACTCCGAGCTTACCTTGCCGTCGTTGCCCGCCGCGCCCAAGACTATGGCGGTATTCGTCAGCCGCTCCATCGTCTGCTTCATATAGCCGCCGTTCCAAATGCCGCCCGAAATGGCGCCGCCGCTTCCCAGCGACATCGTGATGACGTCGGCGCCGTGCGATTCCGCCCAGACCATGGCGTTGACGATATGGGTGGGGTTGAATGTGTGCTCGGCGTAGCCGCCCTCATAGTAGGTCACGGTGGACACCGCGCGCGCCGGCAGGATTTTAATAAAATCCTGAAGCCCCAGCTCCTTGATGAGAATAGCGATGGAGCCGTTGACGTGGGTGCCATGGTCCTCGGCGTCCTCGGCGGCGTCGGGGGATTCTATCTTGCGGTAACCGTCATAGGTCAGCCGCTGCCCCTCGTCGTCGTAGACGTAGAGCCCTTCAAACAATTCGTGACCGAGCGAGATACCTGTGTCGATGGCGGTAACTATGATGGGCTCGAAATCGGGGAGGGTGGGGTCGGGAAGCTTGCCCGAGCTCGCCCAGTCCTTGACAATGGCTCTGAGCGAAGCTATATCGAGGTAGGCGGCCGCGTCATACCAAAGATTGGCGGTGTCAAAACCGTCGGGAAGGGCGCTCTCTCCGACTTGCGAAAAATCATACCCGTCCGCCTCGGCCGAAAAATCCGCCGCGGCGGGAAAGAGAATGAGCGCGGCCGAAAGGCACATTAAAATCAAAAGAATTTTCAATTTTCCCATTCGCCACCTCACTTTTCGCCGCCGACGCTAATGTTTATCGCGGCTTTTCTTTTATTTATTATGAGTAATGTCGTCAAAACGGCCAAGGCCGCCGCGACAATGCCTGCCGAGACGGCAACGGGAATAACCCAAAGCCTGTCGCTTTTCCCCACCTCAAACTCGACGTCCTCCCAAAGGACGTCGCCGCCGTAAACCGCCGAAATAGTGTATTTGCCCGCTTTCGTCGGCATAAAAGCAAACCGCGCACCGCCCACTTCGACAAGCTCGCCGTTTATATACCACTCGACCTCGGTTGCGGGATCGGCAAATTCCAAGCCCGAAAGATAAAACTCGAGCAGCTCGCCTGTTTCGACGCCGGAAAGGCCGCTTTCAATGTTAATCTTAATTTCCTCGGCAAAGGGCTTAATATAATGCACCGTCACAGTCTTTGGCTGGCTTTCTACGTTGATTCCGCGGTAGCTGACTTGCGCAGTCACGTTGAAGATGCCCGCGCCGGTCGGCGTCCATTTAAATGTCATGCCCTGTCCCGATTCCTCGCCGTTTACCATCCACTTGACCTTGACTCGGGGGTCGGTGCCTGTCGGCTGAATACTCGCCGAGAATGTCAGCTCGTGAAGGTTGTTGACTTTCTGGAGCTGGGAGCCGCTGACGGCGACGTTGACGCCGGTGGGTTCGTTGTAAGAATAGCCCAAAAGCTCCTCAAGGTCGCCCGAAACAAGGGAATAGAGGTTGAGCGCGGCGTATTCCGAGGAGCCGTTCAAAGCGGTCACCTCGCTGTGTCGCTTCATAATGCTGATGGCATCGGACGTGGTAAAGTTGGAGCTTTCGAAGGCCTCCAGCCTAAGCTTTAAGAGCGCGGCGGCGAAGGACACCATCGGCGTCGCCATGCTGGTGCCGTGCTTATATCCGTAAGTCGATTGATAGGTCGCGCCCGAGCCGAAGAACTGCGCGCTGTAAATTTTATCGTCTTCAACGTCCTTATTGCCGCCGGGCGCGATTAAATCATAGGAGCCCGAAACGTTGCTGTAACTCGAGAAAACCAGCCCGTTTGCCGACGGCTGACCCGCCATAACCCCCAGCACTTCGGGGAATGCGGCGGGATAGCCCTTGGCGGTGGATGTGGGCTTGCCCAGCGCGTTGCCGTAGCCGTCGTTGCCCGCCGCCGCCGTGAAAATTATCTCATCCGTCCATTTGGAAATCTCGGTGCGCACGCTGTTCCACGTATTAGTGGTGGTAAGCGACATATTGACGACGTCGGCGCCGTGCGCCGCCGCCCACGCCACGGATTTTATGACGTTTTCGGCCTTGAAATCATGGAAGAAAAGCGTCTTGTTCTTTCTGTCGGGGTCGGTGTGGCTGGCTCTTATCGGCATAATTTTAATGTAATCTTGCAGTCCCAAAGCACGGATTAAAATCGCTAAAATGCCCGCCACGTGAGTGCCGTGCATCTTGGTCGATTCGTCGTCCAGCGAGCCGCCCGCAGTCACGACGTTGGTGCCTAAAATTGTGGAGCCGCCGTCCGCAGACGCCAGCACGCCGCCGAAAATCTCGTGGGCGTAGCTTATTCCGGTGTCGACTACGGCGATGAGGACGGGCTCAAACTCGGGAGAAGAAGGGTCGCCAAGCTCGCCCGCCGCCTTGAGCGCGTCGACCTCGGCCTTGACCGCCGCCATGTTGAGGTAATCTTCCGAAAACCACCACAGCTCGTCGAGAATGGAATCAACAACGGGGTCGCCGAAGCTCTCATCCGCCGACGCCGTCTGAACGCCGATAAAAAAGGCGGCAGGCAACAGAAAAGACAGCGTTAAAACTAAGACCAACAATATTTTGGATAAATTTTTAAGCCGTCTTTCGATTGACATACTACCGCCGAAAAAATAAAGAATATTCTTGAATTTAAACGGTTTAAAGGCCGCTTTTATTTGTTTTTACTTGATGTCGCGGCTGACGAAGCTCCAAAGCCCCAGCCCGCCCGAAATCAAAATCGTGCCCAACGGCACCAAGACTACGCGCAGAATATCGACCTGCTCAAAAGTCCCCGCCCACGCGGCGTAGTTCTCCATCGTGCTCAGCACATAGTAAAAGGCGTTTTGAAAGGAGGGAATCCACAGCGTAATCAGCGCCACAAAAAGGTTTAAAAACAGATAGACGCAGATGGAGATGCCGATGGACGCGCCGATGGTGCGGAAGAAGGTTGAAACCATGGAATAGAAGCAGACGTAGCCGACGGCGACGTAGGCGTATATCGAAATCGAGCGCATCAAAATTCCGAATTCCTCCGCCGTGAAGCTGTCGCCGTAGCCGAAGAATATTCCGCCCACCGCGGCCGCGAGCAGCACCGATAAAAGCACTAGGGCGACGGCGAAGACGGAGAGCGCGATAAGCTTGGAAAGATAAATTTTGACGCGGCTTTCGCCCGAGGCGGCCTGAATCCGCATAGTGCCCGAGGCAAAGTCGCCCGCGATGAATATGCAGCAAGCCAAAATCACCAAAAGGCGGACGTTTGCAGTGCTGGGCGCGGCAAAAAGCAGCGCCTTTAAGTTGATTCCCGTAAAGCCGGTTAACTCCTCGGGAATGGTGGCGCCCGAAGAGTTGCCGAGCATCAGCCGAAGCGCCAGCGTAGTAATTAGAATCAGCCCCAAAGCGACGAGAGGCGCGACAAAAATGGTTTTGCTCTTGGAAAGCTTGTAGAATTCGGATTTAAGCATTCTGTCCATTATGCGTCCCTCCCATCAGTCTCATGAAATAGCTCTCGAGATCGGCGGTAATAAGCTCGGACTGAAGCACTAAAACGCCGTTTTTGTTGAGAGCCTGATTGATATAGGGAAGCTCGCTCGTCCGCTCGGAAACGAAAATGGCGTTGTTGGGGCCGATTTTATATCTCGTTATGCCGAGCTCGGCGAGCACCGCTTGAGCCTTTTCGATGTCGTCGACGATTATCCTCGCGCTCTGCGTCGACATCTCGCGAAGACTGTCCGCCGTCAACTCCTTTACCAGCCTGCCTTGGGCGATAATGCCGTAGGCAGTCGCGATTTTGGCGAGCTCGCCCAGAATGTGGGAGGAGATAAACAGCGTGGTGCCCAGCCGCTTGTTGAGGTCGGAAAAAATCTCGCGCACCTCGTAAATTCCTGCCGGATCCAGCCCGTTTATCGGCTCGTCCAAAACCAAAAGCTCGGGCTCGCCCATGATTGCCATCGCTATGCCCAGCCGCTGCTTCATGCCCAGCGAGTAGTTTTTAACGGGCTTTTTGCCGACCGCGGGCAGCCCCACGGTGTCGAGCAGCTTGTTGTAGTCGGGCTTTACGCCGAGAAGAAGGGAGCGCATGACGAGGTTTTCCCTCGCCGTCATGTTGTTGTAAAGGCTGGGGACCTCGATTACGGCGCCGATTTTCCTCCGCGCCTGAATGAGTCCCGCGGGCGTGGAGTCGCCGAACAGCTCGATTTTGCCCGAGCTGGGCGCGGCAAGCCCGGTAATAATCCTAATGAGCGTGCTCTTGCCGGCGCCGTTGTTGCCGATGAAGCCGTAGATGTCACCGCGTCTCACGTTGACGTTGACGTCGGAGAGCGCCGCCCTGCCGCCGTATAATTTGTTGAGCCCGAAGGTTCTTATTACGAACTCGCCCGAAGCCGCCTTTGGCGCGACCTCCGGGGTGTCCGTTTCAAACTCGCTGAAAACACTCATAAGCTTTCCTTTAAACTTAATACCTATAGATTATAGCATACATAGTTTTAATAATCCAATATATTTAATGCGGAATTAAGCAAGGGGCATCCGCTCGCGCCTACAAAACGTGGGAAAGGACTATTCTGATTCCTATGCCGATAAGGATTACGCCGCCGATAATTTCCGCAATCGGCGTTTTGTTTTTAAGTAGCCTTCCGCACTTGTGGCCGAGGAAAATGCCCAAAAAGCAAATTGCGAAAGTAACCGCGGCTATGACGCCGCCGCCGATAAAGATATTGATGGGAATAACCAAAAAGGAAAGACCGGCCGCGAGCGCGTCTATGCTTGTCGCGACTCCTTGAATTAAAAGCGAGGGAACGCTGAAAGCCTTGGGTTTGGGCTCTTTATTTTTTGCGAGCGCGAGCGCGCCGTCAAAAATCATTTTGCCGCCGATTAAACTAAGGACGGCGAGCGCGACATAGTGGTCGTAGGCGGCTATTTTGTCGATAAAAAGCGAGCCGAGGAAGTAACCCGCGACGGGCATTACTCCTTGAAAGAGGCCGAATACCGCCGCCGTCAAAAAATAATGCCGCTTTAAAAGATTGAGGTTGGAAAGCCCCGATATCACCGATACCGCAAAGGCATCGGCGGAAAGCCCGAGCGCAAGCAAAAAGAGAGCTAAATATTCGGCGGCCAAGGTCTGCGCCTCCCAAAGAAGTCGGGGCAATTGTAACACCCCGAGCGCGGTATGTCAAATCTTACGATTTTTTTTCGGGCTTCACATCGGCTGAATTTATTCCGAGGCAAATTTTAGTATAAAAAATTGCAAATGTGTGCTAAACTATTATGCGGGAGGACAAAAATATGTTTAAGATTATTAAATGGATTATTAAAATCGCAATTATGGCGGCGGTGGTTTTGGGTATAGTCGCCGTCATTTCGCAGGTCGCCGTCGCGCCCGCGCCCGAACGCGTCGAAAAATACCTTGAAAAGACCGAGAATGTCTCCGTCAGCATAGTAGAGGAAAAAAGCCTGCTTTTGGCCAGCGAAGTGTTCTTCGAAATAGACGACCTCACCTGCCAGGTCAACGTTTATGACTCCGAGGACAGCGAAAGTATGGTCATCTTTTATTTTGAGGATTTCAAGGACACGCGCGAGGCTTACCGCACGCTTATGAAAAAGTATGACGACCAAGACAATGTCAAAGTGACGATTCGCGGCAAAAGCGTCATCGTCGGCAGCGACGATTTAATCAAACTCTACCGCATGAAAGTCATCTTTTAGCAAAATCCAACAAATCATTAGATCAAAAAAGCCCGCAACCGCGGGCCTTTTTTATTGTTTGCTTGCAGATTGTCCAATCGCAGAAAACCTAATTTGGTTATCCTATTCTAAAGCCGTTTCAAGATTTAAAAGCCAAAGGATTTTGTTTTCGTATTCTTTGGGCGATATGTAGTAGCACGCCGAGTGGCCGGCGTCTTTGACGAGGAAAAAGTCCTTTTGTGTGGGGCAGGCGGCGTAGAGTATTTCCGACCATTTGTGCGGCACGAAGTAGTCGGCGTCGCCGTGGACGAAGAGGAAGGGCACCTTGGCTTTTTTTATCTCTTTTGCGCCGTCGACGTCCTTAAAGCCGTAGCCGGCGCGGCGGCGGGCGATGAATGAAGCAAGCTTGACCATGAGCGCGCCGCTCATCCCCGAAGCCGCCTTTATGGTGTGGTTCATCTGGTCGTAGAAGTTGGTGAAGGGCGCGTCGGCAATGATTCCTTTGACCTGCTCGGGAAGGTCGAGCCCGCTCGCCATGACGACGGCGGCGGCGCCCATAGAGTTGCTGTGAAGATAAACCTTAATGCCCTCTCCGAATCTTCCTATTAAATAGTCTATCCAACATACTATGTCGTAGCGCTCCAAAATGCCCATGCCGGCGTATTTGCCCTCGCTCTCGCCGTGGGCGCGGTTGTCAATGAGAAGCATATTGACACCGATTCCGTTATAAAAATCGGCGAAAGAGGCAAAGCCGCGAAAACCGTAACTGGTGAAGCCGTGGACGCAGATGACAAATTTGTCGGAGGGCTTGTCGGAGGGGAAATAAAAGCCCGCTAGATTGAGCCCGTCTTTAGAGGTGATGTCGACGCGCTCAAAGCGTTTTTCCTTGAGCTTGTCCATCGACTTGTAGAGGTTTTCATAGTAGTCGGGCGTGCGGTTGGCGAGATTTTTAAAGTCCTTGATTTTATCGCCGTCGGGGCGGCGTGCAACGCGGTTGAAGACGGCGTTGCCGATGATAAGTAAAGTGATGAAAAGCACCAGCGCAAGCGCAGAAAGCGCGATGACGAGCAGAATAAACCATTCCATAGGCACCTCGAAGCCGAAAAAATTTAAATTTCCTTATTTTTATACTAGCACAGTCGGGCGCGCCTTTCAAGCTATATCGGGATTTTTGCAAAAAACCTCATTAACCTTATCCTCACTCCCCCTTGATTTAAAAGGATTGCATTTTTTCAGACAATCAATTATAATGAGAGGGTATTTTTTAAAAAATACGCCCGAAAAACAAATAACCTTTGATAAACCAAAAACCGAGGATTTTATGAACTCATTCGATTTTTTGATAGAAGGGCTTAAAAGCGTAAGCTGGCAACAGGTCGTCATGTGGATTGTGGGAATCATTCTCATTGTCCTCGCCATCAAAAAGGAGATGGAGCCGGCGCTGCTTCTTCCCATGGGCTTCGGCGCCATTTTAATCAACATTCCTTTTTCGGGCGCCATGACACAGAACATCGAGGGAATTACCGAGCCCGTGCGCGGCATAGTTCAATGGCTGTTCGAGGTGGGTATAGAGGAATCGGAGGCGATGCCTTTACTTCTCTTTATCGGTATCGGCGCCATGATTGATTTCGGGCCTCTGCTCAGCAATCCCAAGCTCTTGTTTTTCGGCGCGGCGGCGCAGGTCGGCATATTCCTTACCATCATTTTCGCCACGCTGTTCGGCTTCGGCATAGCCGACGCCGCTTCAATCGGCATTATCGGAGCCGCCGACGGCCCGACCTCCATACTCGTTTCCCAAGTTTTGAAAAGCAAATATATAGGCGCAATCGCCGTCGCGGCATATTCCTATATGTCGCTGGTGCCTATTATACAGCCGCTCGCAATCAAGCTCGTCACCACTAAAAAAGAGCGGATGATTAAGATGGAATACAACCCCGGAAGCGTTTCCAAAACGACTAAAATTATCTTCCCCATCGTCGTCACCGTGATAGCGGGACTGGTCGCGCCCGCTTCCGTCGCCTTGGTGGGAATGCTGATGCTGGGCAACCTCATTCGCGAGTGCGGCGTGCTGGAAAACCTCTCCGAAACGGCGCAAAAGGCGCTCGCCAACCTTATAACACTGCTGCTCGGCATCACGATTGCCGCCAGCATGGAGGCCTCGGTCTTCGTCACGTGGCAGACGCTCCTCATTATGGCGCTGGGACTGTTCGCGTTCGTCTTCGACTCGATTGGCGGCGTCATGTTCGCAAAGTTTGTCAATCTGTTTTTGCCCCAAAGCAAAAAAATCAATCCCATGATTGGCGCCGCGGGCATCTCGGCTTTCCCGATGTCGTCGCGCGTCATTCAAAAGCTGGGCTTGGAAGCCGACCCCACTAACCACCTCTTAATGCACGCCGTGGGCGCCAACGTCTCCGGCCAGATAGCCTCGGTTGTCGCGGGCGGCATAATTCTCTCCATCGTGCCCGCGCTGTTGGGTTGAGGAGGCAGTATGAATAACCTGATTCTTTCCGCCGTAAATAAAACCAACATCTTAACCTCGCTCGACATTCTTTGGAAAGGTATGCTGGGCATCTTCGTCGTCATGGCGCTGATTTACGCCGCCATCAAGCTTTTGAATTTCTTGACCGATAAGGAAAAGGTGAGGGCCGTCAAGGCAAAGCTTACTAAAAAGGGTAAGAGCGGCGAAACCGAAGCAAAAATTGCCGAAGATGCCGCAGTATCCGAAAACGCAGGCGAAGGTCAAACTCAATGAAGAACCCCCCATCCGCGGCTAAAGCCTCCGAAAACAGGGTTATGTCCAAACGGGAGGTGCTGGCCTACGCTTTCGGGCTTTTCGGATTTCAGGCGATAGTCGGGCTTTTAAACACTTATCAAGCCGAGTTTTTCAGCTATGCCATGGCGGCCGATATCGCCATCGTCGGCATAATCGTGCTGGTGGCGAGAGTGGCGAGCGCGGTAGCCGACCCTTTCATAGGCAACCTCATCGACCGCACTCAAAGCAAGTTCGGCAAGCTCAAACCGTTTATTTTATATTCCCTTGCCCCGCTTGTCGTTATGACGGTTTTAATTTTCACTCCCTTTAAAGGAATAAGCGGCGTCGGGCTTTATTTTTACATCTTCTTTATGTATTTTATTTGGTGCATGGCGATGACGCTGGGCGACGTGCCCTCGCAGGCCATCGCGGCGGTTTTAACGCCCTATCCCGCCGAGCGCACCAAGGTCGTATCACTCGCCAATACGCTGAAATCGGTGGGCTTCGCTTCGCCCGCCATTCTCGTTCCGCTCTGCACGCTGCTTCTTCCCGGCGGCGCCAAATTTATGACGGGCGCCATCTCGGAATGGGAATATTTCATCTCGGCGGCGGTCATCGCCGTTTTAGGCTCGGCGCTATTCCTTTTAATTTTCTTTATCAATAAAGAGCGCGTGCCCTATAAGGTTGAGAAAATGTCCTTCCGCGAGATGGGACGCGCGCTTAAGACCAACAAATACCTGATGCTGGTGTTTTTATCTTATTTTTTGGGCTTCGGGCGTCAGGCGGCCATGGGAATACAGGCGCAGGTGGCGGGCGCCATTTTGGGAAGCCCCGCCAAAATTTTGCCGCTCGGCATAACCTCGGCGCTCGGCAGCATGGTAAGCATGCTCTCCGTCCCCTTCCTTATTAAGAAATTCGACGAGCGCAAGGTTTACATCGGCATGTCGCTCTACGGTTTTATTATGTCGACGGCGACTTTCATCGCCTTTTATTTCATAGGCTTTGAAGGCTTCAACATGTATATCATCCTCGGCATGATGTTTTTGATGGGGCTGCAGTTCGGCTGCGTCAACATCGTGCCCGTGCTGATGGTCGCCGACACCGTGGATTATTACGAATATAAGACGGGAAAGCGCACCGAAGGCACCGCCTATGCCGTGCTTTCCTTCGCCATCAAGGTATCGCTCGCCATGGGCGCGGCCTTAGGACTCGTCATTATCGGGCTTTCGGGCTATAAAGCATCGATACCCTTTGAGCAAATCACCAAGAGCACCAAAGACTGGGTGTTTTTCGCCTATACCGCCATGCCCGGCATAACCAGCCTGCTGACGGCGCTTCCCATGTTCCGCTACGACTTGGTCGGCAAAAAGAAAGAGGAAATTATGGCGGCGCTTAAATCCCGACGCGAGGCCGCACAAGCGGAAAACCCGACGACCGAGCCTGCCGACGGCACGCTTGCCGAATACGAGGCCGATATTTCGGGAGTTGACGATGTAAAAGAGTCCGAAAACGGCGGGGAAAATGTTTCCGATTAATTAACCGCATTATAGCCTAGGCATTATAAAACATAAATTGATAGGGGCGGATATGAACTTCGGGGGAGCAAAACTGAGAATTTTGACGGCGGCGTTAGTTTTAATGTTGCTCTTTTCGTTTTGCGCCTGCCAAACGAAGGGCGGCGACGCCGACGATGACGGCAAAAGCGCGGTAAAGCCGGGCGGCGGCGTCAAAATCAATGTCGGTGAGCCCGAAAAAAAACCCGATTTTTCCTTCCTCAGGTTTCAGCGGCTGCCCGGCGACCTTATCATTCATTTCATCGACGTCGGACAGGGCGAATCAATTTTTATCGAATTTCCCGACGGAAAAAATATGCTGATGGACGGCGGAAGCCTCATTACCGCGCCGACAAGCACAATTATTGACTACTTAAACCGCCTCGGCATAAAGAGCGGCGACATTGATTATCTTTTGCTGACCCATCCCGACCGCGACCACTGCAACGCGCTGGATTCGATTTTAAAAAGATACACTTTTGACTACATCTACGCGCCCTATCTAACCTTAGAGCAAGTCGGCTCCTCGAGCTACGAAAAGTTTTTAGAGGAGGCCGAAGAGCAGAAAACCGCCGAAATAATCCATAATATCGGCGTTTTAAGCCTTGACGGCGAGTGCTACGACATGACGCTCTACTGCCGCCCCGAGGAGTTCTATCTCGCCATGTCGGAGGAGGACGACGAGCTTCACAACGAAGTTTCGCCTATTTCGATTCTAGAATACGCCGGACGGAAAATAGCCTTCACGGGCGACGCCGGTTTTTCGACCGAGGAATACTTTATGACGCTGACCGCCCCCATCGACTGCGACGTTTTGAAGGTCGGCCATCACGGCAGCAAAAAGTCGACTTCGGCGGCGTTTTTGGAGTTTATCGCCCCCGAATACGCCGTGATTTCAGTGGGCGCCATCGACTTTATCCATCCTCAAGAGGAGCTTTTGACACGCCTTAAAAATATCGACGCGACAGTTTACCGCACCGACTTAAACGGCTATATCGCGCTCATTGTCCGCGAAGACGGCGAAATGTTCTTCTCCCTTCAAAAGCCCAAGCCTTAGAATTTTCACACCATATAAATCTAACATTATTGCTTTCAACAATAAATTTTTCAAAATCAAAGCACGGTAACAACATCATTATTAAATGCGGATATTCACGCTAACTCCCTAATCCCAAATTTTTTTGTATAGACCGGAGCTTGCACAATGGCCGAAATTAGATTTGATTTTCTGCTTTTTAAAGTCGGCGGCTCTGGCGATTATCAGACACTTTATTAAATAATGCACAAAAATTAAGACATTTTTCAAAAAGTGTTGAAAAAGTCGTTTTAGTGTGCTAGAATGAAGAAAATACCCAAAAAGGGGGTTTATTATGGTAAAACTAACAAAAAAAGCTTGGATTGAGCTTGCCGTGGGTGTCGCCGTTTTCGGCGCGCTGATTACGGTGGCGGCGTTTTTGGACCTTCAAATCAACAAAGCGCTGTATTTCCCGGGTTGCTTTTACGGCCAGTTCTTCGCCAACCTCGGCGAAACGCCCACCTACATAGCGGCGCCCGTCATCGGCATGCTGTTGTTTTTGCAGGGTTTCGGCAAGAACAAGGCGGTCAGAATTCTCTTGAAAGTGCTGTTCGGCCTTTTGGTTGCCGGCGGATGGTATTTCTGCATGCACTGGTTTTGGGGCAGATTCGCCGCCGAGCCCTTCAGCTTTGCTATCGCCTATCAAATCGCATTCGCGCTTGTCATGACCGGCTTCACCTTCGCAATCGGTCTGCTTATTCCCAAGCCCTTGGCGAAAAAGCTGCTTTGGTTTGCCCTCTTCTATCTCTTTATCGCGGTGTTCGTCAACGGCGTCATCATGGGCATGAAGGAGCTTTGGGCGCGCGAGCGCTTCCGCGTCATGGTGGGAGCCCTTGACCGCTCCGCCGTCCCCAACGGCAACTATCAGGGATTCACGCCGTGGTATCTGCCGCAAGGCTTTGCCGACCGCGCACCTGCCTACGTCGTCAGCATGGAGAATATAGATACCACCGTCTTCGGGCACACCGGCGACGCCTTCAAGTCCTTCCCCTCGGGCCACTCGGGCGCGGCGGCGGCCATTATGGCGCTCATCATTCTGCCCGACATCTTCCCCAAGACCTTGGGCGGCTGGAAGAAAAAGTTGCTTTGGATTTTCCCGCTCGCCTACATCGGCGCTGTGGCGCTCTCCAGAATCATTGTGGGCGCGCACTATTTGTCCGACGTGACTTTCGGAGGCTTCATAGGAATAGGCTTTGCCGTGCTCATGCGCTGGGTGCTTATCAGCGGCGTTAAAAACCTCAATCAGGAGCCCGAAGCGGTTGCCGAAGCGGTCGAAGCGCCCGCCGAAATCGACGAAGCTGCTGCCGAAACCGCAGCCGAAACCGCCGAAGTTTCCGCAGAAAACTAATCAAATCAACTTTTAATAAATAAAAAAATCGCCCGCAAGTCGGGCGATTTTTTATACTGCTTTTTAGGTTTTTATATTATGGTTTGCTTTCTAATGGAAAGCTAAAGGTTTTAGGCAAAGTAGCGAGTTCGGAGCTAAAAAATGGGTATTGCTTTTTGCGTATGGATAGTTTATAATAAAATTACGCCTGCGGTGTGCGTAGGTAGCCATATTTTGAACCACAATTTCTATAAGGGATTGCGCGTCCGGGCCGGGATGCCAAGCCGCCTCGTTTGCGGATCGCAGAATGGCAGGCAGCATTTACCCACCCTGTTTAAATACAGGTTTAGAAAATAGGCTACTAATATACGGCACTGCGGGTTTTTTTTGCCCTATTTCCCCTAGTGTCCCAATCTTAATTCGCCGAGACGAAACCCGCCACGATATCATTTTCGCCTAAGTTCGGCCAACAAAATATATACCGACTTTTGCGATAACGGATGTATTAGCTCGGGGGCTATTTCGGCAAGAGGTGAAAGCACAAAGGCGCGGTTTTCCATGTCGTAGTGCGGGATGGTGAGCCGCGGCGTTCTGAGGACGAGGTCATCGAAGAGCAGAATGTCGATGTCGATTGTTCGGGGCGCCCTTTCGCTTTTTTTATCACGGCCGAGCCGCTTTTCTGTAAATTCCGTCAAGTCCAAAAGCTCTAACGGAGTGCACACCGTCTTTAAAGTGACGGCGGAATTTAAATAGTCGGGCTGTTGCTCTTTGACATTGTAGGGAATTGACTTTAGCGTCGAGGATGAGCGGACGTCTTTTATCCTTTCGTCGGCTTTGAGATATTGAACCGCCGCGGCGAGGTTGGCTTCGCGGTCGCCTAGGTTGCTCCCCAGCGCAAGCGCAACGCTGTGCCAACGGCGCTCCGCCGTGAACGCCACCGATTCGGCGTTGAATGCCGCCGCGACGGCGGGCTTTTCGATTTTGACCTTGACGCGCTCTACGGGCGGGCGGCCGCCGCCTTCGCTAAAGGTCAAAATCTCGCGTGCAAGCCTTTCCGCCAGCGTTTCGATTAAGTTGAAAGAGTTTTTTATCACAAACGAAGTTATCAGCTTCATTACGTGCCCGTAATGCGCCGTTTTGGTCAAATCATCGCAGGTTGCTGCCTGCGAGCCGTCAAGAAAAAGGTCGGCGGACACCAGAAATTTTTGGGGGTTTAGCTTCTCACATTCGTTGCAGCCGTGCCTCGCAATAATCTCCATGCGCGAAATCGAAATAAAGTCGCCGCCATTCATTATCGAGCACTCCTTATCGCTTTCAGCATCTTAATGGCCTGATAGTTTTCTTTGGGGTCGTGGACGCGCACGATGTCGACAGCGTTCAGCGCGGCGAAGGCCGTTATCGCCAACGTGGCGGGCAGCCGCTCCTCGCAGGGAATGTTCAGCGTGTTGCCGATGACCGATTTTCTCGAGGCGCCCAAAAGCACGGGATAGCCCAGCGCCTTGAGCGCGGCAATGTTTTTGATGACCGAGAGGTTTTGCTCCATCGTCTTGCCGAAACCCACGCCGCCGTCTATTATGATTTTCTCTTTCTTTACGCCCGCCGAAATGGCATCGGATGCAGAGGCTTTTATGTCGGCTAACAAATCAGCTAAGAAATCGGTTGAGGCTTTGAGGTCGGCGCTCGAGGTTATGACTAAATGTGCGCCGCTCACTTTCGCCGCCTCTGCGAGCACTCTTGAATATAACACCGAATTAATTATGTCGGCGGGAACGTTTGCCGCCGTTTGAGGCTTGTAGGTATCGAGCGAAACAATGCAGCCGAAACGCTCCTTAATTGCGGTTATGACGGGCAAAACGCGGGAAATTTCCTCCTCGGCCGAAATCGGTGTGAAAGCCGGCCTTGTCGACTCACCGCCGACGTCGATAATATCGGCGCCGGCCTTAAGCATTTCCTCGGCGCGCCTTAGCGCGGCGTCAACATGATTGTAGCGGCCGCCGTCGTAAAAAGAGTCGGGCGTCACGTTGAGGATTCCCATCACCAATGTGTCTTGAAAAACGCCGCCGCAAAGCTCCACGCTACACCGCCTTGATTTTACCGAGAACGAAGGCTTTTACGGAATCGGGCACTTCGCCCGCCGACGCCGCAGAAACGGTGCGGCTCTCCGATTTTTTGACGCCGCGCATCGATATGCAGAGATGCTCGGCCTCG
>DAOTKC010000014.1:0-34023 GCA_035449045.1 Eubacteriales bacterium
GTTTACCGCGACGGCTACGCCTACTTCAAAGCGTCGGAAAGCGGGACTTACATCTTTATCGCAAAGGACATCTTCATGTCCAAAACGATGTGGTATGTCTTCATCGGCGGCGGCGCCGGCGTCATTATCCTTTCCATAATCTTTGCCTCCCTCGGCATCAAGCGCGCCCGCAAAAAAGCCGACCTTCTAAAACTCGCCCAACAACAAAAATTCGAAGACGACTTATGCTAATCTAGACAATATTCCTAAGCTTTATATAAATTTATGACAATAAAAAAGCCGCCACAAATTTGGCGGCTTTTACTTTTTCATAAAACCTGTCAAGCAGGATAAGATTTGGGATGAGTGGCGAGGTTCGGCGAGGAGAGGAGCAGGAGCTTATTGAAATAAGTGACAGCCTCGCGACAATGGCAGTAAACAAAGCCAATCGCCTAAAGCTTATTCTGCTTACGCGCTAATATATGAATTTGTTAACCCGGGAAGATTCCGCGGAGCTTAAAGGCGGTAGCCATCCTCTTAAGCGCAAGAATGTAGGCGCCGTTTCTGAGCGAGCAATTGTGCTCCTTCGCCTGTTGATAGACGTCGCCGAATGCCTTCCTCATGATTTTCGCCATCATGTTGTTGACTTCGGCCTCGTCCCAAATCAGCGACTGCAGGTTCTGCACCCACTCAAAGTAGGAGACAGTGACGCCGCCCGCGTTAGCAAGGATGTCGGGCACGACCAAGACGCCCTTCTTGGCAAGGATTTCGTCGGCTTCTTTGGTGGTCGGGCCGTTGGCGCCCTCGACGATGACCGACGCTTTGATGTTGGCGGCGTTGGCGGCGGTAATTTGATTTTCGAGCGCGGCGGGAATCAGCACATCGCATTCCGATACGATGAGGTCGGTGTTGGAAATGCGCTCGATTCCTTGAGCGTTATAGTCCTTAAGCAGTCGCTTGCCTTTGTCGAGGAAAGCCACGATTTCGGGAATATTGAGGCCGTCTTTCTTATAGACGCCGCCCGAAACGTCGGAAACGGCGGTGATTATGCAGCCTTGAGCGTAAAGCTGAGTCGCCGCGATGCTGCCGACGTTGCCCATGCCCTGAACGGCGATTCTGACGCCTTTGGGGTCTTTTCCCAAAGTCTTTAGCATTTCAAGCGTGATAATCATTATGCCGCGGCCGGTCGCCTCGTTTCTGCCGAGCGAGCCTCCGACCTCGATGCTCTTGCCGGTGACGACGCCGGGCACAACGTAGCCCTTATTGACGCTGTAAGTGTCCATAATCCAGTCCATGACCTGGGGGTTGGAGCCGACGTCTGGAGCGGGGATGTCCTTTTCCGGCCCTATGATGGGAAGAATGGCCGAGGTATAGCGGCGGGTGACTCTTTCAAGCTCGCCTTTGGACAGCGTGGAGGGGTCGAGCGTGATGCCGCCCTTGGCTCCGCCGTAGGGTATATTGACGACCGCGCACTTGAACGACATCATGCCGGCGAGAGCCTTGACATCGTCGATGTCGACGTCTTTATGAAAGCGTATGCCGCCCTTTGCCGGGCCGCGCAGTGTGGAGTGCTGGACGCGGTAGCCCTCGAACACTCTGATTGAGCCGTCGTCCATTTTGACGGGCAGCGAAACTTTAAGCTCACGCTCGGGATAGCAGAGCGTGATGTATTCTTGCTTGGTCAATCCGATAATATCGGCGGCCTTTTCCATAACTTTCAAAAAGTTGTCGTACGGGTTGTATTTTTCCATAAAACTCTCCTTATCATTTTAGTTGTTAGGATGTATACATTATAAATCAACCAAAATTAAAAAACAAACGTTTAACCCTCTAAAATAAATTTATTTTAGGTTTTATAAAAAATAGCGTTTTAAATAAAGAAGATGAGCCAAAGCTTTTGAAGGCTCTGGCTCACCTAGAGGGGAAATTAGGGGTGATATAAACTGATTTTGGGGTCTAGAGTCTGCGTCGTTTTCGGGACACACAACTCTTCCTTTGACCTTGAACATTATATAATAGCCCAAAGCAAAAAGTCAACTTAAAATAGGCTTTTTACAAAAATATTTTAGCTAAATGAGCATTTTGTCCGCAATAAAATTCACATTTTGACAAGCTTGAATTTAAACCGTATTAACTGGTATTATCTACAAACAATTTCCCTATTTTTGTGTAATTTAAGGCATAATCCATACCCATCAAAATTAACATAAAACCACAAAAAAACTATTAGCTTATTATTATAATTATTTCAATTTTTTCCTTCGAATTTCGGGGCCCCATTAAATGCTTAAATTCAACGGGGCATAAAAAAAAAACCGTCCTTGCGGACGGTTTTTTTAGGTTAGTCTGTAAGCCGAGTTCTGTCTTGGATGACCATCTATCTAGGAGCATAGTTGCCTATGCCCTCAAGCGATTTATAGGAGCCGGCGGGCAGCCGTAGCGCTCCTATTCTCTTGCACCGGACGGGGTTTACAGGACCGGTTTGTCGCCAAACCGTCGGTGAGCTCTTACCTCGCCTTTCCACCCTTGCGTTATGCGGTCTATTTCTGTTGCACTTTCCTTGAAGTTGCCTCCACTGGCAGTTAACCAGCGCCCATGCCCTATGGTGCTCGGACTTTCCTCATCTTTCGATGCGGCCATCCGGCTAACCTAACGGGATTCTAACATAAACCGCCCCCATAGTCAAGCGTGCGATTCGTCCAATATTTAGGAACTTGGCACTTAGGCCGCTTTGAGCTCATATATTATAATGCTTGTCTTGGGGGATTTTATGCTTTTTTCGGGTTTGCTGTCGATTTTTAAGGATTTGCTTATATTTTCGGCGTATGTAGACACCAAGAGCTCCTTTCCCAAACCGCTGAGCAAGGAGAAGGAAACGGAATACTTAAGACTCTCCAAAGAAGGCGACGAGACGGCGCGCGAACTTTTAATCAAGCACAACTTGCGGCTGGTCGCCCACATCGCAAAAAAATATATAAACTATCCCGACACCGACGAGCTGATTTCCGTGGGTTCGATTGGCCTTATTAAGGCTATCAACACCTTTGAGGAAGGGAAGGGCACACAGCTCGCCACTTACGCCGCGCGGTGCATTGAAAACGAAATATTGATGCTTCTGCGCTCGGGTAAAAAACACAAATGCAACGTATCTTTGGAGGAGCCGGTAGGCATAGACAAAGACGGCAACGAAATAAGCCTCATTGACATTTTGACGAGCGCCAGCGACAGCGTCTTCGACGGCGTGGAGAGCAACATTTTAATGGAGCGTTTGCTGGAGCTTACCAAGCGGACGCTCGACGCCCGGGAATATGACATTATCATTCTTCGCTACGGCTTAGGCGGCAAGGCGGCATTGACGCAGCGCGAAGTCGCCGAAAAATATGAAATATCCCGCTCCTACATCTCCAGAATCGAGAAGCGCGCCGTCGAAAAACTGCGCGCCGCTATAAAAAAGGAAGACCTTTATTTCGATTAGATAATAGCTAATGAATTGAATTTAAACAACAAAAACAATATTTAGGTTTTTTGCAGAAAGCAGAGTTAAAACAGGCGGTTTAATTAAATAAACCGCCTGTTTTGCAATTTAATCTGTGTTAATGATATATTCAGATTTGTTGCCTTAACAAAAAGTATTGATTTATTAATTTAACAAATTCATGCATATAACATAATTTTTATAGCTTGATTTCTTTGCCGTCTAAATAGAACAGATGGCTCTTTTTATCGAAATGGAAGACAATTCTGTCGGCGGTCAGTTGCTGCTTGGAAAAGCCCAGCTTTTTGTTGATTTCTTCGTCGCCGTATTTGTTGTCGCCGAGCACGAAGTGGCCGATAAAGGCGAGATGTGCGCGGATTTGGTGGGTGCGGCCGGTGATGAGCTGAACCTCTAAAAGGGTGTTGTCGCCCTCATATCCGATTACTTTGTAGGCTGTTTTTATTTCAACCGAGCCGGGGACAGGTTCACCGTAGACTTTGAGATAGCCGCCCGCGCTGTCCTTGACGGCATATGCCGTCAGCTTTTCGGCTCCGTTCAGCGTGCCGTAGACGAGGGCGCGGTAATATTTCTCGATGTTGCGCTCGCGCAGGCTCTTTTCAATCAGTTTTTCGGTTTTGGTGTTTTTGGCAAGAACCAAAAGACCGCGCGTGTTGGTGTCAAGGCGGTGGCAGAGGAAATAGCCTTGCTTGGAAAAATGCGATTCGACCGAGATCTTTCCCGTGCTGGGGACGCCGCGCGGCTTGTCGATTATTATGATGTTGTCATCCTCGTAGACGGCGTTGAAGTCGGTTTCGGCGACATAAATTTCAATGTGGACGCTGCCGCGAATCAAGCCGTCCTTGGAGGTCCTGACGCCGTCGACCTTGACGCCGCGCTCACGCAAAAGCTTTTGAATTCGGTTGTAGGAAAGGTCGGGATAAGTTTTTGCGATGAGGCGGGAAAGCCTTATTTCCTCGCCGGAATAGTCGAAGCTTCTCATTTATCCACCGTTTTTTGTTAGTTTTAACCTATCTTAATACGTTATTCGTTCCTTATAATTTGGCGCATCGCGCCCTACCGCAGTTATTCGTTATTCGTTATTATTTATTCGTTCGGCGCTTTGCGCCGCACCCGCCGTTTTTCGTTTTTCGTTGAGCGTTTTTTCGTTCGGCGCTTCGCGCCGCCGCCGCTATTTCATGAGCTTTTCAATCTCATCCAAGAAAGTGCCTATATCCTTAAACTGGCGGTAGACCGAGGCGAAACGCACATAGGCGACTTCGTCAATCTGTTTGAGTCCGTTCATCACCATCTCGCCCAGTTCGGTGGAGGAGATTTCCTGCTTTAGTGAGTTTTGAACTTGCTTTCCGATGTCCTCAACCAGCTTGTCGATGTCATACATCGAAACGGGCCGCTTTTCGCAGGCGCGCACGATGCCGCGCTTCAGCTTATCGAGGCTGAAGGGCTGGCGGATGCCCGATTTTTTAATCACCATGACAGGCGTGTATTCGATTGTTTCATAGGTTGTGAAGCGCTTGCCGCACTTGACGCACTCGCGGCGGCGGCGAATAGATTCGCCGTTCTCACTGCCTCTTGAGTCGATAACCTTGCTCTCCGATGAGCCGCAATACATACACTTCATGGTTTTTCTCCCGTATGATTTAATTATAATATCGGCGGGCGGGTTTGTCTAGCTTTATAATTATTGAATTTTTCAAGTGCTTTTGTAATTAATCTATGGGCGCATAACTGCGTTACTGAATTCTTTGGAATAATATTTAATTTTTAGTCAAAAATTTTGTTTACAGGAGCATTATGGTTTACTTTTTCATAATTTTCGCCGCGCTCACTTTCGGATATTTGATTTTCAGGGCGGAGAGGCGGCTTTTATACGGCGACATAAATTGCAACATAGGCGATGAGGAATTTGTCAGGGAAGTGAAAGCGCTGTCGGCGCGCTCATTGCTTCCCGTAAAGGGCGGCAGGGGTGTTGCGGCCGATTTCGGCGCCGAAATAAAGCGCGCTTATCACATGCTGTCGAAGAAAGCGAAGATGGGCGAGCTCTTCGAGTGTGAAAAATGGCTCTATGACAACCATTTCGTCATCATGCGCGCGCAAAAGAAAATCGCGCCCAAGACCTTCTCGACACTGCCGCATATCGCGGGCGAGCCCAGAATTTTAAAGCTTGCAAATCTAATAGTCGATTACTCTGCCGGCAAGGTGACTAAGGAGCGCGTTGACATGGCGCTCTCGGCCTTTGAAAACCGACTGCACTACAACGAGCTCTGCTCTCTTTCCGATGCGCTGCACTACATTTTATTGCAAAAAATTGCCGACGCGTCCAAACGCGTTTTGCACTATAACAGGCTTTATCGGCTTGGAATGAGCTTTAAAAACCTTGTTCGGAGATTCTTTCGCTCAAGCTTCTGTAAATCGCTGACCTATAAACGCCAACATTCCGTAGCCGCCAGAATGTATCGCTATTTCAACAAAGGCGCCTTTGACAGCTTTGACGGCGCCTTCGCGGCAATGATTCGGGAAACCAATATTGTGACCGAAAGGGCTGTGTCGAGCCTCCACACCCTTGACGAATCGTTGGCCGATTTGTTTGTTCGCTTTGAGCCGCTTAGCCTTATGTCGGAGGACAAAACCTTCAACAAGCTGACCGAGCAAAGCAAGCACATCTATTTAAAGCAGATAGCCAAGTTGTCCGATAAAATCAATATCGGTGAGGAAGTTTTCACCAAGCGGCTGCTTTCGCTTTCCAAGCTTCACGGCGTCGACCCCTATTCGTTGCTGTTCTTCCACAAACGGGAGCTTATGGTCTATGCCGAAAGCGAAATAATACATCCTTTGAAAGAGGACTACGCGCCCAAGCGTCGCGCCAAGCTCTTTATCGCCCTCAACGTCGCGCTTACATTGATTTTCGCCGCAGTTCCCGCGATTTTCGTGCCCGCATATTTGATTGCGCCTGTGTTTTTGTTGACGGCGGCCGCCTTATATCCTTTGGTCTCAAACGTCCTTATCGGGATTTTTTTGCATTTTTTAAACAGTTTGGAGCTTCCCGAAATCGATAAAGCTCACCTCGGCGATGCCGACGCGCTCGTCGTGGTATCGCTGTTTATCGCTACGGCCGAACAGTTTAAAGACGCCGCCTTAAGAGCGCTTAAAGCGCGCTCGGTGAATGCCGAAAAGAACATTAATTTTTCTCTTTTGATCGATTTGCCCGCCGCCGACACCGTAGAAACCGCCTTGGACGCCGAGATTTCGGACGCGCTGGATACTCTCAAGTCCGAATTGGGTAAAGAAGCCGCTTATCTTCCCGCCGTGTTAATCAGAAAACGGATTTACGACGGCAAGCGTTTTTCGGCGCACGAGAGAAAGCGGGGCGCTATTGAAGCGCTCAACGAGGCGCTATGTAGCGGCGATTTTTCGGCTTTTTCCTGTGTAAGCGAGGATGTAAAAAAGCCGAAATACGTAATTTTGCTTGACGACGACAGCGTTATAGAGCCCTCGGCGGCGGCGCGCGCGGTGGCCGTCATGGAGCACCCCGCAAACGGCTACGAGCTTTTGAATTTTATCAACAAATATAACCTCTACGCCCTTGAAACGCCGTATTCGACCAAGTTTGCCTGTGCAGCCGGTCGTGACACTTATAACCGCGCCGAGGATTTTTATTTCAAGCTGTCGGGCGACGCGCTGTTTTCGGGAAAGGGCATCTACCGCCTCGACACTTTTCGTGAGAAGCTCCATGGAGCCATACCCGAAAACCGCGTGCTTAGCCATGACATTTTGGAGGGCGCAATGCTCAAGACCGCTGTTTGTCCGGTCGCGGTATACGAGGACGCGCCCAAGGATTTTTTCGAGGACGAGCAGCGGCGAGAGCGGTGGACGCGCGGCGATGTCCAGCTCTTGCCGTTTGTTTTAAGCAAAAAATACCGAAAAAATTTGAACGCGGCGGCAAAATTCGTCATGCTTCAAAACGCCTTCAAACCGCTCTCTGCATTTTCGCTGTTTGCGCTCGGGATAATGGCGGCAGGCTTTTTGAATTTACCGTTGGCTATTACATTTGCGGCGATAGCCGTTCTTCCTCTGATTTTATCGCTCGGGCACCATCTGCTTTCGCTGATTTCGGGAAAAACGCCGCTTTATGCGTTTTTAGGCGCGGCGCGCTCGGTTTTTGAGTTTGCAACCGGTTTACTTTTGCTGCCGTATTTCGCGGTTAAGGATTTTGCGGTATTTATGATAGCGGCGGCAAGAATGGCAAGAAAGAAAAATTTGCTGCAATGGCGCACCTTCTTTCAATGCAAAGGAAAATTCGAGCCATTGAGCCTGATTGCGCCCACCTTCTTTACGCTTGCGCTTATATCTACGGCGGCGTTTTTTTTGGATAATCTCAGGTTCTTTATTTCGCTTTTGGTTATAGCCGCTGCGGCTCTCGGCTTTTTAATCGTATTTCTGGCGGGAGTCAAGCGCGAAAATAAAAATTCAAGACTCAAAAAAGCCGAGCAAAAGCTTTTGAAAATCTGCGAAAAAACCTACGAATATTTCAAGGATAACGCCATAGACAACCTCATTTCCGACAACTATCAAATCGAGCATGAGGTGGGGCTTGCCAAGCAAACCTCGCCGACCAATATAGGCTATTCGCTGATAGCCGAAATAGCGGCGGAGGCGCTGGGCATTATTCCGCCCGAAGAGAGCGCGAAAAGGGCGCTCGACATCCTTTCGGCGGCCGCCGCACTCAAAAAATGGAAAGGCCACCTCTATAATTGGTATGACATAAAAACCAAAGAGGTAATGCCGCCGCGCTTTGTGTCGAGCGTCGACAGCGGCAACTTCGCCGCCGCGCTGATTGCGGTAAAGGGGCATTACAAAGAGAGCTTTCCCGATGTTGCCCTAAAGGCCGAAGAGCTTTTGGATGCCATAGACTTCTCGGCGCTCTACGACAACAAAAAGCGCTTGTTTTATATCGGCCGAAGCGAGGAGCGCGGCTTTTTGGGGCACTACGACCTGCTCGCGAGCGAGGCCCGGCTTTTGAGCTACATCGGCGCCGCCTACGGCGTGGATTCCCGCCACTTTGAGGCGCTTTCGCGCGAGCATACGCCGCTTTTGGGCAACACGCTGTATTCTTGGAACGGCACCGCTTTTGAATATTTCATGCCCGACATTTTTTTAAGCCCGCCCAAGGGTTCACTGCTTGCCGCATCTTCCAAGCACGCCGCGCTTTGGCAAAAAATCAAAAAATGCAAGAGCTTGTTCGGCATATCCGAAAGCGCCTACTTTGCTTTCGACCCCGATTTAAAGCTTCAATATAAAGCGTTCGGGCTATCCGAAGTCGCGCTCCGCTCTTCGCTCGACAAGTGCGTCATCACGCCTTACGCAAGCGCCCTCATGCTTGAAAAGTCACCGCGCGCCGTTTTGAAAAACTTGAGCAAGATTGAGACGCGGGGGGCGTTCGGAAAATACGGATTTTATGAGGCAATCGACTACGAGAGCAATGAGCATATCGTAAAGAGCTTTATGGCGCACCATCAAGGCATGATTCTCGCCGCAATAGCGAACGCGTTCGCCTCGGGCGTCATCAGAAAGGCGTTTGAGAAAGACATAAAAATTTCGGGCGCGAAAATGCTTTTGACCGAGCCGCAAATAACGGTCAAAGGCGAGAAAAAGCGCAAAAACCGCTTTGTTTACTCCGTCAAGGAGCCCGCCGCGCCGCCCGAGATTATAGCAAAAAAACTGCTTTTCCCGCGCTGTGCCGTGCTCAAGGGGCGCGACTACATCACGCTTTTGGATGACTTTGGGCAGGGCGTTTCGGTCTCCAAAGGGCGGGATATCAACCGCTTCAGGCGCGATATGCTTACGCCTTACGGCGGCTTTTTATACGCAACGGAGGACGGCGCGGTCTTTTCGCCGACCTTCGCCCCGCTAAGGCCGCCCGACCATAAATTCAGCGCGGCGTTCACCGACACCTCGGCGTATTTTGAAAATGAAAGCAAGGGGATAAGTCAAGAGATTTTCACGCCCGGCCACATTCGGGGGGAGCTCAGGCGCTTTAAGGCGCAGCCCAAGGCGGGCGGCGGCCGTAGAAAGCTTAAAATCGCCTACTTCTCCGAGCTCTCAATGATGGACAGGGGAAGCGATTTAATGCACGCCAACTTCTGCGATATGTTTGTGACCTCCCGCGTCGAGGAAAATCTCATTATATTCGAGCGCAAATTCACCAACAGCGAGGCGAAGTTTTACGTCGCCGCCATGGTCGAGGGCGTTAAAAACCTCTTGCCCGTCCTTGACCGCGAGGTGTTTTTGGGACGGGAGGGCGGAATTGAGCATCCCGACGCGGTTTTTAAGACGGTTAAGGAAACCACGGGCGATTTGCTTGCACCCTGCATAGGCTTTACCGCCGAAATCGAAATCGAAGAGGACAAGCCCGCCGGCTTTGAGCTAACCATAATCGCCGCCGACACCCTCGAAGAGCTGAAAAGTTCGCTAAACCGCGCAAAATTCCAAAACGCCTTCGTCACCGATTCGAGGGAAAAGTTGCCCATGGCCTATACGCTCAAGCTTCAAAGCGGCAGCGCAGCCTATTTCAATTCGCTTGTCGCCAAGCTTTTATATATTCCCTTTCCCTCCGACAGTCTGGCAAAAATGAGCGAAGGCGAGCTTTCGGAGCTGCGATTTATGACCGACGGCTTCAAAAAAAAGCTTATCTATTATCGTAAAACGCCGGGTTCATCCTTTATCTCCGAGCTTACGATAATGCTTCAATATTTGAGCGAGCTTTGCCTGCCCGCCGCGCTTATAATCGAATACGGCGAGCAGGACGGCTATTTTAGGCCTGTAAACGCCGAAATCGGCTCCGAAATCAAATACGGAACAATCGGTAAAGACATTTTTTTAACCGAAACCGACAAATCCAAGTTCGCATTCATAATAGCCGACCCCGAAAACGACGTAAAAATGAATGAATACGTCGAGAACTTTTCGCCGCCTGTCTACCTTAAGGCCGAAAAAATCGAGCAGAGCGGCATAGTGTTGAGCGCGGGCGAGGGCGGTTTCGGCACGGCGGGGGAATATATCATCCGTCCTTACGGCAAAAGGACGCTGCTTCCTTACTCCAACGTAATAGCGGGCAGGGCGGGCGGCTTCGTTACCACCGAAAACGGGGGCGGCTTCACCTATTTCTTAAGTTCTCAAGAGGGCAAACTGACCAGGCACAGTTATGACTTTGTCACCGACCCGCCATCCGAGCTTGTCTATCTCGCTTCCGAAGAGGGCGTGCTGAGGCTGAACGGCGGCGAGAATATCACGGTTACGCACGACAACTATTTGACCGAGTTTTCGTTCAGACGTGAGCGCGAAATGGGAACCCTTTCGGCTTACACGGCGTTTTCGGGCGGTGCCAAGGTCTACCTCGCCGAGTTTTTAAAGGCAGCCAAGCGAAAGCTCATTTTTTGGCTCAAATGCGAGCTGGGCGCCGCCGATTCCAAGGATTATTGGCTGATCAAGCTGATAAGACCCGACCTCATTTCGGTCAAAAACCTAAGAACAAATGTAGAGATGTTCGCCAAAGTTTTCGGCGGCAGGTTTGTTTTAAACGGAAACGAGCTTCTTTCCCGAGTGACCGGCGGACTTTCGGCGTTCGGCGGCAGCTTCTATTTTCCCGAGGTCTGCGCGGTCATCAACACACAGGGAAAGCGCGCTCTGTTTTCCTTCGGCGGTGATTTAAAAGCCGTTGACGCCGCCGAAGAGGAGCTTTTGTTTGAAAGAGCCCAAATCGTCGAAAAAGCCAACAGCCTCGGAGCCTTTACGCTGGATACAGGCGTTCCCGAATTAGACATATTATTTAACAAGCGGCTGATGTATCAAATTACGGCGTCGCGGCTGGACGCGCGGGCGGGGTTTTATCAAACGGGCGGAGCAATAGGCTTCCGCGACCAACTTCAGGACTCGCTGGCGCTCCTTTTCGGTGAGCCCGAGCGGGTGAAGGAAATGATTCTTAAAGCCGCCTCCCATCAATATTCCGAGGGCGACGTCATGCATTGGTGGCATTCCGACCGCCGCGGCGTCCGAACGCGGATAACCGACGACAGGCTGTTTTTGGCCTACGTTGCCGCGAAATATATAGAAACAACGGGTGACGCCGAAATTTTGGATGAAAAAATCCCCTTTTTGATTTCCGACCCGCTCTTTCCCGCCGAAAGGAGCCGCTACGAACAGCCGGAGGAGGGCGAGGACGCGCCGCTTCTTGAGCACATTTTGAGGGCGCTAATGAGCGAACGTATCGGCGAGAACGGCCTTGTTCTTATGGGCGGCGGCGACTGGAACGACGCGCTCGACGAGTGCGGCGACAGCGACCGAGGCGAGAGTGTATGGCTTTCGATGTTCTACTGCATGGTGCTGAAAGAGGTTATTCCTTACTTCGGCGGCGCGGCAAAACTCGAGCTTGTCCGCCGACTCGAGAGCGTCAAGCGTGCCGTCGAAAATACCTGGGACGGCGACCGCTATAAGCGGCTCGTCACTAAAGACGGCGAATGGATTGGCGGAAAAGGCGCAAGAATCGAGCTCGACCTCATCACACAAGCGTTTTCGGCGCTCTCGGGAATTTGCGACAAGGAGCGGGTTAAAACCGCGCTGGACACCGCGCGCGGCCTTGTCGACGTTGAGAACAAGCTTATAAAAATTACCGATAAACCTGCTACCGGCGCAAGGCTCGGCTATATCAGCAGCTATCACGAAGGAGTTAGGGAAAACGGCGGGCAATATACCCACGCCGCGGTCTGGTATACCTTGGCGCTGATTACTTCGGGAAGAAACGAAGAGGCTTTCGATGCCCTGATGCTTCTAAACCCGATAGCGCGCCTCCATGACAAAGAAATGGTTTATAAATACAAAGGCGAGCCTTACGTCCTCGCCGCCGACATCTATACCTCGCCCAAATATTACGGCAGAATGGGCTGGAGTTGGTATACGGGCTCGGCCGCGTGGTATTACCGCGCCGCTTTAGCGCTTTTCGGCGTATCGGTAAAAAACCGCCGACTGACATTCGAGCCTCGCCTTCCCAAAAAGCTCGACAAAGTGAACCTTGAATACCGTTATAAGGACGCCGTCTATTTGATAAAACTTGTCCGCAAAAGCGAAAGCGCTTTTTATCTAGACGGGCTTAGAATCGACGGCGGCATGAGCGTGCCTTTGAAGGAGTCGGGAAGGCATAAAATAGAAATTCACGTTGTTTAAGCTTATTTATCCGCCGATTAATACTTTCATCTAGGAATATGGATTATTTTATTGTATAGGCGGACGAATACAAATTTATTTTTTATACCCATCGGAAGGACTCTAAAACTAAACTAAAAAATTTTTGACTGTCCCAAAAACCGATAAAAAATTCGGTCTTAAATTATGCCGAGCTTTTGTTTTTTATTTGATATAAAACTGTCATTATGATACAATTAAACGTATGGATTTGTTTGATTTAAACAATATGGGCGAGGGGATGGAGCCGCTTGCCGAGCGGATGCGGCCCAAGTCAATCGACGATTTTTTTGGACAGGCGCACATTGTGGGCAAAAACTCGCTGCTGCGCCGCGCCATCGCCTGCGATAAGCTGGGGAGCTGCATATTCTACGGTCCTCCCGGCACCGGTAAAACCACGCTCGCCAATATCATCGCCGAATCCACCGATTCTCATTTTGAAAAGTTGAACGCCGTAACGGCGGGCGTCGCCGACGCCAAGCGGATTATCGAAGAGGCGCGCGACCGGCTTAAGATGTTCGGCAAGCGCACCTATTTCTTGCTGGATGAGTGCCACCGCTGGAACAAGGTGCAATCCGATTCCGTGCTGTCCTCAATCGAGCAGGGCGTCATAGTTTTTATAGGCTCAACCACCGAAAATCCTTACGTTTCGATGACGCGCGCCATCATTTCGCGATGCCGCGTCTTCGAGTTCAAGCCGCTGACAGAGGACGACATAAAGACGGCTTTGAAGCGGGCGGTAATCGACGAAAAGAACGGCTTGGGGAAGATGAACGTCCGCGTAACCCCCGAGGCACTAGACTTTTTGGCGTTCGCGTCTAACGGCGACCTCAGAAGCGCCTACAACGCCTTGGAGCTGGCCGCCTTGACGACGCAGGCGGGCGAGAACGGTTTTATCGTAATAGACAAACAGGTGGCGGGCGAATCCATTCAAAAGCGCGCGCTTTCGGTCGACGAAAGCATGTATTACGACATGATTTCGGCATTCATCAAGAGCATGCGCGGGAGCGATTCAAATGCCGCGCTCTATTGGGCGGAGCGGCTGCTTTCGGCGGGTTGCGACCCCTTGCTAATCTGCCGCCGCATCATTATCCACGCCGCCGAGGACGTCGGCATGGCCGACCCCCGCGCTCTCGTCGTCGCGGTGTCGGCGATGACGGCGTTTGAGAAAATCGGGTTGCCCGAAGGAAGAATTCCGCTTGCCGAGGCCATCATTTACGTCGCCGAGGCGCCCAAATCAAACAGCGTCGTCGTCGCTCTCGGCGAGGCGAACGATGCAGTGTCCGAAATTCGGCGCGAAAACGTGCCCGCCTACCTAATGGATCCCAACTTCAAGACGCAGAAAATCAGCGGCTACAAATATCCCCACGACTACGGCGGCTACGTCAAACAGCAATATCTTCCCGACGAGATAAAAGACAAAGTCTTTTACCGCCCCACAAAAAACGGCTTTGAGGCCGAAATAGCCTCGCGTCAGGAACTCCGCAAAAAATAAGAAAATACAAATATTTTATAGAGCTGGGACAGAAAATGCTTAAAATCGAAAACTTAACTAAGACTTATTCGGGCGGCGCGGTGACGGCCGTCAGCAACCTTTCTCTCCATGTCAAGGAGGGTGAAATTTTTGGGTTTATCGGCCCCAACGGCGCGGGCAAGTCGACCACAATCAAATGTATTACGGGCATACTTAACTTCGACTCGGGCCACATCGGCATCGCGGGGATTGACCTCGGCACCAATCCCATCGAGGCTAAGAAAGTTTTGGGGTATGTGCCCGACTCGCACGGCGTCTACGAGAGCTTGACGGGCGCCGAGTTCATCAATTTTATATCCGATGTCTACGGCGTGCCCGCCGCCGACTGCAAGGAGCGGCTGGAGGCGCTTCTTGAACGGTTCGCGCTGAAAGACGCCATAAACAACCCTCTGAAAAGCTATTCCCACGGCATGAAGCAAAAGGTGAGCGTCATTGCGGCGTTTATCCATAAGCCAAAACTCCTTCTTTTGGACGAACCTTTGACCGGCCTCGACCCGCGCTCGGCTTACGAGCTTAAAGAGCTTATGCGCGAGCATTGTAAAGAGGGCAATACCGTCTTTTTCAGCTCGCACGTCCTCGACGTCGTCGAAAAGGTTTGCGACCGAATAGGCATAATCGATCAAGGCAGTCTTGTCACCGTCTGCACGCTGTCGGAACTCAAGGAAAAAGGCCTCGACAGCTCGCTGGAATCGCTGTTTTTGAAAATTACCGAAAAGCCCAAGGAAAGGCTATGAAAGAATACGTCCTCGTCCTTAAAATTTTAATAAAGAGCAAGTTTCAAGCCTACCGCCAAAAATACGGCAAAGTCATAGGCTTTCGCGGCTTGGACGCCGCCGCCAAGCGGCAGTTGAACTATACCGCGCTCGTTGCCCTTGCCTTCATTCCGCTTTTGGCCCTTTTGGCGTTCGTGGGCTATATGATGGGCTCCATCGCGCTGTCATCCCATCTTCAAGGTGAGTTTCTGACCTCGCTCATTGCGATGTCCCAGCTCATCACCTTCTTTTTCGGCGCCGCAGCAATCGTTTCGGTGATGTTTATCTCCTCCGATAACGAATTTTTGCTGGCGCTTCCCCTAAGATCCAATTCGATTTTCTTTGCCAAGCTGACGGTGGTATATTTAAGCGAGCTTGCCGTAGCCGCGTTTTGCCTGATGCCCTCGCTTATCGCTTTCGGCGTCGCACTGAGGCTTTCTCCCGCTGCGGCCGCCTTATATTTCTTGTCGATACCGCTCGCCGTTTTAACGGCTCCTATGCTTCCGCTTTTGATTTTGACGGTGCTTTCCTTCCCGCTCATGCGCATAGTCGCCTATCTTAAGCGCCGTTCCGGTTTTGCTACCTTAATCATTCTCTTTTTGACGCTGATTTCGCTCGGCATTTATTTCGCAATCGTCATAGGCGCCCAAGGCTTTTTATCGGGCAATGGCGAGGGCGCGGTCGTCAGCGGGCAGGTGGCGGCGTTTATGCGGACGCTTGCCGACATCGTCTATCCTTATAAAGCGGTTTCATTCTTTATGCTGAACATCCGCCCCGCCGCTAATTTCGGTATTTTTATCGCTATAGTCGCCGCCGCTTTTATTGTTTCGGCGATAATAGCCAAGCTTACCTATCGAAAGAGCGTGGCGGCGCAGTTGGAATCGTCAGGGGGCTCCAAAAACACCGAATATAAGGCTGCCGAGCGTCCGCTCGTTATTTCGCTTCTCGTCAAGGACTTTAAGTGCCTTTTGAGAAATCCCGGCTTTGCAATCAATTCATTTCTCAATATCTTTATGGCGCCGCTTTTACTGCTGGTGCTGACGCTGGCTTCCGGCGGGGGATTGACGATGACGCTGGGCACCGAGAGCATAGAAGCGAACGGTGAAATGATGTCACTCGGCATGGTCTCTATGTATGTGGTGGTGCTGTCGTGCGGCATGAACTATATCGCCTTTCTCTCCTTTACCCGCGAGGGAAAGAGTTATTACTTCAACCGATGCCTTCCGCTCGATTATAAAACGGTCATAAAGAGCAAAAAACTGTTTGCCGACCTCGACTCCGTCATCGGTCTGGTCTTGGTAGCGATTGTGGCGGTCGTAGTTGCAAAAATCCATATTATTAACACGCTCATTATGTTTGTCAACATGCTGATATTCGCCAAGGCCTTTAATGCATGGGGAATTTACCGCGATATGAAGCGCCCCAACTTCAATTGGCAAAACGCCACCGAGGCGATTAAGCGCAACTACTACGTGGCCGTTCCCATGTTTTTGGCCATCGGCGTCGGCTTTGTTCTTTTAATTATTTCCATCATGGTGATGATGTTCGGAGGAGTTTTAGGCGAAATCGGGCAGTATGCCGTCTATTGGGCGGCGTCGTTTGCGCTGGCCATTGCCATGCTGATAGCATTTAATCTGCAAATTAACACAAAAGGAGAACAACTATTCTATAAAATGGGCGATATTTAGAATACTTCTATAAATTTCGCCATATTTAAGAATACTTTTAGGCTAAAAATAATGAGAAAAATCGGGCTTGACATCGGCGACGTGAGAATTGGAGTTGCAATCAGCGACCCTATGAATATTGTCGCAAACGCAAGGGAAACCTATATCAGAAAGCCTAGCGTCGAGGAGGATGCCGGATATTTTACCGAATACGCGCGGCAAAATTCGGCCGACGCCTTTGTCTTGGGGCTTCCCGTCAACATGGACGGAACCTTGGGACGCCGCGCCGAAATAACCAAAGAATTCGGCGACAAACTCGCCGAACACTCGGGGCTTAAGGTCTTTTATCAGGACGAACGCTTGACTACGGCGCAGGCGGAAAGAATGCTAATCGGCGCCGACGTAAGGCGCGATAAAAGAAAGCAAGTCGTTGACAAAGTGGCTGCTTGTCTGATACTTCAAGCCTTCCTCGACAACTCGCAAAACAAATTTTAGCTAATTTTCGATAACTAATAACATTAATTCGAATATTCGCCAAAAAAAAAGACACAAATTGTGCAGAAAGATTATCAAGCAAAACAAATAATTAGAAAAATTTAGGAGTTATTTATGCCTTCCAAAAACAATGAAAGCGGCAACCAAAACTTAAAAGATATAGCGCCCGACATCGAGGAAGTAACCCCCGAAGAGGAAAGCGATATTATCACGCTTCACAATGAAAAACTGGGAATTGACGAGGATTTTTACGTCATCGCCACTCTTGACTATGAAGAAAAGTGGTATGTTTTCCTAATTCCCGTCAATCCTACCGACGATATCGGCGCCGATGAATGCTTAATTTTCGAGCTTGCGACCGACGAAAACGGCGAAGACATCATTTTGCCCGTGACGGACGAAAAAATACTCGACGGCGTCTACGAAGTCTATCTCGAAGAAATGAGGAAGCTGGAAAAGGAATAAAGAAACCGTTAGCGAGTGTATCGTTAGCCTTTAATGAGTTTCCTACAATTCCATATAGTTATCAACGTTGAATATCTTTCAATTGTCAAAAAATTCCGAACTAACTTATATCAAAGTTTTGCGGATTAATTTAACACAATGATGAGAGCTTACGGGGGTTTAGTCATAATAACTGATATATGCTAATTAAATTGCTTAAGTATTAATGAAAATATTAATTTTTCTTTTATTTTCTATGGAAAAAATTGCTTTGAGGGCTTAAATTTATTTGCCTCAAAGTGAACCTTCTGCTATAATACCACACGATACTTCACACCTTGGCGGAGTTTGACGCGGTTGCCTATCACTTAGGTCGCAGTCTACGAAGAAGCCATGGGAGGTAATAAAAAACAAGGAGGGCCAAATAATGGCTGTAACATCAATGAAACAACTCCTCGAAGCGGGAGTGCACTTCGGGCACCAGACTAAGCGCTGGAACCCCAAAATGAAAAAGTATATCTATGCCGCAAGGAACGATATTCACATCATCGACCTTCAAATTTCGGTGGATATGGTTGAACAGGCCTATCAGTTCGTCAAAAACGTGGCGGCCGCGGGCAAGTCGATTCTCTTTGTTGGCACCAAAAAGCAGGCGCAGGACGCCATTCAGCAGGAAGCCGAAAGATGCAATATGTTCTACATCAATCAGCGCTGGCTGGGCGGCACGCTGACCAACTTTAAAACCATCAGAACGAGAATTGAGCGTCTTAACAAGCTCAACCAGATGGAAATCATCGGCGAATTCGAGCTTTTACCCAAGAAAGAAGTCATAAAACTGAAGGCCGAACGCGACAAGCTCAAGCACAATCTGGGCGGTATCGTCAATATGCGCACGCTTCCCGGCGCGCTGTTCGTTGTCGACCTTAAGAAGGAAGAGATTGCCGTCAAAGAGGCGCGCAACCTGAATATCCCCATCGTCGCCGTCGTCGACACCAACCGTGACCCCGATCTTGCCGACTACGTGATTCCCGGCAACGACGACGCTATCCGCGCCATCAAGCTGTTTGCCTCGCTTATGGCCGATGCCGTCATCGAGGCGCGCGAGGGCGTTTCGGTTGATGCCGAAGCCGCTCCCGAAGTAGAGGAAGAAGTTGTCGAAGCCGCTCCCGAAGAGCCCGCAGCCGAAGTCGTCGTCATGGAAGAGGTCGTCAACCTGACGCCCGCCGAAGCCCTTGAGAAGGCTATCAAAGAACACGAAGAGAATAACTGAGAGGTGGATATATGGCATTTACTAATAAAGACGTAATGGAACTTCGCGCAAAGACCGACGCCGGCGTCATGGACTGCAAGCGCGCGCTCATCGAAACCGACGGCAATATGGACGCTGCCGTCAAATACCTTAGAGAGCAGGGCATACTGAAGGCCGACAAAAAGGCAACGAGAATCGCCGCCGAAGGCATAGTTGACAGCTATATCCACATGGGCGGAAAAATCGGTGTCTTGGTCGAAGTCAACTGCGAGACCGACTTCGTTGCCAAGAGCGATAAATTCAAAGAGCTTGTCCACAACATCGCCATGCAGATTGCTGCCGCCAAGCCTCTTTACCTTGCAATCGAGGACGTTCCCGCTTCCGTCATCGAAAGCGAGCGCGAGATAGCGAGGGCGCAGGAGCTCAAGGAAGAAAAGCCCAAGCCCGCCGCCGTCATCGAAAAGATAGTCGAAGGCAAGATTAAGAAGTTCTATAAGGACGTTTGCTTGCTCGAGCAGGTCTATGTCCGCGACAGCTCCAAGACAATCTCCCAGCTTGTGTCGGAGACGATAGCGTTGATCGGCGAGAAGATTTCCATCAGACGCTTTGCCCGCTTCGAGATGGGCGAAGGGCTTCAGAAGAAAGCCGATACTTTCGCCGACGAAATAGCCGAACAGCTCAATAAAATCAAATAATGAGATCGGACAATCAATTGATTGTCCGATTTTTTAAGCTCCATTAAATGCGAGCATTTAATCTGGACCCCAATAATTACCCTATTGAATTCGAGAATTCAATGGGTGAGATATCACCATAAATATTCAAGTATTTTGCGGGATAAATCGGGGGAAATAAATATAAGAAGAGTTCCGCGTAATAGTAAGTTTTTTAAGGAGCGGAGAATGGATATTAAATATAAGAGAGTAGTCATTAAATTGAGCGGCGAGGCGCTCGCCGGCCCCGGTGGTTTCGGCATCGACTGGGACGTCGTCACCAAAGTTGTGAATGAAATCAAATCCATTCACGAAATGGGCGTGGAAATCGGCATAATCATAGGCGGCGGAAACTTTTGGCGGGGACGCCAAGCCGAAAAGTCGATGGACCGCACGACAGCCGACCACATGGGAATGCTGGCCACCGTCATAAACGCGCTGGCGCTTCAGGACGCGCTTGAAAAGCACAACGTTCCCGTGCGTGTCCAAACGGCGCTCGAGATAATGCGCGTCGCCGAGCCATACATTCTGCGCCGCGCCCTCCGCCACTTTGAGAAGGGCAGAGTAGTTGTGTTCGCCTGCGGCACGGGCAATCCCTACTTCACGACCGATACCGGCGCCGCGCTCCGCGCCTGCGAAATCGGCGCAAACGCGCTGCTTCTCGCCAAAAATATCGACGGCGTCTACACTAAGGACCCCAGAAAATGCGGCGATGCCGTCAAATTAGAGCATTTGAGTTACTTCGACGTCATTTCGGGCGGGCTCAAGGCTATGGACGCTACGGCGATAACCATGTGCTATGAAAACAATATTCCCATCATCGTCTTTGCGCTCGCCGAGGAAAAATGCCTCGAAAAAGCCGTCTGCGGAATGCCCATCGGCACCTTGATAGACTGACGCCGAGCTATTATTTTGTTATAAACTTAAGGCCGCTTAGAGCGGCTTTATTTTTATTCCCCGTTGAATGCTTGCATTCAACGAGCAGCCATTAGGCAGCTCAATGGGTTTGTAAATTCTTCAATTTTATATCAAGCTAGCTTATTCTTTTCACAATCAGTTTTTTGTTTTTGATTAAAGGCTTTCAGTATTACCGCAAATTAAAAATGAGCATGCTTATTACATAATTAATTTACTAACTTATTAACTTTGATATTTAATTTGATTATTCGGTTGCCATTTGGTATAATAAATAAAACTAAATACGCTGCGGAGGTAGAATTATGGCTTACGACATTGAAGAAGTCGACTTGTTATTTATGGAATTCGAAGAGAATATGGCGAAGACAATACAGAATTTCAGCGCCGAGCTTATGAGCTTCCGAATTGGCCGCGCCAACCCCCATCTGCTTAATAAAATCACCGTGCCTTATTACGGAGCCGACACGCCGCTCAACCAAGTTGCAACGATAAGCATTCCCGAGGCGCGGATTTTGATGATAAATGCATGGGACAAATCCATACTAAAAGCGATTGAAAAGGCCATTTTGCAGGCCAACATCGGGATTACTCCCAACAACGACGGCAACGTAATTCGTTTGGTTTTCCCCGAAGTCACCGAGGAAAGGCGCCGCGCGCTCGTCAAGGATTTGAAAAGGTTGGGCGAAAACAGTAAAGTCGCTTTGAGAAATCAGCGCAGAGATATCATCGACAAGCTGAAAAAGATGGAAAAAAGCTCCGAAATCACCGAGGACGACTATGATAAGTTCGTAGCCGACGTCGAGAAAAAGCTTCAAAAGTCCATAGAAGAGACCGACAAAATCACCGACGCCAAAGAAAAGGAAATAATGAGCGTCTAAAGTGCCCTTTCGGTTCCGCGCCCGAGGCTCTGAATGGTGTTGGCGTTGAAAAATTCTACATAAATTACTAGTGCGCGCGGAGTAAAATGGAAAAATTAAGACATATCGGTTTTATTATGGACGGCAACCGCAGATGGGCGAAGGCGCGCGGCCTTTCGCACGAAGCCGGACACTATGAGGGTGTCGAAGCGCTCAAGCGGGTTGTCCGCGCATGTTCCGAATTGAAAGTCGAATATGTCAGCGTTTTCGCTTTTTCCACCGAAAACTGGAAGCGGACTAAACGCGAAGTCGACGCCATATTCGAGCTGGTCGAAAAGTTTTCCAAGACGCCGCCCGAAGAAATCAGACTCAAGTTTTCGGGAAGCATCGATAAACTTCCCCAAAAAATCGTAGACGCCGTCCGCTTTGCCGAAGAAAAGACAAAAAATAACGGCGGACTGCTCCTCAACATCTGCCTAAACTACGGCGGCCGCGACGAGATAGTGAACGCCGTAAACAAAATTTTAGACAAAAAGCTAAGCCGCGTAGGCGAAAAAACGCTGGAGAAATATCTCGACACCTACCCTTTGCCGCCGCTTGACGCCGTCGTTAGGACGGGAGGCGAGATGCGGCTCAGCAACTTTATGCTCTATTCGGCGGCATATGCCGAGCTTTTTTTTATCGACACGCTTTGGCCCGATATCACCGAAAAGGATATTCTTTCGGTATATGAAAAATATTTGAGCCGCCAAAGAAAATTCGGAGGAGATTGATGTTAAAAAGAACCTTGACCGGCATCGTGCTTGCCGCGGTAGTGGTCGGGATTATCGTTTTGGGAAGCATAGTTAAAGGCGCGTCGATTGCAATCGACCTTTTAATTTTGCTGTTTTCCATTCTCGCCGCCTGCGAATTGTTCACATCTTTCAAGCGCGCCAAAGTCTATCCCTTCTTTATTCCCGTGCTCATAATGATGGTCGCGGCTTATCCCGCCTACCGCTTCTTCGGACTGCTCGGACTGTTTATTACGCTGCTTGCTTCGGCGGCGGTGGCGATTACGATGTTTACTTTCTCGGACACGCTGGAGCCCAAAAACAGTGAAAGTTACAATCCTTTCGACGAGCATGAGCGCAAAAAAAACAAAAAGACGATAAACGACCTGACGGCGACCGTCTTTATAATGATTTATCCCTTTATGTTTCTCGCGTCCACGTTTGAGCTGACGAGAAACTACTCGACGCTATTCGTCACCATTATGGCGGCATTTCTGCCGATTGCCGCCGACACCTTCGCCTATTTTGTGGGCTCGACAATCGGTGGCAAGAAGCTTTGCCCTAAAATCAGCCCCAAGAAAACGATAGCGGGCGCGGTGGGCGCGCTTGTCGGCGGGCTTATCTGCGCCGCCGTGCTATTTTTGGCTTTCGAGTATTACGGTCTAATCGACGCCTACGGCTACCGCCACTTTTCCGATAAAATCGGCGTGGGAGTGACTTTATATCTGTTGCTCGGCTTGTTATCAACCGTCGTCGGCCTCATCGGCGACCTTGCCGAGAGCAAGATAAAACGCCAGCTCGGCATAAAGGATTTCGGCAATATTTTCCCCGGCCACGGCGGCGCGCTGGACCGCGTGGACAGCATCATGTTTACCTTGGTGCTTCTCTATGCCGCACTGCCGCTCATTTACGCCTAAAACAGAGCATAATAAGTTTTGCTCGAAACTTACTACTAATACAATATAATAAATATCAGTTATTAACGGTTATAATAATTGTAGTGCCGGAGCAGGAACAAAGACCGTCTCTCTTGGAATAATTAAAGACGAGTAAATATAAGTTAGAAATTTAAATGGATATAAAGCGAATTGCGATTTTAGGCGCGACGGGCTCCATCGGCCGTCAGGCGCTCGAGGTGATAAGAGGGGCGAAAGAGCTTTCGGCGGTCGCGCTCGCTTGCCGCTTCGATGCCGCTGGGCTAGCCGAAGCCGCGCGTGAGCTTTATGTCGAGAATCTCTATATAGCCGACAAATCGCACATAAGTAATCTCGGCAAATATTTCAAGCTTCATGATTCCATGACGAAGCTTCTGAAAAGCGTCGACTTCGACGTCGCGCTTTTTGCCGCAACCGTCGACAAAGATAATTTTGGCGATATGCTTGCCGCGGCAAAATACACGCTGGAATCCGGCAAAACAGCGGCGCTTGCTTCAAAAGAGCTGATTGTGGCGGCGGGAGATGAGCTAAAGACGGCCGAAAAGAGGGGCGGCGGTAAAATCATCCCCGTCGACAGCGAACATTCGGCAATCTTTCAATGCCTCGAAGCCGCGGGCGGAAACCAAATAAAGCGGATATATTTGACGGCGAGCGGGGGAGCTTTCCGCGATTTACCGCCGGAGCAGCTGAAGAGAGCTTCGGCGGCCGATGCGCTCAAGCATCCCGTCTGGAATATGGGGAAAAAGGTGACGATCGACAGCGCGACGATGGCGAACAAAGGACTTGAAGTCATCGAAGCGGTGCGGCTGTTCGGAGCGAGCCCCGAAGCCGTCAGCGTTTTAATCCATCGCGAAAGCATAATTCATTCCATGGTCGAGTTTTTCGACGGTGCGGTGCTGGCGCAGTTGGGGCGCCCCGATATGAAGCTTCCGATAAACTACGCCCTTTCATATCCCAAGCGTCAAAACGGGGCAGCCGAGCCCTTGGATTTTGATAAAATCGGCGGGCTTTCAATTAGCGGCTGGGACGAAAAGCGCTGGCCGTGCCTAAAGCTTGCCTATCAGGCCGCCGCGGCGGGCGGGGTTTATCCCACCGTCTACGCCGCCGCCGACGACCTTGCCGTCAAGCTTTATGCGGCAGGGAGGCTGGATTATTTCGGCGTTTCCGATTTGATTTGTGAGGCTTTGGCGCTTGGATATGATTTTGCCCCCACCGATTATAAAGGCATATACCTTAAGATAGAGCAATATATTTCAAGTAGGCTATAGGAGCAAGATGTTTAATCTGTTACTTGCCGTCACCGCCAAGACGGTTTTTACGAATATAGGATATGTGTTGCTGGCGCTGTTCGCTCTCATGCTGATGATAATCATCCATGAATGCGGGCATTATCTCGCCGGCAAGCTTTTGGGCTTTAAAATAGACGAGTTCGCGATAGGCATGGGGCCCAAAATCTTCAAGCACACAAACAAGGAAACAGGCGAGTTGTTTTCCATCCGCTGTCTTCCCGTCGGCGGATTCTGCGGCTTTCACGGCGAGGACGAGGAGGGCGGCAACGACCCGCTCGCCTTCAACAATCAAAAGCCGTGGAAGCGCCTCATTGTGCTGTTTTCGGGCGCATTTTTTAACTTTTTGTCGGCGATTTTAATTATAACGATTTTCTTCAGCGTTTACGGACAGATTTTGCCCACCGTCACCGACGTCTACGAGACGGGCAGGGCATATGCCGAGGGCACCTTTCAAAAAGGCGATATCATCATTTCGGTTAACGGCAATCCCGTAAACATACTGTTGGAAGAGGATTTGGCTAATTTTTTAAAAGACGCCGGCGATTCCGCCAAAATCCGCGTGCTGAGGCGGACGGTCAACGAACGCGGCAAAACCAAGTTTGAGGTCGTCAAATTCACGGCGACAAAGGGCGATTACAGCTACGAGGCTAAAATTTACGACGAGGAAGGCAACGACACAGGCGCCACCGAAACCAAGACGAGCTACGGTTTCGGCATTCAGCGGGGCGCCGAGCAGGTCAAGCTGCCCTTTTTCCGCGCCGCCGGCCGCGCCATTCCTTTCTGCTTTTTCGTCGTCTTTAAGATTTTGGCGTCCTTGGGCGCGCTGATTACCGGCAAAATGGCGCTTTCCAGCGCGGGCGGCACGATAACGGCGATTCGGACGATTTCCGAAGTGTCCAAAGCGGGATTTTCAAGCTTTATGTATGTGCTATGCATCCTTTCCGCCAACCTTGCCGTCATGAACCTTCTGCCTTTTCCCGCTCTCGATGGCTCGAGAATGGTGTTTACGCTGATTGAAATGATATTCAAAAAACCGGTGCCGCGCAAAGTCGAGGCCGTCATTCATTTGGTGGGATTTATCATTTTAATAGGGCTCACGGTGTTTTTAGACATATTCAATTTAATTAAAAATTAGGTAAAAAGCGCGTTAACCGAACAAATAATCCTTTGATACTTTGAAAACATTTTGCTAGTAAAATAATGACAAAAGCAGTCTTTTCGGGAAAATTACAGATAGGCGGGGGAGCGCCGGTTAGCATCCAGTCGATGACCAACACCGACACCCGCGACGTTGAGGCCACCGCACGGCAAATTGACGAGCTTGCCGCGCTTGGCGCAGATTTGGTGCGCGTCTCCATTCCCGACAAAGCCGCCGCGCTGGCGTTTAAAGAGATTAAAGCCAAAATCAATATCCCGCTTGCCGTCGACATACATTTTGACTACAGGCTTGCCCTGTTGGCCGAGGGCGCCGACAAAGTCAGGATAAACCCCGGCAACATCGGCGGCGAAAAAAACATTGAAATTCTCGCCAAAGCCATGAAGGAGCGGGGAGTTCCCATAAGAGTAGGCGCCAACAGCGGCTCGATAAAAAAGGAATTCAAGCACTTGCCGCCCGCCGACGCCCTAGTCGAGAGCGCGCTTGCCGAAGCGGCGCTTTTAGAAAAATACGGCTTTTTTGACATCGTGATTTCCGTTAAATCCTCCTCGGTGCGGACTGTCTATGAAGCGAACTTAAAGCTATCTAAGCTTTGCTCCTATCCCATTCATTTGGGAGTGACCGAAGCGGGCGTCGAGCACGCAAGCTTGATAAAATCGAGCGCGGGTATCGGCGCGCTGCTTCTCAACGGAATAGGCGACACAATTCGTGTTTCGATAGCCGGCGAGCCGAATCGGGAGATTATTGCTGCGAAAACACTGCTTAAAGCCCTGAATTTGCGAAATGACGCCGTTGAAATTGTTGCTTGCCCCACTTGCGCAAGGACTTCGATTGACGTCGAACGCATAGCCTCCGAACTTACTGAAAAAACTGCCGGATTTAATTTACCGCTAAAAATCGCGGTGATGGGCTGCGTCGTCAACGGTGTGGGCGAAGCAGAGGACGCCGACCTCGGAGTGTTCGGCGCGGGCGAAAACCCCGTGATCTATCTTAAGGGCGAGAGGTATAAAACGACAAGCAACGCCGACGCCGCTTCCGACATTTTGGCACTAGTTGAGGAGCATTTTATTAATTAAATAATCCTCAAGAGGCGCTTTCGGGACGAGGGATTTGATATAATATTAAAAATTAAATAGGTTAGTAACCGAGAAATTATGGGGCTACCATTTAATGCGACGTAGGTTAACCATAAAAATCGGAGTCCCAGTTAAATGCTCGCATTCAATGGGGTGAAAATTAGCTCCTAGCATGCAAAAGATAAAAAAGGCAAGATTATATGTTAGGTTTTTTTGAAAAACTCAACACGGCGACCTCGGGGCGATATTCATTTTTGAGGCTCAACAAGGCGCAATATACTAAGTTTGTCGACGACGACGGCAGCGAAAAGGGCGTCCTTGAGCTCGTCCTTATCTATCCCTTCGAGCTTGATAAAAGCTTTACCGCCGAAGACAAGGAAATTATAACCAAGTTTATCGAAAGCCGATACGAGGGCGCCGAGCTCAACGTAAAGTTTGTGAAGGCCTACGCCGATAAGGGCGTGGTGCTTAACATGATTGCCGAATATTTCAACTCTAACCACAGGGTAATTTTGGACACCCTCGGCGCCTCCGATATTTCGGCGACGGTGACGCCGGCAGAAATTACCGTCGAAGTCGTGGCGCCGACAGGCGCCTACGCCGTGCTCAACGCCGCAGATTTTTGCGAAAAGCTCAAACATACGCTGGAGAAAAATTTCTGCCAAAATGTGACGGTGGCGCTTTCCGAGCGCGTTGTGCCGCCGGGAACGGAAACTTTAATTGTCAATAATCCTATTACCACGGTGGGAAGCACGCTTGTAAAGCTCAAAAGTGTGGGCGCCATGATATTCGGAAGCGCCAAGCGCGCCAAGGCCATCGGCTTTGACCCCGTTCAGATTGCCGTTATTAAAAAGAAGACGGAGGCCGAAAACACCGCGATTTGCGGCAAGGTCAGAGGTTTTATCGAAAATCGTTTCCAAAACAGCGACTACGATCCCGCTTTCCCCGAAAAGACCAAGATGGTGGGGAAATATGAAAAAAAGATTACTCCCTATACATATGTTTACCGCTGGTATCTCGACGACACCACCGGCAATATCGAATGCGTTTTTTATTCCGACGAAGAAAACCTCGACATAAAACAGATGAGCGACGGCGCCGAAATCGTCCTTTTCGGCAATATGTCGATAAACAAACGAACGGCCGCGCCCAACTTCAAGCCCAAAGCGGCGTATTTCGCCGAGATTGACTATTCGAGCATAGTTGGCCTGAAAAAAAGGAGAGCCGCCGAGGCGAGATATTTCACGGTGCAGCCCGTCAAGTATTATGAGGAGCGCCAACAGAGCCTTTTTGATGAATTTGACGACACCGTGCCCGCCTATTTAAAAAATAAAACGATTGTCGTTTTTGACTTCGAGACTACGGGCACCGCCCCCGACGACGAAATAATTGAAATCGGCGCCGTTAAAATGGTAGACGGCACCATCACCGAAACCTTCACGACGCTCATAAATCCCGGCCGCCATATTCCCGAAGAGGCGACAGCCGTTCACGGAATAGTCGATGCCGACGTCGCCGACGCGCCCAAGATTGAAAAGGTTATCGGTGATTTCTTCAAATTCACGCGCGGCGCGATTTTGGCAGGCCATAACGTGATGTTCGACTACCACTATTTAAACAATGCGGCCGAACGCTCCGACTACGACTTTGACAACGACCTCATTGACACGCTTTCGCTGTCCAAGCAATACATAAAAGGGCAGAGCAACAACCGCCTCGAGGGTCTTTGCGAATATCTCAAAATCTCGCTTGAAAACGCCCACCGCGCCTCGCACGACGCTTTGGCAACCGCCAAACTCCTAATCTGCATCGCAAAACTGATGTAATAATAGATTTTTTAACTTAGCAATAGCTTTGGACTGAATGCAAAATTGTTGTAAAAGCGTATCTAAGACATATTCCGGATTGAAACGCTTTTTTATTATTCTTTTAAGTGAGAAGATTTAAAAACTGCTGCGGATTTTATCGAGGATTTTAGCCTCAAGGCGCGAAATCTGCACTTGTGAAACGCCCAGCGCTTCGGCGACCTCGCCTTGAGTTTTGTCGCGGAAATAGCGGAGCATGATTATCTTTTTTTCGCGGTCGGGAAGCTCGTTTATGATTTCCATCAGTTGCATTTTATCGATAAAGTCGTCATCGGTATAGATAATTTTATCAATAAGTGAGGGCTCGTCGTTGTCGGCGGGCGTCAGCGACAGCGGAAAGCGCGCGCTGTCCATAGCGAACACCGCCTCGGTCGGCTCGACGGAAAGCGCCTCGGCAATCATTTCCACAGTAGGCTCGCCGCCGTTTTTATTTTTATAGTCGTCGACGTATTCGCGAATCCGCTGCGACAGCATTTTCAGCGCGCGTGAAACCTTAATCGAGCCGTCGTCACGCAAAAACCGCTTGATCTCGCCCGTTATCATGGGCACGGCATAGGTCGAAAAACGAACGCCGAAGCTTACGTCAAAATTATTGATGGCTTTGACCAGCCCCATGGCGCCGAGCTGCATCAGGTCGTCATATTCGACGGGACGGCCGGAATACCGCTTAATAATCGACTTAATAAGCGGCATATTGTGCTCGATGAGCTTGGTCCGCGCATCCTCGTCGCCTTTTTGGGCGCGTTCGATTAAGGATATCGTCTCCTCGTGCTCAAGCATTTCTCGCCCCGATACGCTTAATCATTTTTATAGTCGTGCCCTCATCTTTCTTGCTTTTGACTTCGACTATGTCCATAAATGATTTCATGATGGTGAAGCCCATTCCGCTGCGCTCATCGGCCGGCCGTGTCGTGAAGAAGGGCTCCATTGCCTTTTCTACGTCGTTGATTCCCACGCCGAAGTCGGTGACGGTTATGCTGATTTCGTTCTCCGAAAGCTCGGCCTCGATAAGTATTTCGCGCGAAGTCAGTTCGCCCCGCCCGGGATAGGCGTGGACGACGCAGTTGGTGACCGCCTCCGATACCGAGGTTTTAATGTCGTTCAATTCCTCGACGGTTGGGGAGAGCGGCAGCGCGAGCGCCGAAACCGCGCTCCTCGCGTAAGATTCGTTTTCGGATATTGCGGGCAGGCGGAGTTTGATGTAGTTTTTCATAAAATCACCTTTAAAGCTTTTTGATTACGTTGTAGATGCCGCTGGTTCGAAGCACCTTGTCGATGGCGGGCGGCGGCGGGTCGATATAGACGGCGGCGTTTTGGGCGAGGAGCTTTTTATAGCGGCCGAGCAGCACGCCTATTCCGGTGCTGTCCATGAAGGTCAGCCCCGAAAGGTTGAAAATGAAGCCGTTGAAGCCGCGCTTAGAAATTACCTCGTCCAGCGCGGCTTTAGCGGCGCCCGCCGAACATTCGTCCAGTTCGCCGAAGATGAAAGCGGTCAGAATTTTGCCTGATAGTTCAAATGAAATATTCATAAAATGCACCACCTTTATGTTAAAATAAAAGCGGTTGCGAAAAACTGCGTATCCTGTAAAATGAGGTCGGTAATTACTTAAAAATGTCAATCGTGAAATAAACGAAAAGCCTAAATTTTGGCGGCTTTGAGCGTTGAAAACTAGTTGACAATATGCCGATTATATTGTATATTTTTATAAGTCGCCGATAGGAAGTTTTGATAAACTTAGGATAAATCCTGAATTTTCATATCGGGGTGTGGCGCAGTTGGTAGCGCGCGTGGTTTGGGACCATGAGGTCGGGAGTTCGAGTCTCTTCACCCCGACCAGCCTACAAAACAGCTATGGATATGGTTCGGTAGTTCAGTTGGTTAGAACGCTAGCCTGTCACGCTAGAGGTCGAGGGTTCGAGCCCCTTCCGAATCGCCAGAAAACCTACGGGGCTGAGCGTCTTGCGACAGCCCCGCAGGTCTTAAAAAACCGCCTCACATTTGAATAAGCCTCGGTAGCTCAGTTGGTAGAGCAGGGGACTGAAAATCCCCGTGTCGGTGGTTCAAGTCCGCCCCGAGGCACCATGTTTGGGCCTTTAGCTCAGTTGGTTAGAGCGGTCGGCTCATAACCGATTGGTCCGCGGTTCGAGTCCGTGAAGGCCCACCAAACAAAAACCCGCTGGTGTAGCTCAACCGGCAGAGCAGCTGATTTGTAATCAGCAGGTTGATGGTTCGACTCCGTTCACCAGCTCCACCACAGTAAACAGGCTTGGGAAGATTCCCGAGTGGCCAAAGGGAGCAGACTGTAAATCTGTTGTCAGTGACTTCGGTGGTTCGAATCCACCTCTTCCCACCAACAAAGAAACCTCTTTTGTCTACCACGACAAAAGGGGTTTTTTCTTGCATTTTGGGCAAAAATCGGGCAAATAGAGGTAAAATCGGGCTTTCAGACGGTAGATCAGCCGTCCGGAAGCCCGATTTTTTCATTTCAGGGCGCAAAAACGGTCGAAAATGCTGGTGTACTTTTTGCGTTTCTTTGCTCTGCAAAGAACAACAAAAAGATACGTGGTGGGTGGATTTGAACCTGAAAAAGCCCGTAATTAAGCCGTTTTTCGAAAACAGGCAAAAGCGCAAACATTCGGGAAAGTTGAAGAACGGCAGGTTCGAATCCTACCGGTTACTTGATCGTCAAATATGGAATTGAAAATCTACATATTATTTTGAAAAAAGTCGAAACCGGGTTGAAATAATGCGCTTTTTGTGATATAATATAACTTGTATTGTTATAAATATTATTTCCGGTTAACGGAGGTGCCATATGGCGTATTCATACAACAAGCTATGGAAGCTTATGATTGACAAAAACATCAACAGAACGACGCTGCGAAAACAAGCTGGCATTACTTCCAATGCTATGGCTAAAATGGGCAAGAATCAGCCGGTCAACATGGAAGTACTGGCGAAAGTCTGCCATGTGCTTGACTGTGGTATTGAAGATGTGGTCGAAATTATCGATGACGAAAAACAAGAAAGTCCGCAATGAAATGAGTGAAACCATGCAAACTATAGAAAAACTGTTTTCTAAGCCGCTTCCTTCAACACGTGGAGGAGCATTCTATAATACCTTTCCTTATCCTACAAAAATTTCTCCTGAAGCAATTGCTGTCTATATTGCATCAGCAACTAATCCTGAAGACACAGTACTTGATGCGTTCGCGGGAAGTGGTAGTACTGGAATTGCGGCACTACTTGCTGAGCACCCAACAAATAAAATGATCGAAACAGCACATGAGTTGGGAGTTGAGCCAGTATGGGGTAAGCGGAATGCAATTCTCTACGAGATTGGAACATATGCTACTTTTGCGACGAAAACATTAACTAATAGGCTTAAAGCGAAAGAATACTCTGACACAGTTGACGACTTTATTAATAGAGCTGAGAAACTAACCTCTAAGATATATGCTGCCAAATCGCCGGATGGAAAGGACGGCTTTATTCGCTATGTAATTTGGACGGAAGTGTTGATTTGTCCCAAATGCCAGTCTGAAATAGATTATTTCAAATACGGGACTTCAAGGAATCCCGCGACATTCTATAATAAAATCGAATGCCCACATTGCCATAAGACTTCCTTTGTTGAGGAAATGGATTTTGCGACTGAAGAATACTATGATAAACTGCTTGCAAAAACCATTCTTCGAAAAAAGCGAATAATTGCTTGGGTTTACGGAACATCTGGAAAAGAAAACTGGGATCGGGCTGCAACGGAGGATGATTCTTATTGCATAAAAAAGCTCGAAGAAGAATTCGCTCCGAGTGACAGCCCGAGAAAAATCGAATGGGGTGATCTACACCGGGCTGGATACCATTTTGGTATCTCGCACCTTCATCACTTCTACACAAACCGAAACTACCAGGTAATGTCAACACTCTGGAAACTGACGGAATGTTATCCTGAGCAGAAGGCTGATGCTTTAAAGCTCTTGCTCCTGAGTTATAATAGCACGCATTGCACGCTCATGACCAGAATCGTTGCCAAACATGATTCTCGGGACTTTGTGCTGACCGGATCACAGAGTGGCGTATTGTATATAAGCAAACTACCGGTAGAAAAAAACATCCTACTTGGACTTAGGCGAAAAGCAAAGCCATTCAAAGAAGTGTATGAGATGTTAGAAGACTGCCACGGAACAGTTGAAGTTAGAAATATCTCAAGCGAGTCCATGTCTGAAAAAGACAATAGCATCGACTTTGTGTTTACAGATCCTCCGTTTGGTGATTTTATCCCTTATGCTGAGGTGAACCAGATCAATGAACTTTGGCTTCCTTCGGTTACTAAACGTAGCGGAGAGGTCATTATTAGCGCTGCTCAGAACAAGGGGATCAATACTTATCGAGATATGCTTGCAAAAGTTTTTCGGGAAATCGGGAGAGTTACAAAAGATGATTGCCCTATTGCAGTGGTTTTTCATGCTGCAAAAGCAGCAGTATGGAGGGCTTTCTCGGAAGCAATTCAGATGTCAGGGTTAGAAATCCGGCAGTCTAGCTTTCTTGATAAGACACAAGCTAGTTTTAAGCAAGTCGTGTCGAAATCATCCGTTCAGGGAGATCCCCTGTTTCTGTTGAAAAAAACCACATCAGAAAAAAACAGAACGATGACCGAAGAACAAATACTGCAAACGGTTATTATTGAAAATCCGCACGAATCAGAGATTGAGTGCCGACATTGTTATTCTGTGTATATTGGAAAATGTATGGAGAACGGGATTAGAGTTACGCTGGATGCGGCTGAGTTTTATGATCGTATTCAAAAAACTAATGGGGGCGGAATGATATGTTAAATACTCAATCAAACGCCCTGCATAAGAAAAGATTCGGACAGTACTTTTCTGGAGAAAAAGTGGCAGACATGCTCCTTTCCCTCTTGCCAAAGAATCAAAACTGGCAAACGGTCATTGACCCTATGGCGGGTATAGGAGATATGCTCGTTTCCGTTCGAAAGCATGCTTCTGCAACATCGTTTATGCTTGGAGTCGAAATCGATGAAATAGTCGCTAAAGCATGCGCATCCCGACTCTCAGATGCGACAATCATAACAGGAGATGCATTTAGAACTCCTGAGCTTATAACGTCAGATGGTTGGGACCTAGTAATTACAAATCCTCCCTACGTCCGGTATCAGCTTCAGGATGGTGACGACGAAACGATGCCATCATCGCAGGAGATCCGGACAAACCTGATGAATCAGATTCGCGCTATACCTTATCTCTCCGATACGGAAAAAGCGTTGTTTCAACGCATATCAGAAAACTACTCTGGCCTTGCTGACATGGCGGTTCCGGCATGGATTCTTTGCGCAGCACTCGTAAGGAAGAATGGCTATCTGGCTGTCGTGGTACCAGAAACCTGGCTTAACCGCGACTATGCTACTCCAATTCAATATCTTCTATTGAAACTGTTCCAGATCGAGATTATTGCTAGGGATACCAACGCAAGCTGGTTCCCTGAAGCATTAGTCAAGACCTGCCTTGTTGTCGCAAAACGAATCGACGCGCGAGACCTTATGGACTTGAAAGCGTCAACTCACACAACACGGATC
>DAOTKC010000015.1:0-32804 GCA_035449045.1 Eubacteriales bacterium
GTCGGCGCCGTTTGTTATTGCGTCTTTTGCCTCGGCTTCCTTGGCCTCGGTGGTGTTGTAGCCGTTGGGAAAGCCTATAACGGTGCAGACGGCGACGCGTCCCGCCGTGTATTCCTTCGCCCTTTTGACAAAGCTCGGCGGTATGCAGACCGACGCCGTGCCGAATTTTATGCCGTCGTCGCAAATTTCCCTTATATCCTGCCACCGCGCCGTCGGGCTTAAAAGCGTGTGGTCGACGTGCGCCAAAATCTCTTTAATTTCCATCTGTAACTCCTTAAGATATCAAAACTGTCAAGATAAAAACCCGTCGCAAAGTTTCTCGGGTTGAACACCGTTGGTGTAAGCTCGGCAAGAAGCGAAGCATAAAAACCTTTAAGCGGAAAATTTGTCGGTTATTTAATATTATTGCGCTCTTTATATTCTTTTACCATGAGCTTGACGCCTTCGCGCCACGGCATTTCGGGCTTAAATCCCAACTCGTTCTGGGCTTTGGTCGGCAAAAAGAAAAAATCGTGGCCGGCGTGCTGAATTCTCATTCTGGTGAGAAGTGGCGGATTTTTGACGCGGAAAAGCTTATAGGCGCCTTCCATCACCGAAGCCAGCGCGATGGCGACAAAATAGGGCGCCGAGAATTTAGGCGTCTTGACGCCCAGCTCGGCGGCTATCGCCGACACCCACTCCATCCAATTTATTTTTTCGCCCGAAACGATGTTGTAGGCCTCGCCGCCCCGGCCGAACTCGAGAGCGCGGCAGAGCCCCGCAACGAGGTCGGTTATGTAGACGCGCGAAATAAGTCTTTTGCCTTTGTCGATGAACCCCATCTGGCCTTTTAGTATGGCGTCCATAATGGGCCCTTGAACGGTGGTGTCACCCGGTCCGTAGACGGTGCAGGGACGGATGCAGACGGTTTTCATTTCGTCCGAATTGAAATCCCGAACGAAATTCTCGGCAATTATTTTAGTTTGGGGATAGAAACATTCCGAGGGGTAGTAAGTGCCGTCCTCGGTCTCCTCGACATGGCCGAAAAAGCCGTGAATGTCGATGGAGCTTATGAATAAAAAGTTTTTGACGCCCGCCGCCCGTGAATATTCGGCCAGCCTTTTGGTCGCCTCGACGTTAATTTTATAAAAGCTCTCGTATGCGCCCCAGTCGGACACCCTGCCCGCGGCGTGAATGACGTCGGTGACGCCTTGGGGGATACCGCCGTAGTCCGAGGTCAAATCCACCTTCCAAATATCAAGTCTGTCGCCCTTCAATTCTTCCAGTCTGGGCGCGACTTTAAAGTCCGCCGCAACCACCTTGGCGCCCTCGGCGAGCACCTTCTCGACGACCGTTTTTCCGATAAATCCCGAAGCGCCGGTAATGAGAAAAGTCCGAGCCTTTGCGTCTTTAAAAATATTTTCGCTCATAGTAATCCTCCTAAGTTTCATTATCGCACATCAAAAATAACGCGTCAACCTCGAAAGTAAAATTTTGGAATAATAATCATATTCGGCGCATCGTCTTTTCACCATTTTTAAGTTGAGGTTTTTCGTTCGCGCAATCTATAAGCAAAAGCATAGTTTTATGCCGTTAAACAGAGCCGCAAAAGAAATAACTTGAAATAACTTGCTTATTCGCATATTTAAAGTAAAATAGCTTGAGGGTTCAATGAACTCTGAGAGGGACCTAATGAGTAACATTTTTAAAAGCAAAAAATCCATGGCCGTTATCATTCCTATAGCGGTGGTGCTGGTGTTGGCGGTCGCCGTTCTGGGCACGGGCATCGGGCTTCATAACCGCTTTGTCGGGCTGGAGGAAAAAACAAAAACCGCCAAGGCCGAAGTGATGAGCCGCCTGCAACAGCGTCACGACAAGATGGCTCAAATCGTCGCCGCCGTCGAGGGGCTTCAAGACCACGCCGAGGATATTTACGAGATGATTACAGAGGCGCGCGCAGCATATACCGCTGCCCAAACGACCGCGGATTATGCCGAGGCAGACGCGCTTGAGGCGCTGGCGCTGACCCAACTTCTCGCTGTCGTCGAGGACAATCCCGACATCACGGCAAGCTCGGCTTATTATGCCTACATCGACGAAGTGTCGGCAATGGAAAACGCGCTCGCCGTGGCGCGGCGCGATTTTAACAACTCCGTCAACGACTACAATACCGCTGCCAAAAAGTTCCCGGGAAGCGTCATTGTATCGATGTTCGGCTTTGAGCGCGAGCTCGAATACTGGAAGGTCGACGACGGAGCTACCGAAGTTCCCATAGTCGATTTCACCGATTAAAATGCCGGTATGAGACGCTTTAAAGGCGCGCTTATTTTTTCTATTTTGCTCGCCGTTGTCGCGGGCATAGTTTGTTTCGGGATTTATATCTTCGGAGGCTTTGGCAAAAAAGGCTATCCCAACCCCAGCGACGAATACTACATTAACGACTTTGCCGGCGCTTTACTTTCGGGCACGCGCAACGTCATTTTAGCCGAGGGCGAAGCGCTCTACGAAGATACTAAGGGCACCGACTTGGGCGGCGCGCAGATGGTTGTCGCGACCGTCCTTTTTGATTCGGCGGAGAAAGCCGAGGCGTTCGACCGCACCGAGCTTTTCCGCAAGTGGAAAATCGGCGAAAACGACATGGGGCTTTTGATTTTGCTGAAGTTTGTCGGAGGCGGGGAAGAAAAAGAGTTCTATTCCATAGAAATCGAAATAGGCTACCGCATGGAGCAATTCATCACGGCGGCGCGCGCGGGATACGTCCTCGACAACTGTTTTTTTAACCCCGAATGGGAGGGCTCGGTAGACCTCGGCTTGGGCGAAACCTGCTATGAGCTTCTTAGGACGATTTATGTCGAAGCCTACGGTTACAGCGATTTTGAATACGACATGGCCGACTATGCCGACTACGTTTCAAGTGCCGACTCCACCTCCCGAGCACAGCTCCCGATGAGCGCCTTCGCCCTCATTTTCTCGCCGCTGACGCCGCTCTGGGCAAAGGTTTTGGGTGTGTTCGTTCTTATCATTGTTTTGGGAGTGTTCGGCGGCGGCGGATTTTTGGGAATCCGCGGCTTTAAAGGCGGAGGCTCGCGGGGCGGAGGAGGCTCCTCGGGGGGATATGGTATAAGACGATAATGAAAAAAGCCGCACATTGCGGCTTTTTTAATTGTTTAACGCTAAAATATGAACGGTGAGGTCTAGTTTTATTTAGCCTGCTTTTTTCTGACTTCGGCCAAAACTTCCTCTTCAGTCATGGGCACGAAGACTTCTTCGGCAAACTTCTTTTTGCAGAGCTCGTAGACGGTGCGGTTGTAGGGGATGTCGACGTTATATTTATCGGCCAGCGAAATGAACACGCCGATAAGCGACTCGAGCTCGTTGGCGCCCGTCTTTCTTTGAATGACGTCCTGCGCCATACTGCTCAAGACCATCTTGGCTAAGTTCTTTTTAAAGATGCCGTCGGTAATGAAGTCGGGAAGCTTGGCGCCCATCTTGATGACAATCCAGCCCGGCATTGTGTGCGTCTTGAATTCCTTGATTCCCATTTTTTTGAGGATTTTTAAACCCTCATACATCGAGTTGGAGAGCACTTCCTTATATGCGCGAAGGCTTGTTACTTCGCGGTAACCCATGCCGACCAGCGTGGTGAAGGAGTTGGTGAGGTTGATTACCATCTTGCAATAGGCGGCGTCGACTATTCTATCGGTGACAATTGTTTCGACGCCTTGGTTGAACACCGCGGCGATTTCGGCCATTTCTTTTTGGAGGCTACCGTCGGGAGTGCCGATGACGAAGGGCCCCTTGTTCTGGTAGCCGCCGACGCCCACTTCGTCGAGCCAGGCGTTGAACTCGATGACGCAATAGACGACTTTATCAAAGTATTTGGGCAGGATTTTCTGGTTTTCGACACCGTTCTGCATCGCCAAAATGACGGGATTGCCGCTGACTTCGCGCTTAATGAGCTCGGAAACCGGCTCAAGGCTGTAATTTTTGACGACGACTACGACGACGTCGGGATTTTGGACGTCGGAGAGCTTGTCAATGACGTTGACCTTGTAGTTTTTCTTTTCTTTGTGCTCTTTATAGAGCGTGATTCCCTTTTCGCGGAGCACGCTGCAAACCGAGGGCTTGTCGTAAAGATAGAGCTCGGCGTCGGTCTCGGTGAGCCAGCCCGAAAGACAGCTTCCGATGGCGCCGCCCGCGCCTAAAACGATAATCTTCATATTGACCTCCAATTTTTTAACTTTTCGATAAATTCTATCGATTTGATTTGATGGCTATTAGGCTTGGCTTGAGCTTATATCGACTATTTCAGCTCGTAGCTTTCGTCGTAGAAGTCGAAGCAGGAGCACATATGCTCGCCGTATCTGAACTGAAGCGGCAGCGGCGAAATGTCGAGTTCCTTGAGCGCCTTGCCCGAGGGCGTGTCCGAAAGCTTAAGAAATTCTTTGTCGGGAGCCGCTTTTTTAGTTAGCAGCGTCTTCATAAAAACGTTCATGTTCATGACGCATTTGAAATTGGTCTCCGCCTTTAAGATTTTGCCGTTTAGCTTGGAGAACAAATAGGTGGTGGCGTCGAAATCCTTGGGCTTTCCGCTTTTGGGAACGCGCAGGCTGAAATATTCGCTGCCGTCGGTTTCGAAGCACTTTATGACGCATTCGTCACCCTCGCTGAAGATATCGATTTTCTGTGTCACCTTGGGAAGCCCCCAGATATAGTTGCCTCTGAGGCAGTTTTCGCGCGAGGTGACGGGCATCGAAAAGACGTAAAAACCGCTGTTGGTGCCCTTAATGAGCGGGAGAAGCACCGGGCTTTTTTCCTTGTCCACCTCGACCGCTATCGTGAAGGCTATCTCGTTATAGGGCGGCACGCCCATGACGTTTTTGTATTCATAGCAGGATATCGCTAGCGCCGCTCTCCCGCCCGGCATGCGGACGGGCTTAATCTTTTCGTGCGGCATCAGCTTAAGCGCCTTCTCGTAGCTGCAAAGATAAATCGCTTGCGCGCAGGTCACGTCGCCGTAGAAGGTGGGAAAGGAATATTCCTTTTCCATGACGTCGCCGAGCTGAACCTTTCTCTTTTTCAGCGTGAACCTCCGATAAAATGCATCCTTAAATTTGTCGTCGTTTTGAAGCAGTGTCCCGTCGAACTCGTTTAAGATGTCCATAAGCCTCTCCTTTATTTTGGAATTTGTTAATTATGTTTTGCGGTTACGCAAGTTTCGCGCGGTTCCGCTTTTTATCGTTTTCGGTCGCCTGATTAAAAAATATTCGCCGACTTGATTTAATTTTCATTGAATTTGCGTTCAATAAAATTATATATCGCCCACCCTCCGCTGTCAATAATAAAAAATTGCCCGTGAGCGGCAATCTTTAGTGCTTTTTGATAATATCGACTATCCAGCCCGCCTGGGGCAGCGGCATATCGAGGTTTTTTAGCCGCGATTCGGCTATGCCGTCAAAGCAGGAGAACAGCACCGCGGTGAGCACTTTGGAATCTCCCTCCTTAATAGAGCCCTGCTTTTGGCCCAGCACGATTTTACCGTGGTTTAACTCGAAAATCTCTTTCGCCATCTTGCCGATATAGTCCCGAATGCTTTCGGGGACGTTATCCGATTTGACGGCTCGCCGAATAAGTAAGTAAATTTTGGCGGCTTCGGCGTTTTCGCGCATAAGCTTAATCAGCGTTTCCGCCGCGCAGTAAAAGTAATCTAGAGGCTCTTTAATCAGATTTTTTGTTTTTTCCGATACATATTCAATGCCGATTTTAAGCAACTCGGAATAAAGCGCCTCTTTGGATTCGAAATAATGAAATAGCAGTCCCGCGCTCATGCCGGCGGCCGCCGCGATATCGGTTATCTTGGTTTCGGCATAGCCTTTAGACGAAAACAAATCTAGGGACGCGATAAGGATTTCCTGCCGTCTTTTTTCTTTTTGGTCTTTTCTTATGCCCATGCATCCTCGTTGAACAAAAATTCAATAAAATTATACCCGACAGCGGTATTTATGTCAAGAGCGGTCAAGCGGGGATATTTCTCGCCTGTTATATGAATTTAAGTATTTACACTGCGCATAACAAGAAATGCGGAGCGCGCGCAACCAAAATGCGACAACAAAAGTCGATATTAGCTTTTGAAAGTTGTTGTATTAGTTTGAATGTTGATATACAATGTTTTCCGTAGTTTGTGACAAAGACTATCTAAGGGGCATAAGCAGAGTGAAAAAATTCGCGGCGGCTATTTTAGCGGTTTTAATTATTTTGGCGGCGCTTTCGGGCATTCTTTCGGGCTGCCAAAAAGAGAAAGAGGCTAAGCCGCTTAGGGCGAACGCCGACGGCGTTTTCAAAATACTCCACATGTCCGACTTTCACGAATACCTCGCCATGGAGGGGAAGACGGCAATAACGGTAAAGCCGATGAAGACCTCACGCCCAAACTTATCGAATATCTGGATTTGGTGACGGAGCAGGAAAAGCCCGATTTCGTGGTGCTGGGCGGCGACAACATCTTCTGTAACAGCGGCTTTGCCGAGGTCGTTTACAATACTTCCATTCGCACCTATAAAAAAATCGCCGAGTATTTCGAGAATAAAAAAATCTATTGGACCTTTGTGTTCGGCAATCACGACGCCGAGAGCGGCCGCAGAAAGTCGCGGATAATCTCGGCTGTCGAACCTTATAGATACTTCATCGGCGGTAAAGAAAGCGGCGAAAGCTTCGACGCCCTCACCATAAAGAAAAAGGCCGACGTATTCGCGGACGGCAAGAAACTCGCAAAAAAATACAGCATTGACCACCGCTTTGCCAACTACTTTATTAAGGTCTACGACGCCTCGGACGATAACGTCGTCTACAACATTGCCACCTTGGACACGGGAAGCTTTTACAGCGCGCCGCCTGCTTCGGTGCACTATAAAAGGTTGCTTGCCGAGCAGTTTAGCTGGCTCAACGCCGAGCTGGAAAAAAACGCCGCGCCGTTTTGCATATTTTTACATATCGCTTATTTCTCCGACGTCACGGAGGCGCTTGATGATGCCGCCCTTGCGCGGCTGGACGGGATTTTCGCCGGTCATTGGCATGGCAACTTTAATTACCTATACAGCGATCCCGATAAGGACATATTGTTTTTAAAAGCGATTACGGGTTGCGCCCAAGGCGGCGGATATCGGGGCGAGACGGGTGAGCGCTTTGCCCGCGCGATAAGCATCGACACCGTTTCGGGAGCGGTGAATTCCTATTGCCTCGACGAAAACGCCGAAATAATTTCTTACACCGCTTACGTTTTTTAATTTTTATTCTCTGTTATTTTTTGAAAACCGCGTTTATGTTGCATTTGCAACGTTTAACAGCCATTTCCTATGATAAAATAAATTCAAAGGGGTTTGGGGCGTAACTGAGGTGAAAACGCATTGCGTCTTTAATCAAGCAACCTTATTATAGCTTAGGAGGATTTTATTATGGTTGAGCAGGTTTTCAAATTATCAAACGGCGGCGGCAAAGTTGTCGAGAGAGTGATTGCCGACGAAAACATCAATTACGCGCACATCGTTCTCATGAAAGGCGACGCCGTGCCCGAACACACCACAAATTCCAACGTCTATATGACGGTTGTTTGCGGCAGGCTGGCGATAGCGCTTGAGGGGCAGGATTTTCACGAATATGAGGCGGGAACGGTGCTCAAAATTCCCCTTGGAATTAAAATGAAGTTCCAAAACCTCTATGATGGCGAGTTAGAGCTGATTATTGTCAAGGCTCCCGCGCCGACCGTATAAAATATTAAAAGGCCGATAGGAATTCCTATCGGCCTTTTAGACTTATTCGCGGATTCTTTTTATTAGGTTATGAGCCTGGGTTAGCCCCTAAGATAAATTTATCTTCTCTTTTCCTTAAAGCACTCGTCGCAATACACCGGCTTGTCGCTGCTGGGGTTGAAGGGGACGGTGGTGGATTTTCCGCATCTTGAGCATACCGCGGGGAACATTTCGCGCGGGCCGTTTCTGTTGCCTCTCAGCTGTTGCTTTCTTGCCGCTCTGCATTCGGGGCATCTCTGCGGCTCGTTCTCGAACCCTTTTTCCTTAAAAAATGCCTGCTCGCTATCGGTGAACTCGAAGGTCCGTCCGCAGTCTTTGCATGTGATAAACTTTCCTGCCATTAAAAATTACTCCTTTAGTTAATCGTAAATAGTTTGAGATTTACTTTCCATAGTATAACATCTAGAAGCAAAAATGTATACTCAATAAGCCTAAAATTGTAAATTATCCCAAATTACCGCCGAAAAACACCGCTTTTTGTTGCCAAAATCATATTAGCGGGTTCATTAAGCCGCCTTAGTTTTCTTTTATAAACGAATGGCCGGAAAGCGCAAACGAATTTTACTAATAATATATTGACCTTGCGGCTAAACCCGCTCAGCGCTCGGTGAAGGGCTTAAAGAACTTGTCGGGGGCGGAGATGAGGCGGCGGAGCTTTTCGGTCTTTTTTGCCCAAACGCCGCAGAGCTCGGCACCCGATTTAATTTTGTCGCCAATCTCGTAATAGCTGTCGATGAGCGCTTGCTCGAGGAGCGAGGCTTTTTCGGCTAGGTCGTGAAGCGCGCGCTTGTCGCCGCCCGATTTTCTTATCGAGCTCTCTTCGGCAATGAACGAGTTTTCGAGCGCCCGCGCCTTTTCCATGAATTTTGCGCGGTCTATATAGCCCGAAAACAGCGCGCGGTTGATGTATTCGCGTTCCAGCCAATAGCCGAGTGACTGCTTTTCATTTGTAAAGAGCGGCGGGCAGGGGCAGTCAAAGTAGACGGGTTTGAACACCGACTGGCAAGGCGTGGACGCGCCGGTAACCCAAACGGTGGGGTAATCAACGCTGAGGTCAACCATCATGCTGCCCGTGGTGTGGTCGCCGAGAAGCGACTGGTGCATGCAGACGCTGCCCACGCTGCCCTTTAAGTAGAGCTTTTCTTCATCGACTGGCAGGTGAATCCGAAGCGTGTTCATCATATTGTAGACGGTTGACTTTTGGTTTTTGAGGGCGAAAGCGCCCGTGCATTCGCGGTTGCCCGACGCCGAAAAAGTGGTAAAAATCTTGTCGGAGAAGGACTTTTTGAAATTTGTCCCCTCTTTCAGCGAGCACTCGTCGTAGTCCGTCTCGATGGAAAGGCGGTTGGAGATGTTGCCTTCATTCTCCAGCTTTTTAAGCGCGTAGTCGCACCCCGCCGTCTCTAAAATATAGGCCTCGACGCGGTCGGCTATCAAATAGGAATTGTCATAATAAAAATTGTGATCAAACCCGCAGTTGCCGCCCTGTCCGTATTCCTTGAGCAGCGATATGATGATGTCGGCGGCATCCCGCGCGCATTTGCCGCGCTCGAGCGCCAGCCTGACGTAGTCCATGCCGATGAGCGAAGGCGTTTTACTTTTTTTCTTGCTGAAGACGGCTTCGTTGCCGATTGCGACGCCCGCCTCGTTGACGCCCATTTCGGCGCCCCACGTCCAAGAGGGCTTGACAAGGATTGTCCGTTGCGAGGGGGCATCGGGAATGGTTATGTAGGTGCATTTCAAATCGCCGCCGCCGCGCCGCACCGGACTGACGACGGTCAGGTTGGGCTCGTTGCAACCGCGGTCGCTGTTTTTGCCGAATATGACGGTTCTGTCGCCGCGTTTATAAAAAGTATCGCACATAGGACACCTCCGGAAATCCAAACTCAAGCGGTCATAATATAAACAAAATATTCCGCCGCCTGTTTATTGAGTGCGTAAATATAAATTTGTGCATAAACAAATAATTAACGCCGCTTTAATTATCGCACACCGCCGCCGAAAAATCAACGCCAAATTGAAAAGTAAACAAATCCGATTGACTGCCCAAGTTAAAATTTTGATTGTAATAAAGCTCATTTTATGCAATAATGGCTTGGAGGCAATTATGAAGCGGAATAAGATTTGTCCTTTTTGCTTTTTGAAAAAGATTTTTGTGAAGCCGCAACAATATTCGGGCGCGCCTGCGCCCAAATTCGATAACGGCGCCGCCAAAACGCCGCCCATGGGCTGGTCGAGCTGGAACTGCTTTAGAAACCGCATCGACGAGGAGCAGATTTTAAAAATCGGCGAGGCGATGGTAAAGGCCGGCCTTACCGAGGCAGGCTACCTCTACTTAAATCTCGACGACTGCTGGCAATCCTCGCTGCGCGACGAGCGGGGCAGGCTTCAGGGCGACCTTTCGGCATTTCCTTCGGGCATTCCCGCGCTCATTAAAAAGCTGAACACGCTTGGCTTGAAAGTCGGTCTCTACGCTTCCAACGGCACGCTGACCTGCGAGGATATGCCGTCGAGCTTAGGGTGCGAGAAACTTGACGCCGCCACAATAGCCGAGTGGGGCGCGGAATATTTCAAATACGATTTCTGCCATCACCGCTACCTCCCCAAAAACGCGCCGCTGATTACCGCCGTTGAGATTTTCAGGCGAGAGTGCGATGACCGAAAGCTCTATTCCGCAGAGGGAGCGCGCCTTTTCGGCTTTGCCAAGCTTCGCGCCGACAAGCACGGGCTTAAGTTCATTTCCGGCCTCGACGCCGCCTTGGGCATAGCCGAGTTTGAGGTCGAGGCGATGGAGGACGGCGACTACGTCTTGACAGCCATAATAAAAAAGCACGGCCATTTCGAAAAATTCTGCCTTGCCGAGATAAACGGCGTGCAATATGAATTGGAAGCGCCGCCCTGCAACCACTTCAACCAAACGACGCGCCGCCAAATCATAATAAAGCTTCAAAAAGGCAAAAATATAATAAGGTTTTATAACCCCATCAAAAAAGGCTCCGACAGCGCCGCCTATCAATACCGCAACATGGCGAGATATCTTGACGAGGCGGCAAAGGCCGCGGGCAAAAGCGGGAAGTATAAGCCGATAGTGTTTTCGATTTGCGAATGGGGCCTAAACCGCCCCTACCACTGGGGCGCATCGGCGGGCAACCTCTGGCGCACCACGCCCGATATCCGTCCGATATGGCCTTGGATAATGCTGATTTACCGCCACAACCTCAAGCTTTACAAATACGGAGTAGTCGGCGGCTATAACGATCCCGATATGCTGGAAGTCGGAAACGGCAAGCTGACCGACGAAGAGGGCGCGGCGCATTTCGCGCTTTGGTGCATGATGGCGGCGCCGTTGATTTTGGGTAACGACCTGAGAAAATTTATCGCGGACGACGGAAGCGTAATCAAGAGCAAGACGCTTGAAACCGTCACCGACTCCGACCTTATAGCGATAGACCAAGACCCGCTGTGCAAGCCCGCCAAGATGATTAAAAGGGGCGGCGGCGTCGACATAATAGCCCGCCCGCTTGCCGACGGCAGCGCCGCAGTTCTCGCTCTCAACGCTTTCGGCGGTGAGAAGAACGTCAAAATTAATCTTGACTCAATCGTAAAGGACGGCTACGCCGGCCTGGCTGCCTCTCAAAAATACTCGGTTTATTCGGTCACGGACAAGTCGCAGTTTGAAAGCTCGGGAGTGGTTACAGTCACGCTGCCGCGCCACTCGGCAAAAGTTTATAAAATCAAAAATATTTAAGTTACTGCAGAAAAACGGTGTTAAAGATATCAAAAGCATACATTGAAAGGTCGGTTGAGCAAATTATCGCTCCCAAGGGTGCGGGGATGGTGCGCTTTTTCGACTGCCCGTTAAACTGTATTTTTTGCGGGAGCGACCGCTCGCCCGGAAACGCCGTCGCGTTTTCGGAAAGCGGGTTTATCAACGTCTTAAAGCTTTTTTCTGAGCAACGGCTTTCGATTGCGGTTGTGACCTGCCTTTCGCAAGATATCGAAGTGTTTTCCAAAGCGGTAGGCGCCGCACGCGCCGTCGGCGTAACCTTGCCGCTGTTCTATCTTTCCAACGGTTTTGAAAGCGAGGAGTTAATCGCCGCCGCGCCCAAGTTATTCGACGGCGTCATCTTCGACTTTTTGTTCGGCTCCGACGAGTTGGGTGAGGAGCTTGCCGGCGTCAAGGGGTATTTTAAAACCGCCTCGGCCGCGCTCAAAGAGTTTGCCTCGGCCTTCGGCAGCAACACCGTAAAAGACGGTGTCATCGAAAGAGGGCTTTTAATTCGCCATACCGTGTTGCCGGGCTATCCCGAAAGCTCCAAAGCCGTCATTGACTTTTTAGCTAAACCCAAGTTCAAAAAATATCCTTTGAGCCTCGGCATCGACTACCGCCCCAAAGGCGCCGCAGAGAGCCATCCTCTGCTTTCGCGCTCCGCCAGAAAGACCGACGTCATGCCGATTTCGCGCTATGCCATATTGAAAGGACTGCACGCCGTGTAACAATTAATAGCATTCTAATAAATAATAAAGTTTTTGGTTAAAAGGGGCGGAGAGCCCCTTTTTTCTTGAATTAATAAAAAAAATGAGCTATAATGCAGGCGTTTGCGGAGGCATAATGATAAAGCTTATAGCATCGGATTTTGACGGGACTTTGTTTCCTTTCTCTATGGACTTGGGAGCCGCGCCCGGCGTCAGCGAGCGGACGGTAGCCGCCATAAGCGCCTTTAGAAGCGCGGGCGGCAGGTTTATTTTATCGACGGGCAGGATGTTTCGGGCGGTCAGGCCCTATGCGTTGTCGCTGGGGCTTAACGACGAGATAATTGCCTATCAGGGAGCGGGAATTTTTGACATCGTGAGCGGCCGCTGCCTGCGTCAGGTTTTAATGGAGCCCGAGCTCGCCGCCGAATTTTTGAAAACGGTCGAAGGCTCGGCCTTTTGCCACGCTTACCATGGTAACGAGTTTTTCATCGAAAGGCTCAATCCCTATTCCGAGGGCTACTCGCGCTATACCGGCGTGCCTTACAGTGTGGCGGGTATGCAGCTGTCGGAATTCGTCATAAAAAACAATATGCCGCTCTACAAGGTCTATTGCGCCGTTTCACTCGAGGCGCGACATTATTTGATGGATTTGTGCCGCGAGAAGTTTAAGGGAAGGCTGTTGATTTCGGCGTCCAAGGACACCAACATGGAGGCGGTCGACATAAAGACCAGCAAGGGCGAGGCGCTTGAGTGGCTGATGGCGCGCTACGGCCTCAAAAAGGAAGAGGTTATGGCGTTCGGCGACGGACTTAACGACCTCGAGATGCTGGACGCCGCGGGCATAGGCGTTGCTGTCGGCGATGCCGACCCCGTCCTCAAGGAGCACGCCGATATGATTGCCGAGGATTGCACCGACGACGGCGTCGCCAAAGTAATCGAAAGGCTTATCGCAAACGGTATGGAGCTTTAATTCTTTTTTGTTATCGCTTTCTTTCCCGACAAAATTCAAATAAATACAAAGAAAGCCTCGCCGGATTCAAAACTTCGGCAAGGCTTTTTTTGACATTAAGAGAGTTTGGCGGCATATCCTACACTATGCAGGAAAAACTCTACGGCGCGCCGGTCAGGCTAAACATACCAAGCGGCAAGCTCGCTCCTTTTGCCGGCGGCACGATCGGCTATTTATTCGAGCCCGAAACCAAAGAGGAGCTCTACGGCGCAGTCCGCGCGCTTAATTCAAAGGGCAAGAAATATCATATCGCGGGCGCGCTCACCAACACGCTGATTTCCAGTGGCGGCATCGAAAATTTGGTTTCCACGAAAAAAATCAACTATATATATTTTCGCGGCAATATGCTGATTGCGGGAGCGGGCGCGTCCCTAGGAAAAATTGCGCGCGCCGCCCTTGAAAACGGGCTTTCGGGGCTGGAGCCGCTGTCGGGCATTCCCGGCACGGTTGGCGGCGCCGCCGCCATGAACGCTGGCGCCTTTGGCGCCGAAATAGGGGATTATGTTACCGAAATTGAGGTTTTATCGGGCGATTCGGTGATTAGGACGCTTCCAACCTTTTCTTACCGCAAAGCGGATTTTTTGGGTGAGGCGATAGGCGAGGTGGTGCTGTCGCTAAATTTCAGCGAAGTTTCCTCAGCCGAGCTGATTCAAAAATACCGCTCGGAGCGCCTCAAAAAACAGCCGCAGGAGCGCTCGCTGGGAAGCGTTTGGAAGAGCGTGAAAGGCGTTCCCGCCGCCGTCTACATCGAAAAGCTCAATCTCAAGGGCACGAGGGCGGGCGGCGCCGAGCTTTCGACAAAGCACTGTAATTTCATTGTCAACAAAGGCGGCGCCACTACGGCGGACTTTTTAAAGCTCGCCGCCACGGTAGAGCAGGCGGCCAAGGAAAAACTCGGAATAGAGCTTGAAAGGGAAATAAAAATTCTGGCGGATTAGGTATTGAATATACTGCCGAAATAATTAAAACATTGAAAATAAATCGCTAATTCCAACCGCTTTCCCTAAGGATTTTCAATTACTTTTTTTAAAATCAATGTTTAGGCACAAAACAATTATCATTCCCTCAACCGTCTGTCCAAAAATTTTCATATTATCCGTTAATCGGATTAAATAAAGAGCCTCTCAATAAGTCCCTTTTTTAGTTCGTTTTTTTAGCCTAAAAGCCTTTAGTTTTTCTTACGCCTTTGGTATAATAGTAAATGTCGCGACGCGGCAAAAATTATATCGGGGCAGCTCATGAAAATTTTAGCAGACTATCACACTCACACCTATTTCAGCGATGCCAAGGATTCGCCCGAGGAAATGGTTAAGGCGGCCGTTCAAAAGGGGATCAAGGAAATCGCCATCACCGACCACGGCTACGCCAGCTATATTTTGGGGCTTTCGAGGACTTCACAAAGACGGCAGGCCGAGATTTTAGAGCGCTTGCGCGAACACTATCCGGAGATAAAAATTTTGACCGGTATAGAATCCAACCTTCTCGATTTCGAGGGGCGAATCGACATGGACGCCGAGGATTTTAAAAATTTCGATATCGTGCAGTTCGGCTTTCACCGGCCGGTGCGGTTTTGGATGGTCAAAGACCTTCCCCGTTTCATAATAAGAAACATCGGCATATTCAAGCAGGACATCGACAGAAACACGACGGCGCTCATAAAAGCGATGGAGCGTTATCCCATTAAAATTTTGTCGCACTTAAACAATATTTTCAAAGTGCACGTCGGCGAGGTGGCGAAAGAAGCCGTAAAGCGCGGCGTCAGGCTGGAATTGAACGAAAAGCATTGGAGCGACCTCGAGCCCCATCTCGACGAGGCGATAGCGGCGGGCGCCGACTTTATTTTAGGCAGCGACTCGCACTTTAAAGACCGCGTCGGCCGCTTTGATAACGTGCTGAAAATGATAGAAAAGCACGGCATCGAGCCGGCCAGAATTAAAGGTTTGGGCGACTGAGCGAACAAAAATCAGGACGGAAAATGGGCGAGAGTTTCAACGAATATGTTAAAAAAGAGCTTTTAAACGCCGTTCCCGAGGAGCGGGGCGGCATGGTCGCCTATCTTTCGGCGGCGGTGCGCGCGGCGGCCGAAATCACAGTGGAGCGGAAGAACCCCGTTCTGCGCTTTTTAAGTTCGAGCGGCGACTATATTCAAGTCATCGAAAAGCTTATTAAAACGCTCTATAAGACGCCTGTGGAGGCGGCCTCCGAAGTCATAAAATCCGGACTTAAAAAAGGCCAGACTATTTACGCTTTGAAAATTCCAACCGGCACAACCAAGGCGCTGCTCGCCGACGCCGGCATCATGAAATCGGAAAACGGCGAAATCACCTCGCTTTCTTCGGGCATCGACGCCGCCTTGATCGCCGAGGAGCTCGCCGCCAAAAACTACGTTAAATCGCTGTTTTTAGGTTGCGGCAGCGTCTATATCCCCGAGGACGCGGCTAGGGAATCCTCGGGCTATCACCTTGAGTTTTCGCTTCAAAGCGGCGCTCTCGCCGAAAATCTTTCCGACCTCCTCCGCTGCTTCGGCCTTGAGCCCCGACTTGCCGAAAGAAAGGAGCAATATATCGTATACATTAAAGATCGCGAGATGCTGTCCAATTTCTTCGCCGCGCTTTCGGCCAGCAACGCCGTCATGAAAATTCAGGAGATAATCATTGAGCGCGAAGTCGCCAACAAATTGAACCGCGAGGCGAATTTTTCGGCGTCCAACATCGACAAAACCTATAAAGCGTCGGCGAAACTGATTGTGGCGCTTGAGATAATCGAGAAGAAGTTAGGGCTAAGTAGCCTCCCGCCCCATCTTTTGGAGGTGGCCAAGCTCAGGCGGGAGTTCCCGTTGGCAAGCTACGAGGAGCTTCAAAGCAAGCTTCCCGACGTCGGCAAGAGTGGGCTCAACCACCGTTTCAGAAAAATCATTCAAATTGCCGAATCGCTCAATGATAAGGACTAAAAGACCTTAGGCTCGATAGCATTTAAACTCAAGCACTAATATTAAAGAAACGGAAACCCGGTAATTTGAGAAAGACACCAATTAATTATGGATATTGGCAGATAGTTTAGGCATTTAAATTGCAAAGAAAATTGCAACTATGATAAAAAATTTGGTTTTTGGGGCTAGGGGAAAACAGTTGGTTTTGAGGAGAGAATAAGCTATGTCGGATTTTGTCCATCTTCATCTTCACACCGAATACAGCCTGCTGGACGGCTTGGCGAGAATAACCAAGGGCGACAGTTCGCCGCTCATCGAGGCCGTTAAAAAGCACGGCATGAAAGCCGTCGCCGTCACCGACCACGGCAACCTTTACGGCGCCGTGATTTTCGCCAAGCAGCTGGCGCTCTCCGATTCGGGCATAAAAGGGATTTACGGTTGTGAGTTCTATTTCGCCGACGACATGTTTGAAAAAAATCCCGAAAGGCGCGAATATTACCACCTCATAATTCTCGCCAAAAACAACACCGGCTATAAAAACTTAATGAAGCTGTCCTCGGCTTCCTTCATCGACGGCTTCTACATAAAGCCGCGAATCGACTTAAACCTCTTAAAGAAATATTCCGAAGGGTTGATTTGTTTGTCGGCCTGCATCGCGGGCAAAATTCCCCGCCTCATTCTCGCCGACCGCTACGACGAGGCGAGAGCGCACGCCCTAGAGCTTCAGAGCATATTCGGCGACGATTTTTACATCGAGCTTCAAGACCACGGCATTCCCGAGGAAAAGATGGTGAACCCCGTGCTTTATAAGCTTGCCTCCGAAATCGGCGCCAAGGTCGTTGCCACCAACGATGTCCACTATCTCGAGCCCGAGGACGCCGACCTTCAGAACACCATGATCTGCATCAACACCGTCAAAAAGAAGAACGACCTCAACCGCATGCGTTTTGACGACCAGCTTTACTTTAAATCGGAAGAGGAGATGAAGGAGCTTTTCAAGTGGTGCCCCGAGGCCATTTACAATACCGTCGAAATCGCCGATAAGTGCAACGTTGACTTCGTTATCGAGGCGCGCGAACATTATATGCCGCTCTTCAACCCCAACGAGCCGCTTTATCAGGAGATGGTGAAGTCGATGCCAAAGGAGTATGAGGCGCGGATAGCCGCCGAGTTCGACCGCTTGGACGCCGATGCCGCCCGACCGCTCGACCGCTCCAAGGACACCTCTTCGACTTATCTTAGAAAACTCACCTATACTCTTATCGGAAGCCGTTATAAACAGATTAATACCGAGCTCGACGAGCGCATGGAATACGAGCTTTCGACCATCATTGAACTGGGGTTCGACAACTATTTCCTCGTTGTTTGGGACTTTATCAACTTCGCCAAAAGGAACGGCATACCGGTAGGGCCGGGGCGCGGCAGCGGCGCGGGAAGCTTGGTCGCCTATTCCCTTCACATCACCGACATCGACCCCATCCGCTTCAGTTTGATATTCGAGCGCTTCTTAAACCGCGAGCGCGTCAGCATGCCCGATTTCGACATCGACTTTTGCGAAAACCGCCGCGGTGAGGTTATCAAATACGTTCAGGAAAAATACGGCGCCAAGAACGTCTCCCAAATCATCGCCTTTTCGACGATGTCGGCCAAGGCGGCGATAAAGGACGTGGCGCGCGTCTACGACGTGCCTTTCCAAGAGGCGAACGACTGGGTAAAGACGCTGCCCTACGGCAAGATTACCATCGAGGAATGCCTGGGCAGAAACCCCAAAAAGAGCAAAGAAGACAAGGATATGGCGCAGGCGGAGTTTATCGAGCTCTACAACAACAACCCCACCGCGCGAAATATAATCGACGTTGCCATAAAGCTCGAGGGACTGCCGAGGCAGCCATCCGTCCACGCGGCAGGCGTCGTCATCTGCCGCGACGACATAACCGAGCACTGCCCGCTGCAAAGAAACAATACCGATATAACCACCCAATTCGATAAAAACCAAATCGAGGGGCTGGGGCTTTTAAAGATGGACTTTTTGGGCCTCACCACCCTCACCGATATTTCCGACGCGCTCGAGCTCGTTAAGGAGAGCACGGGCAAGACGGTTAATTTCGAGGAACTCGGCGACACCGACAGAAACGTCTACGACCTCATCGGCTCGGGCGACACCGTGGCGGTGTTCCAGCTTGAAAGCTCGGGAATGACGACCTTCATGGCAAAGCTCAAGCCCGACAACATTGAGGAAATAACGGCGGGTATCGCGCTCTATCGTCCCGGTCCCATGCGGTTTATGGACCAGTTTTTAGACGGCAAGTGGCATCCCGAGTCGATTCACTACTACCACCCCAAGCTGGAGCCCATTTTGAACACCACCCACGGCTGCATCATCTATCAAGAGCAGGTGATGGAAATAGCCCGCGAGATTGCGGGATACAGTTACGGCGGCGCCGACGTATTCCGCCGCGCCATGGGCAAAAAGGACGAGGCGACAATCAAAAAGAACAAGCACACCTTTATTTACGGTCAAGAGGGCAAAGTAGTTCCCGCCAAGCAGCCGGGCAAGCCGCCCACCGTGATAAAAGGCGTTGACGGCGCAATAAAGCGCGGCATGTCGGAGCAGGCCGCGTCCGGCCTTTATGACCAGATTGAGGGCTTCGCCAAATACGCCTTCAACAAGTCGCACGCCGCCGCCTATTCCGTGCTTACCTACCGCACGGCGTGGCTTAAGTGCTACTATCTCGCCGAGTATATGACGGCCGTCATCAACAACCGCCTTACGAGAACGGACAAACTCAAGGTCTATATTTCCTATTTAAAATCCAAAAACATAATAATTCTGCAACCCGACATAAACCGAAGCAAAGTTAAGTTTTCTATTGAGAACGGCAATATCCGCTTTGGGCTTTTGGGCGCCAAAAACGTGGGTGAGGCTGCGCTTGCCGCGATAATCAAGGAGCGCGAAAAGAACGGCCCCTTCAAAGATTTATACGACTTTATCGAGCGCGCCTCCCGTATTAGCGCGGGCGAGGACGAAGGCGGCAAAATCAAGGGCGCGGCGATTAACAAGCGCATGGTAGAAAGCTTGATAAAGGGCGGCGCCTTCGACTCGATGGGGCTTACCCGCTCCTCCATGCTGGCGTGCTACGAGCAGATAATGGACATAGTCCAGCGCGCCAAAAAGAGTCAGGCGAGCGGGCAGATATCGCTTTTCGACATGGACGAGGTTGAGTCCGGCTTTGAATACCCCCGCCTCAAGGAAATGGACAAATTCTTAAAGCTTTCGCTGGAAAAGGAAGTTTTGGGAATTTACGTTTCCGCCCATCCGCTCGACGAATACGCTGCCGGCTATTCCGGCTTCACCACGCGCGCGCTGATTAGGCTGGACAGCGACGAGGCGGCCGACTTAAACGGCGAGGAGGAGAAAAACGGACAGCGGGAAACCGCCGCTCGCGACTATTTTTCGGAAGCAGAGGACGAAGAGGGCAGCGAAGAGCGGCTCAGTTACGACACCTCGCTTCATAACAAGACGGTGACCTTTGGCGGCATAGTCCAGTCGGCGCAGCAGGGATATTCGCAAAAGAGCAAGAAGCTGATGCTTTCGGGAATGTTCGAGGATATCGACGGCAGCATAAAATATATGCTGTTCGGCGACGCCGTAGTCAAATACGGCGATTTGATAAAGTCGGGCGCGCCGATAAAAATCACCGGCCAGCTCGCAATAAGAGAAGGCGAGCAACCCGTCATTTTCGTCAGCGAGGCCGTGCCTTGGGAAAAGCCCGGGAGCAGGGGAGAGCCCGACATGGCCGAAGCAAGAGTAAACGGCGGGGAGAAAGCCGCTTCATCCACCTTAATCATTAAAATTACCGACGAAGCGCAGGCGAAGGAGCTGGTTCCCATTTTGAAAAAATACCCCGGCCCGACCGAAATTTTTGCGCTCTTTACCGACGGCGGCAAAAAGCCCTTCCGCCAAAAGGTAAATATTACGAGCGACCTCATTTTCGACCTCTCCGACCGCATCGGGCGCACCAACTTGAAGCTCACCGAAAACAATTAGCTCCGCTTATCCTCTTAAACAATTTTATTGTGTTGCATAGAGGCAAAATTTGCGAAAACCAAGGCGGATAAGCGGGATTTTGGGCTATAACCCGCAAAGTGGCTTGCGCAAAAAAAGTTGATTTTTTAATAAACTTATACTATAATTTCATAGGTCTGCGCCAAATAAGAAATAGGCAGAACTACGAGGCTCAAATGAAAAAACTTGCCATATTGACCAGCGGCGGCGATTCGCCCGGCATGAACGCCTGTATAAGAGCGGCGGTGCGTTACGCCATCTATAACGGCTATAAAGTTTACGGCGCGGCGCGCGGCTACGTCGGACTGCTTCAAAACGACATTTTCGAAATGCACACAAGAAGCGTCTCCGATATCATTCATCGCGGCGGCACCATTTTGAAGACGGCGAGGAGCGAGGAGTTTAAAGAGCGCGCAAACGTCGAGCTCGCGGCGGCGAACTTAAAGTGCCGCGGCATTTCCGGCCTTATCGTAATAGGCGGCGACGGCTCCTTTAAGGGCGCGAGGGATTTGCGTGATTTTTGCGGCGTAGACATGGTGGGAATTCCCGGCACCATCGACAACGACCTCCCTTACACCGATTTCACGCTGGGCTTTGATACCGCAGTCAACACCGTGCTTTGGGCGATAAACAACGTCCGCGACACCATGACTTCCCACGACCGCGTCTTAATGCTGGAGGTTATGGGAAGAAAATGCGGCGACATCGCGCTATATGCCGGTCTTGCCGGCGGCGCGGAATACGTCATAACGCCCGAGAAAGGAATCGATATCGAGGAGATGGCGGACAACATAAAGGCGAGCGCACAGCGGGGCAAGACCTCCAATTTGATAATAATCGCCGAAGGCGCCGCCGAGCTTAAAGATAAAATTAAAGAGGCGATAGAGGCCAAGGTTAATAAAAACGTCCACTATACCAAGCTCGGCTACATTCAGCGCGGCGGCACGCCCACTCTTTTCGACCGCACGCTGGCGGCGCGCTTCGCCGTTCAGGCCGTCGACCTCATACGCCGCGGCGAAACGGGCAGACTGGTCGGAATAAAGGGCAACCAAATCATAGACCGCGAGATTACCGACGCCCTCAACGAGGAGAGAAAATTCGACGAGCGGCTCTACGAAATAGCGCGCATTCTTGCCTTGTAATTCAACGCTTTATTCGCACAATAGATACTTTATGCTAGCGGAATGAACTCATAAACTAAGTTTTTAGGAAAAATTTATAAACAATAAAACACAAATCGAGGAGTTGAGATTATGAAAAATTTAAAGGGTGCATTGATATTCGGACAAAGCGGAGGGCCGACTTCGGTCATCAACAGCAGCGCGGCCGGCGTGTTCACCGAGGCGCTGAAACAGGCCGATATTACCGAGGTTTACGGCGCGGCTCACGGCATTAAGGGCATACTCGACGAAAAGTTCTACGACATGAGGAAGGAAGACCCCAAAGAAATTGAACTTTTGAAGTATACCCCCTCTTCGGCGCTGGGCTCGGTCAGATACAAGCTCAAGAGCGCCGAGGTTGACGACACCGACTATAAACGCATTCTCGAAGTCTTCAAGAAGTATAATATCCGTTATTTCCTCTACAACGGCGGCAACGACTCGATGGACACCTGCAACAAGGTCAGTAAATATATGAAGTCGGTTGGCTATGACTGCAATATTTTGGGCATTCCCAAGACCATCGACAATGACCTTTTCGGCACCGACCACTGCCCCGGCTACGGCTCCGCCGCCAAATATATTTCGACCACATTGATGGAAATCGCTTTGGATGCCAAGGTTTACAACACCGGCATGGTTTGCATCATCGAAGTCATGGGCAGAAACGCAGGCTGGCTTACGGCAGCCGCCGCGCTCGCCGGCTACAAGGGACAGGGCGCCGACCTCATCTATCTGCCCGAGGTTCCCTTCGACATCGACAGGTTCGTGGGCGACGTCAAGAGAGTGACCGAAAGTAGCGGCAACAAGTGCATAGCCGTTGTAAGCGAGGGCATCAAGTTTGCCGACAAGCGCTACGTGGGTGACTTCGCCGTTTCATCCACCGACCTATTCGGCCACGCCCAACTCGGCGGTGTAGGCGCAATGCTCGGCAGCATCGTCAAGGAACGGCTGGGCGTAAAAGTGCGCTCCATCGAGCTTTCGCTGATGCAGCGTTGCGGCGCCCATCTGGCTTCCAAGGTCGACGTCGAGGAGGCGTTCGAGGCGGGAGCCGCCGCCGTCCGCTTCGCGGTGGCTGGCGAGACCGATAAGATGGTCATTTTCGACCGCGATTACAACCAAAAAGACTATAAATGCGACATCAAGCTGATGCCCTTGGAGCTTGCCGCAAACGCCGAAAAGACGGTGCCCGCGCAGTGGGTTACCGCCGACGGCACTGGCCTCACCGAGGAATTCATCAACTATGCACTGCCTTTGATTCAAGGAGACGCCAAGGCGCCGCTCGAGGACGGCCTGCCCAGGTTTGCCAACCTCAAAAAAGTCCTTGCCACAAAATAAATTCTTAAAGATAAGTCCCCAAGTCGGGTTAAGGAAAATATGGAAGAAAAATATAAAGTTGAAATAGCGGGAATAGAGCGCGAGCTCGTCATTTGCCCCCTCAACGAGCGCCTTTCCATCGCCGCGTTTGTGATGTTTTCCGACGTCGAAATAACGGTGGCGGCTGCCGAGGCACTTTTAAAGAAGGCGCCCGAGTTCGACGTCATTTTAACGGCGGAGTCCAAGGGCATCCCTCTCGCCTACGAGATGGCCCGCCAAAGCGGCAAAAACTATGTGCTGGCGAGAAAATCTGCCAAGCTCTATATGAAGGAGCCCATCAGCATCGACGTTCAGTCGATAACGACATCGAGAATTCAGACGCTCTATTTAGATAAGGCGGACGCCGAATATCTTAAAGGAAAGAAAGTGCTCATCGTCGACGACGTCATCTCGACGGGCGAATCGCTTCACGCCATGGAAACGCTGCTCAACAAAACAGGCGCAATAATCGCGGGTAAGATGGCCGTTCTCGCCGAAGGCGACGCCGCCAAAAGAACGGATATCGTTTTTCTGAACACCATTCCCTTGTTTATTAAATAATAATAATCGGCATTGAATTACAAACAAAAAACAGCCCCGCATGCGGGGCTGTTTTTATCAATCGGCTTAGGCGCGGGTTTTTATCTCTCCCGCGGAGACGCGGCGTAAGAATTTCTCGCATGCGGTATTCCGCGCTACCGCGGCAGCTGTCTTCCAGCCCAGCGAGAAGCAGTGGTTATCGGCAAATTTCTCGGTTGAAAATTCCTCGAAATAGACGCCGTTCTCCTTTAACTTACTAATAAACGCTTCGCCTTGTCCGCCGCAGAAGAAGTCGGCTTTGGCGTGAGTGATGAAGCAGGGCGGGTAGTCGGCTCCGACATAGTTTATCGGCGCGCATTCCTTTAGAAGTTTGTAATCTTTCAGCTCGGCGCCGGTAATTCCCGCGAAATCCTTCAAAATTTTGTTGCCGAGATCGAGAGCGACTTTTTTGGCAAACACCGTTTCAAGGTCGTAGGGGCCGCAGTTTAAATCGCAGGCGGCAATTTTAACCTTGGGAGAAGGAATGCCCATATTTTGGGAGAGCTCGGCCGCAACCGTCGCCGCGGCGAGTTCGGCGGCAAAATAAGCGCCCGAGCTGTCTCCGGCAAGCGTGATGTTATCGAGGTCTAAGCGATATTTCTCGGCGTTGTCGGACGCCCAGTTCAAGGCAATTATGAGTTGAGCAAGCGGCTCGGGGAATTTGTATTCGGGTGCCAGGCCGTAGTTGACGTTTATGACGAAAAAGCCCATGTCCGCCGCCCAAAGCGAGTGCGCGGTGCGGTATTTTTTGTCGCCAGCCACAAAGCCGCCGCCGTGGATGTAGAAATAGACGGGAAATTTGCCGGGCTTGTCTTTATAGTAGATGTCTAAGCGGCAGGCGTCGGGCGCGGCGTCGTAGTAGACGATGTCCTTTTCAAAGGTGACGCCGTCATAATTTAAGCGCGCCGTGGGATTTTGCTGATTTTCAAAGACGATATCGATAAAGCGGAAAAGCCGCCTTGCGAAGGTGGATTGTTTTGCCATTGTTTACCTCTTGTAATATTCTATTGCATATTGGCAATACACGAAGCCAAATCAGCCCTTCGTATACGCCTCAAGCGTGCCGCGGTTGATGACGAAGTCGGGCGAGGTCACATAGTCGTCGAACATAATGCCTTTCATAAAGGTGCCGAAAACGACTTCGTCAAAAAGCTTGGATAATTGAATTTCGCCCGTCAGCATTATATTGTTTTCGGTCGAAACCGTCTGGTCGGCCGGGAAGTAGGCGGCGAGGTCAATTCCCAGAAGCGCTTTAATCATGCCGAAGGAATTGCCGAGCGAATAAAGTAGGTTTTCAACGTCGCCGGTGAACCAAGCCGACACGATGGGAAGCTCTTGCAGCGCATCAAACTTCATAATGTTTTCGAGCGTGCCCGAACAGATTAAATCGAGAATTCCCGAGTCATAGAGTTTATTCAGCATTTCGGTAGAGTCATGGTCAACGATTGCGGGATTGAACTCGGACAAAAATCCCCACAAATCGTTTTCGGCCAAGTTAGCGAAAATCCCGTAGATGCCTAGCTTCAATATTTGGATTTCGGCCGAGCCTACAGTGTAACGCACCTCGCCCTGCCCGAACGCTTTCATGAGCGCCGTCACGCCCAAATCCAAAAGCGAGGTGTAGCATGATGCGGGCAGAGTGCCGTCGTAGCCGTATTTTTTGGCAAGCCCCTCTACCGAAACGCCGCCGTTCGCGTCCTTTATATAAATCGGCGCGTTTACATAGTCAAAAAGTGCCGTTTGAACGAAGTCCTCGACCGCCTCTCTCTCGGCCTCGCCGAGCTCCTCTAAATCGGCGCCAAGCGCGAACTTGGCAAAATATTCGGGAATCGCGTCCATTATCGGCTGGATTTTGGCGATAAAATCGGTCTTGGTAAAGTCAAAGGCGAAAGCGTTGAAGTCGGCAAGGATGGCCGAGCGGTCGGCTTCGGAAAGATAGGAAGGGAGATATTCCGCCTTGGGCGTTCCCATATTTATACGCGATACGTCCAAGTAGTTTTTAGTGAACCTGATTTTATAATATCCGCTGTAATAAGTCGTCAGCGCGTTGCCCATCACCTCGACGAAATTATAGGTTTTCTCCTCGTTGGCCGCCACCTTCATGGTGTCGTTGGTGTGGACGTGGGCGGATAAGATGTATGTAAGGCCGGCCTCCGCCATCTTGGTTTTGAAGTAGTTGTTGTCGGCCTGCCCGAAATATCCCGTCGACGGCGCTATCTTCAAGGTTTCATACAGTCCGACGAAGCGTTCGCCGACCGGCCGATGCAGCATGAGGAGGGGAGCTTTGCCGGCGTCTTTGGCCGCCTTGACCTCGCCCGCCAACCAGTTTATGTGGTCTTCGGAATACTCGACCGAAATATCGTCGCAGGCTATCAGCGTGTATTTTTCATTCAAGTCGACGGAGTAGGACAGCGCGTCGCCGCCGTATTGTTTGGTGCCCGAATATCCGAAATCGGCGTAAATTTCGGCAAACCGCTCACGCGTCACGCCGGTGATGGGAGTTATCCCCGCGGCGGTGTAGATATGGGGCGGCGTTTGATTGATGTCAATATCGTGATTGCCCGGGATGACGTAGACGGTGACGCCGTGTTGCTCCACCCGCCTGAGCTCGGCGGCTATCTCGAGATGGGAAACCTCGGCTTCCGTTTCGCTCAAATCGCCTCCAATCAGAAGAAGCTTGACACCGCTTGCTATGACCTCGTCGCAAAACGTTCTGAATATTGCGCGGGAGATGAAGTTCATTTTTTGCGAATTCTGTTCACGCGCGACAAAGGAGGGATAGCGGTAGTCGACTATTTCGCCCGTCTCCGACATATGGTGGGTGTCGCTGGCGAAAAAAAACTCGATTTCGGTCGCCTCGGCCGCCGCCTTTTGCTGTTCGGTCAAAGCTTTGGGCTTCTTGCAGGCGGTAAGGCCGGCCGCGGCAAGCAAAGCCAGCATTAAAACAAGCGCGAAAAGAAAAAACTTTCTCATAAAAATTCCCCCTCTAAAATATATGGGCTGGGATCAATCGGAGAGAACCGCTTCAACGCCGCATTCGCATATCTGCTCTTCGCTCGGCTCGCCAAGGTTTTTTGCGCGCGCCTCGCTTATTTCGTTGATCATAACGGCGTATTTTTCTTCATCTATTTTGAACTTGGCGAGATAAATTATGTAGGCGATGAAAATCAACACTAAGGGAATGAAGGCTATGCAGGCGCGGAGCCAGAAAGTTGCGTCCGCTCCCGCCGTCGCTATCAATTCCTTAATTTTCTCCGTCTTTTCGGCGGCCGTTATTAATTTTTGGTGCACTTGGTTTTCATATTCCGAAATGCCGTTGGTTATGTTGCGGATACCCAAGATAAAATAGACGCCCGTAACGATGGCAATCTGGATTGCCGTGCCGAGCTTGGCCATGAGCGGGCGCATCGAGAAGATTATCGCCTCCTCGCGCTTACCCGTCCGCCACTCGTTATATTCCACGGTATTGCTGATGGAAATCGTCAAAATGTTGTAGAAAAAGCCTTGACCTATGCTTATGAATATTCCCCACGCCGCCAGCACGAAGAAGTTCATCGGCCAGGCGACGCCCGTTAAAAAGAAACAGAGATAGCCGAAAACTATCAAAATAATGCTGAGGTGCAGAATTTGACGCCGCTTGAACTTTTTGGCGGCGAGGGAGTATAAAATCATGGGAATGCCCGTCGATATGCCGAATATGACGGAAAACGCCATGGCAAAGTAGCCCTCATAGCCGAACTGTAAGTAGATATACATCGTCAGCATTTGGGTGCCCGCGCCTCCCAAGTTATAGATGAGCATGATGAGCGCGACCCAGAGAAGCTGGTCGTTTTTGGCAATGACCTTGAACATTTTTTTGAGACCGCCCTCGCCTTTGACTTTGGGCGGAGGAGGCGGCGCCGCCTTTTCTTTGACTCCCAGCACCGTCATGACCTGACAGCCGATAAAGCAGACGGCAATGATGACGCTGACGACGGCATAGGCGGTGACGGCGTTGCCGCCGATGGCGTAGGCGCCCGCCGTCAAAAAGGGTATGACGGCAAAGCCCAACCCGCCTCCCACGCCGGCGAGCAAATTAGCCCACGACGTTGTGAAGTCGCGGTCGGCGCGGTTGCTGGTGAGCGCGGGAAGCATCGACCAATACCCTATGTCGTTCATGGTGAAGGTGATGTCCCAAAGCAAAAACATCAGGCCGAAAAAGATAATAAAACTCCAGCCTTGAAGCTTGGTCGTGAACATTATCACCAAAATTATGGCGTTGGTGATGGCGCCGATAAGAATCCACGGCTTGAATTTGCCGTATTTTCCGCGCGTGTTCTCGATTATGCTGCCCATTATCGGGTCGTTGAAGGCGTCCCAGATGCGGCAGATTATCATGACGATGCCGATGCCCGCCTGCATGGCGGCGTCAATCTGGCGCGTCAGCATGATGAAGGTCAGCATGTGTCCGCTGAACAGGCTGTATGCCATATCACGGCCTATTCCGCCGAAACAGTAAGTCCAGCGCGTTCTCGGCGACATTTTGGCGTCAATAGAAACTGCTTTTTCGCAGGTCGTGGCGTCGATAGAAGCGGTGTTCTCGCAAGTATTGCTCATGTCGTGTCCTTTTGTTAGATAATAAGATAGAAAGGCGCGCGTCCCAAAAAATCGCCTACCTATTATAATAATATATCGGGTCGGCACGGTCAATCAACTTTTTTAACAGTCGTCAAAAAAATTAAAAACCGACAGGCTTTTTTGAATAAGCAAGCAAATCGGCCTAATCGGTTTTTATCCGAGACGGCTCAAAAGAACGCTATTAAGGAAAAAAACGAGTTAAAAAAGCCGATGCGGTTGAAAATTTTAAAATAGCTTGAAATAGTTTGCTTTTTTAAGTATAATTAAAAAAAAATACAAAGGGAGAGAGTATGAAAACAATATCCTGCATCGGGCTGGGCGACCGCGGCACCGAGTATTTAAGATTTATCAAACATTTTAATTCCAAAAAAATTAAAGTAACCGCGCTGTGCGATATAAAAAAGAGTGCGCTCGACGAGATAGCGCCCATCTATAAAATCCCCGAAAATATGCGGTTTTTGAGCGCCGACGAATTTTTCAAAAACGGCGCGCTCTCCGACGCCGTCATCATATCGACGCAGGACAAGACTCATTTCGATATAACCAAGCGCGCCATCGAGGCGGGCTATAAATACATACTTTTGGAAAAGCCCGTCTCCGACAAAATCGAGGAATGCATAATTCTCCGCGATATGGCGAAAGAGCGCGGCGTTACGATTGTGGTTTGCCACGTGCTTCGCTATTCCGACTACTACCGCACTATAAAAGACGCCATAAGAAGCGGCGCCATCGGCGAGTTGATTTCGATAAACCACGTCGAAAACATCGGCTACTTCCACTTTTCGCACAGCTACGTCAGGGGCTCGTGGCGGAGAGAGGAGCTTTCCTCGCCCTCCATTCTCGCCAAGTGCTGCCACGACCTCGACCTTTTAGGCTGGTTCGTCGATAAAAAGCCGGTGGCGGTCAGCTCGACGGGCGGGCTCCACTACTTCAAGCGCGAAAACGCGCCCGAGGGCGCGGCGGAACGCTGCCTTGCCGGCTGCAAAGCCAAGGAAAACTGCGTCTACGACTGCGAGGCGCTATATATCACCGACCCCATTTGGCGCGCCACTTTCTTAAGGCTCAAAGGGCGCACGATAACGGGCGTCAAGGGCGCCACTAAGGAGCAGAAATACCAAGCGCTTAAAGAGGGGCCCTACGGAAGATGCGTCTATCAAAGCGACAACGACGTCTGCGACCATCAAATTGTCAACATCCTATTTGAGGACGGCAAAACCGCGACTTTGACTATGACGGCGTTCTCGGCGCAGTGCCACCGCGAAAGCCAGATAGTGGGAACGAAAGGCGAAATAATCGCGAGAAAAGGCAAAATTTATCTCAAAGTGTTCAAGCAATTTAAAAAGAACATCAACAAATCCCTCCTTCGCCTGCCCGGTCACATCGAGGGCGACATCCGCACCGTGGCGAGCTTCGTCCGCCTCGTTAACGGCGAGCTTAAAAACATGGAGGACGTCACCACCATCGACGCCACCATCCAATCCCACCGCCTCGCCCATCTCGCCGAAATATCGAGAAAAAGCGGCGGCGAGCTTGTGAAATACGAGGAATAATTTTGATAAGCATCAGTTCGATTATATTGTTTTATTTGCAAAAGGAGTCGTTTAAGCTTATAAAATGATTAACTAAAAGCGCGATTCGGTTAAATCCGAATTTTGAAAAACGGTAAACCGCATAAAAAATCGAAAGAAAAGGAGAAAGATTATGTCGATGTTTTGTTATCAATGCCAGGAAACCGCCGGCAACACCGGCTGCACTATCAGAGGGGTATGCGGTAAAACCGAGGAAGTCGCCAAGCTTCAGGATTTGCTCATCTATACGCTGAAAGGCGTCGCGCTGCTGCTCAAAAAAACGGCGGCGGCTCCTTCCGGAAGCTTAAGCCGCGAAATTTTGAACAGCCTCTTTATCACCATAACCAACGCCAACTTCGACGACGCCGCCATCGAGCGGCAAATCAAGAAGATGCTGGCGTTCCGCGACGGCTTAAAGACGGCGGGTTATAAAGCAGGCCACGACGCCGAGACTTTCAGCGTGAGCGGCCGCGCCGATATGCTCGAAAAGGCCGCTTCGGTGGGCGTGCTGGCGACGGAAGACGCCGATATCCGTTCGCTCATTCAAATGATTACCTATGGTTTGAAGGGCATGGCGGCTTATGCCGAGCACGCGCTCAACATCACTAAAATAGCCGATTCCGAAATAGTTGCATTCATAGTCGACACTCTCGCCGCGCTGACCGATGCCGGCCAAACCGCACAATCGCTGGTGGCGCTGGTGCTGAAAACGGGCGAATACGGCGTCAAGGCCATGGCGGCATTGGACGCCGCCAACACCCAAAAATACGGCAACCCCGAGATTACCGAGGTTGCAATCGGCGTCAGAGAAAACCCCGCCATTTTAATTTCGGGGCACGACTTATGCGACCTCGAACAGCTTTTGGAACAGACAAAGGACGCCGGCGTCGACGTCTACACCCACGGCGAAATGCTTCCCGCGCATTATTATCCCTATTTTAAGAAGTATAAAAATCTCGTTGGCAACTACGGCGGCGCGTGGTGGAAGCAGCTCAGCGAATTCGAAACCTTCAAAGGAACCATACTTTTCACCACCAACTGCATAGTGCCGCCCCGAAGCGAAGAAGTGCGCGCGCGAATTTTCACCACCAATTCGGCGGGCTATCCCAGCTGCAAACATATCGAGCCCGACGAAAACGGCAAAAAGGATTTTTCCGAGCTGATCGCACTTGCCAAGACGCTGCCGCCGCCCCGTGAAATCGAATCGGGTAGCATAATCGGCGGCTTTGCGCATAATCAGGTATCGGCGCTGAAAGGAAAGATTGCCGAGGCTGTTAAATCCGGCGCAATCAAGAAATTTTTCGTGATGGGGGGCTGCGACGGCAGGATGCGCACGCGCGAATATTACGCCGAGTTTGCCAAAAAGCTTGCCGCCGACACCGTGATTTTAACGGCGGGTTGCGCCAAATACCGCTATAACAAACTGGGATTGGGCGAAATCGGGGGCATTCCCAGAGTGCTCGACGCCGGTCAATGCAACGATTCCTATTCGCTGGTGCTCATCGCGCTGGAACTTAAGGAGCTGTTCGGGCTCGACGACGTCAACAAGCTTCCCATTGTCTACAATATCGCGTGGTATGAGCAAAAGGCCGTCATAGTGCTGCTTGCGCTTCTTTATCTCGGCGTTAAAAACATCCACCTCGGCCCCACGTTGCCCGGCTTCCTCTCGCCCAACGTCGCCAAAGTTTTGGTGGAAAAATTCGGCATAGCCGGCATCGGCACGCCCGACGCCGACCTCGCCGCCTTTTTGGAAAGCTAATATACCGATTTTAAAACGGACTTGATTTTAAGCAGTTCCGAATATTAAAAACCGCGCTTTGTTGACGCGGTTTTTTTTTGTAATAGTTGGATTTGCGGTTTTGTGTATGTTATAATCAAAGAATGAAGCGCGGCGAGGAAATTGAACTTCACATCGACGATATCGGGACGGACGGCGAGGGCATAGCGCACTGCGACGGCTGCACCGTGTTCCTGCCTTTTGCGGCGGCGGGAGAAAGGGTTTTAGCAAGAGTCAATTTTGTCAAGAAAAATCTTGCGTTCGCCGACTTAATCCGCGTCATTGAGCCTTCGGCGGACAGGGTAAAGCCACCTTGCCGATATTTTACCGTTTGCGGCGGCTGCGATATTCAGCATCTTGCTCCCACGGCACAGGCGAAGTTTAAGCGGGATAAGCTGATTAACACTTTGAGAAAGGCGCTCGGGAGCAATATGCCCGAGGTTGAAAACACGGTAAGCGGCAATAACAGTTTTTATTACCGCAACAAGTTTCAGGCGCCGTTCGGATTTAACGGCAAAGTAGTCTTAGGGTTTTTTCAAAAAAACAGCCACAAGGTAGTGCCGATAGAAAGCTGCATGCTTCACGCCGATTGGGCGGACAGGCTGATGGCGGCGGTGCTCGGCTGGGCTAATTCGTGTGGCGTCTCGGTATACGATGAGGCGAGCGGCACAGGCCTGCTTCGCCACCTTGCGGCAAGATATATCGGCGGCCGCCTCTTCATCACGCTCGTCATAAACGGCGACGGCGTGCCGAGGCAGGAGAGCCTGATTTTGGCGCTCCGCCAAAAGTTTCCCGACTTCGCGCTCTATTTTTCACCCAACAAGAAAAATACCAACGTCATATTCGGCGATACAGCGAAGCTCATATGCGGCGAGGAAAAAGCGGTGACGGTAAACGGGCTCGAAATGCGGTTGCATCCCCTCTCTTTCCTTCAAGTCAACGACGAGGTGCGCGAAAATCTCTATGTTCGTGTTCTCGACAGCCTCGCCGGCTCCGACGTCGTCATTGACGCTTACAGCGGCGCGGGAATATTGACCGCGCTCATCGCCAAACGGCTGGAAAACGCCCGTGTCTACGGCATAGAAATAGTCAAAGAAGCCGTCCTCGACGCCGACCGCCTTATGGCCGAAAACGGCCTTTGCGACCGCGTAACGAACATCTTAGGCGACGCCGCCGTCGAGCTTCCCAAGCTGATTTCCAAATTATCCGCACAATCTAATGAACCCGTTGTAAGCGTAGTCCTCGACCCGCCGAGAAAGGGTTGCGACAGCGCCGTCATATCCGCGCTTCTCGACGCAAAACCCCATCAAATAATCTACGTTTCCTGCAATCCGGCCACCCTCGCGCGAGACCTCGCCCTACTCGCCCCCGCCTACCAAATCACTTCCATTACTCCTCTCGACATGTTCCCCCAAACGAGCCACGTTGAGACGGTAGTATTGATAACAAAGAAAAATGATTGAGTGCGCTGAAAACCCTTATA
>DAOTKC010000016.1:0-32329 GCA_035449045.1 Eubacteriales bacterium
AATGGCGACGAAAGGCTTAAAGCCGCATTTGGCAAGCGCTGCTGCCATAATGACGGCGTGGCCTTCGGCAAGACCGGCGTCAAAAAAGCGGTCGGGGTGGCGCCGCGCGAATTCGGCAAGGCCGGTGCCGTCGCGCATGGCCGCCGTAACCGCCACAATTTTAGGGTCGAGATCGGCGAGGTCGGCCAAAATGCCGCCCAAATTCTCCGAAAAAAGCCCGCCGTTTGAAACCGAGTGGAAGCAATCGGGGGCATCCTCGGCTTCCGAAAAGCCCTTGCCCTTTATCGTTTGAACGCGAAGCAGGACGCTGGTTTCGGAAGCTTTGGCGGCATTCAGCGCCGTAGTAAGCGCCTCAAGGTCGTGGCCGTCGACGCTGCCCAAAAACTTTATACCGTGCGCCGCCGCGATGCCGCTTTTATCGCTTTGCGCAAGCCCGCCCACGCTTTTATTTATCGTCATGCCGTTGTCGTTGATAATAATAATCAGTTTGCCCGAAAGTCCCGATATGTCGTTGAGCGCTTCGGCGGAAAGGCCGTTGCCGAGCGCGCCGTCGCCGACTACGGCAACGATTTCATAATCCGCGCCCTCTAAGTTCCTCGCGCGCATAAGTCCCGCCGCAATGGAAAGAGCGGTGCCGGCGTGACCGGAGTTCATGACGTCGAACTCGCTTTCCGACGCCTTGATAAAGCCGCTTATGCCGCCCTTTTTGCGGATTTCGGAAAACTTGTCGCGCCTGCCCGTCAAAAGCTTGTGGGCGTAGCACTGGTGGCCGACGTCGAAAATCAATTTGTCTGAAGGGGTATCGAAAACGTAGTGAAGCGCCAGCGTCAGTTCGACGACGCCGAGGTTGGAAGCAAGATGCCCGCCGTTAGTAAGGACGGTTTGGATTATCGTTTGACGAATTTCCGATGAGAGCTCAAAAAGCGCGGCCGTATCAAGACGCTTAAGATCGCTTGGGGAATTTATGTCATCTAGAATCACGCTTTTTCCTCTCGTCACGGTTGAATACCGCCAAAAACCGCGCCACGAACATCACGAAGTTTTTGGAGTTTGTTATGGCGCGTTGCTTTAGATAGGCCTTGCCGCCTATGGTGAGCGCGCCGACAATGCTGGAGAATATGATGGTCAGAAGCTGCTCCAGCTCGCCGCCGAAGAGCGTCAGAAGCTTCCAGACAATGACGACGGTGCAGGTGCCCGACACTATGCCGAGGATATCGCCCACCACGTCGTTGCAGATATTGCTCACTTTTTCGGCGTTTTTAACAAGTTTGAATGCCGTCTTGGCGCCGTAGACGCGCTTGGACGCCATGGCGGCGAGCGGCGCAAGTTCGCAGGCGGTGACGGCGACGCCGATGCCGTCGAACAGGATGCTGCAGAAAATCAAAAAAATCAAAAGCAGCACCATAACCACTATATGCCCCGTCGATGCCAAGTTTGAAAGAAAACTTATGAATGCGGCGAGAAGAAAGGAGATTAAGGTAATCTTGAGCGGCCAATAGTTCTTTTTTCGCTGCGCGGATACAGTCGGCGCCCTTTTTTTTGATTTTCCAACCTTTTCGGCGGCGCCGCCGTTTAATATGCTTTCAGAATTATTTTTTTCCTCTACGTTATCCGGCATTTTTCCCCGCGTTTTTGCACGCTAATATACTATTCCGTCGTTACTAAAATTATCTCAAAGTGAGATTTTCGTTTTATGTTAAAAATCTAATCCGCAAAAGCGGATTAGATTCAAAACCACATTATGGTGGTGATATACCGGGTAAACCTTGCGCCTTCAGGTCCGGTCGGATTTCCCTTTGCGGAAACTTATCGTCGCCGAATAAGAAGTTTCCTATTACACCGCAAAACGCGGAGTTACCCCGCGCGTCACCGGATCGCCACTTAGAGCACACTATAATCCCCGGTATATCTCGCTTGGAACAGTCTAGAAGTTTTCCTTGACAGACTTTACGCATCCTAATCCTTTTTTGCAAGGCATATTTCATCGCGCTAGGCGAATTCCTATGTCTCACTCAAGGCAGGCTACTCTGCACACAGCGTCGCTTAGCGCACCGCGTTGCAGGTTTCCCCCCGGTCAGTAGCTTTCGCAACCGATACGGGTCTCCGCGGAAGTTGGGTCGAAAGATGTATGCCGTTACAAGCCGCCCAAAATCCTTTACTCCCAGCAGCAGCCCTCGTTTGGGCAACGAAAGCCACCACCAGAAACTTCATCGATGTGCCCTTTGGCGATATTTTAACCCCGCCTTCGGTGTGGCAAGTCTGACTAGAATACTGCACCACCAATAATCGTTTATATATTATATCATAATTTTGCGCGAAATTCAACAAAACTTCAAAAATAGTTGCTTAAAAGCCCGATATGGGATTAATTTACAATGTTTTTCGGTGATTATAAGAGGGGAAAAGCGACTTTTTTGTCAAGATATAACTTTATAGCTATGATTATTTTTCAAAGTTATATTTGACTTGTTAAAACTTTCTAACCTTTTCAACTCAATTATCGGTTTTCCTTAATTTTTCCTTTCAAGAAGCAACTTGGCAAACTCATTAAGAGCTTTTCCGCGCCCGCCGAGCGAAGTCAGGCATTCTACGGCGCGGCGGGTATAGCTTTCGGCAAGTTCCTTTCCCCCTGTTTCGCCCACCAGCCTTAGATAGTTGGGCTCTTCTCTCGTCTTTTTACCGTCGTCCATTATATCGTCCACAGCCTGAAACGCCAAGCCTAAACACAGGCCAAATTCTTCCAAAGCTTTAACAATATGCGGCGGCGCGCCGGCCGCAAGGGCGCCCGAGGCCGCCGAGGCGGATAGAAGCTTTCCCGTCTTTAAGGAATTTATTTTTTCAAGTTTCGAGACGGTGGCGCCGTTTAATGAGTAACTCAAATCCAGCGCCTGTCCCGCAATCATGCCGGAGGCTCCCGCGGCGCGCGCCAAGATATAGGCGGCGGCGCGGCTTTCCTCGCTCTTAATATTTTCAATTAGAATTTCAAAGGCCAAATTCAAAAGCGCGTCGCCGGCAAGCACGGCGAAATCGGCGCCGAATTTTTTGTGAACGGCGGGCTTGCCGCGGCGCATATCGTCGTTGTCCATCTCGGGAAGGTCGTCGTGCACCAGCGAATAGCTGTGAATGAGCTCGACGGCGGCGGCGAGCCAAAGAACATTTTCGGCACTCCCGCCTACGGCTTCCGCCGACAGCATAACGAGAATGGGGCGCACCCTTTTTCCGCCTTCCGCCGTGGCGTAGACCATCGCTTCCTTAAGCTTCTTCGGAACGTCCGACAAACTTTGAAGCGCATCCTCTATCGCGCGGTCGGCAAGGTTTTTATAGCGCGTCAAGTCAGTCAATCTTAAGTTCCTCGGTCAGGTTGTTGAGCTCGTCGGTCAAAAGCGAAATTTTGCCCTTGGATTGGTTTAAGCTGGCTATGCATTCGCGCGAAAGCTCCAGCCCCCGCTGAAAAAGCTCGATGCTCTCGTCCAAGCTTCCGCCCGCCTCAAGCTGCTTTACAACTTTTTCAAGTTCCTGTATCAGTTGCTCGAAACTCATAAATACCTCTAAACCTCTTGCGAAATGCAGGGGTTTTCTTCGTTCATTTTTATTTCGTCGACGGTGGCGGCAAACCTGCCGTCGCCGCCCACCGCTGTCACTTTATCGCCGACAGTGAGCGCCTTGACGCAGGACACCGACTCGCCGAATTTATTCAAAACCTTGAAATATCCCGTTTCCAAAATCTTTAGCGGGCTTAAATTGTCGAGCGCGATATTGAGCTTCTCCAGCCGGTGCGCCTTGTCTGTGAAGGTGTTTTGAAGTTTTTTCGACGCCTCGAACGCCAGAAACCGGACGCGGTTTTGTGATGCGGCATGTTTGGCGTTTAGGCGGGCGGCAAGCGCGCCTCCCGCAAGCTTAACTCTTGACACCGCCAGCTTGAATTTGGACGCCGCGCTCCTTTGGGCGCGGTTCAAAAGCGCCGACACGTTGTTTATGAGAGCATAGTAGTCGTATGCCGCGAGTTCGGCGGCCGCCGTAGGGGTGGCGGCGCGGGCGTCGGCGACAAGGTCGCAGAGCGAAAAATCGGTTTCGTGGCCGACTGCCGAAATGACGGGCGTTTTCATAGCGAAAATCACGCGAACAAGGTTTTCGTCGTAAAACGGCGCAAGGTCCTCGAGCGAACCGCCGCCGCGCGCGATTATTATGACGTCGTAGCCGAGCTTGTCAACCTTCTTTAATGCCTCGCATATCTCGGCCGCGGCCGTCGCGCCCTGAACTTTGACGTCCTTTACCACGATGTTGACAACGGGGTTTTTGCGCCTGACGGTCGTCACTATGTCGCGTATTACTGCGCCCGTCTTGGACGTTACCACCAAAATATTTTTGGCGAAGGCGGGAATGGGCTTTTTCTTTTCGGCGTCGAAAAGTCCCTCGCCGAGAAGCTTTGCCTTGAGCCGCTCGAACTCGAGATACAAAATGCCCTTGCCCACCGCCTCGATGCTTTTCACCGAAAAGCTCAATCTGCCGCCCTTTTCCCAATAGTCGACGGCGCCCTCGCATATTACGCTTTCGCCGTCCTTGGGGATATAAGTTCGAGAGCATGAAAAGCAAACGCAGGAAATTTGCGAAGATTTGTCCTTCAGCGTGAAATAGGCGTGGCCGCCGCTTATCTTAAAGCCGGAAACCTCGCCGAAAACCAAAATCGAACGCTCCATGGTGTGAAGTAGCACCGTTTTTATGGCGGCGTTCAATTCGCTTACCGATATATAATTTTTCTCTTGAGCGTTCACTTTTTTATGAATTATTCCCAAACTGAAGGTTTAAATGTAAAAAACATCTAAATAAACTCGCGATTATGCAAACAAATAAATTTACTTCCCGTCGTCGGCGCCGCGCGTCGCCTTCAGCACGGACGCCAGCACGCCGTTGACGAACTTATTGCTCTTTTCGCTGCTGTAACGCTTGACGAGCTCGACGGCCTCGCTGATTGCGACCGATGAGGGAACCTCGGGAAGGTAAATAAGCTCAAAGGCGGCAAGAATCAAAGCGGCAAAGTCGGGACGGTAGATGCGCTCGACGACGTAGCCCTCGGTGCAGTCGGAAATGACGGCAAGCAGACGGTCGTAATTCTCGGTGATTCCCCTATAAGTGTTTACGATGTAGTCGCGGTCGTCCTCGGTCAGCTTGGCGTCGGCCAAAAAGAGCTCGAGGGACTTTTCGTTCCTTTCCTTCAGAAACGAAAACTCGAAAACCAGCTTAAAAACAACTTCTCTTGCGCTTCTTCTGCTCATATTACAAAACGGTGACCTCGGTCACATGGACATTGACCGCCGTCACCGTATACTTGGTGGATTTTTCGACTTCGCGCTTTATCCTCTCCTGCGCGGCGCAGACGATGTCGGGCACGCTGACGTTATTGTTGACGTTAACGTAGACATCGATGGTGACGCGCCCGAGGTCGGATATCGCGACGTAAATCTGTTTATATCTTCCGCGCAGCTTTTCCTTTTCGCTCCGCTCGGGGTCGCCCGACAGCTTTATGCCGTCGACAGCCGACAGCGCGGATAGCGTCAGCGAGGCGACTACGTCGGAGTATACCGCGGTGTTGTCCGCCGTTTTCTTTGCCATTTCTTTTCCTCCGTAAATTAGTATAGCATAACCCCGATAAGTTTACAACCTTTTCGGGGTTATGCGCTCTTTAGCTGTCCTATTTTTAGGTCGCGGTGGCTTCGGTATAGGGTATGATTTTGACGTTTCCGGGCGAATAATCGGTCTCGTCGACGATGATGGAAATTATTTGCGTCAGCTGGTCGCTCGTCAGCTCCTCGCTCATGACGACGACGTTGATATTGGAGGCGGTAATCGACACCACGCAGTCCTCGAATCCCTTGGCCTTAATGAGGCCTTCCAGCATCAGCTCGTTCTCCATGTTGGTTACAATCGCCAGCTTTTGGGCTTCGGCGGCGGCTTTGGCTTCCGCGCTCGAATTTTCCGACGCTATAATGGAATCGAGATAGACGTAGGCCTCCTGCCGGACGGACTCGCGGTCGGAGCGGAGCCCTTGAAAGAAAGTCTCCTCGGTTATGTCGGCGTCGGTATCTTTGAGGTTGTCGGTCAGCTTGGTATTGAGATACCAGTTGAGGACGCCCGTCGCGATAAGCAGAGCTATCATCGAGCACAGAATTATTATTTTTTTGGTTTTTGGTTTCATATTTACCTCCAATTTCGTTGCTTTGTTTGCGCTAGTCCATAGCGTAGATTTCTACCCCCGAGCCCGGCACCGTCAGCGCGGCTTCCACCGCTTCGACAAGCATCAGCCGCACCCTTGTGCTTGACGCGCCCTCGGCCACCACAACCACCGAGGAACAGTTGCCCGCAGCGTCGCGGTTTATCATAACCCGCACCTCGCCCACGCCTTCGATTTTTCCGAGCAGGGCTGCGAGGCGCTCCTCCTCGTCGGTCATCTTGACGGTCTCGGCTTGCTCGGTGTTTTTGCCCGCGGTATCCTTTTTCTGGCCCGCCGTCTTGATGCCCGAATAAATAAGCAGCACTATCGCTAATATAAATACGCAGGCGATAAACTCAATATTCTTAATTTTTTTCAGCCGCGAAAACCATTCCGACAATTTCTGCCTGACGTCGCTCAGCCCGCCCATTTCAAATCCTCCTCGAAGGTTACCGCATCTTTTTGCACCGACATTCGGGACGATACCAGCTCTTTGATTTCGGTTGTATTTATATGCTTTTGTCCGCCTTTGTTATGCCCGGGATTGTAAAATACCGTGATTTCGTCAATTCCCGCCAAAATTCCCCTCTCGCAGGTTATCTCGACGCGCACAAGATAGCCGTTTTGAAGCAGGTATTTTTCAAGTTCGGCCTCGGCGCGTCCGATTTCGCGCTCATTAAAGGCCTTGAGCGGGTCGGATTTTTCATAGTCGACGTCGAAATCCCCTTTCTCGAGCTTGAAAAAATCCTCAAATGTGCCGTTTTTGACGAGGGAAGGAAGGGGCGAGATTACCACTAAAATGACTAAAAGCGAAAAGATTCCCTTGAGATATTTGTTCATCTGCCCCTCGGGCAGCAAAATATCCAAAAGCACGGTCAGCGCGACGACGCCCACTATCGAAAGAACCCATTCCGCCATAAGCCTATTCCGCTTTATTTTTTTTTTGCGACTAATGCTTGATACTCTCAAGTCATAATGTTGATTACTTCTTATTTGAAGCTGATTTTCTTATTTTCTTATTCTAAAAACTTATTTTACTAATTCAATATCTCGGCCAAGCCCCGCCGCTCAATTTTCTATAAGACGTTTATCGACATTATGATGATTAAAAGCAGCACGAAGAACAAGAACGCCGCGCCGACGATGGCGGTAATCAAAAGCAAAAGGTTTTTTGACACCGCCACCATGAAGTTGGAAATTCTGTCCTCGCCGAGCGGCTCGACGACGGCCGCCGTCAGCCGCATGGTGAGAAGCAGCGTGGCAAGCTTGGCTATCGGCAGCATGACTATGGCGAGCAGCACGGTGAGTCCGGTATAGCCCAGCGCGTTTTTTATGAGGACGCAGCTGGCGTAGACGAGGTCAAACCCCTGTGAAAGATAGCCGCCCAAAATCGGCACATAGCTGGACAGCGCGAACTTGGCGGCGTTGACCGTCACTTTGTCGGCGGCGGCGCCCACCGCGCCCTGAACGGTAAGAAAGGCTATGAAGACGCTGAACACTATGCCCAGCACCCATTCGGCGATGGTCCTGGTGAGCGCCGTCAGCTTTTCCAGCTTGACGTTTTTAGAGAGGCTCCCCACCGCGGCGAATACAACGGTGGCAAGAAAGATGGGGACAATAAATGTCGTTATAAGCTCAAGTATCAGCGAGGTAAACACCACCATCAGCGGCTGGTATACGCCCGCCGATACCACGCCGCCCAGCGCGCCCACCAGCGTCAGAAGGGGCGGGAATATCGCGCTTGAGAAGTTCTTTAGGCCGTTGACCGTCCGCACGACCAGCCCCACTACGCCGGCGACCTCCGCCATTGCTATCACCACCACCGCCGAATAGCAGACGTAATGAACTATCTCAATTGTCGACTGCTGCTTGAAGCCTGAGGTCATGCCGCTTAAAATGCTCTTCATGACGCAGATGATGACTATCGTCAGCATGGCGGGAAGAAAGCCTAAAAGCGCCTTGAAAAAAGCGCGGTTTATTTGTGAGAAAAACTCTTTCGGGCTCGTCATTTTACCCGACAGCACCATTTGAATCGCATCCTTAATGCCGGAGGACAGAAGGGCGTTTTTCTCTTCGGCGTTCAGGCTGTCGACAAATTCCTGAAAAAGGTCGGTGTCGAGCTTGTCAAGCTCGTCTTCCACGCTTTGGGAAAGCTGCTCCTCCACGCTTTTCTCTTTTTCTGCCTCGGCGGCGTCAAACAGCCCCAAGGTAAGACCGACCGAAAAAAGGAGAAAGCAGAGAGAAAGAAGCGCCGCAACGTAGCGCGCGCTCGGCGGCCTGAAGATTAAAGGGCGGCGGACTGCCGCTACCCCCGCCGCGCCCGACCGCAAATTAAGTTTTAACTTAAAATAGCTCATAACTCCGCGCCTGCTTGGCTAAAGAGCCTGTTGGAGGTGAATGAGAGTGTCGATGACGTCAATGAGCGCGCGAATGATGGAGATGCTCATAAGGAAGATGACGATTTTGCCGGCAAGGTTGACCTTGGACGCTATGAACTCGCAGCCTGCGTCGGAACAGATGCTGGCGGAATATTCGGTGAGATACCCCACGCCGATTATTTTTAGGACGCCCGCGAAAAGCGCCTCCGAAAGGCCGGTGCGCTCGACAAGCTCGGTGAAGGTCTCGACGGCGCGGTTTAGCGAGGTCACCAAAAAAATCACCATCACCGCTCCCGTCGCGATGGTCGCGAGAACGGCGAATTCGGGCTTGGTTCCCCGAAGCAGCACCACAATCAGCGCGCCGAGTATTCCTAACAAAACGACCTTGAAAATCTCCATATTTCCCGCCTGTCGTATCCTTTCGGATCCAACGGGTTTGTTATTTTGTGAGCGGCTCTATTTATTGTTCATATGGCCTATAAGAGGCATTTTAAGGAATGCACCTCAGACAAAAATAAATCCGACTTTGATAGCGTTAATAAAGAGAAAAAATGCTTTTTATGGTGTCGAAAAGCCCGCCCACCATGTCGACGACCATCAAAAGCACTATGACTAAACCGGCGAGCGTCGCGATGGTGGCTATCTCCTCTTTGCCGCTCTTTTTTAAAATCACATTGACGACGGCGGTCAAAAGGCCGATTCCTGCGATTCTCAAAATAATGCCTATTCCCAAAGCGCACCTCCTAAGCGACGATAATCATCAGCGCGATTCCAAGCAGTGTCATAAGCTTGAAATACATGCCGCCCAGCCTCTTCGCTTCCTCTTTCCTTTTTTCGAAAGAGTTGAGAAAATAGCTTTCAAAGTATTTTAAGTTTTCAACCGTTATCTCAACGTTGGATTTCCCGATTGAAGCAAAGAAGTTCTCTAGCTCGGTTTTATCCTCGGCGGAGAGCAAGCCGGTATCGGGTTGAAAGGGCTTGCCCGACGCCTTGGCTTCCTTGAAGCTTTTGAGAATATCGCAAAAACGGGACTTTTTCCCTTCGTTTTGAGCGATAAACTCACTGGTTGCGTCAAGAAGCGGCGTTTTTAAGAACTTGATTTTATTTTTTAACGCCGAGATAAACGCCGCGATTTCACCGGCGAGAGCGGCTTTATCGTTGTAGTGGCGCCGGATTAAGACGCCGCCCGCCGCCGCTCCCACGCACAGCAGGCCTCCCGCGAGCACCCTCAGCATACTTTTATTTCCTTGACCGTTCCCGGCTTAGGCCGTCCGGTCAGCGTTATTATGCAAGTAAAAGCTTTCAGAAGCGGGCGGAAAACCTCGCTCTCCGAAAGCGCCGCCGTTCCCTCGGCGTGCACCGAGGCGAAACAGGCGACACCCGCGCGCATGGTGTCGAGCGCCATCGTCACCTCCCTAGCCGAGAACAGCTCGTCGGTGATTATAAGCCTCGGGTTCATGGAACGTATCGTGTTTTCATAGGCTATGATTTTAGGCACGCCGCTGACGACGTCGGTATTGGCGCCCACGTCCATCGTCGGCACGCCCTCGACCGCTCCCGAAAGCTCGAAGCGCTCGTCTAAGATTAAGGTATCGATGCCGGCGTCGGACGCCTTTCTCGCCATCTCGCGAAGCAAGGTAGTCTTGCCGGCGCCCGGCGGCGAGACCACCAGCGTGCTTTTTATCTGTCCGCCCGAGAGGATTTTGTGAAAAAAGGCGTCGGCCGAGCCCTTGATTTCATGCGGTATTCTAAGGACTAAGCTCGAAATATGCTTGACTGTCGTCAGCGTTTCGCCGTCGGTGACGCCCTCGCCCGTTATCCCCAGCCTGATGCCGCCCGAAAAATGCAGAAAGCCCTTGATAAGGGTGTCGTTGACGGCGTAAATCGAAAACCCGCTGGCAACGCCGACCGCGAAGTCGATATCGTCCTTTTGTGCGTGATAGTCGACGACGTGCCGCTTCTCTGCCGTCATCACCGTCACCGGTTTACCCGCCCTCAGCCGCACCTCGCAGACGGCGCCGAGTTCGACGGCGCGCGAAATCTTACCCATCAGCTCCTCTTTCAACAACCGCCTCAGCATATTAGAATTTATGAAGAAATTTCCGCCAAAATGAGAGAGATGGTTTAATGTATAAAATACGACAAAATCCTGCTCCAAACGCAAAAAGAAAAGAGAGCGTTTATTCGGCAAAATAAAAAAACAAGTTAAGCTGAACCTGTCAAAATAAGGAATGCATAATTGAAATTTGCCTTGTAAAATCGCTCGGTATGATATATCATTAAAAAGATATGAGAAAAACTTTTATTTTCATATTAATCGTTTTGGCGCTGGTGTTTTCCTCCGCTCTTTGGGGCTGCACCGGTAAAGGCGAACCAAAGGGGACTTTGGGGGAAGAAAACACCTTTTTCGCCGAGTGGATGAGCTACATAAAGGGAGAGGCGCTTTTGACCAAAATCGCCATACCCGGCACCCATGATTCGGGCTCACACGGCATAGGCGGCGACACGCCGATACTGAACATGCTCGCCGAGACGCAGGACAGCGGCATTTACGGCCAGCTTGTTGCGGGTGCCAGATATTTCGACATCAGGGTTACCTACCGCGAGGACGGCGACGATGAGACCGAGGACGTTCTCGTGATTTATCACGGCGCCACCAACATGGGACTGACTTTCTACGAAGTTTGCCAAGATATCGACCGCTTTTTAAACGAATATCCTTCCGAGTTTTTGATTTTGGATTTTCAGCATTTCGGAACGGAGCGTGAAGAAGACGTCCTTGAAATGCTGGACTCCATGCTTTCATTGAGTGAAAACGCCCTCAAAAATGATACCGACCTCGCCACGCTGACTATGGCGGATATTCGCAGCCTCGGCGCGCGGTTTATCGTCGTTTGGGGCGGCGACGAGGAGGCGGATAGCGACTACGTCTTTTCGCGGAGCGACTGCCTCGTTTCGCCTTACAACAGCAAATACCACTACTGCGGGCCGGAGTTTTTAATCAATGAGGGCTTCAAGCGGCAGTATTGGGCACGAAGGGAGGGGCGGCTCTTTGTGCTTCAGACCGTCTTAACCATGACTTTTGACGATTCCGCGCCCGGCTTTACCTATAAATACTATTCTGAAATCAAAGAGATGGAAAACGACCTGAATCCGCCCGCTAACGCCTACATAAGGAGCTTGGCGCTGCCCGAGAATGCCGAAACGCTTGAAAAAATCAACATAATCATGCGCGACTATTTCACGGCGGACGCCGAGAAAGCCCGCTCCATACTCGCGCTCAACCTCGCTAAGGGGCTCGTTATCGAGGAGCATATACCGCTGTTTAACGAAAATACCGAAGCTAAAGTAGTGTTTATTTTCGAAGGATAAGCGCCCCCGACCGAGCCGCAACCAAACTTGCCGAATATACCTAAAACGGATAGTTTTAAGCAAAATAAAAAAATACAAGCAGGTTAATATGGACAGAATTTTCAAAAAAGCCGACATCGTCTTTCTTTCGGGCGACATCAACACCTTCTATTTTTCACGTTACCGCGGCGAGGGCGTATTCGTCGCGACTGCGACCGACGCCAAATATTTTACCGACCCCAGATACAGCGAGGAAGCCAAGGAGCAGGCGGCCTGCGCCGTCGTCGAATCCAAAAAACCGTTTGCCGACGCCGCGGCGCTCATCAAGGAGCATGGCGGCACGGTGGGCTGCGACTTTTCGGAAATGACGCACTCCGCTTTTTTGCGCCTTGCGGCCGAGCTTGACTCGCTTAAGCTCGTCGACATATCCGCCGAAATTAAGGAAATCCGCTCGGTGAAATCCGACGCCGAAACAGAGCTTATTAAAGCCGCCGCAGCTATCAACGACAAGGCTTATGCCGAGCTTCTTTCGCGCGTCCGCGAGGGCATGACCGAAATGGATATGGCGGCCGAGCTCGAATATCTCATGAAGCTGAACGGCGCCGAGGCGCTCGCCTTCGAGACGATTGCGGCGTTCGGCGAAAACGGCAGCAGGCCGCACGCCCACCCCTCTCAAAGAAAACTCAGGCGCGGCGATATGGTGACGCTCGACTTCGGCGCCAAGCGCTCGGGCTACTGCTCCGACATAACGCGGACGTTTTCTTTCGGCAACCCTTCGGAGAAAATGAAATCGGTCTATGAAACGGTGCTTTCCGCCAACCTCGTCGGGCTTTCGGCCGCGCTCGCGGGCGTCAAGGCGTGCGACGTCGACACCGCCGCAAGGAGCTATATCGCCGAAAAAGGCATGGGCGAATATTTCACTCACAGCACCGGCCACGGCGTGGGCGCCGAAATTCACGAGCTGCCTTGGGTCAACCCAACCAACGAAACAATCCTTATAAGGAACATGGTGATAACGGTGGAGCCCGGCATCTATATCCCCGACCTTGGCGGCGTTCGGATTGAGGACTTGGTTGTTATCAAAGAGGACGGCTTGCCCGCCGAAATCTTGAGCAAAACGCCCAAAGAGCTGATAATAATGTAACCATAAATCTATTCCGCCTAAAATGCGCTTGTCAAAACGCCCGAATTAAGGTATAATTTATGGGTAATTTTCTTTCGGAGGCAAAATATGGCATACGTTCTTGCCGGTGATTTCAGAAAAGGCTTAACTTTCCAAATGGACGGCACCGTCATGGTCATCGTCGACTTTCAACACGTTAAGCCGGGAAAAGGCGCCGCTTTCGTGCGCGCCAAAGTGAGAAACGTCCTGACCGGCGGCGTCATCGAACGCACTTTCAACCCCAGCGAAAAATTCGAGCTTGCCAACATCGAGACCAAAAAAATGCAGTATCTTTACAGCGACGGCGAGCTTTACTACTTCATGGACGAGGAAACTTTCGAGCAGATTCCCCTCAACTTCGGACAAGTCGAGGACGCCCTCAACTTCGTCAAAGAGAATATGCAGGTTTCCGTTAAGTTCTTCAACGGCTCGCCCTTCTCGGTTGAGCCCCCCAACTTCGTCGAGCTCTACATCACCGAATGCGACCCCGGCGTCCGCGGCGACACCGCCACCGGCGGCACCAAAGCCGCCAAGCTGGAGACCGGCTACGTTATTCAAGTCCCATTCTTCGTCAACGAGGGCGACCTTGTCCGCGTCGACACTCGCTCGGGCGAATATATGTCCAGAGTCTAGTCATTATCAACGCTTATTGTCGTAGTTGGACAGCCCGATTATCAGGTTATAATAAAAATCCGCAGAACACATTCTGCGGATTTTTTAACATCATTCTTTTAGAAGTTTCGTTACTTAGCGTAGTGGACGCTTCGGGTTTCGCGGATAACCGAGACCTTAATTTGTCCGGGATACTCAAGCTCCGATTCCAGCTTTTCGGCGATTTCCTTGGCAAGGAAGATAGTGCCCTTGTCGTCGATGTCTTCGGGTTTGACTATGACGCGGATCTCGCGGCCTGCCTGCACGGCGTAGGATTGCTCCACACCCTTGAAGGAATTCGCCAGCGTTTCCAGCTTTTCGATGCGCTTGACGTAGTTTTCAAGCGACTCACGCCTTGCGCCCGGTCTTGCGCTCGACACGGCGTCGGCGGCTTGAACGAGAACCGCCTCGACAGTTTCGGGCGCCACGTCGCCGTGGTGTGCCGCGATGGCGTGAACGACTGCGTTGCTTTCTTTGTATTTTTTGGCTATGTCGACGCCGATTTGAATGTGCGTGCCCTCGATTTCGTGGTCGACGGCCTTGCCAATGTCGTGGAGAAGGCCGGCGCGCCTTGCCACCTTGGAGTCGGCGCCGAGCTCGGCCGCCATGACGCCGGCAAGATAAGCGACCTCAAGCGAATGCTTGAGCACGTTCTGGCCGTAGCTGGTGCGGTATTTGAGCCTGCCTAAAAGCTTGATGAGCTCGGGATGCAGGTTGAATACGCCGATTTCGTTGGCTGCCGACTCGCCCGCCTCTTTCATGAAGCCTTCCACTTCGCGGCGGATTTTGTCGACGGTTTCCTCTATTCTGGCGGGATGAATGCGGCCGTCGGCTACCAGCTTTTCAAGCGTCAGCCTAGCGACTTCGCGCCGCACCGGGTCAAAGCTCGACAGCGTCACGACGTCGGGCGTATCGTCTATAATGAGATCAACGCCCGTCGCGCTCTCGAGCGCCCTTATATTGCGCCCTACGCGGCCTATGATGCGTCCCTTGATTTCGTCGCTGGGGAGAGCGACAACCGACACCGTGGTTTCGGTGGCGTGGTCGGCGGCACAGCGCTGAATGGCTAAGCTTATGATTTCTTTTGCCTTTCTTTCCGCCTGCTCGCGCGCTTCCGCCTCGATTTCCTTGGCCTCTTTGTCGGCGCTCTTTTTAACCTCGTCGAGCAGCGCCGCTTTCAACAGTTCACGCGCCTCGTCGCGGGTCAGTTCCGATATGCGCTCGAGCTCTTTCTCCATCTTTTCGCTGATTTTGGTGAGCTCTTCTTCTCTTTCTTTTAGTTTTTGTTCCTTGTCTTCGAAGCTTTTTTGCGCGCCCTCCAACTGTTCCAGCTTTTTGTCGAGCGCCTCTTCCTTTTTGTCGATGTTGCTTTCTTTTTGAATCAGGCGGTTTTCAGCTCTCTGGAGCTCTGCCTTTCTTTCTTTCAGTTCCTTTTCAATTTCGGCGCGCATTTTTTGCTGTTGCTCTTTGATTTCCAAAAGCCCTTCTTTTCTAAGAGCTTTGGCCTCCAGCTGCGCGTCCTCGATGATTCTTGCCGATTCCCTCTTCGCCAAACCTATTTTATTTTGAGAATACAACCTATATCCAAACAGCCCCGCCAGCACGCCTAAAACAAGTGCGCCGGCCGCGATGCCGATAACCGGTCCGGTAGTGAGAGTTGCGGCAAGCAAAATTAAATTGCTTGTCACGATGTTACCTCCTATATATTCACAAAACCGCCGCCTATGGCACTCTTTTATTCTCGTTCAATAAAAGGGCGGTTTTAGTATCATAATTTTAACACAAAACGGCCTTACAGTCAATTAAGATTTTTTTCCCATAGGCCCGATTTTGCGCTTGTTACGAGTATTGTTTTTTATAAATTTAGGCGAGCTTGGCCGCCTTGATTTTCAGCTCGAGATCGTCGGCGATATCGGGGTTCTTTTTCAGATATTCGATGGCGCGGTCGCGTCCCTGTCCGATTTTTTCTTCGTTATAGCTATACCACGAGCCGCTCTTTACGATGAACTTAAGTTCGGTCGCAAGGTCCAAAATGCAGCCCATTCTGGAAATCCCCTGCCCGAAAAGAATTTCAAACTCGGCGACCTTGAAGGGCGGCGCAACCTTGTTTTTGACGATTCTGACGCGCGCCACGTTGCCCACGATGTCGGTGCCGTCTTTAATCGACTCGATGCGGCGTATGTCCATTCTGACGCTGGCGTAAAACTTGAGCGCCTTGCCGCCCGTCGTCGTTTCAGTAGGCCCGCCGAAGCCGCCCTGCGACATCTTGTCGCGAAGCTGGTTAATAAATATTATCGATGTCTTGTTTTTATTCGAGCTCGCCGTCAGCTTTCTTAAGGCCTGCGACATCAGCCGCGCCTGAAGCCCCATGTGCTGGTCGCCCATCTCGCCGTCGATTTCGGCCTGCGGTGTCAGCGCGGCCACCGAGTCGACGACAATTAAATCGACAGCCTGGCTGTTGACGAGCGAATCGACGATTTCAAGCGCCTGCTCGCCGTTGTCGGGTTGGGATATGTAAAGCGCGTCCAGCTTCACACCGAGCTTGGCGGCGTAAAAGGGGTCGAGCGCGTGCTCGGCGTCGATAAATGCGCAGGTGCCGCCCGCCTTTTGTGCCTCGGCGATGAGGTGTAGCGCTACCGTCGTCTTGCCCGAAGCCTCGGGCCCGAAAATCTCTATGATTCTGCCGCGGGGGATGCCGCCGATTCCGAGGGCAATGTCGAGCGAAAGACAGCCCGTCGAAATGGTTTCGACGTTCATGGTTTCACGCTGGTCCATCCGCATGATGGCGCCTTTTCCGAATTTTTTTTCGATTTGCGCCAGCGCGTCCTCGAGAAGTTTCATTTTATCCTTGGAATTATCGGTCATAATTAGCTCCTTTATTATCCGCTCGTATCCCCGAGCATATGTTCTTTTTAGTCTTCCGTTTGGCTCTCCGCCAAAAGTTTTAAGTCAAGTATGTCGCCGTTCAAAAACTTGTAGAGGTAAAACAGCGCCATATTGACGGCGGACGCTCGGACAATTCCCCTGTCGCCTTCAAAATGATGCTTGAACACCTCGATGTCGTTTTCGCCGCCCACGCCGATGTAGACGGTGCCGACCGGTTTACCGGGGGTGGCGCCCGAAGGGCCGGCTATGCCCGTAGTCGAAACGCCGACGGTGGCGCCGCTTCTAAGAAGCCCCTCCACCATCTCGCAGGCTACTTCGCGGCTGTATACGGTGTGGCGCTCTATTGTCGACTCCCTCACTCCCAAACGCCGCATCTTGGCCTCGGGGTTGTAGGCGACTATCCCTTCATAGAAAATATCGCTGACGTGAGGCAGCTCCACTATGGAGGCGGCGAGCGCGCCGCCCGTCAGGCTTTCGGCCGTCGAAACGACGCTTTTTGTCCATTCCAGCAGTTCAACTACTCGATTCGATAGCTTTAAGTCCTCATACGCGTAAAAGTAAATTCTGAAAGGCGCGATCATTTCACTTGTCAGACGCTCGAGTTCGGCCTCGCTCAAGCTCTCGGCCATGACCTCGACGCGGGCGTCCATGGCGCATTCGCAAAGAGTAATTTCGGCGCCCCGCCCCTTGAACTTTTTTAAGTGGGACGCTAAATCCGAGGCTCCGCAAAACTTTAGAACGGCGCGGGGCATCAGTTTCCCTCGCCCTTGGCCTCGGGCGTTTTGTCGGAGAACACCTCGCGGTTGCGGTAAATATAGTTGAAGCCCGAATAGAGCGTCAACAAAAACGCCACCGCGAAAAACCCCAAGCCGACGTAATAGAAAAACCAGTGAATCGGCGCCAGTATCAGCACGCCGACCGCGATGTCCAAAAACACCGTCTTAAGCTTGCCCCAGACGTCGGCGGCAAGCACGAAGCCCTTAGTTGAGGCGATGAGCCTCAGCGCGCTCACTATGAACTCGCGGGATAAAATGAGCCCGACGGCAATCGAACCGTAGGGATCGGGCAGGATGTCGTAGCCCACCAAAAGAACCAACGTCACCACAATGAGCACTTTGTCGGCGATGGGGTCTAAAAATTTGCCCAGAGAAGTGACGGTGTGCGTCCTTCTTGCGATGTTGCCGTCGATGAAGTCGGTGCAGGCGGCAAGCGAAAACACCACGCACGCCGCGATTAAAAAGCCGAGGTTGGCGTTCATGCCGCCGGGTATGCCGCCGTAAAGCTTGGTGTCGACGTGAAAGCCCAGCACATATAAAACTATGGTTGCGGGGATGACGAAAATCCTTATCAAAGTGACTCTGTTGGCTAAATTCATTTAACTTCTTTCCCTGTATATTACAATTATTTTACCACATTTTCGGCTATTTCTATATCTTTTGGACCGATATATTTAATTAAGTGTGAGCGTGAGAACGCCGCCGCTGTTTATGAACCGTTTTCGGGACATATTATTTATGCGGAGGGCTTGACCGCTCTTCCGACAAGGTCTATTCCCGACGAACCCGTTATCTCGACTTCGTAAAACTCGCCGACCTCGGGCGCGAAATCGGCCGAAAAAAGAACGAGGTTGTCGATGTCGGGCGCTTGGAAGGCGGCTCGACCGAAAAACAGTCCTTTATCGTAGTCGATGTCTTCATAGAGCACTCTTAAGACCTTGCCCTTTTGCCCCTTGCATTTTTCCGCCATCACGCGGCTTTGTGCGGCGCGAAGAAGGTTTGCGCGCGACTCCCTTATCCGCTTGGGAATTTGCCCTTTCATTCTTGCCGCCGCCGTGCCGTCCTCTTTGGAATAGGCGAAAAATCCGGCGTAATCTATGTAACCCGCCTCGATAAAACTTATTAGCTCTGAAAACTCCTCTTCGGTTTCGCCGGGAAAGCCCGCGATAAAGGAGCTTCTCAAAGTAAAATTTTTGGCCTTCAGTTTTTCCAAAAGCGAAATAATTTCGGCCTTGGAGCCGCGCCGCGCCATCCGTTTAAGCACGCCGTCCGAAATATGCTAAAGGGGAATGTCGGCATACTTCACTATTTTTTCTTTCCCCGCCATAAGCTCAATGAGCTCATCGGTGATGAGCTCGGGATAGAGATACAGCACGCGAATCCACTCGATTTCAAGCATGCAAAGCTTCCTTAAAAGCTCGATGAGCGAGGGCTTGCCGTAGAGGTCCGAGCCGTAGCGCGAGGTGTCCTGCGCCACTAAAATAAGCTCTTTTACGCCGTAATTATCTATTAGGGCTTGGCTCTCTTTCACAATTTTTTCTATGGGCCGGGAGCAGAAGGAACCGCGGATTTTGGGTATGGCGCAATAAGTGCACCGATTATCACAGCCGTCGGCAATCTTGAGGTAGGCGTAGTGCGGCGGCGTCGTCAGAATGCGCGCTTCGGGTTCTTTGGATGCGGCGGGGAAATAACAGCGGCTCTCGTCTGTATTTTGGCTTTCGGACTTAAAAATATCGGAAAGAATTTCATTGACGCCGCCGTAGGCGTGGATGCCCGAAAAGGCGTCCACCTTGTCAAACTCGGCGGAAAGCTTTTCGCGGTAGCGCTCGGGCAGACAGCCCGTCACCACCACCTTGGCGCCGCGCCTCTCTTTTTCCTCTAAAGCCTCTAATATGGCGTCGATGGCCTCGGCTTTGGCGGCCTCGGTGAAGGCGCAGGTGTTTATGAATATGACGTTGGCGTCGCCGATGCCGCCGGTTATTTCCACATTGGCTTCGGCGAGGCTTTGAAGCAGCCGTTCGGTGTCGACGCGGTTTTTATCACAACCCAGCGAGATGACGCCCGCTTTAATACTCATTGTCGTCCTCGCTTTCGTCTGTCGCGGTTATGTCGTCGTATTCCAAAATTTCGCCCGCCTTGAACCTTTCGTGCAGCTCGTGTAGCTCGTCGGGCAAAATTAAAATCTGACGCCCGCCCTTTTTATCCTGTTCGCCCAGCCAGCCCAGCGCGTTCATGGTGTAGACGAGATTGGCGGCGCGGCCGAAGCCCACCCGGAAGCGTGCCTGAAGCGAGGACGTCGTCGCCTTTTCCTGCCGGATAAAATATTCCATCGCCTCGAAAATAAGTGGGTCGATAGAGTTTCTTTTAGACGAATCGAACTCAAAGGCGCTTTCGCCGGGCGCCGCCGCCTGAGGCTGGGTTTTGAATATTTTTTTGGCTAAATCTTCGTCGAAATAGGCCTGATTGTTTTGAATGATATAGTTGACGATGTCGTAGACCTCGATATTTTCGATAAATCCGCCTTGAAGCCTGACGGGCACGCTCATTTCGGAGGGATGGTAGAACATATCGCCGCTTCCCAAAAGCTTTTCGGGCCCGCCGTTATTCAAGATGGTGCGGGCGTCGGAAACCGAGGTCAGGCTGAAGGCTATTCTTGAGGGAAGGTTGGCCTTAATGACGCCCGTCACAACGTTGACGGATGGACGCTGAGTCGCCACAACAAGGTGGATGCCGGCGGCGCGTCCCAAACTCGCTATATGCGTGATGACGCTTTCCATCTCGCGCTTTCTGCCCGCGATTAAGTTGGCTAGCTCGTCTATGACGATGACGATGTAGGGCATCTTTTCCTTGCCCGTCTTTTGAGCGGTGGCGTTGTATTCGTCGAGCGTCTTGGAGTTATACATCTCGGTGAACATCGAAAAGCGCCGCTTCATCTCCGTCGTCACCCACTCGAGCGCGTTGAGCGCGTGGTCGGTCTCGCTGATTATCTTGCCCAAAAGCAGGTGCGGCAACCCGTTGTAAATCGAAAGCTCCACCATCTTGGGGTCAATCATGATAAACTTGACCTCTTCGGGCGAGGCATTGAAGAGAATGCTGGCAATGAGGGCGTTCAAACAGACGCTTTTTCCCGAGTTGGTGGCGCCCGCGATCAAGAGGTGCGGCATCCTTTGCAGGTTGCAGACGTATATTTTGTTGTTTAAGTCCTTGCCCAAAACGAAGGAGAGCTTGCTTTTGGATTTGGCGTATTCGGCGTCGTTCAAAAGCGAGCGCATGCAGATAAATTCGCGTTTATCGTTGGGGACGTCGATGCCCACGGCGTCGATGCCGGGAATGGGCGCCAGAATATCGATGAGCTTGCCGCCCAGCTTCATCGACAGCGTCTGCTCGTAGGTCAGAATGTTTTTAATGTTGGTGCCCTCTTCCACCCTGAGCACATAGCGCGAGAATGTCGGGCCCTTTATGACGCGGTCGACAGCGACGTTGATGCCGAAGCTCTCGAGAGTGGAGCAAATGAGCTGTGAGTTGCGGGCATAGCCCTCGTCGCCGCTCTCTAAACTCGGCGCGGGAAGCTTGAGAAGGTCGATGGGAGGTGCCATATAGGGCATGGGCACCTTGTGCTCGCGGAAAGTTTCCTCCATGGTAACCTGCCTTAGCTCGGGTTTATCGGCGGCGGGCTTTTCGCGGGTTGGTTTATCATAGGCAGGCTTTTCGTAGGCGGGTTTTTCGCCTCGTTCGGGGCGCTCCGTCCTTTCGGGCTTTTTGAAAAGAGGCCGCTCGCTCTCGTCTTTTTCGGATGCTTGGGGCTGAACGGCGTTTTTGGCCTCGCGCTCGAAGATGGCGCGCCAGTCGATGACCTCTTTTGGGGGCGTTTCGCTTTCGGGAATGGTGCCGCGGGAGTCGTCGTTTTCGCCGTATTCGTCTTTCGCTTGGCTCTTTTGCGCCTCTTCCCGCCGCTTTTCCTCGGCTTTCTTGCGCTCCTCGGCAAGCTCTTCCTCGCGCTTCATTCGCTCGCGGATTTCTTTTTCGGTCTTGAGCTCGTTGAGCCTTTTGTCGAGCGGGCTCACCGCGCCGCTATCTTCGCTCCCCGGAATCTCGCGCTTTCTGAAGCCTAAATTAAAGGCGGGCGGCAACACGGTGTTCCGTCTTTCCGCGCCCTCCACCGTCCTCAATGTGTTGAAAGTCGCCGTTCTCAAGGCGTCCTCGAACTCGCTGCGGTTGAGATTGGGAAGGGACGCGCTGAGGTCGCCGGCGCCGCTGCCGAAATAGCGCGGCTCGCCTTCGCCGAACAGTGTCTGCCGCGCCTGGGCGCGGCGGTCTAAGGGGGCGGGTATATCCTCGCCCAGTCCGGCGTTGGGATAGGCAAAATCAAAGCCCGAAATCCTCTCCGCCCGCGGCGCCGCCGAAAGGTCGTAACCCTTGTCGTCGTCGATGCCGCCTCGGTATAAGACTGCCTCTTTGGGCTCGTCCGGCTCCTCTATTTCGCGCGGTTTTTTTGCCTCTTCGTCCTCTTTTTTATTCTTTTTTCCTAAGCGGAAAGAGCGCGAGTTGTAGGGCACGCGCTTTTTGAGCAAGGGGTAAATGGCAAAAAAGGCAGCGGCAAAGAAAAACACGGTGACCGCGGCGAGCGCGCCAGCTGGCTTGAACATTTTCATTAAGGGGAAGGCCGTTAGCCCGAAGAAAAGGCCGCCCGCCGTGCCCTTGGATGTGTAGCATGCGGAAAGATAGGCGCCGTAGCCGCCCTCAATCAAGACTTTGGAGATGGAAATATGAAGCGCCAAAAGACCAAGCGCAAATAGGAGAACATAATTTACGGCTCGTTTTAGGCTCAATGAAAACCTAAGTCCGGCGCATAAAATGATGCCTAAAAGAAGCGCCGCGAAGATATAGCCGTAGGCGGCAAGCCCGAAAAAGCCGAGAAGAAAGCTCTTGATAAAACCGCCGGCCGCGCCGAACAGCCCGAAGACCGAGAGCATTAAAACGGCGGAGATAATGAGGACTATCCCTCCCACCGCGATTTTGGTCTTTCCTCTTTTATATCTTCCTCTATACCTGCCCATAATAAAAATTATATCACAGAGGGCGGTGTTTTCAAAACTTTTTATAAAAAAATAAATCTAAGGATAGAGTATATTTTGTCAAAAAAAGGAAAGTGCGGTTTTAGCTTTGTTGCAAAGCAACAATTGCTTTGCTTACTTAATTTTTTTGTCTTAAGGGCGGCCGCAACGGAGCGCGCAGTTTAAATCCGCTTAACTATTAGTTTTTAGGCTTTCAATCTTTGCGTTTGAACAACCAACCCGCTTTATTCGGCGCCGGTTCTCGAATGCTTCTTCTATGCCGACCGTTTTTAGAACTGCTTAACCTTGGGCTTTTTTGGCGCGTTTTTTGTTGACGACGAGAGAGAGCGCCATTTTTTCATAGTCGAATATTTTCTCTATAAGCTCATTGAGTTGACTCATTTCGACGGCGTCTATGCGCTTGAGCTGGGCGTCGATGTCGAAAGGTTTTTCGGTCATTAAAACATACTTGGAGTGAATTCTCATCAGCGACGCCGTGCTTTCCTCTCCGAACACATAAGCGGCTTTAACCTGCTGTTTTGCGCTCTTAACCTCTTGTTCGGTCAATCCGCTCTTTTTCAAAATCTCGATTTCGCCGCGGATGGCGTCGAGCGCTTTGGCCTTGTAGGCGGGGTTCGTGCCGGTGTAAATGACGAAAGCGCCCTCGTTTTTGTAGAACGAAGGATAGGTGTAAATCGTGTAGGCGAGGCCCAGCTCTTCGCGGACGCGCTGGAAAAGCCGGCTCGACATGCCGCTGCCGAAGGCGGCGTTCAACACCATCAGCGCGGGTGAGAGCGCGTCGGAAAACCTAAGACCGGGGAATGCCATGCCGATGTGAGCCTGCTCGATGTCGCGCTCGGTTATGATTTCGCCCTTGTTATAGCTTGCTTTTTTATATTCCGATTTTTCCGCTTTTAAATTTTTGAAACTTTTCAAGAAATATTTTTTTACGAGCTCGCGCGCCGCCTCTTCCGAGATATGGCCGGCGACCGATACTATGCAGTTGTCGGCGGTGTAGCGGCGGTCGCGGTAGTCGGCTAGGTCTTTTGATGTGATTGCGGCTACGCTCTCTTTAGTGCCAAGTATCTGCCTCGACAGCGGATGCCCGTCGAAAAACACCTTGGAGAGCGTGTCCATGCAAACGTCCTCGGGAGTGTCGAGGGACTGGTTGATTTCTTCGATTATGACCGACCTTTCCTTTTTCAATTCTTCATCGGGGAAGGTGGAATTAAAGAACAAATCGGAGAGTATTTCGGCGCAGTATTCGGCGTTCTCGTCGATGCTGACGAAATGATAGCAAGTCTGCTGCTTGGAGGTGAAAGCGTTGACCTGCGCTCCCACGCTCTCGAACTCTCGGGCGATGTCGAAGGCGGTGCGCTTGGCCGTGCCCTTGAACTGCATATGCTCCAAAAAATGTGAGATGCCGCTGTTACTCTCGTTTTCGTCGGCGCTGCCCGTGCCCGCGACTATGCCGAACGCCACCGAGCGCGCCGAAGGCACCCATGCGTGAACCAGCCTTAACCCGTTGTCGAACTTAATCAGCTTTGCCATGTGCTTTAATACTCCACAGTAACTTATTCAATGTTTTGGACTATTGTTTATAGGACGCCCGATTTTTTATCCCGGCGCCTTAATTATTATATCACGATAAGGTGAAAAAACAAGGCGGCATTCATTATTTGAGGCGAGGCCAAATAACATATTATTATGAAAGCCAACATATTCAGTAAATATTACGCCAACATAGCGATTTTTCTGACGCTGGCGCTGCTTTCGGTGCTTGCGCTATTCCCCACCGTCGTCGCGGTGTCCGCCGAAAAGCCGCGCTCGCCGATTTATTCCGGCCGCGCCGACGCTCCGGGCATCGCCCTTATGTTCAACGTCTACTGGGGGACGGAATACATAGAGCCGATTTTGGATGCGTTGGACGCCGCGTCCGCCAAGGCGACCTTTTTTATCGGCGGCTCGTGGGCGGACGACAACAACGAGTTAATTCAAAAAATCGCCGAAAGAGGGCACGAAATCGGCAATCACGGATATCTGCACCGCGACCACAAAAAGCTAAACGCCCAGAGAAACGAGCAGGAAATTATGACTTGCGACCGCCTTTTGACAGCCATTTTGGGCAAGCTCCCCTCCCGCCTCTTCGCGCCGCCATCGGGCTCTTTTTCCGACGTTACGCTGACTACGGCGGAAAGGCTGGGTTTCAAGGTCATAATGTGGTCAAAAGACACCATCGACTGGCGCGACAAAGACCAAAACCTCGTCTATTCGCGTGCTACTTCGGGCGTCAAGGCGGGTGACCTCATTTTGATGCACCCCACCGGACACACGCTGGCCGCGCTACCCCAAATTCTGGAGTATTTCGCCTCAAAAAACTTTAAGTGCATAACCGTGGGCGAAGCCATAGGAGCGTAGCCAGGCTTTGTGAAAGCGGAAAGGACGAAGATAAAACGAGAGGCGAAAGGCAAAAGAGAAAGGTTTAGAGCGAAGGTTTAAGAGCGAATAAAACGGAAATCCAAAAAGTCCAAAATTAAAAAAACGCCTCGATTTGAGGCGTTTTTTAGTGTTTAAAACAGCTTGACGAGCTTGTTCTGGATTTGGTCGCAGGATGTGAGGTAGTAGTTGACGCCGTTTTTTTGCACAAGCGGCGCCGAGCGGCACTGTTTGCCGTGAAGATGGCCGTAGACGACGGTCGACACCTTAAACTCCTCGATGATGGCGGTGAACTCGGAATCGGCGAAAGCGGCGTTGAAAGGCGGATAATGGAGCATGAGTATGGGCGTATCGCCTTCCTTGAGCTTGTTTTTGAGGTCAGTCAGCGTCAAGCGAAGCCTTATCTGCTCTCTTAAATTGATTTGCTTGTCGTGTTCTAAGGTATCCTCGTCAAGCACCTGCCAGCCTCGGGTGCCCGCCACGACGAAGTTTTCAAAGCGGAGGGCGTTGTTCTGAATGGCGAACATTCCCTCGGGCAGCGCCGATTTAACCTGCGAATAGGAGCTCCACCAATAGTCGTGATTGCCCCGGACTATGACCTTTTTGCCGGGCAGGCGGGATATTTTCACAATATCCGGCTCGGCTTCCTTGAGCGTCATGCCCCACGAAATATCGCCCGCGATTAAAACGAGGTCGTCCTGCCCCACCTTATCTCTCCAGTCGGATTCGATGTCCTCCCAATAGTTGAGCCAGGCGCCGCCGAATATGTCCATCGGCTTTTCCACCGCCGAGGATAAATGCAGGTCGCTTATCGAAAAAACCTTCATAACCCGATTATATACCAAAAGCGACAAAAGAAAAAGCGATTGACTGAACTTGCTCCTCCGCCCCTCACAAAATTACTTCCGCGCTCATAGTATGGTAAATAGAAAAGCTAAAAAATTTAGCTGCTATTGCGCTTTCCTCAATTCATGAAGGGGAAGGTCGATTCATAATATATCTTAGGAGGTAATTTGCTATGGCATTTTGCAATAATTTAAAACCGGAAAGAAGTCCCGGCAACATAAGCGGCAATCCTTTGCACGGCTTATGCGAACGGGTGTGCATACAGGCGAAAAAGGTATTCGACGCATGCCTTTCCCAAACAACTCATGAGAACGTGGTGGTGACACTGAGAGATCTGTGCCCGCCCAATCCCACACCGCCCCTCACCTTTGTCAGCGCCGCCTCGACAAGCAGCCACGGCAAGGTCAAGGACGTCAGCATCGACCCCATTCCCGACCGTCCCAACTGCAAGAGAGTGCAGGCCACCGTCTGCATTCCCATCGAGGTCGTATACACCGACAGCTGCGGCAGAGAAGGCGTAGGACAGGGCGAACTCTGCTTCACCAAGGACGTCGTTTTGAACGTGCCCGACAACTCCGTCATACCCGTCAAAGTAGCGGCGACCGTCAACGTCGTCAGCCCGATGGGCACCTGGATTTCGGGACACACTTTCTCGCTGACGGTCTGCGTCACCATTCTTTTGAAGATTGAGGCCGAAGTCGAGCTTCTGATTCCCTCTTACGGCTATTGCTTCATTCCGCCCTGTCAGGAATTCTCGGCGGAGGCGTGCTCGGGGATATTCGACTTGCCGCTCTTCCCGACGGGAAAATGCTGCGTATAAATTAAAAGCTTATGAATCAAAAAAACGGCGGGAACGCCGTTTTTTATTTATCGCATGAGTAAATGAAAAACGGAACGAAAAACGAAAAACGGTGGTGGCGCAAAGCGCAGAACGAAAAAACGAATAACAAAAAAAACGAAAACCGTGGATTAGTCGGAAAGGAGGAGGGAGATTTTTTTGAGGACTTCGGCGCGGCCGGTGCCGTCCTTTGCCGAGGTGAAAACGATGTCGCCGCGGCCCACTCCGACGGCTGCGGCAAGGCGGGTTTTTGTGCTTTCATATGCCGAGCGCGGCAGTTTGTCGCACTTGGCCGCAAGCACGAAAAAGGGAATCCTCGCGCTATGTAGAAAATTAATGAGCATGAGGTCGTGCTCGCCGGCGTCGAGCCGCGCGTCCAAAAGAACCAGCACGCCCTTAAGCTGAGAGCGGCTTTTCAAATAGCCTTCGATGAGCTCGCCCCATTTTTTCATCTCGGTCTTGGGCGCTTTGGCGAATCCGTAGCCGGGAAGGTCGACAAGATTAAACGCGCCGCCGTCAACAGAAAAAAAATTCAAAAGCCTTGTCCGCCCCGGCTCCGACGAGGACTTGGCAAGGCCTTTTCTCATTGTCAGCATATTGATAAAAGAGGACTTTCCGACGTTGGATTTGCCGGCAACCGCAATCTCGGGAACAGCTTCGCGAGGCAGATTTTCAAGGTCGGCCACCGAGAACAAAAACTCCGCCTTTTTCACCGAAACCAAGGTTAAAACCCTCCGATTGCTATGTTAAACACCTCTTTTATGTCATCAACATAAATAAGATTGAGCGCGTTCTTTATAGCCTCGGGCACTTCGGCAATGTCCTTTTCGTTCTCTTTGGGAAGAATGACGTCGGTGATTTTGGCGCGTTCGGCGGCGAGCAGTTTTTCTTTCAGACCTCCTATCGGAAGCACGTTGCCGCGAAGGGTGAGCTCGCCCGTCATGGCAAGGTTGCAGGACACTCCCCTGTTGGTGAGTGCCGAAAGCACGGCGGTGGCGAGGGTGATTCCCGCGGACGGGCCGTCTTTGGGTATTGCTCCCTCGGGGATGTGAATGTGAATGTCCTTTTTCTTGAAAACCTGTTCGTCAATGTCGAACTCCGCGGCATGGGCGTGGATATAGCTTATGGCAATCCTCGCGCTCTCCTTCATGACGTCGCCGAGCTGGCCGGTCAAAACGATATCGCCCTTGCCGCTCATTATCGACACCTCGATAGTGAGTATTTCGCCGCCGAACACCGTCCATGCGAGGCCGGTGACGGCGCCGACTTCGTCGGCTTTGTTCTTTTCGGAGCGGTTATATTTGGGAACGCCCAAAAACTCGCTCAAATTGGATTTTTTGACGACTACCGTTTCGGTTTCGCCCTCCACTATCTTTCGGGCGGCCTTTCTCATGATTTGGGCTATTGATTTTTCAAGCTGCCTCACGCCCGACTCGCGCGTGTATTTTTCGATGATGACGTCGAAAAGTCCGTCCTCGAAGGAGATTTGCCCCTCCTTGAGGCCGTTTGCGTCAAGTTGCTTTTTATAGAGGTGGCGGACGGCTATTTCTCGCTTTTCGACGGGAGTATAGCCGCTCATCTCGATGACCTCCATGCGGTCGAGAAGGGCGGGCGGTATGGTGTCGGCGGTGTTGGCCGTCGTAATGAAAATGACGTCGGAAAGGTCGAAGGGAATCTCTAAATAGTTATCGCGGAAAGTATTGTTCTGCTCGGGATCCAAAACCTCGAGTAGCGCGCTTGCGGGGTCGCCGCGGTAGTCGGAGGAAAGCTTGTCGATTTCGTCCAAAAGGAAGACAGGCATCGATGTGCCCGCGAGTTTAATGTTGGAAATAATTCTTCCGGGCATGGCGCCGACGTAGGTCTTGCGGTGGCCGCGGATTTCGGCCTCGTCGCGGACGCCGCCCACGCTCATTCTGATATACTTTCTGTCGAGCGCCTGCGCTATCGAGCGGACGATGGAAGTTTTGCCGACGCCGGGAGGGCCGACGAAGCATAAAATGGGCTCGCGCTTTTCCTCGGTCAGCTGGTGGACGGCCAGAAACTCCACAATCCTATCCTTGATTTTCTGAAGCCCGAAATGCTCCTTGTCGAGGATTTCCATCGCCTTTTTGAGGTCTCTGTTATCCTCGCTCTTGACACCCCAAGGAAGCTCGATCACAAACTCGAGATAGTTTCTTGTGATGGAATATTCGGGCGAGGACATCGGCATTTTTGCGTTTTTGGCGGCGTCCTTTAAAAGTTTTTCCTTGATTTCCTCGGCGATGGGAAGAGCTCGGATTTTTTCAATCAGCTCGTTGTTCTCCTTGCCCTCGCCCAGCTCGTCTTGAATAGCGCTCATCTGCTCGCGCAAAAAATATTCCTTTTGGCCGCGGTCAATCGACTGCTTGACCTTTATAGATATTTTGCGCTCCAGCCGAACGATTTCAATCTCGCTGATTAAGCGCATGCTGAGCGTCTCAAGGCGCTTTTCGGTGTCAAATTCCTCAAGTAGGTCGATGTTTTTAGTAAACAAAAGCGAGCTCGAGACCTTGTCGACAAAGCCGTTCAAATCGTCATACATCGCCGCCGCTTCGTTATAATCGACTCTAAGGACGTCGCCGTTTTCGGAGATGAGTTCCAAGATAGAGCGGAAAAAGGCCTGCGCCTTGGCGGTCGCGGCGTTGGTCTCGGGAACTGTTTCATAGGATGCTAAAATAAAGGAGGTTGTCTGCACAAAGTCGCGGATTTTGACGCGGTGCAGCGCTTCGAATTCCACGGTTAGCGCGCCCGACTCGTCGCGGGAGATGTTTTTGATTTTGGCGACAGTGGCGGCCGAGCTGATTTGATTTATCTTGGGGCTTGCGACGGATTCGTCAAGTTGGGGCGCAAGCAGGATTTTGCCGCCCTTTTTGACCGCCAAAACCGCCTCCACCGATTTGCGCCTGCCTATGTCGAGAGTCGGCGAAGTCTTGGGAAAAACGGTGGCGCCCCTCAAGGGAACCAACGGCAGAATTTGCGTGCTTTTATCCGGTTGCATATTTCTCCTAAGCGCTTTCTTCCTCTTTCAAAAGGGCGGAATCTTCCGTTCTCCGCCTGATAATGGGAGGTTTCACTCCATCAATTACCTCGCCATCGATGGTGACGGAAAGTATGGTGCGGTCGGACGGGATAGTATACATGAGGTCGAGAAGGGAGGATTCCATAATAGTCCTGAGCCCTCTCGCGCCGGTCTTTAACTTGATTGCCTTTCGAGCGATGGAAGCGAGCGCGCTGTCTTCGATGTCGAGCCCGACGTCGTCCATCGAGAACTGTTTTTTATACTGCTTGACAAGTGCGTTCTTGGGCTCGTTTAAGATGCGGATTAAGGCTTCCTCGGTCAGCGCCGACAGTCCCACGACGACGGGTATGCGCCCCACGAACTCGGGAATCATGCCGAACTTGATGAGGTCGGTGGGCTGGAGGTCGGAAATCGTCTTGACAAAATCGTCCTCGTTCGCCGCCTTGACCTTGGCGCCGAAGCCGAAGCCCGAGCCGTCGCGCCGCCTCGTCACAATTTTGTCGATGTTGACGAAAGCGCCGCCGCAAATAAACAAAATGTTGGATGTGTCGATTTGGTAGCACTCCTGCTGGGGGTGCTTCCTTCCGCCCTGCGGCGGCACGCTTGCCACGGTGCCCTCAATAATTTTCAAAAGCGCCTGCTGGACGCCCTCGCCCGAGACATCACGCGTTATCGAGACGTTCTCGCCTTTCCTTGCTATTTTGTCTATTTCGTCTATATATATAATGCCAATCTCTGCCTTTTTTATATCCTCGTCGGCGGCCTGAATGAGCTTTAAAAGGATGTTTTCGACGTCTTCTCCGACGTAACCCGCCTCGGTAAGCGTGGTGGCGTCGGCGACGGCGAAAGGCACGTTCAAAATCTTGGCGAGCGTTTTTGCGAGAAGCGTCTTGCCCGAGCCCGTCGGCCCGATTAAAAGGACATTGCTCTTTTCCAGCACGACGTCGTCGCTCTGGCTTTTGATTTTGCCCGAAAGCACGCGCTTATAATGGTTGTAGACGGCGACGGAAAGCACTTTCTTCGCCTCGTCCTGACCGATTATATACTCATCCAAAAGCGCCTTGATTTCCTGCGGCACAAGCAGCTTGGGCGCCGCCGATTGAGGCGCATTAAAAGCGAGCTCGCGGTCTAGTATCGCCTGACACGTGACGACGCACTCGTTGCAGATATAAAGGTCGTTGGGCCCGCTTATGAGCTTGGCGACCTGTTTGCTGCTCTTGTTGCAAAACGAGCAGAATGTTTCCCTCGATCCCATGGCTATTCCCGTGCTATATTTTATTCACGCTTTTCGAATATCTTGTCGATGAGGCCGTAGTCGAGCGCCTCTTTTGCCGACATATAATAGTCGCGGTCGGTATCCTTTTCGATTTGCTCAATCGACTTGCCCGTTATGTCGGCTAAAATCTTGTTGATGAGCCGCTTGGTCTTCATGATATGCTTGGCTATTATCTCGACGTTGCTCGCCTGCGTATAGCCGGTGCCGCCCAAGGGCTGGTGAATCATGATTTCGCTGTGGGGCAGCGCGTAGCGCTTCCCTTTGGTGCCGGCGCAAAGAAGCAGCGCGCCCATCGATGCCGCCATACCGATGCAGATGGTGCTGACGTCGCAGCGCACGAACTGCATTGTGTCGTAAATGGCGAGGCCGTCGGTGACGTTGCCGCCCGGGCTGTTGATGTAGACGTTGATGTCTTTGGTGGGGTCCTGCGCCTCAAGATAGAGAAGCTGCGCCACGGTGTCGACGGCGGTCACGTTGTTTATCTCGCCGTTAATAAATATGATTCTGTCCTTCAGCATTATGCTGGCGATGCTGGTGACGTCGCTTTCTTCCCGAAGCAAACGGGGCAGGTATAAACTCTTGTCCATACAATTACCTCTTGCTCATAAATTTAATTTTATATTTTGCCGAATTTCCCGAAAAATTCCTTGTCCGAATTTAGCAAATCCGGTTATACTTCGGCAAAAGTGTTGTTAGCTTTCAAAAACGCCATCAGCTTGTCGGAAAGCACTTGGTTGGCGATGTATTCGAACTCGCGGCCGGAAACCTTCTTTCTGTATTCCTCCACGGTCTTGCCCGACGACTTGGCGTATTCGGCGATTTTAGCCTCGATTTCCTCGCTCGCAGGCTCTATGCCCTCTTTTTTAATGATGGCTTCCAGCACGAGGCGGCTCTTGACTGCTTTGACGGCGGGCTCGCGGTAGCCTGCCTTGAGCTGCTCCTCGGTCATGCCCGAATATTTGAGGTAGTCGTCCATCTTGAGCCCCTGATATGATAGCCGATAGGAAAACTCGTTGAGCATGTCCTCAATCTGGTTTTCGGTCATTTCCTCGGGGATTTCCACCGTGACGGCGTCGACAATCCTTTCAATCAGCTTGTTTTCGCGTGTTTGCTCCGACCTCTTGGTCAGCTCCTCGGTAAGTTTTGACCGTATGTCGGCTTTATATTCCTCGAGCGTATCGAATTCGGAAACGTCTTTTGCGAACTCATCGTTTAGCTCGGGCATCTCTTTATAGGACACCTTGCGGCAGATGACCTCGAAGACGGCGGCCTTTCCGGCGAGCTCCTTGGCGCCGTATTCGTCGGGGAAGCTGACGTTGACGTCCCTCGTTTCGTTCTTCTTAATACCTATCAGCTGGTCCTCAAAGCCGGGAATGAAGGTGTTGGAGCCCAGCTCGAGGTCGTAGTTGTCGGCGGTGCCGCCCTCGAAC
>DAOTKC010000017.1:0-31079 GCA_035449045.1 Eubacteriales bacterium
CACCAAAGCCGACGTGCCGGGTATCATCGCAAAATACCGCGCCTAAACCCATTACCGGACTTCTACCTAACAAAATTTAAAATCGCCGCGGATTCGCGGCGATTTTTCATTCTCTCTTGCGGAATCAGCCTAAGGGCGCAGGACCGTGTTACTGTTGCGGCGTGAGGCAGTTACGTATTTTTCTCCCATCAAATGTCTTTATTTGACGGGGGCCCCGATAAAAGCTTGGTCGGGCTATCAGGGGTTCCCATTGAATGCGGAGCATTTAATGGGGTAAATTCCGAGCCTCGTCCTGCATCCCTTATTCTCATTCCGATGGCTTCAGGATTTTTGGATTATTTATAGGTTTTAGGTTTTAATCAAGCTCCGCAAGTAGGTCGGAGAAAATCTTAATGTGGAGTTCCTCGTCAAGGATAATGCGCTCGAGGAGTTTTATCACTTGGTGATTGGTGAGGCGAAGAATTGTCTTTTCATAGTTGTAGATGGCAAGCTCCTCGCCTCTAATGTTGATTTCAAGAATTTTTCTGAGGTCGCCGGCGTAGTTGACGAAGCTGCCGCTCCAAGGATAGTTGGCGCCGCCCAAGACGGGATAGCCGCCCAGCTTGAAGATGGTTTTTCCCAGCTGCTCGTGGTGCTCCATCTCGGTGACGGCGATAAGAAGCAGCGTCTCGCTTATCTCGGGGAATTTCTCCGCCAGAATGTAGCTATGAAAGGAGTATTGACAGACCGCCGTCAGCTCGCCTTCCCGTCCCGAATAGTCGTTCATAAGCTTTTTGGCTTCCTCGGGCTCATTTGCGGGCTCGACTTTGGGAAAGGGCAAATTAACCGATACTTTCGATAAATCCATATTAATCTCCGCCTTATCATAAGATATGCGCCCCAACCGCCGTTTGTGTAGGAGCGTGGCGGTTTGATAATTAAAAAATTTAGTCAAAAACTAAACCGAACTTGAAAGCCTGAGCTTTTCGTGGTAATATTAGGTCGAGGTTACTATGGACTTGAAAAAACGGGCGGATTGGATAAACAAAGTGATGAGGGAGGCGGGAGCCTCGGGCATAGTGTTCGGCAACAGCGGCGGCAAGGACAGCGCCCTCGTCGGAATACTGTCAAAGATGGCGACCGATAACGTGCTGTCTGTTATAATGCCCTGCGAGAGCAGCGTAAACTTCGGCTCCGATAGGAGTCACGCCCTTCTTCTCGCCAAAAAATTCAACATCGAAACGCTTGAAATTGATTTGACGCCGGCAAAAGCCGCCCTTAGGGAAGCTTACGCGGGAAAAATCGCCGACAGGGGCTTAAACTACCAAAATATCAACCCGCGCTTAAGAATGCTGACGCTTTACGCCGCGGCTCAGGAGAGAAACTACCTTGTCGCGGGCACGGGCAACAAAAGCGAGCGGTATATGGGCTATTTCACCAAATGGGGCGACGGCGCATTCGACATAAATCCCATCGGCGATATGACGGTCGGCGAAATTTACCGTGCGCTCAAGGGGCTCGGCTGCCCCGAGGAAATTATAGTGAAGCCGCCCTCGGCCGGCCTTTTCGAAGGACAGACCGATGAACGGGAAATGGGCATAAGCTACGCCGCCATCGACGAATATCTTCTTAATAACAATGCTTCAAACGAGGACGCACAAAAAATCGAAGCCGCACATAAACGGACGGAGCACAAGCGTCTTCCGCCAAGAATATACCCCGACTGAAACGAAGAAAAAAACCATTCGTTCATCGCGAGCGGATAATAAATTAATTATTAATCAGCCTAAGAATAAAATCCTACCGTCATCGGTAGGATTTTAGTTTTTGATAGGGAAAATTTTAGAAAAAGCCTAAAAAATACTTGAAAAAATAATTTAAAAAACAGTTGACAAACACCGCGCCGCAATATAGAGTATAGTAAAATCGATAAACCGCTGATGTAGAGTAGTAGCCGGACAGATTGCCGCACAGAGAATTCCGGGTTGGTGCGACGGAAAGGGACGGGTCGGGTGAATGGACTACGGAGGGCAAGGGCGAGCGCTTTTGCGGGTAGCCTTTGACGGGTCTCCGCCGTAACGGGAGCGGATATGTCAGTATCCTGTATTAAGGCTGAAAGCTAAGGCTTTTCAGTGAATTTGGGTGGCACCACGACCGAAATCGTCCCAAGGTTTCGGTCGTTTTTTTATTTTTTTTGATCTTGTAAATGCAAAATGCGAGGCAAAAGGAAGCGGAAAACCGTTAGCTCAATAAAGCGTTATGGGCGCGAGAAGAATGAACGGTCAAAAACTTACGCTTGAAAACATATTGCAGTTTTCAAGGCAAAAAATGTAAACCAATGAAGCGCACGAGCGCTTTCAAGTCAAAAAATGTAAACAAATGCTTGAAAACATACCGCAGTTTTTAAGTCAAAAAATGTAAACCAATGAAGCGCACCGGCGTTTTCAAGTCAAAAAATGCTTGGAAGCATATTACCGCTTTCAAGATAAAAAACACCGTAAAGGAGGATAAAAAGATGAAGCAGCAAACAATACCGACCAAAATCTATTTGACCGAAGACGAGATGCCGCGCACTTGGTATAATTTGCGCGCCGTCATGAAGGAAAAGCATGCTCCCATGCTCCACCCCGGCACGCTCAAACCCTGCGTCAAGGAAGATTTGCTGCCCGTGTTTTGCAGCGAGCTCGTCGATCAGGAACTGAACGACCGCGACCGCGATATACCTATCCCCGAGGAAATCATCGAGTTTTACAAGATGTATCGCCCCTCACCCTTAGTCCGCGCCTACTGCCTGGAGAAAAAGCTGGGCACGCCCGCCGAAATCTACTACAAATTCGAGGGCAACAACACTTCGGGCTCGCACAAGCTAAACTCTGCGGTGCCGCAGGTCTACTACGCCAAGGCCGACGGCCTAACCTCGCTGACCACCGAAACGGGCGCAGGTCAATGGGGCACGGCGTTGAGCATGGCCTGTGCTTACTACGACATGAAACTTAAGGTGTTCATGGTCAAGATAAGCAGCGAGCAAAAGCCCTACCGAAAGGCAGTCATGGAAACTTACGGCGCCACCGTCATCCCCTCGCCCTCGACGACTACCGAGGTCGGGCGCAGGATTTTGAAGGAAAACCCGGGCACGGGCGGCTCGCTCGGCTGCGCGATATCTGAAGCGATCGAGGTGGCGACGACGACGGACAAATGCCGTTATACCTTGGGAAGCGTCATGAACCACGTCATACTCCATCAGTCAATCATAGGCGTTGAGGCCAAGACGGCGCTCGACAAATACGGCGTCAAGCCCGACGTTGTGATAGGCTGCGCGGGCGGCGGCTCCAACCTCGGCGGGCTGATCGCGCCCTTTATGGGCGAGAAACTCACCGGCGGCAAGGACTACCGCTTTATCGCCGTCGAACCCGCCTCCTGCCCCTCGCTGACGCGCGGTAAATACGCCTACGACTTCGGCGACACCGGCAAAAGCACACCTCTTGTCAAGATGTATACGCTGGGCTCGGGCTTCATCCCCTCGCCCAACCACGCCGGCGGGCTTCGCTATCACGGCATGAGCCCCATCTTGTCCAAGCTCTACCACGACGGATATATGGAAGCGCGCTCCATTGAACAGCACCGCGTCTTCGACGCCGCCGTAACGTTCGCGAGGATTGAGGGCATCCTTCCCGCGCCCGAATCGGCGCACGCCATCTGCGCCGCCATCGACGAGGCTATGGAATGCAAAAAGACGGGCGAAAAGAAGGTCATTCTCTTCGGGCTCACCGGCACGGGCTATTTCGACCTTTCCGCCTACACCGCCTACAACAACAAGACAATGACCGACTATGTCCCCACCGACGAGGACCTCGAGCGCGGCTTTGCCTCGATACCGAACATCGGACTTTAACCCTAAATTCTCTTTATATTAAAAAAATTCCCGCAAAAAACTGCGGGAATTTTTATCTTCATAAGTTCAAATATTTATCAAAAATATGACGGTTGATAAAAGGAAAGATCCGTTTTATTTATTCTACTTCGACTTCATCGGGAAGGATAGCATTGTGAAAAACGTTTTGCACATCATCCAACTCGTCGAGTTTGTCAATCATCTTTTGAAGCGTTTCCGCCTGCTGGTCTGTCGGCGTCACTTCGCTTATAGCAATCATATCGATTTCGGCGGAAAGCGGCGTGATTTTAGCGGCTTCCAACACCTCTCTGACCTTGCCCAAATCCTGCGGCAACGTGTAGATTTCGAAGACCTCGTCGTCGTCGGTTAAAATGTCGTCGGCGCCCGAATCGATGGCCAACATCATGAGGTCGTCCTCCGATATGTCGGACCTTGACACCACTATGACGCCGCGCTTGTTGAAAAGATAGGAAACGCAGCCGGTAGAGCCCAAGGAGCCGCCGTATTTGTCGAAGATGTGCCTGACGTCGCCCGCCGTGCGGTTTTTGTTGTCGGTCAAGGCCTCGACGATAAAGGCGACGCCGCCCACGCCGTAGCCTTCGTAGGTCATATCCTCATAGTTTATGTTTTCGCCCTCGCCCGACGCCTTTTTAATGGAGCGCATGATGTTGTCGTTGGGCATGTTGTTCGCCTTGGCTTTGGCGATGGCGTCGCGAAGCCGCGAGTTGGCGGTGGGATCAGCCCCGCCGGTTTTGACCGCTATGGCGAGCTCGCGCCCAATCTTGGTGAAGGTGTTGGAACGCGCGGCGTCGCCCTTAGCTTTTTTATGCTTTATATTAGCCCATTTACTATGTCCACTCATATTTATTTATTTTAACCTCCTATGGGTTGCAAAATTAAATCTCAGGGCGCGGGACTGTGTTACTGACTTCGGGGCAACGCGCTCATAGATTAATAACGAAAGAATTTATACATCGCAATACCCGCTGCCACAGCCACATTCAACGATTCCATGGCTTTCATGGGGATTGACATGGTGGCGGAAGCGGCGGCGAGAAGGGCGGGGCGGATGCCGTGCGCTTCGCTTCCCAAAATCAGCGTTACGGGCGGAGGCTTTTCCTCAAGGTCGCGGCGCCCCGAGGCGTCGAGCGCGACCGAGTAGGTCGACGTCGCTATATCGAGCGCGCGAGTTAAGTCAATTTCAAAGATATTAAGGGAAAGGACGGCGCCCTGCGACGCTCTGACCGTCTTTCCCGAGTAGGCGTCGGCGCACTCAAGTAGGTAGACGTCGGAAAAGCCGGCGGCCGCCGCCGTCCGAAAAATTGTGCCCAAGTTGCCGGGGTCGGACACTCCGTCCAAAATAAGCGCGTTCCCTATGGGTTTTTGGAATGGTTTTTGGGGCTTTTTCAAAACCGCCAGCACGCCGAAAGGGCTTTCGCTCTCCGATGCCGCCGCAAACGCTTTGTCGGAAAGCGTGTAGACCGCGACATTGGGAAAGCGCAAAAACACCTCGGAAAATTCCTCTTCCCGCCTCTTAGTTGTAAAAAACATCAGAGGCTCGGAAGAGCCGGCAAGGTCGCGGACGATGTTGCCGCCCTCGACGACAAAGAGACCGCTTTCGTCGCGCGCCTCTTTGTTTTTGAGGTTTTTCACAAACCGCACTTTATCGTTCGAAACCGAACTAATAAACTCGGGATATTGCATAAAATCCATTAAAAAAGCTGCCAAGCGGCAGCCTTTTTCAGTTTTAGTTGGCGGCTTTGACCTGCTCGCACAGCGCGGCAAATCCTGCCTTGTCGTTAACCGCCATATCGGCGAGTATCTTGCGGTTTAAGCCGATTTGAAGCTTCTTAAGCCCGTTCATGAAGCGGCTGTAATTTAAGTCGTTCAAACGCGCCGCGGCGTTGATTCTGGCTATCCAAAGGGTGCGCATATCGCGCTTTCTCTGCTTTCTTCCGACGTAGGCGTATGCCTGCGACTTCATGACGGCTTGGCGCGCTATTCTGTAAAGCTTGGACTTGCCGCCGAAATATCCTTTTGCCTGATGCAGTATCTTTCTGCGTTTCTTTAATGCGTTTACCGATCTTTTAATTCTCATCTTTCTATCCTCCCGCGGTTAGTCGTAGGGCAGCAGCTTCTTGACCGTTGCCGATTGCGTATCGTTGACATACCCGCCCTGGCGCAGACGGCGTTTCCGCTTGGTGTCCTTCTTGGTCAGGATATGGTTTTTGTTCTGTTTGTTTCTCTTGATAAGTCCCGTTTTAGTGGCTCTAAAACGCTTCTTGGCGCCGCTGTGCGACTTTTGCTTTATCATATTGTCCTCCGTTTGGCTGGTTATTTTTTATTGACGGGCGACAGAATCATCGCTATCGTCCTGCCCTCGAGCACGGGCTCTTTTTCTTTGACGCCGTAGTCCTTCACTATGTTATAAAAATCCGACATCACGCGCATAGAGATATCCTGATGCGCCATCTGCCGCCCCTTGAGGCGGATGGAGGCGCGGACGCGGTCGCCGTCCGACAAAAACTTGATTGCCGAACGCGCCTTGGTATTGAGGTCGCCCACGTCGATGGTCGCCGACAGCCAAACCTCTTTGAGCTCGACTACCTTTTGCTTGGCCTTGGCCTCTTTCTCGCGCTTGGACTGCTCATAGCGGAACTTGCCGTAGTCCATTATCTGGCAGACGGGCGGAACCGCGGTCGGTGAAATTTTCACCAAATCGAGCTCCATCTCGGCGGCGAGACGGTTGGCCTCATACGCCGACATAATGCCTAACTGCGCTTTATCGGGGCCGATTACCCTAACTTCGCGGTCCCGAATCTGTTCGTTCAGTTGATGTTCTTTGATAAGCGTTTCCTCCCAAAAAAAATTGCGGCAGCAAAAACCACCGCAACGAAAGCTCATGACTATTCGTATCAACAACCAAACCGCATTGCAACTTTGGTGAGAAAGTGATTTCTGCTTGCTTAGATATAATAATCAAATTATAAAAAGTTGTCAACCGTTTTTAAAAAATTAAAAACTAGGGCATCTTTGGATTTAACTGCTTTCGAGCAGCTTCAAAAACTCCGCCTCGTCAATGACCTCAATTCCCAGCTTTTTTGCTTTGTCGAGCTTGCTGCCCGCGCCCGGTCCGGCTATGACGAGGTTGACTGATTTTGAAACGGAGTCGGCGACCTCGCCGCCGCGCTCGGAAATCAGCTTTTCGGCTTCGCTTCTCTTATAAGTTTCGAGCGAACCCGTAAGCACGACGGTTCTTCCCGAAAACACGCCTTCTTTCTTCTCTCGCTCTTTGAATCGGACGCCCAAAGAGAGAAGCTCCTCGATTAATTCAAGGTTTTTGTGGTCACCAAAATAGTTTATGACGTTTTCGGAAAGAATATCGCCGAAATCGGGAATTTCTATAAGCTCGTTCATAGTGGCGGACTTTAAGGAGTCGAGCGACTTGAAGGCGTCGGCGAGCTGACGCGCGCTCTTTTTGCCAATGCCGGGGATTCCCAAGGCGAAAATAAAGCGCTCGAGCTCGGTGTCCTTTGCCGCTTCTATGGCGTCGAGCAGGTTTTTTATTTTCTTTTCGCCGAAGCCCTCGATAAAATTGCCTTCCGCCGTTGTGAAGCTTTCGGCGGCCAGCCTGAAAATCGAGGCCAAGTTGGTGAGAACACCCAAAGAGTAGAGTTGCTCCGCCGTCTTTTCCGAAAATCCCTCTATGTCTAGGGCGTCCTTGCTCGCAAAGTGCTCGAAATGCGCTATGATTTTAGGCGCGCACTCCCCGGCGTTTTCGCAATAGACGAAAGCGCCCTTTTCAACGACGCCGCCGCCGCAGGAGGGGCAGACTGTCGGCTTTTCAATATCCACACCGTCCTTTGCCGCCTCGGCGACGCCCAAAATCTCGGGAATGACGTCGTTACTCCGCCGAACGAAGACGCGGTCGCCGATTCTGACGCCCTTTTTAATGATGTCGCCGAAGTTGTTGAGGGTGGCGCGCTTAACGGTGACGCCGCCGATATCGACGGGCTCCAGCAGTGCAAGCGGATTGATTTTGCCCGTTCTCGACACCTGCCAGATGACGTCCTTTAACACGGTGGACATCTCGACGGGCTTGAACTTATAAGCCACAGCCCAGCGCGGGAATTTTTCGGTGAAGCCGAGTTCATCTCGGACTTTGACCTCGTTAACCTTAATTACTGCGCCGTCGATTAAAAAATCGAGCGAGAACCGCTCCTCCTCAATTTGGTCAATCAGCGCCTGCGCTTCCTCGATGGTTTTCGCGATTTTAAGCTCGCCCATCGTTAAAAAGCGGTTTTTTTGAATAAACTCGCGCATCTCCGACTGCGACTTAAAATATTTGTCGGAATAGCCGACGTTGTAGCTGACAAAATCCAGTCTGCGCTCGGCCGTAATTTTGGGATTTAGGCACCTGATGGCGCCCGCCGCGCCGTTTCGCGCGTTTTTCAAGGGGACAGCCGCGTTTTTGTTGAACTCCTCAAGCGCCGAAAGCCGCATAATCCCCTCGCCCTGAACCTCAACTTCGCCCGGGTATTCGATGGAGAGCGGCGCCGATTTAATGGTCTTGACCTGCTCGGTGACGTCCTCGCCGCTGACGCCGTTGCCGCGCGTCGCCGCCGTGACAAGCCGCCCCTCTTTGTAGAGCAAATTCAAGGTTAGCCCGTCGAATTTATATTCCACGGTAAGCTCGGGAAGATAGCCCACCGCCTTGATTATTCTCTCCGCCCACCTAACGAGCTCCTCGCGGCTCTGGCACTTGTCGAGGCTGTAAAGCCGCTGCTTGTGGACGTAGGGCTTAAATTCGGTGACCGCTTCGCCGCCCACGCGCCGCGTTGGCGAGTCGGCAAGCACGGTGCCGGTGCTTTCCTCGAGCGCCGAAAGCTCGTCGTAGAGCCTGTCGTATTCGGCGTCGGACACCGCGGGCTCGTCTTTGACATAGTAAAGGTAGGCATAGCGGTTTAAAATTTCGACTAGTTCTTCCATTCTTCCCATATCGCGAACCTACCTTTCTTTATTCTAACTATCTATCCAATTATGGATATTTATAAACTAATTATTATTAATGGCGGCGGCCTTATATCAGCTTCATATGGCTTGCCGCCATAAGCAGAAAGAAGCGCTTGACGCCCAAACCCTGAAAAGCGATGTCGAGCATGGTGTTCTGCCCCTCGCCCGAGGCTTTGATGATAATCCCCCGTCCGAACTTGTCGTGATAGACCTCGCGCCCCTCGCTAAAGCTCTTATAGTCGACTTCGGCCTCCTCAAACGGCTTTCGTTGGGGCGCCTTAGAGGGAGCGGAAGCGGGAGCGGACGGCGCGCTTTTCCCCCAACCGTCGCCTTTGCCTCGGTTCCAATCAAGCACCTCGCGCCTTATCGCGCCCTCGTAGCCGCGCGGCTTATATTCGGCGGTTTCAGGACAGCCCATCTCGGCTAAAAAGCGGCTTCTCAAATTGAATTCCGACTTGCCGAAGCGGAAGCGCGACTGGGCGTGAGAAAGGTAAAGCCTTCGCTTGGCGCGCGTCATGGCGACATACATCAGCCGCCTTTCTTCCTCGATGTTACTCTCGGCGATGGCGCGCGCCGAGGGAAAGATGTTTTCCTCGAGACCGGTGATAAACACCGCCGAAAACTCCAAGCCCTTGACGGCGTGGACTGTCGCCACGGTGAGGTAGTTGCCGTCCGTTATCTCGTCGGTGTCGGAAATTAGTGCGACCGACTGCAAAAACTCCGAAATTGTGCCTTCGGGGTTGTCGCGCTCGAACTCGTAGACGGAATTTAAAAACTCCTCGATGTTTTCATAGCGGTCGCGCTCGGCGGGGTCGCTTAAGCCCATATAATAATTTTTGATGCCGGCGCGCTCAAGAACGAATTTTACGAACTCGGCGGGCGATTTTTCGGCGGCGGCGGCAATCAGTTCGGCTAAAAGCTTTCTAAAAGCGGCGAGCTTTTGCGCGGCAAGCTTGGGGAGGCTCTCCTCGGCCGCGAGCGCTTTCAAAATGCCGCCCCTGACCGAGGCTTGATAGGACAGCGCGGCCACGGTGGTATCACCTATGCCGCGGCGGGGGAAGTTGATTATCCTCAAAATCGACTCGGTGTCGCTGGGGTTGACGGCGGCGCGAAGGTAAGCGACGACGTCTTTTATTTCCTTGCGCTCGAAGAACTTAAAGCCGCCGAACACCTTATAGGGAAGGGAGTTCAAATTGAATGCGGTTTCAAAGTTAAGGCTCTGGGCGTTCGTCCGCATTAAAATAGCTATATCGCTGAACTTATAGCCCTCGCCGACGAGTCGCGAAATCGACCTCACCACGAAATCGACCTCGTCACGGTCGGAGGCTGCGCGGTAGACCTCGATTTTGTCGCCTGCCGCTATATTCGTCCAAAGCTTTTTGCCGAACCTCGACGCGTTGCATTTTATGACGGCGTTGGCGGCGTCCAAAATGTTCTGCGTGCTTCGGTAGTTTTGTTCCAGCTTGATGAGCTTTGCCTCGGGAAAATCCTTTTGAAACTCCAAAATGTTCTTAAGGTCGGCGCCCCGCCAGCTGTAAATGCTCTGGTCCTCGTCGCCGACGGCAAAAAGGTTGCCGTATCCGCCCGAAAGAAGCTTGAGCAGTTCATATTGCGTGCGGCTGGTGTCCTGAAACTCGTCGACTAAAATATATCTAAAGCGCCGCTGCCATTTTGACAAAACGGATGGCACCTCGCGGAGCATCTCGAGCGCCAAGTTCATGAGGTCGTCGAAATCCAGCGCATTGGCGGTCTTAAGCTCGGCTTTATAAGCCTCGTATATATCGCGGGCAAGCGCGGCGTTTTTTTCGCCTCGGAGCATGGCGCGGCCCAAATATTCCTCGGGCGTGTATCCCATCGATTTAGCCCACTTAATTTGATATTTGACGTCGGCAATTACGCCTTTTTCGGTAACGGAACGGCGCTCGAACAGCCGTTTTAGCACCCTTTCGCTGTCGGCCTCGTCGTAAATTGAAAAATCGCTGTTAAAGCCGACGGTGTGGCCGTCGAAGCGCAAAATCTTGGCACAGAAGGAATGGAAGGTGGAAGTCCAAACGGCGCACTCGCCGCCGATTGCGGCGTTTATGCGCTCCTTCATCTCGCCCGCCGCCTTGTTGGTGAAGGTGATGGCTAAAATTTCTCCGGGCGCCACGCCGCACTCGATGAGATGAGCGACGCGCGCGGTAAGCACGCGCGTCTTGCCGCTGCCGGCGCCGGCAAGCACCAAAACGGCGCCCTCCGTCGCCTCGGCCGCCTCGCGCTGTCTGTCATTGAGCTTGAACGAATCTAAAACCAAACTTACTCCCGAACTTGTAAACGTTTATTTATAGATTATCCGCATTCCGCACCAAGCTACCGGAGCATTATGCAAGGACGCTTCCGATTAGTCTTCTTTGTCCTAAGCAAAATGCGCGTATAAGAACACAACGGAATACCTATAAAACTCTATCAATTTTACTCTTAATATTATACCATACGGCCGCCGCCTTGACAACCGCGCGCGGGCGCGGCCTAAAAAAACCTTGTCGGTGGTTCCAACCTAAATATTGCCTAAAAATATTACAAACTCAACACGGCGCGGGCGCGGACATAAAACTCTTTAGCCTTAAGTAAAATCTTATTTTCTATCTTCACGGATTGACAAAAAGAATGATATAATAAAAAAGACCGCGTTCCAAAAAACACGCGGATTCGGGTAGCTAATGCATTTAGTCTATATCTTCGCGGGTCTTTCGGTGGCGTTCGCCGCGCTCTGCGCCGCGTTTCACCTGAGGGGCAAGCTTTATTTAAAGACTGTTTTCAAGTCGGCGGCGTCGCTTGCGTTTATCGCGGCCGCTGCTGCGGCGTATTTCGCGTGCGGTTCTTCGCCGCGTTATTTCGTCTTTGTGATTTCGGCGCTTTCCCTGGGGCTTTTGGGCGACGTTCTGCTTGCCGTCAACGTGTTTTTAAAAGGCAAGAAAAAATCGCTCGCGGAACTTTTGGGCGGCGCCGCCTTTTTGGCCGGTCACGCCGTCTATATCGCGCTTTTTTTATCACTTGCTTCTTTCAACTACTTAATGCTCATCGGAATAGCCGGTCTTCCCGCCCTCTTTGCCGCGGCATTTTTAATTAAATTCAAAAGAGCGGACGGCGCCTCGGCGCCCCTACTCGATATGGGGAAATATAGGTTCCCCGCCATCGGCTATGCCGCCGTCCTCTCCCTAATGCTGTTTTCGGCGGTCAACCTCTACGTCTTTTGCGGCGGCTTAAAGGCCTCTGTCGTCCTCGCCGCCGCAACGCTCTTCGCGGCGTCCGACGTCTTTCTTGCCCTCTATAATTTTTTGACTAGGGAATTTAAGTTCAAAAAATATTTCATAGTTTTCGTCATGCTCTTATACTACACCGCGCAGTCGCTTCTCGCCATCTCCATTGCGTTATAATCACCATCCGAGCCGGAGTGCATTACATCACCTCGCCGCTCGCCTTATAAAGTAGAAAAGCCGCCATTATGACGGCTTTTGTTTTATTTGTAAATATTAATTTTCGGGCGCGTAGCAGGCGCCGCCGTCGCAACGGTAGAAGGTCGTCCTGTCGTTGATCAGCGGGTAGGACTTTGTCGGCTCGAACAGCACCGTTATATCGGCGGTAAAGTTTTTTCTGAGCTTGTCGAGGTCGGCTTTATCTTTAAGGACGCAAATAATGCGCTCCTCGTTTAGCCGCTGCAAAAGACCATAAAGATAAAAGCCGTAGCCCGCCGGGAAAGTCTTCGCCCTCGCGTAGATGAAGTCCGCTTGCTTTTCGGCGTATTCAAAAAGCGCGGTGTTGTCCTTTAAGCGCGAAAGCGAAAGCAGATTTAATGCCATCACCGAGTTGCCCGAGGGATATGCCCCGTCGTGGACTTCTTTGGGGCGGGTAATGAGATTTTCCGAGCTTTTGCCGTAGAGGTAAAAGCCATGAGCGGTGTCGTCCCAAAACTCCTTGATGACTATGCTGTTGAGCCTTTGCGCCAAGTCTAAATACCTATCGTCGAAGTCGGCGCGGTAAAGCTCGGTAAGCGCCAGAATGAAGTAGGCGTAGTCCTCCAAAAACCCTTCGCGTGAGCGCTTTCCGCCCTTGGAGGACACAAAGAGGTGAATGCCGTCGTAGTGGTTTTTCTCGATAAAATCAAGGCAACCTTTGGCGGTCTTCAAATAGTTGTCGCCGCCCAAAATCCGATAAGCCTTGGTGAAGGCGTATGCGGCCATAGCGTTCCACGCCGTCAGAATTTTTTCATCGCGGAACAGCCTGCTTCTTCGGTTGCGATACTGAAAGACGGCGGGAATCAGTTTTTCTGCCGAAGGATTTAGAAGGATGTCGGCGTCCAAAAGGTTTAATACGTTTTTCCCTTCAAAGTTACCTTTTTTATCGACGCCGAAATGCTCGCAAAACCTCTCGCCGTCCTCCGAACCCAAAAGCTCGACAAGCTCCTCGCGCGTGAATACATAAAAATTGCCTTCGCCTCCCTCGGAGTCGGCGTCGAGCGCGGTGTAGAATGCGCCACCATCCGCCGCCATATCGCGCGACAAAAAGGCAAGCGTCTTTTCGGCCACCGACTTATAGAGCGGGTTTTGTGTCAAGCGGTAAGCCTCAAGATAGCAGACGGCGAGCAGCGCGTTGTCGTATAGCATCTTCTCAAAGTGCGGCACCAGCCATTTATCGTCGGTCGAATACCGCGAAAAGCCGTAGCCCACATGGTCGAATATGCCGCCGCGATACATGCTTTGAAGGGTGTGCTCGGCCATATCGAGGGCGCCGCCGTCGCCGAACCGCTCAAAATAAGAAAGCAAAAACAAAATATTATGCGGCGTGGGAAACTTTGGCGCGCGCGAAAATCCGCCGTATCTCGGTTCATAGGCACGCTTTAATGCGCGCAAGCCTTCATGAACGAAATCGTCTTCGGCCTCGGCGTTCTTGGATGCCGCCTCGGTATTCAGCGCGTTCACTATCTCCTGACCGCTTTTAATCAAACGCTCCTTGTCGGTGCGCCAGTTTTCCTCGATGACGGCAAGGATATCCAATAGCCCGCTTCGGCCGTGCGTGGAATGTTTGGGGAAATAAGTGCCGACGAAGATGGGCGCCTTGTCGGGCGTCAGCACCGCCGTCAGCGGCCAGCCGCCCGCGCCTGTCAGCATGAGCGCTGCCTCCATATAGGCGGCGTCTATGTCGGGACGCTCCTCTTTATCGACCTTGATTGAAATATATGCGCGGTTTAGTGCGTCGGCCACCTCGGCGTCCTCGAAGCATTCGCGCCCCATGACGTGGCACCAATGGCAGGTGCTGTATCCCACGCTTAAAAACACCGGCTTATCCTCTTTTTTGGCGGCGGAAAACGCTTCCTCGCCCCAAGGATACCAATTGACGGGATTCTCGGCGTGCTGGAGTAGATAGGGGCTTGCTTGGTCTTTCAGCCTGTTTGACATAGGTTTTCTCCTTTGAGAGCAAGACGGCGGGCGGAGCCGAACGAATAATGAACAATGAATAGTGAATAACTGTGGATTTATTCGTTTGCCGAGGCGAGAAGCCGCGTTGCTCGGTTGGCTATTTTACTTTTAGTTTTCTCGCATTTTTCAAAAAAAATTTTTAAGATTTTGCCAAAAAGCATATCTTAACCGCTTGACAGGCGCATACTATGCAATGTATAGTATTATGCGACGGGAGGTATTGATGGACGCTCAAATGAAAAAGGGAATTTTGGATGCCTGCGTGCTCGCCGAACTTAGGGGGCGCGACGGATACGGCTATTCGATTTTGAAAAGCCTGTCGGGCGTCGTCAATATTTCGGAATCCACGCTCTATCCCATCCTCCGTCGGCTGGAGCAGTCACACTGCCTCACCACCTACACCATGGAATGCGACGGCAGGCTCCGAAAATATTACCGCATAACGGAAGCCGGCAGGCGGAAGCTCAATGATTTTTTAGTCGAATGGCAGGAACTCGCCGCCGTCTATAACTACATAAGGGATAAAACACGATACTAATATTCAATCTTTACAAGAAACCAAAATCCGTAAGGGAGGCAGATATGAATAAAGAGGAATTTTTAAGATATTTAAGGCATCGGCTCAGGCGCTTCCCCGCCGCCGAGGTCGAAAACGCGGTGAGCTATTATGACGAGCTCATTTCGGAACGCGTCAGAAACGAAAGGATAAGCGAATACGAAGTTGTCCGTTCTCTGGGCGACCCCAAGCTTGCCGCGGCCAGATGCGCCGCCGAAATGATGGCGGACAGAAAGCAGCCGAACGCGGGAAAAGGCGCTCTCATTATTTTGGGAATTTGCCTGTCGCCCGTTCTCCTGCCTTTCGCCATCGTGGTGTTCACGCTCTACATCGTGCTGTTCGCCGTTTGGATATCGCTGGTGGTGTCTTTCGGCGCAACGGCGGCGAGCGCGCTTATCGGCGGTTTAGCCACGATATTTTTAGGGTTTGACCCCAATATCACGCTAGCCGCGGTGGGCGGCGGGCTAATAGCGTTTTCTGTGCTGACGGCGCTTACCGTGCTGACCGCGAAGGCGGGCGGGCGTTTAATCGGAAGCATTTCGACTAAGACGGCGCGCGTCATAATGTCAAGAAATAAAGAGGTGGCATAATGAAAAAGTTTTTTGTTTTTATTTTGGTGGCGGCATTTATTGCGGGCGCGGTGTGCCTTTCGATAGGCGGAGCCGCGATAGCAAAAGAGCCCGACAAATATTTGGACATGGTTTCGGAGAAATACACCGCTAAGACCATTGTCGAGGAAAGCGAGGTTACTTCCTTCACGCTAAATACCTTGGCACATTCCGTTAAAATCGTAAAGTCGTTGGACGGCAAACTCAAAATCGACTACTACGACGGCGAAAAGACTTACTTTGAATATAGAATGACGGAAGGAGCCGCCGTTTTAGAGCAAAAAGAGAACATAACGGTAGATAATTTTTACCTCTTTAATTTCGGCAATGTAAAGCACGACACCGTGGTTTATCTTCCCGAATCTGTCAACAAAGTCATTGATTTAACGGTAATGTCGGGAGATTTGGACTTCGATTGCGGAGATTTTATGGTCGAAACCTTTAAGGTAAGCATGGCCTCGGGCGATATGTCAATAAAGGGAGTGGAAGCCGCATCGCTCAAAGCCAAAACATTCAGCGGCGATATAACTCTCTCGGGCATCAAGGCGCAGTCGGCGGCCGTCGAGACGGGCTCGGGCGATGTGACAGTATCGGATTCGGAGTTTGTCGACTTCAATTCGGCGCACAACAGCGGCTCGCTGGAAATGGAAAACATCCTTTTATCGGGCAATATAAACTGCGCGCTGGGCTCGGGCGACGCCACGCTGAATCTCGTATTAGTGACGGCGGATTACCGCGTCGAAACCCGCGTAGGCTCGGGCGACTCAAGGCTCTTTGTCAACGGCTTGCGTATGGGCGGCGACGAGGACATTGCTTGGGGCACGGGCTCAAAAACCATTAAACTACGTTGCAACAGCGGCGACATAGCTATAACTCTAACTGATACAAACACTTAGGTGGGCTACAAAAAGGTATATGATAATTTGATAAAAGCCCTGCGAACCGCAGGGCTTTATTTATTCAAAGTTATTCGTTATTCGTTATTACTTATTCGTTCCGTTCGGCGCTCTGCGCCTTACCGCAGTTATTCATTATTTATTCATAAACTTAATCTCTTAATCACCGCTTCCGCCATTTCGGAGCAAGTCAACGGCGTCGTGCCGTTGTCGAGAATGTCGCGCGTCCTTAGCCCGTCGTCAAGCGCCGAGTAAACCGCTCTTTCAACTGCGGCGGCTTCCTTTTCAAGGCCGAAGGAAAGCCTCAGCATCATGGCGGCGGAGAGAATGGTGGCAATGGGATTGGCGGCGTTTTTGCCGGCAATGTCGGGCGCCGAGCCGTGAATGGGCTCATACATGCCGCGGCTTCCCTCCCCCAGCGACGCCGAGGGCAAAAGGCCGATGGAGCCCGTTATCTGCGACGCCTCGTCGGAGAGAATGTCGCCGAACATGTTGGCGGTCACCACAACGTCAAACTGCGAGGGGTTTTTAATGAGCTGCATGGCGGCGTTGTCAACCAGCACGTCGGTGATTTCGATTTCGGGATATTCGCGCCCCAACCTATGCACCGTTTCCCGCCAAAGCCTCGAGCTTTCTAGGACGTTGGCCTTGTCGACGCTGGCGAGCTTTTTCTTGCGCGTTTTGGCAAGCTCGAATGCGACGCGCGCTATCCGCTCAATTTCTTTTTCGCTGTAACGCTCGGTGTCGTAGGCCTCTTCGCCGTTTTCGCCTCGGCTTCTTCCGCGCGCGCCGTAGTAAATGCCGCCGGTCAGCTCGCGGATTATGACGAGGTCAATGCCTTTGTCGCGGATTTCGGGCTTAAGTGGGCAGGCGGCGGCGAGCGAGGAAATGAGCTTGGCGGGACGGATGTTGGCGAACAGCCCGAGCTCCTTTCTGATGGCCAAAAGCGCGCGCTCGGGACGAAGATGGCCGGGCAGCGTGTCCCACTTGGGCCCGCCGACGGCGGCGAGCATGACGCTGTCGCATTCAAGGCAGGTTTTGAGCGCCTCCTCGGCAAGCGGGACGCCGAAGCGGTCAATGGAAGCGCCGCCGGCAAGAACCGGCGCGTATTCAAACCGATGTCCGAAAATTTCGGCGACTTTTCCGAGCACGCCGAGCGCGGCCGCCATAATTTCGGGGCCGATGCCGTCGCCCTCTATGACGGCGATTTTATATTTCATATTCTTCCTTCATGGCGGCGAGCAAGCCGCCTTTTTCGATTATTTTCTGTAAAAATGGCGGGAAAGGCGGGAATTTTCCGCTCTCGCCCGAGGAAATATTCCTGAGGACGCCTTCGTCGAAGTCGATTTCAATTGTGTCGCCCTCGGCGATGTTGCCCTCAAATTCGACGATGGGTAGGCCTGTGTTTATGGCATTGCGGTAGAAAATGCGGGCAAAGCTCTTGGCGACGACGCAAGCAATTCCGCTCTCTTTTATCGCTATCGGCGCGTGCTCGCGCGAGGAGCCGCAGCCGAAGTTGGCGCCCGCCGCCATGATATCGCCCTTTTGAACGCGCGCTACGAAGGTCTTGTCGAGGTCCTCCATGCAATGCGCCGCCAGCTCCTTTTTGTCGGAGGTGTTCAAATATCTGGCGGGAATGATGACGTCGGTGTCGACGTTGTCACCGTATTTTATTACCTTTCCGCTTATTTTCATGACTCCTTTCCTTTTACGAAATATAATCTAATCCGCAAAAATCCATATATTATTTTACGTAAATAAATATATGAGTTGCAATCGAGTTCTTGCGCTTCCACAGCGCCGTCCGTTGACTGATTATTTAGTTCGGAATTAAGATATGGGATGCGATACAAGGCTCGGCAAGCCGGGTGGCAGACGCGTATTGTAATACGTAACTGCCTCACGGCGCAAACAGAAACGCCGTAGCGCGCCCGTAGACTTAATTCCGAACAGGGATATACTCTTCGCGATTAGCACCTACGGAGATATACGTTATCGGGCACTCCACTGAATTTTCCAAAAACTCAACGTATTTTCTGGCGTTTTTGGGAAGGTCGTCGAGCGTCCTCGCCCCGCTTATGTCGGAGCCCCAGCCGTCAAGCGTGATGAAATGCGGCTTACAACGGAGAAGGTCGGCAACGGGGGGAAACTCCGTTATGACTTCGCCGTCTAAAATATAGCCGTCGCAAACGGGTATCTTTTCCAAATAAGAGAGGATGTCGAGCTTGGTCAGCGCAACCTCGTCGGCCGCCTGCATCTTGACGCCGTATTTGGATGCCGGGATGTCGAAGCCGCCGACGCGCCTCGGCCTGCCCGTCGCCGCGCCGTATTCGCCGCCCGCCTTTCTCAGCGTTTCGGCTTCCTCGCCGAACGCTTCGGCAACAAAGGGGCCTTCGCCTACGCAGGTCGAATAGGCCTTCATGATGCCAATCGTCTTGTCGATTTTAAGCGCGGGAGCACCCGCGCCGATGGGCGCATATGCCGAAATAGTGGAGGACGACGACGTCCAAGGATAGATACCGAAGTCGATGTCGCGGAGCGCGCCGAGCTGCGCCTCGAACATGATGTTCTTGTTTTCTTTGGCGGCGCTCATAAGCAGTTCGCCGGTGTCGCAAATATAAGGAATGAGCGGCGCGCCGTAGAGCTCCAGCCAATTCATTGTCTCCTTGAGCGTGACCGGCTCGGCGCCGTAGCCCGACAGCATAAGGTTTTTCCAGTCGAGAAGGCCTTTCATTTTGTCGGCAAGATCGGCCATTCTCTTTAGCTCGCCCATTCTTATCGTCTTTTTAAGGTATTTATCGCCGTAAACCGGTCCGATGCCGCGTTTGGTCGAGCCGAATTTGTTGTCCTTGAGCCGCTCTTCCTCGAGGCAGTCCTGAAGGACGTGGTAAGGCATGCAGATTGTAGCCTTGTCACTGATTTTAAGATTTCGGGGACCTATCTCAATCCCCTTTGCGCGAAGGGCGGCAATCTCTTTGTCGAGGTGGGCGATGTCGACGACCATGCCCGCGCCCATGACGTTTACCACTCTTTCGCGCAAAATTCCCGAAGGAAGAAGGTTTAAAATAAACTTGCCCTTGTCGTTTATGACGGTGTGGCCGGCGTTGTTGCCGCCCTGATATCTGCAAACGATATCGTATTCCGAGGTGAAAAGATCCACCATTCTGCCTTTTCCCTCGTCGCCCCAGTTGACTCCCACGATTGCCGTAATCATAAAACCTCCCTACGCTCAAAGGCGTTATCATTTAACCATTCTAACACATGCGGGCGCGCCCGCAACAAAAAATAGTATATTTTTTCGGTTTTTTAAACCGTTGCCCCTATTTAAGGATTAAAACCTCAAAAAATTACCTAATCTCAACCTCGTAAGGGCTGGTAATCCGACCGGTCAAAGCCGATGCCGCGGCGACGGCGGGGCTGGCAAGATAAACCTCGCTTTCGGGATGCCCCATTCTTCCCACGAAGTTGCGGTTGGTGGTGGCAATGCAGCGCTCGCCCTTGGCCAAAATGCCCATATGCCCGCCGAGGCAGGGGCCGCAGGTCGGCGTCGACACCGCGCATCCCGATTCGATAAAGGATTTTATCAGCCCGCTTTCCAGCATTTCCAAATAAATTTTCTGGGTGGCGGGAATGATTATGACGCGCACGCCGCGCTTGACCTTTCTTCCCGCAAGGAGAGCGGCGGCCGCCGCGAAGTCGCTGTAACGGCCGTTGGTGCAAGAGCCGATGACGACCTGGTCTATCTCGATTTCGCCGATTTCGTCGAAGGTTTTTACGTTGGAAGGAAGGTGCGGGAATGCCACCGTCGGCTTGATTTTGGCAAGGTCAAGCCTAAATACCGCGTCGTATTCGGCGTCAGTGTCGGCATTAAAGACTCTCGGCTCTTTTGCGCCGCACTCCTTGGCGTAGGCAAGCGTCAGCTCGTCCACCTCGAAAATGCCGTTTTTGGCGCCCGCCTCAATCGCCATGTTGGCAATGGTGAAGCGGTCGTCCATGGTGAGGTAGTTAAGCCCCTCTCCCGAAAACTCCATCGATTTGTAGAGCATGCCGTCGACGCCTGTCAGCCCTATTATGTGGAGCATGATGTCCTTTCCCGAAACCCAGCGTTCGGGCTTGCCGAAGAGCTCGAACTTGACGGCCGAGGGAACTTTGAGCCAGACCTTCCCGAACGCCATGCCCGCCGCCATATCGGTGGAGCCGACGCCCGTCGAAAAGGCGCCCAGCGCGCCGTAGGTGCAGGTGTGGCTGTCGGCGCCTATGACGAGGTCGCCCGGCGCCACTAAGCCGAGCTCGGGCAGAAGCGCGTGTTCCACGCCCATCTCGCCGACGTCGTAAAAGTGCGTTATCCCCTTGTCCGCTGCGAACTCGCGAACGGTCTTTACCTGTCCCGCCGCCTTGATGTCCTTGTTGGGCGTGAAGTGGTCCATGACGAGCACCACCTTGCCGCAGTCAAAGACGCCTTCGCAGCCGCATTTTTTAAATTCCGAAACGGCTACCGGCGCCGTGACGTCGTTGCCGAGCACTAAGTCGACCTTGGCCGAAACAAGCTCGCCGGCGCGCACGCTGTCGAGACCGGCATGCGCCGCTATAATTTTTTGGGTCATCGTCATTGCCATATCACACCTCGTTCTTAAAGAGATAATATTCTATTGCGTCGGCGAGCGCTATCCAGCTCGCCTCGATTATGTCGGTGGAAACGCCGACGGTCGTCCACACCGACTTGCCGTCGGTGTTCTCGATTAAAACCCGGACCTTGGCGCCCGTCGCTTGGTCGCCCGACAGCACGCGCACCTTATAGTCGGTAAGATGGACGCCGTTGAGCTCGGGATAAAACACCGAAAGCGCCTTTCTTAACGCCAAGTCAAGGGCGTTAACGGGCCCGTTGCCCACCGCGGCCGCAGTTTCGGCCTTGCCGCCGACCTCGACCTTAATCAGCGCGAAAGCGGAAAGCTCGCCGTCGGGCGCGGGGTTTTCGCCACTCGTCTTATACATTTGCATCTTAAAGTGCGGCTTTAAGCGGTTCAATTCCTTTAAAACCATCAGCTCGAAGCTGGCATCGGCCGACTCAAACTGGTAGCCCTCATGCTCGAGTTGCTTCAATTTGTCGAGTATGGCCTTGGTCTCGGGCGAGGACTTGGTGAGCTCGGGCGCGACGCCGGCGATTTTGGCGACGACGGTTGTGCGCCCGCTCATCTCGCTCATAAGGTAGCGGCGGCGGTTGCCGACCGACTCGGGCGGGACGTGCTCAAAGGAACAGGAGCATTTGTCAACGCCGTCGATGTGCATGCCGCCCTTGTGGGCAAAGGCGCTGAGGCCGGCATAAGGCTTGTTGTTGGGCGGAATAAGATTGCAAATTTCGTAAATTTTAAAGACGGTATCGGTCAGCTTTTTGAGGTCGCCCGAAATGGTCTTCTTGCCCGATTTCAATTCAAGATTGGGAATGAGCACGCTCAAATCGGCGTTGCCGCAGCGCTCGCCTATCCCTATGAAGGTGCCCTGAACCTGCCGCGCGCCCGCTTCCACCGCCATCATGGAGTTGGCTACGGCGCAATCGGTGTCGTTGTGACAGTGGATTGAGAGTTTGGCACGAGGCAGCCGTTCGGCGGCCGCCTTGGTAATTTTGTAGATATCGAGCGGCAGCGTGCCGCCGTTGGTGTCGCAGAGCGTCAGCGTGGAAGCGCCGGCGGCGTAAGCCGTTTCCAGCACCTTGAGCGCGTAGTCGGGGTTGGCCTTGTAGCCGTCAAAAAAGTGCTCGGCGTCGAAAATGACTTCCTTTCCCTTCTCTTTAAAAAAGCGGACGGTGTCGGAAATCAGCTCTAAATTTTCTTCGAGCGTCGCCTTTAAAATCTCGAAAATATGAAGGTCCCAGCTCTTGCCGAATATGACGACGGTCGGCGTCCCCGCCGAAAGCAGAGATGTCACGTTTTCGTCGTTTTCGACGGCGGTGTTTTTGCGCCGCGTGCTGCCGAAGGCGGCAAGCGCGGCGTTTTTGAGTTTTAAACTCTTCGCCTTCTCGAAAAACTCGATGTCCTTGGGGTTGGAGCCGGGATTGCCCGCCTCGATATAGGCGACGCCGAACTCGTCGAGAGTCCTCACTATGTTCAGCTTATCCTGAACGGAAAAGGAGATTCCCTCGCTTTGGGCGCCGTCTCGGAGCGTGCTGTCGAATATTTCCACTTTTTCCATGGTTTCCTCAATCGGGGGCAAAGCCCCGCCTTCTTATAAATCCAGTAGCTTGTTGATGCCGTTGATATAGGCGAGAATACTTGCCTCGATGATGTCGGTGGACAGCCCTTTGCCGGTATAGGCGCGGTCGCCGCAGCGGATTCTCACAATGACTTCGCCCAAGGCGTCGTTGCCTTCGGTGACGCTTCTTATTGAATAGTCGTCCAGACTGTGCTCGGGCGCCTTGACGATTTTGTCGACGGCTCTGAATGCGGCGTCAACAGGTCCGTCGCCGATAGCCACTTTCTCCACCAGCTCGCCGCCGCGGTTAAGCCTGACGACCGCCGTCGAGGTCACATAGTTTCCGCTGTTGACGGTGAAGCGGTCGAGTTGATACTCTTTTTCCTGCACAACAGCGGAATGCCCGATGAGCGCCTCGAGGTCGGCGTCGTTGATGACTCTCTTTTTGTCGGCCAGCTTTTTAAAGCTCTCGAACACCACTTCCATTTCCTCGGGCGTCAGCTTGTGGCCGAGCTCAAGGAGGCGCTCCTCGATGGCGTGCTTGCCGCTGTGCTTGCCGAACACCATGCGGTTGGACGGAAGACCTATTGACTGCGGCGTCATGATTTCGTAGGTCTCGCGGTTTTGAAGCACGCCGTGCTGGTGGATGCCCGCTTCGTGCGCGAAAGCGTTGCCGCCCACGATAGCCTTGTTAATGGGCGCGTAAAGGCCGATCGTCTTATAGACCAGCTTGCTGGTGCGGTAAATCTCGGCGGTGTTGATGCCTGTGTCGCCGCCGTAGATGTTTTTTCGAGTTTTAATCGCCATCACCACCTCTTCGAGCGCGGCGTTGCCCGCCCTCTCGCCCAGCCCGTTGACGGTGCATTCCACCTGGTCGGCTCCCGCCTCGACGGCGGCGAGCGAGTTGGCTACGGCAAGCCCCAAATCATTGTGGCAGTGAACCGAAATAACCGCTTTGTCGATGTTTTCGACGTTTTCTTTCAAATACTTAATGCGCTCCGCCATCTCCTTGGGCGTGGCGTAGCCGACGGTATCAGGAATATTGACGACGGAAGCGCCGGCCCTGATGGCTGTTTCTACGGCGCGGCGCAAGAATTCGGGCTCGCTCCGCATGGCGTCCTCGGCCGAAAACTCGATTTCGGGAATTAAGCTTCTCGCGTATCGCGTCATCTCGTAAATGCGCTCGATGACGTCTTCCTCGCTCATTTTCAGCTTATACCGCATATGGATGGGCGAAGTCGCAAGGAAGATATGTATTCGGGGCGACACGGCGTCCTTGACCGCCTCGTAAGCGGCGTCGATGTCCTTTTTCACCGAACGGGCAAGGCTTGCGACGGTGCAGTTTTTTAGGAGCGCGGCAACGCTCTTGACCGACTCGAAGTCGCCCGGCGAGCTCACCGCAAAACCGGCCTCGATGATGTCGACGCCCAGCCGTTCGAGCTGCGCCGCCACCTCCAGCTTTTCCTTTAAATGCATACTGCAGCCGGGCGCCTGCTCGCCGTCCCGAAGCGTAGTATCGAATATTTTTATCTTTCTCATGACCGTTCTCCAAAGCCCATTGCTGCTTAAATCAATACTTTATAATGTCGTTTTGTTTCTATAAACTGTCGTTTTTGCGAATAATTAAGATAATTACTTAATTAGCGAGGCACCTGTGTCCGCCGAGCCGACCAGCTTGCGGTAACGCTTTAAATAGCCGGTAAGCCCGCGTTCGGGAGGAAGTTTTTCGTTCGCTATTCGGCGTGTTAACTCGGCGTCGTCGACCTCAAGCGTCAGGCTGTAATTTTCGATGTCGATGGTGATTTTATCGCCTTCTTTGACATAGGCAATCGGGCCGCCCTCCCGCGCTTCGGGCGATATATGGCCGATAGCCGCCCCTCTCGTGGCGCCGGAAAACCTGCCATCGGTGATGAGCGCAACGTCGCGGTCTAATCCCATGCCGGCGATTGCCGAAGTCGGCGACAGCATTTCGCGCATTCCCGGCCCGCCTTTGGGCCCTTCGTAGCGGATAACGACGACGTCGCCCGCCTTGATTTTGCCGTCGTAGATGGCGGCGACGGCGCTCTCCTCGTCGTCAAAGACGCGCGCAGTGCCCGTGTATTTCAGCATCGACTTATCGACGGCGCTCCTTTTGACAACGGCGCCGCGTGGAGCTAAACTGCCGAATAGCACGGCGAGCCCGCCCGTCGCGGAGTGGGGATTTTCTATAGGGCGAATCACTTCGTTATCGTAGTTTTTGGCCGACTTAATCCTACCGCCCGCAGTCCCTTCGACTGTTGCGGCCGAGGTGTCGATAAGACCGCGCTTTGAAAGCTCCGCCATGACGGCGCTTATGCCGCCGGCGCGGTTTAAGTCCTCGACGTGGTGGGGCCCTGCCGGCGAAAGTTTGCAGAGGTTGGGCGTTCTTTGGCTTATCTCGTTGACTAAATTCAAATCAAAGGGGATGTCGGCTTCGCCGCAGATTGCGGCAAGGTGCAGCACGGTGTTGGTCGAGCAGCCCAGCGCCATATCGACGGCGAGCGCGTTTTTAATCGACCTCTCGTTTATGATGTCCTTCGCCTTAATATCGGAAGCGACTAAGTTCATAACGGTCTCGCCCGTTGCTTTGGCAAGCCTGATTCTCTCGGAATAGACGGCGGGGACGGTGCCGTTGCCGGGCAACGCCATGCCTACAGCCTCGGTCAGACAGTTCATAGAGTTGGCGGTAAACATGCCCGAGCAGCTTCCGCAGGTGGGGCAGGCGCACTCCTCGATGTGCTTCAGCTCGCTCTCGCCGATACGTCCGGCCTTGAAGGCTCCGACCGCCTCATAGACGCTGTTATAGTCGAGGCATTTACCGCTTGGCTCACGGTAAGTAAGCATACAGCCGCCCGAAACAAATACCGAGGGCAGATTGAGCCTGACGGCCGCCATCAGCATGCCGGGCACGATTTTATCACAGCTGGGAATAAAAACTATGCCGTCGAAAGCGTGCGCCTTAGCCATGCACTCGATGCTGTCGGCAATAATTTCGCGGGTGCACAGCGAATATTTCATTCCCTCGTGCCCCATCGCTATTCCATCGCAGACACCGATGGTATTGAACTCGAGCGGTGTGCCGCCCGCGGCAAGCACGCCGTCCTTGACGGCGCGGGCTATGGCGTTCAAATGGATATGCCCCGGCACGATTTCGTTGAATGAATTGGCTATGCCGATAACGGGCTTTTTCATTTGGCCGGCAGTCAGCCCCGCCGCGTAAAGTAGCGATCTCATCGGCGCCTTCTCGGCGCCCGTCTTGATGTTGTCCGATTTCATAAAAACCCTTCCCCGCCCTCTTGCGGGTATATTTATTTGGTTTTGAGTTTAGCCGAACATGGGCGCAAACCGCGTCGAACATTCGGAATACTAAAAGTAGGCTTTTAAAGAGATTATTCTTTAAACTCCTGCTTTTTCCACGTCATTTTGGCGCGGAGTTCGGCACCCGTCTTTTCAATCCGGTGCTCGGCCTCTAGGCGTCTCATGGCGTTGAAGTTGGGACGGCCGGCCTGATTTTCCAAAATCCACTCGCGGGCGAAGCTGCCGTCCTGAATCTCTTCAAGCACTTTCTTCATCTCCGCTCTCGCGGCGTCGCCTATAATTCTCTTCCCTATCTTGTAGCCGCCGTATTCCGCGGTGTCGCTTATCGAATAGCGCATAAAGGACAGCCCGCCGTTGACGACTAGGTCGATGATGAGCTTCATCTCGTGGAGGCACTCGAAATATGCGCTCTCGGGCTGGTATCCGGCCGCGACCAGCGTTTCGAAACCGGCCTTCATCAGCTCGGCGACGCCGCCGCAAAGCACGGCTTGTTCACCGAACAAATCGGTCTCGGTCTCCTCCTTGAAAGTGGTTTCAAGCACGCCGCCGCGCGAGCCGCCAATACCTTTGGCGTAGGCGAGCGCGACACTCAAAGCTTTTCCGCTGGCGTTCTGGTAGACGGCGACCAAGCAGGGCACGCCCTTTCCTTCCTCGAACTGGCTTCTGACGGTGTGGCCGGGCCCCTTGGGCGCAATCATGATGACGTCGACGTCCTTGGGCGGCACAATCTGGCCGAAATGGATGTTGAAGCCGTGCGCGAAGGCAAGCGCCATGCCCGGCCTTAAGTTGGGCGCGATATCGGCCTTGTAGAGCGCGGCCTGCTTTTCGTCGTTGACCAGAATCATCACTAAGTCGGCGGCCTTGACGGCGTCGGCGGTGTTCATGACCTTAAGCCCGCGCGCCTCGGCCTTCGCCTTGGACTTGGAGCCCTCATAGAGCCCGACGACGACGGAAACGCCGCTATCTTTAAGGTTGAGCGCGTGCGCGTGTCCTTGACTGCCGTAGCCGATGATAGCCACGGTCTTGCCCTTCAGCGCCGACAAATCGCAGTCGCTGTCGTAATAAATCTTCGCCATTTGTTTTATCTCCTTTTTACCTTTTCAAATTTTTTATCTTTAAATATGCTCCTCGCATATTCATTACTTATTAAAAAACTTAAATTCCTTTGTTGCTCACCTCGGGCGGCTGCTTCCATAATAATTTTGTTGCTTATCGGAGTCAAGATTTGGGATGGAGTGCAAGGCTCGAAACTTATCCCATTGAATGGCTTGCATTCAATGGGGCCCCCAAAAAGCACGAACGAGCTTTATCGGGGCCCATCAGATATCTAATCTGATGGGAAGAAATTCACGCCGCAGACAGTAAGGCCGCAATTCGCCCAAAGATTAATTTCGCCACTATTCGTCTTTGGGAGTGAGAACGCTGCTGCCTCGGGATATAGCGGTAATGCCCGTCCTGCAAAGCTCCGCTATGCCGAAGGGGCGCAGATATTCGAGGAAAGCGTTGCACTTGTTCCTCTCGCCCGTTATCTCGACAGTGAGCGAGGTGGGCGTGAGGTCGACGACTTTGGCGCGGAAAATGGAAATCGCCTCAAGTATCTCGCTTCTTTCGCCTTGCGCGACATTTACCTTAATGAGCAGAAGCTCGCGCGTCACGGTGACGCCGTGAGGCATGGACTCAACTATGAGGACGTCGTGCAGTTTTTGAAGCTGGAGCTGAATTTGCTCCTTGACGTATTCGTCGCCCGTCGCCGTAATCGTTATGCGGGAAACCGACTTATCAAGTGTCTCGCCTACCGACAAGCTGTCGATGTTGAAGCCGCGCCGAGCAAAAAGCCCCGATACCCGAGTCAGCACGCCCGCTTCGTTCTTGACCAGCATAGACATTATAAATGTTTCCATAATCTCCTCGCTATTTTTTAGCTGTTCATCTTAATTTTATCTGCTTTCGTCCGTTTTTCGTTATAAAATTCAGTTAGGATTTATTATTTCTTTATCGGTTTTTATCGCATAAACGACGCTTTAGCTATCCGTTTTCGCGATATAAACTCGCTGTTTGGAATTATGCCTTTAATATTATGTCGTGAATGGTGCCGCCCGGCGGAATCATGGGAAGCACTTTCTCGTCACTGTCAATGACGGCCTCTATGAGGTGCGGCCCTTTGGCCGAAAGCCCCTCCGTGACGGCGGAAACAAGCTCGCTGATATCGGAAATTCTTCTCGCCGTAAGCCCGAACGCCTCGGCGAGTTTGACGTAGTCGGTCTTTCTTCCTAGCGAGGTGTTGGAATAGCGCTTGTCAAAAAACAGCGTCTGCCACTGGCGGACCATGCCGAGCACGTTGTTGTTTATGACGATGACTAAAATGGGAAGGTCGTTGCTGACGGCGGTGGCAAGCTCGTTCATATTCATGTGGAAACTGCCGTCCGAGGTAAATAAAATGGTCTTTTTGCCCGTGCCCACCGCGGCGCCGATAGCCGCGCCCAGCCCGAAGCCCATGGCGCCGAGGCCGCCCGAGGTTATGAAGGTGCGCGGTTTTTTGAATTTATAATACTGCGCCGTCCACATCTGGTGCTGGCCGACGTCGGTGGCGACGACGGCGTCTCCGGCGTATTTGGAGACGGTTTCAATGAGGTTTTGGGGATTTAAGCGCGACCTGTCCATCTCAAGACGGCAGTCGGGCGAGTTTTTGATTTCCTCAATGCGCGCCGCCCACTCCTTGCGCGAAGTCGGTTTGAGCGCCGCCGAAAGCTTTTTGAGCATGACTTTGACGTCTCCCACCAAAGCGACATAGGCGGGAATGTTTTTGCCGATTTCGGCGGGGTCGATGTCGATGTGCAACACTTTTTTGTTGTTGATAAACTCTTTTTTGTTGCCCGTCGCCCTGTCGGAAAACCGCGTGCCGATTGCAATAATGAGGTCGGACTCCGACATAAGCTTGGACGCCGCGTATTTGCCGTGCATGCCCGTCATTCCCAAAAACTTGGGTGAGTCGGCGTCCACCGCCGAAAGCCCCATCATCGAGGTGCCGATGGGCGCGTCGATCAGGTTTGCGAACTCCATGAGCTCGGCTTCGGCCCCCGAAATGACGATGCCGCCGCCCGCATAAATGAAGGGGCGCCTGCTGGCCTTTATGATTTCCAGCGCCGACAAAAACGCCTTTTCTCCGTTTTTAAATTCCTTGGAGGCCACTTTAATGACTTCGGGCTCATATTCGCACTCGGCAATCTGAATATCCTTGGGAATATCGATAAGCACAGGACCGGGCCGCCCAGAGTTGGCAATTAAAAAGGCTTCCCTAATCGTTGCGGCAAGCCTTTTAACGTCTTTGACCATGAAGTTGTGCTTGGTGATAGGCATGGTGATACCGCAGCTGTCCACTTCTTGGAAGCTGTCGCGTCCGATCAAATTTTGAGGCACGTTGCCGGTGAAAGCGACGAGCGGCGTGGAGTCGAGATAGGCGGCAGCGATGCCTGTGACGAGATTGGTGGCACCCGGCCCCGAGGTCGCTATGACGACGCCCGTCTTGCCGGTGGCGCGGGCATAGCCGTCGGCGGCATGAGCCGCGCCCTGCTCGTGGCAGCTCGCCACGTGCCTGATTTTATCGGAATATAAATAGAGTTGGTCGTAAATATGAAGGACGGTGCCGCCCGGATATCCGAAGACGGTGTCCACTCCCTGCTCGAGCAGGGCTTCCATAATAATTTTAGCGCCGCTACATTTCATGTTTCATTCCTTCGAGGCTGCCGCAGGTCCGAATATTAAAAAACCTGCGGCGGTTTTGCCTCAGGTTTTTTGCTTGCTTTTTATGACAATCTTTTTACCCTATTTGGCAAAACCATGAACAACGCTATCGCAAAGTAGAACGATAACGCCGAGCATAATTATTACTACGAGGGTCGCCAAAGCGGGCATTTTTTCAATCTCCAGCCTGTTTAGGTGGTTTATTTTCTTAAATCTAGCACAATTAAAAACCGTTGTCAACAATTTTTATATAACACGTGCGGAAATTCGATATTTATTTATATTATATGAGAAATTATTAAAAATGACCTCTAAATAAAAATTATCGGGGCACGCTCGGCGCCTTGAACTCACCCTGCCGCAAACCGTTTTAACTATTATAATAGGTTAAATTCTTGCTAAGATATTATACTGCCGAAATATTAAAATACTAGTAAGCCTTGGCTTTCAGCGCCGCCTTATCAATGACTGCAATTTTCCCGCGTGAGAGCGCGACGACGTTTTCTTCCTGAAACCGTTTCAAAATCCTCGTCACAACCTCGCGCGCCGTGCCTATGCGGTTCGCTATCGCCTCATGGGTATAGTAAATTTCGTCGCTTTTGCTTTGGGAAATCTCGTCCAAAAGAAAGCCGGCGAGCCGTTTATCGGTCTTTAAGAAAAGAAGCTGCTGCATTGCCCACATGACGTCGGAAAAGCGGTCGGCAAGGTGCTTTAGGACGAAGTTTTCAACCTCGATATTCTTGGACATCACGGCGTTGAATGCGGAAGGGGAAATCATGAGGGCTTCGGAAATTTCGACGGCGTCGATGTGAACGTCGAAGCTAATCTGCTTTATGGCGCAGGAATCCGACATGACGCAAAGCTCCCCCGCGCCGATTTTATAGAGCACGACCGCCCTTCCGTCCTCCGACAAAATATAAACCGAAAAGCTGCCCGAAAGCGCCAGCATTACGCCGACGCAATCTCCCCCGCCGTAAATGTTTTCGCCCTTCTCCGTTCTTATAATGCGGCTTGCGGCGGCGAGGCCTCCTTTTTCGGCCTCGGTGAGCCTGTTCCAGAACGGAAGCAACCGCGACAAAATGCTTTTGATGTCGGCCATAATCCGCCTCCCCCGATTAATCATTTTTATTAAAGTATAAAGCCGATATATAAAAAGGTCAATCCCGAATTATGCGCTTGATTTTAATATGACTAATGGAATTATAAAAAACCAAAATGAAAAATCCTTTTTAAAAACCTAAAATTCAAAACGCCCCGAGCTCGGGGCGTTTTTTATCTTTAGTATAAATTTATTTAGTTTAAATCGAAAATTCTTTTGATGTCGTTCTTGGAGCGAACGCCCACCGATTTTCCCGCCACCTTGCCGTCCTTAACCAAGACGAGGGTGGGAATGCTCATGACGCCGACTTTTTCGGA
>DAOTKC010000018.1:0-30613 GCA_035449045.1 Eubacteriales bacterium
TTGCGGCCTGCTTTCGGTTCGCTCTAAGTATTAGGCGGGAGTTCCGAAAGTGAAGGCAGCCTGCAGGCCGCCGCCGGTGGAAGCCGACAAGCATTCATAGTCTTGGCCTTCGAACCAAACGACTACTCTGATGTAGACATAGCCGAATCCTTCAACGTCTTCGGCGATAAGGACATCTTTGCCGAGAACGTCGGTGTCGCCGCCCGTGCCACCCTCGATGCCGGTGGTGCGGAGGTATGCGGTGGCGTAGGTAACCTTGAGCGATTCAACCTTATTAACCTGCGTTTGAACGGAACCGCCGGAATAAGGCATTATGATGGTGCCGGTCCATTCATAGTAAGTATTCATGTCTTCAACAACGGGGGAAACAACGGGAGTATACACATAATCCTCCGGATCATCTCCGCTTCTTGTGTAATAAGTCTTGCCCTCGACAATCGATACATCCTCGGTTATGGCGTATCCGCCCGTCGCCTGAGTGAGATAGCTGGCTTCATTGTGCGCGATGCCTGCAGCCGTAAGCTTGCCGGCGATGGCGTATTGCGTGGTGCCGAATTGCTTGTTGCCCACGCCGTCGAGGAAGACGCTGGTGAACGGTTCCCAAACGAGGACCGCGCCCTTGTCGCTCTTGGCGGTGTCGATGTCGCCGTTTGTTTTAAGCACAAAGATGGCGATTCTCGCCGAGGCGGCCATGGCTTCGGTGGAAGCAAGGGAGGTGACCACAGCAGTCAGCGTGGTGCCGGCATTGAGCAGAGCAAGGTCCTTGGTGCCCGCGTCGGCGTTTCTCAGAGCGAGGTCGACCGTGAAGAAGTCGGCGTTGGCAGTGGCGGCCTTAAGCTTATAGGGGAAGCCCTGCGAGTCCGCAACGATGCCTTTGTCGACGCCGGCGACGGCGGGCTCAGGGTCGGCAGTGTCGGTAACCCACATGTTAACGCCGTTGCCGGTGACGCCCTTCATCGAGGCAAACGCCGTGGCGGTGGCCGAGAAGTCAAGCGAGCCCGACAGAGTGTTTTGTGTTCCGCTCCAAGCCTCGCCGTCAATGCTCAGCGTGCCCGACCAGTAGGGGCTCAGCTCACTGTCGCGATCCCAAACCGCAATTTCCCAACCGCCGGCGGCCGTGGTGTTAATCGACAGGCCGTTTAAGGCGACGGTCTCTTGCATCGCGAACCAGGCGTAGGTCGCCGTGGAAAGCGCAAGCACAAGAACGAGCACCATCACGATGGTTGAAATGAATAAACTTTTCTTGCTTTTCATTTTTGTTGTCTCCTTTTTTAATTTTTCTTTATTTTTGTGTGCGCGGTGCGCACGGGGGGCTAAGTTGGTTCGCTGCGCTCACGTGTGTCGTGCCTGCGGCACAGTGAAGTCTTCGCTGTCGCGAGGCGGGGCGCTCGTTTCACTCGCGGTTGAGGCGGTTGCTCGTTTCACTCGCGGTGAAATTGCGCTTCGCGCAGTGAACTTTGCGGCTGTGCCGCAAGTGGATCCTCTCTTCGCGAGGGTGGAATCGTGCCTGCGGCACGGTGGATCGCTCGTTTCACTCGCGGTGGTGATTTTAGAGTTCGGTTTGGCGCTTTTTTGCGGTTATTTTTGTTATTTTTTTCAATTTGATGAGATAATCGCGTGTTTATCACATCATTTTGAGTGTTTTAAGCGCCATTTCGTGCAAGTAGCGTTTTTATTACTTTCGATTTAGCGTTTTTATTTAGGCTCTTTCGAGCCTACTTTTTTTGTTTTTTATGTTGTTTTTTGTGTTCTTTTCCGCCCTTTTCGGGGCTTTCTCGCTTTTTGCAATATAAAAACTTTTTTAGGGACCGTTGAGCCCGGTCAGCGGTTTCCTAGTAAAAACACCGAAGGTCAGAAAAATTTAGGGGAGCAAGTCAGAAATAATCAAGTAAAACAACAATACAGAACTTAAGATTATGTATCGCCCAGATCTTCGGGTTTTATTAAGTTTTATATGCGGTCCCCAGCTAGGACGGGGAGAGGTTGCTCGTTTCACTCGCGTTGGGGATCATGTGTCCCCTATCATTATACTCGATTAAAGGTGCGGTTTATTGCAGTTTATACCAAACAATAATGCGCGCGGGCGCGGACGGTGATTTTTCACGGTTCTCGGCTATTATTGCCCTTTTAGGGCTCGGTGGCTTCCCTGCTCTGCGGAGTATTACGCGCACTTTCGGCTTTTACGAGGTTACGCTAATTCGCGTGTTTTTTACTCCGGCTTCCGAAAACCGCTCAATACCTGCGGAGCTTGCGGGCTTGCAGCATATGCAGTTATTATTAATTTAGGTCACGGTTCTTGAGCGGGCCCCTAAATTGCAGGGGGAGCAAGAGCCGCAGTTTAATAAGGTTTCAAGCCGCGCTCGAGAGCGGCATTTTTAGGGTTAGGCGTTTTTATCGTTATCGTCCGCGGGGGCTTCGGCCGAGGCTTCGTCCGCCTGCTCTGTTTTGCCCTCGTCTTCGGCGGCGGGTTTAGCCGCTTGCAAACTCGCAAGATATTCGCGGGCGATGCGCTCTTTTTCTTCATCGCTCAAAATATCGGCGGTTACCGAGGCAAGCGCCTGTTCGGCGGCCTTTTTGGCTTTTTGCTGGAGAAGTATGCGGACAAAATAAACAATATAGAGGATAAACAGAACGGCAAGCGGCAAGACGACAATCAAGAAATAGTTGGTGGAATCGGCAAGCCATGTGATGACGGCGCCGACGTCCTTAACATGGGAGCGGTAGACTGCCACCACGTTTTCGACGGCCGTCCACTCCCATTTTTCGGCGTCGACTTGATTGCTCTCGTTGTTGGGATTATATTCGATGTTGAAGGCGTCGCCCATCGTTTTGATGCGTCTGGCATCCACAACCTCTTTAATTCTGTGGGTGATATACGCGGGCTGGCCGTTTTCGTAGATTCTGAAAGTGACTATGTCGCCTTCCTTCAGCTCGGCTTTGCCGTCATAGGTCTTGGCGATGATGAGGTCGCCTTGGCTGAAAGTCGGCTCCATGGAGCCCGACTGCACGGGCAGGAAGGAAACGCCGAAGATTGGGTCGGCGGAAAGCGTGCTCTTTTTGGAAGTTCTCGAGATGGTGATGATGGAAATATAGAGAGTGGCAATCAAAATTATGACCGCCAAGACATAACCGGTAATGGTCAAAGCTTTGCCGACTTTCGCCTTTTTCACCGACTTGGCGTTTTCCGCCTCGGTTTTGGGGGCTTGCGTTTTGGCTTCTAAATTTTTCTTACTCATAATTTTTTTCCTTGTCGCTATGTGTTAGGCTGATTTTTTTCTTTTGCTTTTGGTTAACCGCCTTGGTTCACCGACAGCGCACCGAACACCATTTCCATCTTGACATATCCGCCTAGGCGTTCGTTGGTGCATTCGGGGTCCTCGCCCTCTATCCACAAAATGATGGTATATTTGTCTATCTCGCCCGCGGCCAGAATGTTGGCGTCGTTATACATGACAAATTCGTCGCTGTAAAACGGCACCGTCAGAAGCTCGGGGTTGTTGGAGACGGGCTCGGGCTCGCCGTTGACGCTGAGTGTCGCGTAGATGTTGACGTCGCCGTTTTTGACCACCAGCACGCGGATGGCGTCTTCCATACCCTTGAAAGAGCCGAGCAGCTTGATTGAGGTGACATACTGGACGTCGCCCGTGCCGTTGTTCTTAAGGTAGAACGTTTGCGCGATGTGGTTCTCGCCCGAGAAGTTTCCCTCCAAACTCTGGCCGAAGTCGGTTTCGTCGATGCCGTAGCGCGTAAATAACCAGTCGTAGGTGATGTTGTCCATGACGCGCGGGCCGTTGACGGTCAAATATGCCGTCGGCCTCGAGAAGGATGCGTCCGAGCACAGCGTCAGCGATTTGCCCGCCTCGGTCTGGCCTACGTAAATCCGCATGCTGTTGTCCTCGATAAGGAGCAGCATGATGTAGACCGTGGAGGTAACGAGCAGCGCCACCGACATAATAACAAGCAGCAGTTTTCTTAAAAACTTGCTGCGGATGTTCCGCGTGACGCGCTTTGACGTCACTATCTCGCTCGAAATCCGCTTGGATATTTCAGGGTCCGCCGCGGCGCCCTTGCGCCGCTTTATTGGCTTGTCTTTGCCTTTTTTTGTTTTCTTGGCCGCGTCGGTCTTTTCTAAGCCGGATTCTTTCACGTCGGGGTCGTCGTCGCCGACCTCGGGCAAGTTGAGAGCTTTGTAGGCGGCGTCTATTTCGGCCGCCGACTTGACATCCAGTTCGGTCAAGTTTTTGTCCGACTTGTCACTCACTCTCTATACCTCTCTCAAAAACCGCTTAGTTATAAACCTCGACATCCTTGATACGACCTTGCCGCTCATCATCTTGACTCCCAGCTTCTGATAGCGGCTGTGTTGGCTCTTGGTGCGAACGTTGGTCAGCACTATCCCGATTTTGTTCGCCTTGCCGAACCTGAGCAGCATTGTCAAAAGGTTCGCTTTCTGCGGCGTCTTATCGAAATAGTCCGCCGACAGCCTTAGATAGTCGAACTCAAAGTCGCTGAAAAGGTCAAGCGAGTTATAGTCCTCGCCGAACCCGTCTATCACTATCTTATAGCCGGCCCGCTTCAGCTTCTTCAGGTAGTTGTTGGCGTCGGGGCCTATGTGCGCCAGCGTTACGGCGTTAAAGGAGAACATTATCGAGTTTTTCTCCCAGCCCGTCTGCTTGACGTGCTCGACAAGCGTGGAAAAAAGCTCGGGATTGTTGTCAAGGAACCGCGTCGTCAGCGGCAGGCAGTAGACGCAGTCGGCGCCGTGCTTTGCGATAACGCGGCGGCGGTATTCCATCAGCTCGGTTATCGCTATGAAGTTCAGCTCGTTTATGCGCTGCGAGTTCTCGGCGATGAAGAAATAGTTCATCACATTCAGCTTGCCGAGATACACGTCGTTCAATATCTGATAGGCGTCAACAAAGACGACCTTCTCTTTCTCGTCCAAGACGGCGCGGAACCTGAAATCAATCCTCTTGCGCGTCTTTTTCTTTTTGGCTTTGGCGATGTTCTTGAGCTCTTTCTCGGTGCGCTTTATCTCACGCTCCACCGCGTCGCGCTTTACCGGCTCGGCGCCTTCGCTCGCAAGTTTCTCAAGCGCCGACTTGCCTTTCAGCTTGACATCGTCCGCCTGACGCTCCAGCGCGGCAAGCTCGGCATCCAAAACTTCGGCGTGGCTCTCTCCCCTCTCACGGCTGTCGGCCCCGCTTTCTTGAAAAGCCGCCCCGCCTTCTTCTTGCTCACTCTCGCGAGCAACTTCTTTGCCGCCGCCTGTTTTCTCTTCTTCCGCGGCACTGTCTTTGTTTATCTCGGCGGCGGTGGCATCGGCCGCTTCCGCTTCAAACTTAATTTCGCTCTCGTCTGCCTTGGTTTCCTTTTTTCCCTCAGCCGGAGCCTTAAGCTCTTTTTCGCCCTCGCCGACTTTCTCTTCGTCGGCTTTACCTTCGGGCTTCTTTGCTTCACTCTCGGCTTTGGCTTCTTTCTTCCCGCCGTCGCCGGCTTCCGACTTGCTTTCGGTTTTCTTCGCTTCAGCCTCAACGACTTTTACTTCGTCGGCTTTACTTTCGGGCTTCTTTGCGCCCTTAACCGTAACTTCTTGTTTTCCAACTTCGGTTGCTTCGCCGGCTTCCGACTTGCTTTCGGTTTTTTTAACTTCTGCGTCGGTCCTCTTGCCGTCTGCGGCGGTTTCTGTCGCGGCAACTTGCGGTGTGCTTTCTTCCTTCCGAGCTTCCCCGCTTTCCGCGGTTTGGCGTTTTTCGGCGGCGTTGGGGCTTTTTTCGGGACTAACCGCGGCGTCGGCTTCGCCCGCCTCCGAAAACTTGACTTTAGATTCAACTTCTATATTTTTGTCATCCGCCATTTAGTCCCGACCTAAAGCACAATTTAGTCAAGAGATAAAAAAGGGGAATGCCCGCTAAGCTCTTACTCGCAAGTAAGAAAATTTATCAGCATTGCAATCCCTCTAATCAAACGCCCTCTACGCACGCGATTATAAACATATATTCTTTTTGCTTGCTTTATTATAACATCAACGCTCGTTAAATGCAACAAGTAATTAAAAATTCGCTTTTTTTAAGAATAATTTAGGGATTGATGCGCTCATTTAGCTTAAAATGGCATTAAGATTTCAGTAAATGCGCCGCGACAGCTCAAATATTGAATAATTATTGATTATAATTTATATTTATTCCGTGCAAAAAACTTTCAAAACGTGCTTTTTGACAAAAAAAATTTTATGTTGATAAAAAATTTTGTCGGATTTTTTCGGTTAAATTGAACTAACTCGATATTTTTAAGGATTTTTCAAAACCGCCGCCCTCAACATACAGTTGTCGCCTTCGGCCCATATCGCCTGCACCGTTTTGAACCGTCAAAGAGATTTTTACGCTTATATTCAGAGCGCGATTTTTTACTCGTCCTGCCCGGTTTTAGTCTAATGCATCGGCCGCTAAGAAAGCGCGGCGGGGTGTTTTGAGCAATATCCTATCATTCATAATCCCGCTTGTAACACAAATTTTTTTTACTAAACGAGTCTTTCAATAATTTAATTAAGGTCGCAAAACCTCGTCAACTCTTTCATCGTTGCAAGAGGAAATCACCTAAAATCACCTCTATGTTAATTTAGTAATTAAGTCAAAAACCTTCCCTTGGGTCGGCGCAACAATTTAGTCGAAAACTAACAAAAAATCAGAGGTCGAAAAATGAAAAAATCCACGGGAATCCCGTGGATTTTGGTGCCGAAAATCGGACTCGAACCGATACGGTTTTGCAACCGAGGGATTTTAAGTCCCTTGCGTCTGCCTATTCCGCCATTTCGGCAAGTTGTGTCATTTTGAAAGAAGGCGAACAATTTGTCCGCCTTCTTTTTGGAGGCACCATCCGGATTTGAACCGGAGCGTAAGGGTTTTGCAGACCCGTGCCTTACCACTTGGCTATGGTGCCATATATTTAGTAGTTATTAAAAGTTTTATATACCTATTATTATATGTCCCGTCGATTACCCGCGTTCTTCTAAGTCAGAATAAGTCGTTTGAGAGGGAAAATTATCAAACAACATTAAGCAATCGCGAGTTTCGCATTCTCCGCTTCGCACCGAATAATCCCAACACGAACAACATCTTGCTTTCACAGCGCGCCAACCCTTTATCATAAACGGAGCGTGAAGGTAAAATGGAGCTATATCAGGTTATCATAATTCGTGTGTCGTTATTTTCGCCCGATAATTGGAGCGGGAGCGGCTAATATTCGATTTTCATAGTGCGAGGGCAAAAATTTTCCCTAGAAATAAATGGAGCGGGAAACGGTATTCTGTTATCATAGTGCGGGGGCAAAAATTTTCCCTAGAAATAAATGGAGCGGGAGACGGTTTAGCCGAAAGCTATCAACTCGAAACTTCACTATCTTTCGGAAGGCCTTTATTTCCCGAGCTGTCTTTACCTGCGGCGTCTCCGCTTGCGCTGCGAACGGACCCTTCGCGGGTCCAAATCCCGAAAACGGTATTCTGTTATCATAGTGCGGGGGCAAAAATTTTCCCTAGAAATAAATGGAGCGGGAGACGGGATTCGGACCCGCGACATTCGCCTTGGCAAGGCGACGCTCTACCACTGAGCCACTCCCGCGTAATCATTTAAACTATTTATCAGCGCTGATAATAATAGCACAAAATTTAATTTCAGGCAATCAAAATAACGAGTTTTCCGAAATTTTTGACGCTTCTATAATATACCAAAACGAGGAAAATATTGCAACAGTTTTTCGGGGATTAGTTTTAAAAATTTTCACAATCTAAAGCGAGGTTTATATGAAAAGAATTAAAAACAAAAGAGTGCGCGAAGTAGTCCAAGAAGCGGGAAAAATCAGCGGAACCGATATTTTGGGCTCCTACACCGGAAATCCCGCCGAAACTACTCAAACTCCGACACAGGACGCGGACGATTTGTAATTTAAATTACTTGTTTAATAAAAGGTTAATTTATTAATTAATAAACCTTGCGTTTGTTTGCGTGATTTTAAGTAAATTATTGAATTAACTGTCAATTTAATAAAATTAGGCTGATTTTGCCTGTTTAATGCGAAAAAATTAGGTCATTCCACCGCGAGAATGTAGTAATAATGCGGCTGGCCGCCGTAATAGAACATGACCTCGAGGTCGGGATACGCCTCGGCGGCGGTTGCGGCTAAGGCCTCTGCCTGCTCATTTTTGACGTCGGCGCCGTAATAAATTGAAACGACGTCGTTGCTGCCGGAGGAAACCAGCGCCGCCAGCGTGTCCATCATCACTTTATCGACGCTGTCGCCTTTGGCGACTATGTTTTTGTCGGAAAATCCTATTATATCACCCTCTTTAACCGAAAAACCGCTCATTCTCGCGTTGCGGACGGCGTGCGTGACCTGCCCGCACTTGACGCGCTTTATCGCCTGAAGCATTAAATTTTGGTTCTCTTCGGGGCTTTCGGAAGGCAAAAACGCTAAAACTGCGGCTATGCCCTGCGGTATGTTCATTGTAGGAATGACGAAAACGTTGCAGTCGGCCAACTCTTTCGCCTGATTGGCGGCAAGGATTATGTTGGGATTGTTGGGGAAAATATAGACGTTTTTGGCGTTGACTTCGTTTATGGCGTTTAGGATTTCCTTGACGCTGGGGTTCATCGTTTGGCCGCCTTCAACAATCTTGTCGACCGAAAAGTCGGCGAAAATCTTAGAAAATCCCTCCCCTACGCTGATACCGATAAGGCCGTATTCTTTCTTTTCGTGCTGTTCCTCTTCGGGCTCCTCGTCCTTGTGGAGCTTTCGGTGCTGCTCCAGCATGTTCTCGATTTTAATGCCGTCGATTTCGCCCATAGAGAGAGCGGCTTTGAGCACTTTATCGGGATTGTTGGTGTGGACGTGGACTTTGACTAAATTCAAATCGCCTATGACAAGCACGCAGTCGCCCAGCTCCAAAAGCTTGTCGCGGAGCTTGTCGATGTCGGCCACCGTGACGTTATTCAAAAGACGCGTTACCAAAAGCTCGGTGCAGTAGGCAAATTTCAGCGAATCGGATTCGTCCGCGTCGTCGGCCGCCGCTTTTTCGGACCCGGCAAGCTCGACGTCGGCCTCTCCCGAGGGGATTTCTTTGCCGAGTATGACGCATTGGAAGCCTTTTATTATTGAAAGAAGGCCCTTGCCGCCGGCATCGACGACGTTAGCCTTCTTCAAAACGGGCAACATTTCGGGAGTTTTGGCCAAAACCTCTTCGCCGGATGCCAGAACGGCCTCAAAAAACGGCTCGAGCTCAACTGTCTTTCTTTTAGTGAGCGCGTAGGCGGTCTCCGCCATAACACGAACGACGGTGAGGATGGTGCCTTCCTTGGGTTTGGTCACCGCGCTGTAAGCAATTTCGGTTCCCGCTTGAAGCGCTTCGGCGAATGTCTTGGCGTTGAGCGTTTCCTTATCGGACACAGCGGCGACAAATCCCTTGAATATCTGCGACAAAATTACGCCCGAGTTGCCTCTCGCGCCGCGGAGCGCGCCGCGTGAAAAGCTCGCGACAATGTCGGATAGTGCGGCGGATTCGCACTTCTCCGCCTCGTTGACCGCGGAAAGCATGGTGAGCGACATATTGGTGCCGGTATCGCCGTCGGGCACGGGAAAAACGTTGAGGGAATCGACGAGCTTGCGCTCGAATGATAAATATCTATAGCCGCCTTTGGCTATCTCAACAAAAAAATTGCTATCTATCTCAATCATATAATGATAAAATGCTTAACTTCGGCATAACTACACCTTTATGCCTACTACATTGACGTTAACGCGCTTGACCCGCATGCCCGTGAAGGTTTCCACGCTGTATCGAACGGCGCTTTCAAGGGATTTTTTGACGGTTTCGACGTTTACGCCATATTTGAGAGTTACATACACATCGAGGAAAATCAAATTCTCGATGGTGGTGACCTTAATTCCTTTTCCCACCGTATTCCGGTTGAACATCTCGCTCAAACTATCACTCAAACGCCTTGACACCAGCTCGTCAACACCGTAGCATTCGCTTGCAGCATTGCTGGCGACGGCCGCGACGGCGTTATCGGAAATGGATATCTTGCCGTAGATGTTAGAAGTTTGAAGCGACATTTTTTCTCCGGGCCGAAAACCGCGGGGCGGCTTTCAAATACGGCCGTTAAGGAATATCATTGCCTAATAACGCGAATTATCACTTATATTCCTTAACATAGCTTAACATAGTTTACACTATATAATCGGCTTTTGCAACAAAATCACCTATAATGCAAATAAACAAGGCGCTAAAATTTCAAAAATTCCCCCGATTTCGCTTAAAAATCCTTGCTAATCGCGCTTTTTAATGCTATACTTTTGCCGTTATCTTACGAAATCGGAGGGTTTAAACCTTATGTCTAAAGTTTGCAGCGTATGCGGAAAAGGAAGAGTCACCGGGATGAACGTCAGCCACAGCAAGCGCCACACCCGCCGTGCTTGGAATGCCAATGTCCAGAAGGTTCGTTTTCAAAACGCCGACGGCACCGTCGAACGCGAATATGTTTGCACCAGATGCCTAAGAAGCGGCAAAGTCAATCGCATTTAATCGCATTTAATTTAAACGCTCTTTCGTTAATCCCACTCAAGGAAAAGCAAAAAAATAACCGACGCCGCAGCCGCGGCGTTATTTTTTTCCTCAAAAAGTCTCAGGCTTATTCGCCGCTCAAATCCATAGCTTAATAATTTAATGAAATGGTAATTATATTAATTAAGCTTGATTTTATATAATTTTAGGCGCAAATCAAAAAAAACGATAAAATCGCACAGTCCGAAGCGCAATTTTAAGGCAAAATCAAATATTGCAGTCGCGAGAGCGGGCAGAGCGAGAAGCAGGTGGAGCTGAAATTGAAGCGGCGAAAGGTTATCACGAACAGAGCAAAAAACTCGCCCTTCCGCTGTTAACTCGGTTTTCTGCGGTTTACAGCAAAACAAATGAACGGCTTAACAAATTGTTAAGCCGTTCATTTAAAATCGCTTTTTCGGGTGAATCAGCCTTTTCTTCTAAACAACCTAAGCAAGTGCTTAATGAACTTCGGCGGATTTATGCAATAAATCTTCAAGGCTTGCTCACCCCCTATTATGGACAAAGATAAGAACTCCTCCCCCGCTTAACGCGACTTCAACGCTTTCCGAGACAGCAATATTGGAGATTCCCCTCGTCGATTTCGCCGGGAGCGTTTCGTTTTTCAGGGGATATTTGAGCCCTTCCGTGTTCATTATATGCGCATCGCCCAAAAAGGGAACGATGGAAATAATGGTTCCAAGCTTTACTTTGTCGAAAAATTTGGAATTAGAATAGTAGATTTTCGCTTTGTCCGATACGGCGACTGCTTCGGCGCCGAGCCCGCACGCAAGCGCAAGTAACACGAGATTGCACATGACGTGGTCCTGTCTTCCGCCCAAAACGCCGTAGATGTTTATCTTTTTATAGCCGCGCCTTATAACCTCGCGCAGCGCGTTTTCGCCGTCAGTTTCGTCTTTTTCGTGCTCAAGTCTGATGACCTCGATGCCCTCTTCGATACTGTCCACGGCGTCAAAGGAATCGAAGTCGCCGATAATGAGGTCGGGCGTCGCCGCCGAACGATAATAGCCCCTATCGACGAAAACCACAAAATCCTCGTCAAACCGATAGGGAATATCGCTTCCGTTTAAAACAATTGCGGCGGTTTTTTCCTTTTTCATTAATTAGTTCCTGTTAATCATCCAACGTTTCTCGTTCGCGCTTGCACGTCATCCACAGTTATTCGTTATTCATTATTCGTTCGGCGTAAGCCGTTTCGTTCGGCGCGTCAGCGCCGCTATCCAACGTTTTTCGTTTATAGTATTTCGCTTTCGCTCTAATTCGCGCTAGCCGCGTAAGCTCGCGACGGTTTTAGCGGGGTCGGCGGATTTAAAGACGGCCGAGCCCGCGACTATAACGTCGGCGCCGGCGGCTAAGATTTCGCCGATATTGGATTCGGTGACACCGCCGTCTATTTCAAGCTCAATATTCCTTCCGCTTCGCTCGATGAGCTTTTTGGCTGCGGCAAGCTTGGCAAGCGTTTCGGGAATAAATTTTTGCCCACCGAAGCCGGCATAGACGCCCATAATTAAAATCATATCGATTTCGTTTATATAAGGCTCGACAAGCGAAAGAGGCTTATCGGGGTTGAGCACCAGCCCGCACCTAGCGCCCTTTGATTTAATCACCTTAAGCGCGCCCAAGACGTCATGGGACGCGTCGGGGTGGAAAGTGACGATATCGGCGCCTGCGTCGACGAACTCGCCCACGTATTTTTCGGGGTTTATTATCATCAAGTGAACGTCAAGAGGGATTTCGGCGTATTTTTTAAGCGCGGCCACCATCGGCATCCCGAAGGTAATATTGGGCACGAACACGCCGTCCATGACGTCGCAATGAGCATAATCGCTGCCCCAAAGCTTGAGATTTTTCACGGCTTCCGCCATTTTTCCAAAGTCCGCCGAAAGCAGCGACGGCGAAATTTTTATCATAATCTTCTCCTTGGTTTATTATTTCGATTATAACATTGTTTTTTGCTATTGTCCAGACTGCGGATTGAGTGAAATTTGGGATTGCCCAAGTGAAATTAAGCGTATTGCGTTTTAGTGAAATAAAAATACTGTGTATTTCGGTGAAATCGATTGCTCTGCAATCGGTGAAATTTTTGACTGCCAAAAGTTGTTGAATTACTCCAAAGATGCTAATGGCTCTGAACTTAAAACAGTTTGAAAAAGTAGAGCCGATATGGTAAAATGATTTAAATTAAGGCTTGCGGGGATAAAAGAGATGAACAAGAAATTTTATAGAGCGGTTGGTATCGTTATCTCGCTGTTGATTGTTTTTTTGGTCGCGGCGTTTTCGGCCGCCTCGGCTATGCATATTTTGGAGCGCGACTTTTTCCCCGCCTACTACAATAAAAAAGTCCGCGAGTTCAACGCCGAAAACAGGACTGCTCAAAAAGGCGGCGTGATTTTCGTCGGCGACAGCCTGACCGACGGCTGCGATTTGAGCGTATACTATCCCGGCCTTAACGCCTACAACCGCGGCATAGGCGGCGACACCGCCGTCGGCGTCCTTAAACGCATGGACGAATCAATATTCGACCTCGAGCCCCAGCTTATCGTTATTTTAATCGGCGTCAACGACCTTGCGCGCGGCTATTCCACGCAATTTCTGTTCGACAACTTAAATAAAATTCTCACCCAAATCAAAGAGCGCCTGCCCGACGCCAAGGTAATTTTGCAGACGCTCTATCCCGTAAATCCCGAAATTCTGCCGGCCGTCGCGTCGCTTATGCCCAACATAAACGTAGTTAACACGCGCATACCCTTCATTATCTCGGCTTTCTCCGGCTATCGCTACGTCAACGTTTTCGACGCCCTCATCGTCAGCCATCAAAACAAGACGCTTAAGCCCGAATACACCACCGACGGACTCCACCTCTCCGACGCCGGCTACAAAGCCGTCGCCGCCGTTCTTCGGCCCGTCATAGACCAGTTGCTGGCGGAATAAACAAAGATTGAGAGCTCTTGTTGCGGCGCAATAGCAAGTGAGCCGCGCTTTGTTCAGTAAGTAATTTGAAAAGCAGATAGTAAAATCGCCGAGCATTGCTCGGCGATTTTGATTCAATAAAATGTTTGGGTGTTTAGATTTTTTTGCCTTTATTGCCGAGGCGGTCGATTAGGGGGAGGGATTTTTGAGTGTATTCGGTGAGGCGGGGGTCGGTGAGCAGGGTTTCTTCGCCGCTTTTGCCGCGGTAGTCGGTGCCGACGGATTTTAAAATGCCGCGGCTGTCGGCAAGACTTTCGAGATATTCAACCGATTCCTCGTCGTAGGGCAGATAAAATGCTTCAATCCCGTCGAGGCCGAACTCTATGAGCTTGTCGAGATAGAGGATTACCTCCTCTTTTTTTAGACGCACCTCGCCGCCGCGTTTTAAGTGGAAGGGGTGCGACCAGACCGCCAGCCCGCCCGTGCTGTGGATAGCCTCGATTATTTCCTTCGGGCTCAGGGGGAACAGTGTGAACGGTATATAGCTTTCGGTGTTGAGAATGTTGTCAAAGGCGTCGGAGACGTCCTTGGCTCTGCCGATTGTGACGAGCTCGCGCGCTATCGCGCCGCGGCCTTTCAGCATGCTGTCGAAGCCGTAGAGGATGTGTGTGCGCAGATTATAGCCGTCGGCGATAAGCAGGTTGACGAGCTCGCCGAGCATGCGCTGCTTTCTGACCTGATAGTTTACGAGGTGGGAATGCATCTTCATGGTATCGATTCCATAGCCCAAGATATGCAGGCTGAAAGTGGAATCGAAGCGCTCTATAAGCCCTTCTACGGGATAGGTCGTGAGCTCGATGCCGTGAAAAAACCGGATGCCGTGCTGGCGGCAGAGCGACGCCGTCTCGTAGTTGCCCTCGACGGAGTCCTGATCTGTCTTGCAAAGAATATTGATGCCCGCGCCCAGCATATCGCGGAGCATGATATTGACGGGCTTTATGCCGTCGGAATATTTTGTGTGAACGTGCAAGTTCGCTTTATCCATATTGCTCTCCCCCTAAAGGCAGTATTCCAAGCGAAGAATCGTTATTATCCCTTAGCCTCTAAATAATATATGGCCGATATTTTATTTCGCCCACAATTTATTTATTTTTATTCTCCTCCCGCCATCGCCCAAAGATAGAAGCTCGCCACCGAGCAATAGGGCGAATAGCGCCTGCGGTATTTTTCAAAGAGCTCTTTGGTTATTTCCTTGTGCCCATACAGGAGCTTAAGGCCTTTCTTTATCGCGAAGTCGCCGAAGCTCAGGACATCGGGGCGCCCGAGTGAAAAAATCAAAAGCATTTCGGCAGTCCAACGGCCTATGCCGTGAAGCTTGACGAGCTCGGTAATGACCTCCTCGTCGGACATTTTGGCTGTCGCGTCCAAATCGAGCTCGCCTGCAAGGATTTTTTCGGCCGCTTCCTTGATATATTGCACCTTCCGCATCGATAGCCCGCAGCTTTGCAGCTCCACAGCGTCGAGCGCGGCAATACTCTCGGGCGTTATCGCCGTTTTTTCGGTGACGCGCCGCCACACCGTCTCGGCGGCCTTGCCCGATACCTGCTGAGCGGCAATCGAGCTTGACAGCGCGTAAAACAGATCGGGGTCGGTCTCTCGGTCTAAATGACCAATGCGTTCAATGACGGCCGCCAGCCGCTTATCCTTGGATTTTAAATAATTTATCTCTTTCTCGCCGTATTCAAAAATCGCCATATCCTAAAAAAATTATATTATACCGGCGCCGATTTGTAAATCTAATCGGAAAAATAAAAAAAACCTATCGCGGCGCTATTTGTCTGTTCTTCCCGAGATATATACATATCCGCTAAAAATTAAGGATATTTTGAAGAAATGCAAAGTGCGTGCTCAGTGATTTGAATTCAAGCAATAAGTCAATTTTAGTCAGGAATTTTTTTACTTGAATGCGCGCATATCCCAATCCGTTTGACATAACCCGCGCGATTTTATATAATGAACTAGTCGTAAAGTTTGTGCGGCGTAATTGAATAAAAAGCGTGGAGAGATGGCTGAGTTGGTCTAAGGCGCACGACTGGAAATCGTGTTTACCCGAGAACGGTAACTGGGGTTCGAATCCCCATCTCTCCGCCATATTGAATGCATAGGTTTGATACAATTATCAAGCCCGTTAGGGATTTAATTCCCGCATAAAAATAGCGTAGTTATCGAATTAAGTAGCTGCGCTTTTTAATTTGGTATATCGACCTTACCGATACCGTTATAAAAGATATCAATTTTTATTTGTCTTCTTCCACTAACTTTTTCAGCTTTATGGATAATAACTTTTTCTATAAATTCTCTTACAACTTCATGAGTCAATTCATCAATTCTAGTAAATTTATGTACTAGTTCCATAAAATTAGAAGTTGATGCACGATGTTCATTATAAATTTTTATCTTATCTTCAAGCTCTAGAACCCTTTCACGAAGAGTTGTTTGTTCTTGTTCATAGCTTTCATTCATATTTTTAAATCTTTCATTAGATATAGTGCCGTCAAGTTTATCTTCATATAGACTTTGAATAATTGAATCTAGCTTTTCTATTCTTGCTCTTGATGCACTTAATTCCTTATTAAAGGAGTTAATTAACTTATTGATTTGACTCATTGATTCGCTTGATACTAACTTTAGAAATTCATCTTCATGTTTCCTTGCAAAATCAATGTGTCTTTTGAGGTCTGCAAAAACAATTCTATCTATGATACTTATCCTAATTTGATGAGAAGAGCACTGACCTTGTCTCTTGCGATAAGTAGAGCAACAATAGTAGTAGGCTTCTGTTTTTAGTGATTTAGTTCTACAAACATAAAGTTTCTTACCGCAATCAGCACAATATAGCATACCAGAGAGTACAGGCATATCACCCATAGAAGTATTTGTTCTTTTACGACCTTCCTTCAATTTTTGAACGATATCGAATGTTTCTTGGTCGATTATTGCTTCATGGGTATTTTTAATAATTATCCATTTTGAAGGAGGATTTGCGAAGGACTTTTTGTTTTTGTACGACTTTCTTCCAGTTTTGAAATTTACCGTATGACCTAGATATTCTTGTCTAGATAGAATGTCAGAAACTACTGACCAATCCCACCAGTATGGATCAATTATATCATTATCGTGGGTGCTTGGTATTCCTTTTGATTTCTTGTAGGAAGTAGCGTTTAAAACCTTTCTTTCAGTTAGGATAGATGCAATCTTAGATGGGCCATTTCCTTTAACTGCAAGATGGAATATCTCTTTGACAATTTCTGCAGATTCTTCGTCGTAGTCCCGAATACCATTTTTGCGAGGTGAGTGATGACAATAGCGCAAGTTAGCAAAAAATATTCGTTGACGCACGACACGCTAAGGTATTACGAGCGCGCCGGCTTGATCCCTGCGGTACCTCGCAAAAATGGTATTCGGGACTACGACGAAGAGTCCTGCAGATGGATAGAGTTTGTCAAATGTATGCGTTTGGCTGGGATCCCGATAGAAGTAATCAACGATTACGTTGCGCTTGTGGGGCAAGGCGATTCGACAGCGCAAGCGCGATTGAATTTGCTTGTCAACCAAAGAAAAGTCTTGCAAGCAAAACTTGCCGATATGCAGCAGACCTTGCAAAGACTGGATACAAAAATATCCTATTACACCGATTTGCAACAAAGTCAATCGGACAAATAGTTTTTTTCCAAAAGTCAATCGGACAAAAAATCAAACCCAAGGCTGCCCAAAATAGGGTAGCCTTTTTGCGAAATTTTTTGTTGTGACCAACGCGTAATCGTGTTTGGTATTTGGCGCAAGTGAGCAAACTACCAAAATAATTTTTCACGTCGAGTCGACTATCGATGACGGAGGGCAGTTTGGCAAAAATTTGTTTGAAAAACACTTGTATTTTTCATACTAAAAAGATATATTGAAGTCAACAGGAAATCGATTTCACATAATCGTTTGGGACAATTCGTAGGTAATTATGGTAAAAGATATAGATTTTATGAAAAATACCAAAATAGGCAAACTGCTTTTCAAATTGGCGGTGCCTACTATTTTGGCGCAGATAGTCAACTTGCTTTATATGGAAGTTGACAGAATTATGATAGGGCAAATGCCCGAAGTGGGCGGTGTAGCGCTGACGGGCGTCGGCGTATGCTTGTCTGTGCTCATCATAGTAATGTCTTTCGCGTCGCTGTGTAGCGTAGGCGGGGCGTCGAGAGCGGCGATTTTTTTGGGAAAAGGGGACAAAGATTCAGCAGAAAAAACCTTAGGCAATTCGGCGACGGCGTTGCTGTTGTCGGGAGCGCTGCTGACTGCTGTGTTTGAAATTTTTGGCGAAGACCTTTTGATGCTGTTTGGAGCAAGCGAGACGACAATACCCTACGCTTGGGACTATATGCAGTATTACGCGTTAGGAATACTGGCGGTGCATTTTACGTTGGGGCTCAACGCTTACATTACGGCGCAAGGCTTTACAAAAGTCAGTATGCTGACCGTTGTAATCGGCGCGGTGCTGAATATCATATTGGATCCGATTTTTATCTTTGTGTTCGGACTGGGCGTCAAAGGCGCGGCGATAGCGACGGTAATATCTCAGACAGTATCTGCCGTGTGGGTAATTTGCTTTTTGTTTGGCAAAAAAACCGTCATCAAACTGCGTCCGCGTTATTTCAAACTGCAAAGCGCAATTATTTTGCCTACTCTTGCGTTGGGTTTAGCGCCGTTTATTATGAACTTTACCGAAAGCGTACTCGGAATATGTTTCAACGTGAATTTGTTGCAGTACGGTGGAGATATTGCGGTTGGGGCAATGACGATATTTATGAGTTTGTCTCAGTTTATTCAAATGCCTCTTATTGGGCTTAGTCAAGGGGCTCAACCGATAATGAGTTACAACAAAGGCGCAAAACAGCCCGATCGTATGAAGCAAGTATTTACTTTGTTGATTGTTGCGGCAATGTGCTACTCGTTGCTTATGTGGGGGCTGGTGATGATTATGCCCAAGACTTTTGCAAGATTGTTTACAAGCAACATAGATATTATCGAATACGTCGGCAAAATGGTAAGAGTATTTTTGGCGTGCGGAGGACTGTTTAGCGCGCAGATTGTGTGCCAACAGATGTTTGTCGCGCTTGGCAAAGCCAAGGAATCGCTGTTTATCGCGTTGCTACGCAAAGTGATACTGTTGATTCCATTGATATTCGTAATGCCATTAATTATGCCGCAAAATCCCGAATTGGCGATCTTGCTTGCCGAACCTATTGCAGATTTTATTTCGGTAGTAATCACAGTAACGTTTTTTACCGTAGTCTTCAAAAAAGATTTGGCGCAAATACGTTCGGAATTGGCTGTCCAAGCGCCCAACGAGCCGCAAAATAGCGCCGAATAATTTTATTGGCGACAAAAAGAATACAAAAAAAAGAGTCTGCAAACAATGTCAGACCTTTTTTATTTGTTGGCAGAAAGGGGAAAATCTCCTATTCGCCAGTTTTGTAGAGACCTGTAGTAGTCAGTTTTTAGGCTATTATTAGGTCTCTTTTTTATTTTCTAATCAACTATTTAACGATTACCCTACTTTTTAACGATTTGAATACTTTTTAACGATTAGAATCGACTTAGTTTGTTTATCAGGTTTCGGGCAGATTTAAAAACTTCTTCGACAAAGGCTTGCTTTTATATTCCATCGCCCCAGATTCTTCGGCAAAACCTTTACGGCGATTCTGACCCAAGGCGTCCCCATTGGAAAAGATATCTTAAAATATATGGAAAACACGGCAAAAAATCTGGGGTTTAACGTCGTAAAAGGCTGCAGCCTTTGGACAATGCAACCGATAGACGAAAAGCGACAGAAAGCAAACAGTAAAAAAATCGAAAAATGCGCCGAAAGGTTTTATAAGGATTTGCAGCGCGAAAAAATGCCCGCGCCCTCATTGCTTAGCCTGATGCTTTTCAGAACGACAAGAAGCGGTCTGAAATATTCAAATAAAAAATTTTACGATTATCACTATTTTGAGGAAAAAGGCTGGTTTGAATCCGATTACTATTACGATGTTTCGCTCAACCCAATCAAAAAGCTTATGGGACGCTTTTTCGACTATTTGGGCAGGAAAATCGGCGGCAACCTATAACACAAACCGTTACCCACTATGGATTAGGCGGTTTTTAAACTATTTATCCAATTTTGAAATAATCCAAGTATTCTTTAAATCTATCTTGCGCAGTTAAGATCGTATCTAATAGAAAACCTTTTTCGTTCTTATATTCCTTTAAGCCGCGATAGTAGTAAAGTTTTAGGTTGTCGGTTAAAATAAAAGGAACTATATTGTTTGCAAGGCATTCTTTAAACATAATGAGTCTTCCGATTCTGCCGTTGCCGTCTTGAAAGGGGTGTATAATTTCAAATCTGTAATGATACTCGATAATATCATCTAAGGTCTTTTCTTTTTTATCGTTATATACTTCCAAAAGTTTTTTCATTACTATTGCCACATCTTTGGGCCGTGTCGTTTCTTTGCCGCCGATTGCGTTGGGAAGTTTTTTATAGCCGCCGACATTAAACCAGTCCTTTCGGCTGTCGCTTGTGCCTACTTTCAGCATAAAGTGCAGCTCTTTTATTAGTTTTTCGCTTAGTTGCGCTTTGGCATTATCGAGAATAAAGTCAACACACCTAAAATGATTGACTGTTTCAATGATGTCGTCGACGTTAACCGCGCTTTGGTCTATGCCGATTGTGTTTGTTTCATAAATAAATCGAGTTTGCTCTTCGGTTAACCTGCTTCCTTCAATGCGATTTGAGTTATAGGTTAATTCTATTTGAATTTTATGGTATAACCCACCTCTAATATGTGCTTGCTTTTCTTTTCTTAAGGCATTCAGCAATGCATTATCTGTTTCAATAATCTTCTTTTCTCTTAAGGGTTTTGTCGAACCCTCGGGAATAAGCCAAGTTTTCCCCATTAAAACAGCGCCCGGAATTTTAGCGTGAGCACAATAATTCCTGACGGTTCGTTCGCTCATGCTCCATAGCTTCGCAATCTCTATTACCGGCAAATACTTCATGAATATACCCTCGTTTAAATTATATGCCGATATCGGCAAAAAGTAAACGGATTTTGGTCAATTTTTGCCGATAATAGACAAAATGAAATATAAAGAGAGGGTTGCGAAAATATAAACAGTTGACCGAAATTGGGATAAATGCTATTATTATAGAACAAAACTTCGATTTTTGTCGCCTAAAGAGTGTAGCCATGGCGGCGAAAACGATAGGGTGCGGCGGGAAACGGCCGCGCCTCCCATTGCGGAAAGGAGTAAATTATATGAAGAGGAAACTGTTAGCCGCCGCGCTGATACTTACTTTAGTATGCAGCGCATTTTTCTTGTTCGCGTGCAATAAAGACGCCGACAAGACACCCACCTATAAGGATACCCTACCCAATCTCAAAATTCTTTACGAACAAGACAACGATCTCAAGAACACCTATACGCTGCTTGCCGTCAACCCCGACAAGTTTGACGCCGGCGCGACAAACACGGCGGGCGCCGACGCGCTCATTCAATGGCTCACCGGCGAAGAGGCTTATGAAGCTATTGTCAATTTCAGAAAGGCTGAATACGGCGACAGCCTGTTCTACCGCCTCGATAACGCTCCCGTCTATGAAGGGGAAATAGCGCAGGCCACCGAAGCGACCAAAACCATCCGCCTCATGACGACGACCTCCGTCAACGATTCCGGCCTTTTGGGCGCGATAATCCCGACTTTCGAGAGCGACTACGGCTACGAAGTGAATATCGCGTCGTTGGGAACAGACCCGGCTATTAACTCCGCAAAGGACGGCAACGCCGACCTTATTTTCGTTCACAACAAAGCGTCCGAGGAAACTTTTGTGAATGAAGGATATTCGAGAGTTGTTGACGGTTACGACGCCGAGAGAATTTCGTTTATCTATAACTTCTTCGTGCTGGTCGGACCCGCCGACGATCCCGCCGACGTCGAGAATGCCGCAAGCGTCAAGGCCGCTTTTGCCTCGATAGCGGACGGCGAATTCACGTTCATTTCGAGAGGCGATACTTCGGGCACCCACAAAGCCGAAATCGAGCTTTGGCCGACGGAGCTCGGAATAACCAAAGATGTAAATAACCTGCCTGAAGGAATAGAGGGTTGGTATATTTCGGCGGGTGACGGCATGGGCGCCTGCTTACTTATGGCAAACGAGATGAACGGCTACTGCCTTACCGACAAGGCCACCTTCCTCGCGATGAAGAAGACTCCGGAATAAGATATTGTGTTTTCGGCAATTGAAGAAGCGTTCAGGCTTATAGCTTCGGGTGATGCTACACTCAACGAAATTATAGCGACGACGTTTAAAATGGCATTTGCAAGTTCGCTGACGGCGCTCCTTTTGGGAGCGCCGCTAGGCGTGCTGCTAGCGACCGCGAGATTTCCCGGAAAATCAATCATCGTCCACATTCTGAGAACATTCATGGGGCTTCCGCCCGTCGTTGCGGGCATAGTCCTTTATATGCTTTTTTCGGGCACCGGCCCGTTTGGCTCGCTCAAGCTTATCTATTCCGTCGAGCTTATGATTATCGCCCAAATCGTGCTGATTACGCCGATAGTGGCGGGGCTTACCGAGAGCTACGCCTCGGCGATAGCGCCCTCCGTGCTCGAAACGTCAAAGGGGCTGCGGCTGAATCCTTTCAAGGTTCCACTGCTCGTCGCCAACGAAAGTAAATTCCAGCTTATTTCCATCTATCTCACCGGCTTTTCAAGGGCGATAGCCGAGGTGGGCGCGGTGCAGATAGTCGGCGGAAACATCTTAAGGAAGACGCGCGTCATGACGACGGTAATCGCCTTAAACTACCGCACCGGCCAATTCACATACGCCATCGCGCTCGGTATAATCCTTTTGCTCATCTCTTTCGCCGTCAATTTCGCCGCCGGAATGATTCAGGAAAAACTCAAATGATTGAGATTGAAAACCTTAAAAAAATATATGCCGGCCGCACCGTCCTCGATATCGAATCGCTGAAATTCGAGGAGGGCGGAAGATACGCGCTCATAGGCGCCAACGGCTCGGGAAAATCGACGCTTCTAAAGATTTTGGCGGGGATAATTCCGCCCGACGAAGGCAAGGTCAATATTCCCAAAAACCTGAAGCTCGGCTACGCGCCGCAAAAGGCTTTCGCGTTTTCGATGTCGATAAAAAAGAACGTCGCGCTCGCCTGCCCCAAGGAGCAAAAGAACAGAATCGCCGATATTATTTCGAAAATGGGGCTCACGCATCTTGCAAAAAAACGCGCCGACAAGCTTTCGGGCGGCGAAACCCAGCGCCTTGCGCTCGCCCGACTTTTGGTTGCCGACCGCAATTTTATTTTGCTGGACGAGCCGACCGCATCGATGGATATCAATTATTCGCTCGCCACCGAAGAATTTTTGAACGATTATATAAACGAGCACGCCGCCACGCTTATTATCGCGACGCATTCCATAGTTCAGGCGGCGCGGCTGGGCAAGGAGATAATCTTTTTGCACGAGGGCAAAGTGCTTGAAAGGGGCGCCGATATCCTCGACAACCCCCAAAACGAAGAAACCATTAAATTTTTGGAATACTACGGCAAAAAGTAATTTTTTTTGTCTTTTAATCCGACTATTTCTTATTAATTCTGATTTTTAAAATAAGCTTCGGCGTCGATATACATATGCCGTATATCCGAGAGGCCGCATCTTAATTCGAGCTCTTTCAACGCAATTCTTTCCACCTTCAAGCCGCATTTTTCCATGACGCGCCCCGAGGCCTTGTTTTCGACGGCGTGAGCCGCGACAACGCTCTTGGCTTTAAGGCGGCGGAAGGCGACGTCGAGTAGCGCGGTGAGCGCCTCGGTGGTGAAGCCCAAATTCCAAAACTTTTTATTGAGAATATACCCTATTGAATAAACGCCATCCTCCTCGGTTGACTTAAGCTCGATGGCGCCTATACATTTGCCGGAATATTCGATGGCGAAGACGCGGTTGGGAATGTAAATGTCGCGGATGCAGCGGACGCTGTCGGCGCACTCCTCGTGTGCGGGCCACGCCACAAAGCGGTTGGCGTCGGTCTTGTCGCCCGCGAACTCGAAAACGTCGTTGGCGTCGGCCGCATTAAACAATCGAAGCACCAGCCTGTCTGTCAATATCATGTCGAATGAGCTTAAGGTCTCCATGGCGGCAATTATATCAAACCGCACATTATAAGTCAATAACGCTTTTCGCGGTTTACTTGACAAAAGCGGCTTAAAAGCATATAATTCAACCGTTCAAAAAGCCGACCGAAAAATCTAATTATGTTCCCGTAGCTCAGCAGGATAGAGCGTTCGCCTCCTAAGTGAAAGGCCGTGGGTTCGAATCCCGCCGGGAACGCCAAAAAAGACAGCGAAAGCTGCCTTTTTTTTGTTGTATTTCTTTGAATTGCTAATGTGTTTGGAAGTCGCGAGTTTTATCGAAAAGCGGAAGCTAAATTCTAAATGCTTTTGAGATGCTGTTTGTTTTTGGATAAGCTTTTCCAGGGGTCGAGGCCGCGTTTGACGCGGGAAAGGGCGTCGTTGAGTTTTATGCCGTCGGGGGGGATTGTTTCAAGCTCCTGCCAGCTTATCGGCGCCGAGACCGGCGCGGAGGGACGCGCCCTAAGCGAATAGGGGGCGACGCTGGTCGCGCTTCTGCCGTTTCTCACCCAGTCGATGTAGATTTTGCCGCCGCGGCTGGCCTTTCTCATATTGCTTGTGTAGCGGGACGGCCATCTTTCCTCCATGATTTGGGCTACTTTTTTGGCGAAAGCGCGGAAAGCCTCCCAATCGGCCTCGGGGAGAAAGGGCACGACGACGTGATAGCCCTTGCCGCCGCTGGTTTTAAGATAGGACTTCAACGAAAAGCCGTCCAGCACGCTCTTTAAATCTTTGACGCCCTGTCGGACGGTCGCGAGCGGCATGCCCTCGTCGGGATCGAGGTCGAAGACCATTAGGTCGGGTTTTTCGAGCTCGGCGGCGCGGCTGCCCCAGATGTGAAACTCAAGCGTGCCCATCTGTGCCTCATAAATAAGTCCCGCCGCGTCTGCGATATAGAAATATTCATCGGTTTCGCCGTCCGAGGCCGGCACCGGCACGGTGACGATTTTGGATGAGGACGGGTCGGGATGTTTTTTATAAAAGCAGGCCTCGGCCACGCCCTTGGGACAACGCACTATGCTCAAAATCCTGCCCGCCACATAGGGCAGCATGGCTTTGGAAATTTCTGCATAATAGCGGACTACGTCGGCCTTGGTTATTTGGGGCTCGGTAAAAATAATTTTGTCGGGGTTGCTTATTTTAATGCCGCCTACGACTACGCCCGCGCTTTCCGTATTTTTTGCGTTTTCCCCGCTTTCCGCTCTTTCTATCACTATCTCCTTGACGTCTTTATCCGTTCTCAATCCTTTGAAACTTGCCTGCCTTAAGACGTTGTCGGCGGTTATTTCGGCATATTCGACTTCGGCGGCCGTTAACGGCTTTAGCCAAACGATTTTTTCTTCTGCCCGCGCTTTGAGCGCCGATTCGAACGGCGATTTAGCGGCTTTAATACCGCCGAATAGCTTTTCCAGCTCTTCGGCCTCTTGAACGTTAAGGCCGGTGCCGGCGCGACCGACGTAGACGAGCGCGCCGCCATCATAGACGCCGAGAAGAAGCGAGCTTATTTTACGCGGCCCCTTGCCCGAGACGGTGTAGCCTCCGACGACGAATTCCTGTCTTTTTCGGCATTTAAGCTTTATCCAATCGGAGTTTCTGGTGCCTAAATAGCGGGAGTCCGCACGCTTTCCCACTATCCCCTCAAAGTCTGCTGCGCAGGCGGCCTTAAAACAGTCACCGCCCTTGCCCGCGACGTGTCCGCTATATTGAATGTTGTCCGGCGCGTCCGCCAAAAGTTTATTTAGCGTTTCTTTTCTTTGGATGAGCGGCTTTTCTCTTAAATCCTCGCCGTCCAGCGCCAGAAGGTCGAAGACGATGTAGGTGAGGCTCTTTTGCTCTTTCTTTTTCAAAAAGCTTTGAAGCGCCTGAAAATCGGTTTTGCCCGAGCGGTCGGCGACTACTATTTCACCATCCAAAACCATCGCCCTGCCCTTTGAAAACGCTGCAAGCGCGCCTGAAATTTCGCCGAATTTGCCGCTTAAATCATTACCGTTCCTAGTGACAAGCCGCGCTTTGTTACCCTCGACGTAGGCCATAATTCGGTATCCGTCGTATTTGACCTCGAAGAGCCGGTCCTCGCCCTCGGGGACGCGCTCCGTCAGCCGGGCAAGCTGAAACGGAGCGTTGTCAAAAGGGTTTTTTTGTGCTTTTTGTATCCCTTCCGCTATTTCCTCCATCGTTCTTAGGGTTCTGACGCTCGTCGTATAGGCCGAAATGCCATCGTTATCCAAGGCGAATTCGTCGTTTTCTTTTAATAAAATCCAGTTTTCGCCGTCCTCGTCCTTCTTGGGTTTCAGCCTTATAAGCGCCCAACTGCCCTTAAGCCTTTCGCCTTTTAAGACGAATTTCAAAGCGCCCTCCTTAAGACCGGCTTCGGGCTCGGACAGCGGCTCCCAAAACCCCTCGTCCCAAAGCATGACTGTGCCGCCGCCGTATTCGCCCTTGGGAATGGTGCCTTCAAAATTTCGATAATCAAGCGGATGGTCCTCGACGCGCACCGCCAGTCTTTTGTCGCGTGGGTCCATGGACGGCCCTTTGGGAATCGCCCAGCTCAAAAGCGCGCCCTGCCACTCCAGACGGAAATCGTAGTGGTCGCGCCGCGCCAGATGATGCTGAACGACGAACCTAAGCCGCCGCCGGCTTTTTTTCGGCTTGCCCTTTGGTTCCGCCGTCACCTTAAAATCGCGTTTTTTATTGTATTCGTCTAACATACTTCAACCCCAAGCCCCAAGATTATTGTTCCGAATGTTTTTTTAATGATACCGCAAAGTCGCAATAATTCAGCCTATCAGTATTTTTGCCACGCCTTTTATCGAAGTGCTGCTTATTCGGCATACCAAAACTATCTATTTTAAGTTTGCCGGATATAAAAAAGGCGGATAAATCCGCCTGGTTACTCGTATTTTTCTTTTTCGCGCTCGACAAGCTCATTGTAAATCGTAAGGTAGCGCTGATAGCGGGCGGGGCTGATGTCGCTACCTACGCGCGCATGGACGCCGCAGACGGGCTCGGAGGTGTGGGTGCAGGAGTTTTTAAAGCGGCAATCCTGGACGAAGGGCAAAAAGTCCTCGTAATATTTGGCGAGCTCGGTGGGGGTAATTTCCTCGGGAAGCTCAAGGAGGGAGAACCCGCAGGTGTCGGCAACGAAGGTATCGCCGATTTTTATAAGCCGCACCTGCCGCGTCGTGTTTTTGCCGCGCTCGATTTTTTGAGATAGCGCGCCCGTCTCTAAAACATCGGCGTTGAGCGCGGCGTTTATTATCGCGCTTTTTCCGACTGCCGATTGTCCCGCCAAACATACCGTCGCGCCGCCGTAGTCGGAAAACAGCTCGGTTATTCCCTGCCCGTCCTCGGCAGAACATATCCGAGTTTTCATGATTTTTTGATAGTCCGACAAATCGACGGCGCCTATGTCGCATTTATTGGCGACGATGACCGCCTCAATACCCGACTGCAGGCAGTTAACCGCGATTTTATCGACTAAAATGAAGTCGGGCCCGGGAATGGGCGCGACGACGATGAAACAGGCGTCGACGTTGGCTATATACGGCCTGACAAGCTGATTTCTTCTTGGAAAAACCTTCTCTATTACACCGCCCGCTTTTATGAGCGAAATCTCGACCTCGTCACCGACGTAAATATCGCCTTCGAACTTGAGTTTTTTTCGTGCAAAGCAAGGATAGGTCTTGCCCTCGGCAAGCACCCAGAACTTGGACGCGACCGCCTTTACTACCTTTCCCGCCAATAAATTCTCACTCATAATTCCGGTTGTTATTTTGCCGCATTTGCATTATCGGCACCTATAATATAATTTCTTATTTTTAACTATCGATATTGTCAATAAATCATTCTTCTAAAAATCATTCCCATATCTCCTTGCGCTGTTTTTTAATTGTGATATTTCCGGCATAAAACCCGATATTTTGCGCGTTTTAGTCCCCTTTTGCCCCTACAAACTTTCGCCTCAGTTGGCCGCAGGCGCCTTCGATGTCGGCGCCCATGGTGCGGCGGAGAGTGGCGGACACCTTGAGCTTTTCGAGCTCGGCCAAAAACGCCTTGGTATCGGCGGCGGACGACGGCTTCAAACCCTTTTCCTTGACGTAGTTGAGCCTGATAATATTGACGTGGGCGGGAAAGCCTCGCAAGATGGCGGCGAGCGTGCGGGCGTCGGCGAGACGGTCGTTGACGCCCGAAATCAGCGCATATTCGAATATGACGCGCCTGCCCGTCTTCTCGAAATAGTAGCGCGCCGCCTCCAAAAGCTCGGCTATCGGGTGGGCGCGGGTTATCGGCATCAGCTTTGTGCGCGCCTCGTCGGTGGGCGCGTGCAGCGAAATCGTCAGCGTCACTCCTCCCCCGCCGTCGGCAAGCTCTTTGATTTTTTGGGGTATGCCCGAAGTCGAGAGCGAGATGTTTCTCGGGCTTATCCGAATGCCGCCGTCGGCCGTTACGAGGCTTAAAAACTTTACGGTGTTGTCAAAATTATCGAGCGGCTCGCCGCTTCCCATAAGCACGACGTTGGTGACCTTCCTGTCTACCAAATTGCCGCCCTCGCTCCTATTTACAGCAACAACCTGACCCAAAATCTCGCCCGCCGAAAGGTTGCGAATCAGGCCGTCCAGCCCCGAAGCGCAAAAGGCGCAGCCCATGCGGCAGCCGACCTGCGTTGAGACGCAAAGCGTGTTGCCGTATTTATAACTCATCAATACTCCCTCGATTATATTGCCGTCATTAAGCTCGAAGAGGAATTTTTTTGTGCCGTCGGCGCCTTCGAGCGTCTTAACTGTTTTGACAGGCACGGCAAGGTATTCACTCCCGAGCTTGGCTGCCAAACTTTTGGGAATGTCGGTCATTTCGCCAAAGTCCTTGCCGCTGTGAAGGCCGGCAAATATCTGACGGGCGCGAAAGGCAGGCTCGCCGAAAGCGTTGAGAACGGCGGCAATTTCGGAAACATTAAAATCCAGCAAGCAAATTTTCATATTTTTCTCAGTTTAGCGATAAAAAATCCGTCGGCGCCTTCTTGGGGCAGTATTTGCACCTCGCCTGCGTTGTCAATCGGAATGTCCATCTTTTCAAGTATAAAGCCGACGTCTTCGCTTAGAAAGCGCGCTACGACTTCGCGGTTTTCGGCTTTAAGCAGCGTGCAAGTCGAATAGACTAGCGCGCCGCCTTTCTTTAGGTATTTCGCGGTGTTTTTCAAGATGGCGAGCTGGAGCTCGGGCAGCTCCTTAATGCTTTCTGCCGTCTTGTTGATTAAGACGTCGGGCTTCTCGGGAGCCGTGCCCAGTCCGCTGCAAGGCGCGTCAACCAAAACCTTGTCGAAAGCCTCAAAATAATCGTCGTGAAACTCGGTAGCGTCACGCTTTTCGACGGATACGTTGTCGGCGCGCATTCGCGCGGCGTAAGATTTGATTAAATCAAGCCTATGCTCGTGAACGTCGCAGGCGGTAACGCTGCCTAAGGAAGCAAGCTCGGAGGCGTAGACCGACTTGCCGCCGGGCGCGGCACAGGCGTCCAGAACGTCGTCACTTTGCTCAATCGAGAGCGCTTGCACGGCGAGCATGGAGGATACACCTTGATAGGTAATGAGCCCCAGCCTGAACATTTCGCGCACTGTTTTGCTTATCTCGGCGAAATATCCGCCCGCAGGGCTCTTAACAAAACTTTCACCGTTTTCCGTCAGCGCGCGTTCGAAAGCTTGGCCGTTGTAAAGCCTTCCGTTTATCCTAATGTGAACGCCCGAGGGCGGCTTGGCGCAAAAAATTTTTTCGGCGTCGGCGGAAGAATACTCTTTTTTTACTGCCTCGATAAACCATTCCGGCTTGTTGTATTTAACCGAAAGATACAGTTTATCGTCCTCTTTGGGTAGATTAAATTCTCGTTTTGCGATTTTGTTTAAAATGGCATTGACGTAGCCCGACAGCGCCGACTTGCCGACCGAGGACAGGATTTTAACCGATTCGTTGACGACGGCGTAGGGCTTGAGCGAATCCATATAGAGGAGGCAGTAGGCCGCCATCTTGAGAAGCGTCATAATGACGGGCTTGGGCTTGGACTCCGATAAGTTGTTTATGATATATTCAAGCTCGAAATTTTTGTCGAGCGTCCCCAGCACTATCCTTCGCACGGTGTCGGAGGCCGCGGCGCGGTTCAACTCAAGCGTGGAATATCCGCCCCGCCTTAGAATGTTGTCGAGAATGTCATAACTTTCTTTGAAAATGTTGGGGGAAGAGGAAAAATTCATGGCCGGTTGCCCAGGATTGAACCGACCTCGACTTTCTGCCCCATCAAATAGTCGCGGCCGCTCATCATTTTGCCGTTCTCGCGCTGCACCGTCTTTAAGCGGACGGCGCCGCCGCGCGCGGCCACAATTAGCCCCTCTTTGGGTGACGCCGTGAGAACGGTGGCGGAAGCAACGGAGGCACAAAGCTCTACGGCTTCGGTTTCCAAAACCTTTAGGAGTTTTCCCGCCGCGAATGTATATGCCGAGGGCCAAGGCGTCATGCCGCGGACAAAATCGGAAATCTCTTTAGGCGTTTTATTAAAGTCGATGAGGCCGTCCTCTTTTTTCAGCATGGGGAAATGCGTCGCTTCGGCCTCGTTTTGAGGGGTATATTCCGCCTTTCCCGCCTCAATGAGCTTGAGTGCCTCGACTATGGCGTCGCCGCCGAGCTCGGAAAGCCTTTCAAGTAACGCGCCGGCATTTTCGCCCTCGCGGATTTTCAGCCACTTTTGAAGCAGGATGTCGCCGGCGTCAACGGCGCGGACGGTGCGCATAATGGTTACTCCCGTCTCGGTTTCGCCGTTAATCAACGCCCATTGAACGGGCGCCGAGCCGCGGTATTTGGGAAGCAGGGATGC
>DAOTKC010000019.1:0-28523 GCA_035449045.1 Eubacteriales bacterium
ATCGAGGACAGCAAGAGCGGGGGAGCGAACAGCGGAATAAAGGTCAAATCCACCATCCACTGGGTCAACGCCAACGACTTCGTGCCGGTCAAACTAAACCTCTACGGCTATCTCTTAAACGAGGGTGAGGGCGACTTTTTTGAGAGGCTGAACCGCGACTCTTTGACCGTTATCGAAAACGCAGCAGCCGAGCGAGCGCTTATGGACGCTAAGCCCTACGAGCGCTTCCAATTCCTCAGGTTGGGCTATTTTATGGCGGTCGGAAACTTCATAAAAACTCGCCCCGAGTTCAATATGACGGTCGAACTCAAGGACGGCTACAAGCCGCAAGAGGGCTGAACGGCTTTACCCGTTTCCTCTTCTGATCTGGCCATTATTGCGCAAAAAGGGGTTTAAAACGGCGTTTTCGGCAACTTAAAAGTCGGATTTTGCGATAAATTAAGTAAAAAAATGGCAATCGCGCGCCGAAAAATATTTGAAAAAAAACTGTTGATATATAATTAATAATGGTGTATAATTTTTATTGTCATAAAAAATGGCGTTCCTCAGCCATCCTAAGGAGAGATTATGTTTATCTGTAAAAACTGCGGCGCCAAAGTCGGCCCGGGAGATGCGTTTTGCAAGAGATGCGGCAAGGACGTAGTCGAAAATTACGAAGCGGTTTGCCCTAAATGCTCGACTCACAATATCGGCGGCAGCGCGTTCTGCGTCCGTTGCGGCGGCGCTTTAAGCCAGCTTCGCAAGCCTGTATGCCCCTCCTGCGGCAAAATTAATTTCCCCGGCGCCAAATTCTGCAGATGCTGCGGCGGTCTGATTCCCGTTTCTTCCGAAACGCATTCTCAGGCACAGGTTGAAGAAGACATAAAGGGAAAAAAAGCCGCGGCCAAGCAAGAAGAGGATAGAATTGCCCGCCTCGAGGCCGTTCTCAACGAAAAGGTCAAGCGCTTCAACGAATATAAAGATAAATACCGCCGTTACGATACCCCGGCCATGAGAAAGCTTAAAAAGCTTGCCAAGGACTGCCGCGAGCAGAGCAAGATTGAAGGCGAGCCCTACGGCAATTCTCTGAGTGAAGCCGAAATCGAAGCGGCGGCTTTTGTATGTCCCGTTTGCGGCAAAGTCAACGACAGGCTGAGCCAATACTGCACGCGCTGCGGCAGAAGCAAGGCCAAGATGGCGAGGCTTGCATTGGAAGGCAAGATACCTTCCTTTAGGGACGCAGTTCCCGTCTCCGTCGAGCCAATTTCCTTGAAGGACGGCGAACCCGATTATATCGATAAGCCCATGCTCGATCTCGACGTCAAGATCGAAGAAGAAAATTTACATACCGTCTCCGACGACTTTGATATGTTCGCCGAAGAAGACGACATCGCGGCAGCGGCCGAGACGGCCGTTGCTCCTGCGGCTCCCGTTGCGCCGGCTCCCGCTCAAGCGGCCGAAGCGGTGCAATATCCCCAAGAAATGCCGCAATTTTCCGGCGGGTATTATCCTCCGCCCCAATACGGCTTTACCGGACAGGCGGCCGTCGGCACCCGCATTCTAATGTCGGCGGGCTTCCAAGGCGCCGAGCCGGGCGAGCCCTATCAGATGCCCCCCATCATCCAACCCGTCACTTTCGTTCCCTTCGTTTCCACCGATCAGCCGCTTTGGCAAATCGACAGCCCCGACGCCGACGAGGCCAAAAGGGTAATGAAGGAATAACGCTAATTTAGGAGAATTAAGGAGTTAGGCTTATGGATTACCGCAAACAAGAAGAGCTCAACAATACGCCCATCATCTACGACGACCTTCCCGTTTCGAGGCCCGTTCCCGTCATGCGCCCCGAAACGACCATTCAGATGCCGGCTATTGTCCAGCCCATCGCGCTCTCGCCCATGGTCACGCTTCAGGAATCGGTCGTTCTGCGCCAAGCCGACGCCTCCGAGCTGTCTTCGGCGCACGACTACCAGCCCAAAGTCGAGGACGAAACCAGCCAAAACATCAAAAAGCAGCGCACCAAGGTCAGGTTCGCCGGCTTCTTCGTCATGCTTTTCAGCTTAGTGTTCTTGGTCCCTTTCATTCTCCCGCTTATGAGTTTGGACCTTTCCTTTGAGCTTTCCGGATACACGCTGAGCTTTGTTTACGCCGGCGAATATGACGTCATCGGCGTCATAACCGACATCATCAACGAAGGTTTCTCGATTGACGCGCTCAAAGAAAACATCGTTTCCGTAATGATAGCGGGCGCCGCTCTGTTTGCGATAGTCAACGTCTTTGTCGGACTGGTCGACCTTATCGGCGGCGGCGGCAAAAACAAAAAACCCGCCGTTTATCCCGTCTGCGCTTTTCTGTCGCTGCTCGTCATCGGCGCGGTGTTCCTCTTCAAATACATAGGCTTGGACGCGCTCGGCATCGAGGCGGCCGCCGACATCGTCACGCTGATTACGGCGGACGGCATGGCGATAGCCCTGCTTGCGGGCACCTCGCTCATCGCCTTGATAGTTTCGATTATCGCGATAGCGGTCGCAAGAAGAAGGAGCTATTAAGCTTTTTCGGAAGGTTTAGCAAATAAGATTTAAAAAAGCGATATAAAAAGGCCGTTTGGAGGTTATCTATGAGCAAGAAAGACAAAAAGAAAATGGCGCCTGAAGCCGCAGAGCAACCCGTAATGGCGGGTGCGCCCGGCGAAGGCTTTTACGGAGCCGGTTTTGGCCCCGAGCCCGATCCCTCGGCGGGATTTTACGACGAGGAACTCTTAAAGGAAGAGCTGCAAGAAGCGGCCGAGCCCGAAGAGGAAGCCAACGTCGCTTCCGAGCCCGCATCCTTTAAGTTTAAGGGCGCCACCTTTAAAAAGCTTCAGCCCAACGGGCCGGTGGCGGTAATAGCGCCGGTTAATCCCGTCCAGCTGACGCCCATCGTGGTTCCCGTTGCCATCGTTCCCTACGCCACGCAAAACCAGCCTCTCTTGCAATATGCCGTGCCCTCCGACCAAGTCTATCAGGGCCAAGGCACGTCGTCCTCCACCGAGTTCGGCGGCTCCTACGACCAGCCGCAGGCTTCGCCTTTCGCGCCCGCGCCCGGCGCTCCCTTCGCCGCCGCGCCTGCCATGCCTTCGGAAGCGGCCGCAGTCAAGAAACCTCAAAAAGCCTCCCGCGTGCTGTTTTTCTTGTCCTTCCTCTTTTCGGCAATCTATCTCCTTCCCATCCTTTTGGGATATTTCGAGGTCAAGATCGCGACTATCGACTTCGCCGGCACCAACTTCATAAACGAGCTCATTACCGCCATTCAGGACAACACCTTCGTCGATTTCATTAAAGACACCGGCAACATCGGCAACCTTTTGTTCATAGTAGCGGTGATTTTCGACTTGGTCGTTTTGATTATGTCGCTTGTCGGGCTGTTCTCGGGCAAGACCAACAAGGTCTTCATTCCCGGCGTGCTGCTTGCGCTCTTCGCCATCGCCGGCTTTGCCTGCAATTTGATTTTGAGAGTGGGCTTCGACGCTAACCTTCTCACCGACGGCATTGCCCACATCATTCTGGCGGCTTCGGCGATTTTGGCCACCGTCTTCACCTTTATCGTCTTTGTGACCTCGCGGGACAAAGAGGCGGCGTGATTAGCCGCTAAAGGCGCAAAAGCCTTTTAACAGCCTAAGCATAGACAAAACATTATAAAAAGGGTATAATAAATCCCGCGGAGCTTTTTAGCCCGCGGGATTTTTACATTAAAGAAGGCACGATGGCACTTAGGATATGCTCGCTCGCGAGCGGCAGTAAAGGCAACGCAATTTATATTTCGGACGGACGGACAAGCCTGCTCGTTGATGCCGGCGCGCCCTTTTCGGCGGTTGAGAAAGGCTTAGAGGACATCGGCGCGCCCATTCAGTCGATTGACGGCATTTTGATAACGCACGAGCACAACGACCACATCCGCGCGCTGCCGCGCTTCACCTCTTTTGCGCCCGTCTACGCCCACGAGAAGACGGCCGCCGCCATCGAAAAATTTTTGGGAACGGATATTCCGCTGAAATCGGTTGCAAACTTCGAGGCAGGCTTTACTATCGGTAGCATCGACGTTCAGCCATTCAGAGTGGCGCACGACGCCAGCTATCCCTTGGGGTTTTCCTTTATGTCGGGCAATACAAAAATTACGGTGGCGACCGATGTCGGGCATATTACGGCCGGACTTTTGAACAGCATAAGAGGCAGCGACATTCTTTTGATTGAGTCCAACCACGATATAGGCTTGCTACTGTCGGGGAGTTATCCCGAACGCCTGAAAAGAAGAATAATGGGCGCCCAAGGGCATCTCTCCAACGATGCCTCCGCCGAGGTGATAAAACACGTGCTAAACTCCAAACTGAAAAGGATAATCCTCGGTCATCTTTCAATGGAGAACAACCTGCCCGAGCTGGCGTTTTCCTCCGCCGCGCTCGCGATAGAAGACTTAGGCGCCCAAATCAACAAAGACGTTTGCCTCGACGTCGCGCTCCAGTTTAAGTCCACCCCTCTCTTTGAAGCAGGGTTATAGGCAGAGTTAGTCAAGTAGTTGTGAGAGAAAAAAAGTAAAGATTAGAAGTCGGGGAAAGATATTAAAGGCCGCGCGGGGCAAATGTGAGTCAGGAAGCCGTGCGTGATGTGGGGTAAAAGGTAAAAAAGTGCGGGGCAAGTGTTAGTCAGGAAGCCGTGCGGGGTATAAGGAAAATGATAAAAAAACGAGAGGTGACGATAAGGGAGAGCGCGGCCGCGTTCATGATCGCGATGGCGGCGGCTTTTTTATTGCAGCTCTTAGTCGTCCTCTTGACACGCCAAACCGTCGGTGACGTTTCGGTGTATATCGCGCTCGCGGTCAACGAAGCGGCCTTTCTTGCCGCCGCATGGGGCTTTGCGCGCTTCAGAAAAATTGATTTGGTTTACGTTTCGAAGATAAAGGGGAAGTTAGGCGCGCGCGCGGCGATTATAATTTTCTTTATCTCGATTTTCACCATCATGGCGTTCTTGCCGCTCTCGGAGATGTTTTTAAGGCTTTTGACCGCGCTCGGCTACAACCCGCCTCAAGGCCTTTCGGCGGCGCCCAACGCGGGGTGGTTTTTCTTGCAGCTCTTTCTTGCCGGCCTTCTTCCCGCATTTTGCGAGGAAATTTTGCTCCGCGGCGTCGTGCTTTCGGGCTTCAAGGAAAAGACTTACGTTTTTGCCATAGTATGTTCGGCGCTGTTTTTCTCGCTGATGCACGGCAGCGCCGTCCAAACAATCCACCAATTCGGGCTGGGGCTCTCTCTCGGCGCCGTCTTTTTAATCACGCGCTCGTTTTGGGCGCCCTTTTTACTGCATCTTTTCAACAACGCGATAAGCTTAGTTATAGGCAACTACATTCCCGTTCTAAATAACCTTGACCTCGGCGACCTGAACTACGCCGTTTGGGCGGCCGCCGTGCCGATAGGACTGATTGGGCTGCTGCTACTTCTCAGAGCGCTCAAGAGCGTCTCGGCGGGCTCGGGCGGAAGATTTAAGGTTGTAGAGGACGAGGAGTTTGCCCGCGTCTTCGGCGGCTCGGACGGCGCAAAAAATGTCGGAAGACCGTTTAAAAAGCTCGGAGGCGCGATAAAGAGCGTGTTTCAAGATATAGCGCTGATTTTCAAAAAAGGCGGTTTACACATACTGAACGAGAAGATAAACACGGTTTTTGCTCAAATTGACGACGATACCAACGTCATGTATCGCATAAAGACGCCGTTCGAAGTGTGGATTGCCTTCGGGCTGCTTTGTATAAATTGGCTTATTAATTTCGGAAGGTCGTTTTAATGATTAAATCCCGCCGCTTTCAAATCGGATTTATTTATTTTCTCTCGGTGGTCTCGCTGCTCGCCGTTCGGATTTTGTTTTCGGCGGGCGTCTTCGGCAACCTTTCGAGCGACTCCTCCTCCCGCGTCTTCACCGTGCTGGTGCAGACGGTGTGCATGGGCGTCATTCCCGTTTTGGGCTTTTTGGCGCTGGTGAAATCCGAGAAAAAAAATCCTATGAAGGAGCTGGTGTTGGGGTTCGGGTTTTCCAAAAGGGTATCGCGCGAGAACTGGCTCAGAACGATTTTAATCGGGTTCATCATGATGTTCACGGCGACCTTCGTCGCCAACATCTGGAACAACGTGCTTGGCTGGTTCGGCTACAAGCCCTCGGTATCGACGCCGACCAACTACTATGATATAGGCGTTTTATTTGTTGAGATTTTGATGGTCGCGGTCTATCCCGCCGTCTTCGAGGAAATCACGCACCGCGGCTTTTTGTTCGCGGGCTACCGCAAGGACCTCGGCGTCAAGGTGGTGTTTTTAACTGCGATGCTGTTCGCCCTCATGCACCAAAACATCCGCCAGACAGGCTACACCTTCTACGACGGCATAATAATGGGGCTTGCAGTCTACTATACCGGCAGCATCTACCCCGCCATGCTGATTCACTTCATGAACAACCTAGGCGTCGTCTTAGGCGAATATGCGGCGCAAAACGGCGGCATCTACCGTTTGGTCAACATCATGTATAACGTCCTTTTGGGCACGCCGCTCGGAAAAGGCGTCTATTTTGTGCTGGCTATTATCGCGCTTTGCTGTTTGGTTGCGCTCTTTGCCGGAATGAGGAAATCAACCAGAAGGCTTATAAAGATTAAGCTCTTCGATGCCGATATTTGGGTGAACGAAAACTTCGACCTCGCCCGCGACGTCTACGGCAAAAAGCCTAAAAAACACACTCTCGGCGACGATATTTTCCTCTACGCCGCCATCTTTTTAGGCGTCGTCAGCACGCTGTTTACCTTCGTTTGGGGCATATTGAGATAGTGCAAAGGTGTGCGTTACAAGTCAAATTTTATTGTTCGGCGGTTTAAATGATTATTAACATAGTCGCGGTGGGGAAAATTAAGGACAGCTACCTGGCCGAGGGAGTCTCGGAGTTTAAGAAACGCCTCGGCAGGTTCGCCGAGGTCAATATTTTGGAATGCGCCGAGTCGGCTTGCGACAGCGTTCAAAAAACGCTGGAGACCGAGGCCGCCGCCGTTTTGCCCAAACTCAAGGGCTGCGTCGTCGCGCTCGCCGTCGAAGGCAAGGAGCTTTCCAGCGAGGGGCTGGCCGAGCTCATCGCATCGCGCTCTCAAGCTGGGGCTTCGGAGTTAACCTTCGTTATCGGCGGCGCCGAAGGGCTGGCCGAGTCGGTAAAGCGGCGCGCCGATTTTTTATTATCCTTTGGGCCGATGACTTTCCCGCATCGACTGATAAGGCTGATGCTCGCCGAGCAAATCTACCGCGCCTTCACCATCATTGAAGGCCATCCCTACCACCGCGGCGATGCACCGCGCAAACGGGCGTAATTCATCCCTATTTGGTGCAGAAATGTCGATTCTCCGCACGCAGGCAGTGACTTAAAGGTTAAAAATATCAAAGCAAAAGCCTTTAAATCGTTTTAACTAGTCTATATGATTAACAGTCAAAATTTTTCGGTAGGTTTTGCGGCAAGGAGGAGCCCAAAAGAATGGATGAGAAATTTATGTTGGCCGCGATAGAAGAAGCCGGGCGCGCGGGGACTGAGGACGAGGTGCCGGTGGGCGCTGTAATCGTTCTGGACGGCGAGATAATAGGCGTCGGCAGAAACCGTAAGGAGCAAAAAAAATCGGCGGTCTACCATGCCGAAATTGAGGCCATCAACGACGCATGCCGGCGCCTGAATAATTGGCACCTTGACGGCTGCGACCTCTACGTGACGCTGGAGCCCTGTCCGATGTGCGCCGGCGCAATCATACAAAGCCGCATAAAAAACCTCTACTTCGGCGCCTACGACGAAAAGGCGGGCTGTTGCGGCACGCTCTATAACCTTGTGAGCGACAATCGTTTCAACCACCGCGTCAATGTGAAGGGCGGCATACTCGAAAAGGAGTGCGCCGAGCTTTTAAGCGGCTATTTTAAATTAAAGCGCGGCAAAAGGGCGCAAGGTTAGCGGGAAAGCGCCGAATCCGCCGAAACCGCGACGGAAAAAATATATTGTGCAAGTTGAGCCGATATAGTATAATTAAACGCATAGGGAATACCTTTACAAGGGAGATTATTATGAAAAAAGCCGTTATAGCCATTCTGTTTGTCGTTGCGCTGCTGTTCAACGCCTTCGGCATCATGTCCCTTCTCACCATCGCCGAAATCGCACCGATAAGTTTCTTGGGATTTTATCAAAACTTCCGTCTGATAATCCGCTATATCTTCATCATAGCGTCGATGATGATAGGAATTATGTCGTTTTCAACGGCGGCGGGAATGCTCAAGGGCAAGCTCAAAAACTTTCTCTCGATTGCCTGCTGCGCTTATAGCACCATTTTGACGCTGCCTTTGGTTTATACTTTCGTCGGCTGCTTTTTCGCGGTAAACGGCACCATGCTTCCGATGGTTGAGGAAATCGCCGTCGAGCTCATGCTGATTTTCCCCAAACCCACCATTCAATACGTGGTGTTCTCGGCGGGCGTGCTCCTTGGTCTTATTTTCCTTGCCGTTCCCATCGTCACGACGGCAAAGACGGTCAAAAAGCGCTGAAGTATAAGCCACTCGGCTCAATAATTACACAAAAAAACCGACTAAACGAAGTCGGTTTTAACACGGCTAAATTTTATAAGATAAAAAACGCCTCGCGGTCCGCGAGGCGTTATCTTTTATAGTGATTTAACCGTTTCGGCAAAACGCTTCATGGCGGCTCCGGTCAGTTCCTTGTCGCCGAAGGCGTTGAGGCGGAAGAAGCCTTCACCCGCCTCGCCGAAGCCGGCGCCGGGCGTCCCCACGACGTTGGCTTTGGTTAAAAGGATGTCGAAAAACTCCCACGAAGTGAGGCCGTTTGGGATTTCCAGCCAAATGTAGGGCGAATTGACGCCGCCGACGTGCCATATCTTAAGCTCATCGAGCGCGTTATGGATGCAGGCGGCGTTTTCCATGTAATAGTCGATGTTGGCGCGGATTTGCTTTTGCCCCTCCTCCGAAAACACCGCTTCGGCGGCGCGTTGCACGACGTAGGGCACGCCGTTGAACTTGGTGCACTGCCTCCTCAGCCAAAGCTTGTTGAGCTCGGCGCCCTCGAACACCAACGAATGGGGCACAATTGTATAGCCGCAGCGCGTGCCCGTAAAGCCCGCCGTCTTGGAAAAAGAGCAAATCTCGACGGCGCATTTTTCGGCGCCATTAATTTGATAGATGGAGCGGGGAAGGTCGGGGTCGCGGATGAAGCTCTCGTAAGCTCCGTCAAACAAAATCAGCGCGCCGCATTTTTTCGCGTAGTCCACCCACGCCTCAAGCTCCGCCTTTGTGAACACCGCGCCGGTAGGATTGTTGGGCGAGCAAAGATAGATGATGTCGGCCGAAATATCCTTGGGCGGCGCCGCCTTAAAGCCGTTTTCCTTGCCCGAGGGCGCAATGTAAACCTTTCTGCCCAGCATGACGTTGACGTCGACATAGGCGGGGTAGACGGGATCGGGAATCAGCGCCGAGTTTTCACAGGAAAGTATGTCGAGGAAATTTCCGAGATCGCTCTTGGCGCCGTCGGAAATAAATATTTCCGTCGTCTGAAGTTCGACACCGAATTTTTTATAATAGTTCTGCACCGCCGTCCTAAGAAAGACGTGGCCTTGCTCCGGCCCGTATCCCCGAAAAGTCGCCTTTTCGCCCATTTCGGCCGTTGCCGCCGCCATGGCATGGGTTACCGCTCCCGCAAGCGGAAGCGTGACGTCGCCGATGTCAAGGCGGTATACGGTGAGCCCGGGGTTGGCGCGTTTAAACTCCGTCACCTTGCGGGCGATGGTCGAAAAAAGATAGTTATTCTTTAAATTCAAGTAATTTGCGTTAATTTTCATCCCTGTATATCCTGTTAAATATCTTTATAGCTCAATAAACTGCTGACGCCTAATGCGTAGCCGTAGGGCATATTATTTTCGCGGTAAATTTCAGACCGGCGATAAACCGGTTATCTACGCTAAATTTCTATTTCGCCGATATAGACCAGCTCGGCAGGACCCGTCATATAAAGGCCGTCTTCGCGCTGATTTATTATGAGCGTGCCGCCTAAGAGTTCAACGCTTATATCGGTGTTTCTTTGAGAAAGGCCGTTCGCCACCGCCGCCGCCGCAACCGCAGTCGCGCCCGTGCCGCAGGCGAGCGTCTCGCCGCTGCCGCGCTCGTAAACGCGCATTTTATAGCGGTCTTTTCCCAAGACGTTGACAAACTCGGTGTTTATCCGCTCGGGGAACATCGGGTGGTTTTCAAACGAAGGGCCGATACCGTTTAAATCGAGGTTGGTTATATCTTCCTCTAAAAAGAGCACGCAGTGGGGATTGCCGACCGAAACGAGTGTGGCGGCATAGTCTTTGCCGCCGACGTTAATCTCAATGTTCACCGTTTTTTCGGTGATCGCGGGTATTTTTGCGGGCTCGAATGAGGGCTGTCCCATATTGACAGAGGCTCCCGTGCAGACGCCGTCGGCTACTTGAAGCTCCAGTGTCTTTATGCCCGAAAGCGTTTCGATCGTTAGGGTTCTTTGATTTATCTTCCTTATATCATAGAGGAATTTTCCGACGCAGCGGATGGCGTTGCCGCACATTTTCCCCTCGCTGCCGTCGGCGTTGAACATTCTCATTTTGGCGTCGGCGGCTTTGGAGGGGCAAATTAAAACTATGCCGTCGCCGCCTATTCCGAAGTGACGGTCGGACAACTTTTGAGAAAGCTCGCCGGGCTCGCCGATTTCGCCATCCAAGCAGTCAAAATAAATATAATCGTTACCCAGCCCGTGCATTTTATAAAACTTCATATCGTATAATCCTCGACGCAACCCAAAATTTGGCTTTTTTTGAAAAGCACTATAAATTATATTATAAATAGGCTCCGCCCGCAAGCGCTTTTTCGCTTAAGCCGCCCTAATTTTCCTCATCAAAAATATATAAATATATTTTTGGCGTGCAAATTTTATTTTTTTAAATTATTTGTTGCTTTTTAACGAAAATATGATTAAAATATCCACCGTAGCAAACAGAAGCCTTCCCAAAACACGCATCAAACAAAAGATTTGCAATCTATCCCCGCACTAATGCATAATTTTTTTACCTCGTTGAATGCCCTAGGCGTTCCCGGGCCATAATCCCCTAAAAAGATATATGCAAGGGGGTGCGTTTGCAAAGCATAAGATGCAACCGAGTTTACAACTAAATAGAAAAATTTGCGTAGGACACAATAAAAATTCAGCGGCTTTTGGATGGGCGGACTTCGGACCGATAAAACCCATTAAAGATTCCGCACTTGGGAAAATATGGAAATAAGAGAAATTGAAGAACCCGACCGACAAACTTTTTTGAAACTTTGCGAGAGCTTTTACAGCTCGGGCGCGACCACGCGCGGCTACGATGCGGCAATCGCCGAAAAAACTTTCAAATACATCATTTCAAAACACGAAAACCTATGGGGTTACCTTCTCATCGATAAAGACTCGTCGCAAGCGATAGGCTATGCGCTGCTCACCTCGTATTGGTGCAACGAGGACGGCGGCAACGTCATAATTTTGGACGAGCTGTTTATCGACACCGTCAACCGCCACAAGGGCTACGGCAAGATGCTTTTGGACTGGGCGGAGACCGAGTTCAAGGACAAGGCGGTCTCGATAACGCTTGAGGTGCTGACGACCAACGTCGCGGCCAAGCAGCTCTATGCCAAGCTCGGCTACGTCGAGGACGGCTATCAGGTGCTTACCAAGCGGCTTCAGCTATCGGAATAACTTTTCAAATCAAAACCTAATTCTTGTTTCAAAACCCGTTTGCTTGCGAGCGGGTTATTTGGGTGCTTAAAACGCGCGTTTTTTGCTGATAAATTTTTTTAATGAATATGAAATTCGTTTAAATCAGATAATCAATGACGCGCTGTCAGAAATTGGAAGCTTTAGCGCGGTAAAAATTTCTCTCGGGAAAAATACTATAACCAAGGAGAAGTCTATGAAAAAGCTTACCAAGATTTTTATTTTCGCGCTTTTGGTTTGCGCCTTTTCGCTCGCGGCATTCAGCGCGCTGACAGGCGCGATAAGCCCGATCGGGCAAGCGTTCGCCGGGGCGGATAATCCCCCCGAGTTTGAAGAGGGCGCCTTTGCCGCCACAACTTATAAGGTGCAGCCCGGCGACAGCATGTGGAAGATTGCGGTGCGGTTCGAGATAGGGCTTTCCGAGCTCATTAAAGCCAACCCGCAAATCAAAAACGCCGCGCTCATCTATGTCGGGCAGGTCATAAATATTCCCGAAGGCGCGCCCTTAAAGTCGCTTGAGGACGAGGTTGTCAGGCTCGTCAACATCGAGCGGTCGAGAAACGGCCTTGGGCCCTTAAAAAACAACTGGCAGGCGGCGCGCGTGGCGCGGATTAAGTCGCAGGACATGATAAACAACAGATATTTCAGCCACACCTCGCCCGCCTACGGCTCACCCTTCAAAATGATGGAGAGCTTCGGGCTGAGATTTTCGTCGGCAGGCGAAAACATTGCCTACGGCCAGCGCACGGCGCAGGAGGTTATGAATAGCTGGATGAACTCGGCGGGCCACCGCGCCAACATTTTGAGTAAAAACTATACCGACATCGGCGTCGGCGCCGCCAAAAGCTCCAACGGCACGCTCTATTGGACGCAAATGTTTTTAAAGCCGATTTAAGCAAGGTTTAACAACTTAAAGCATTCAAGTTGATGTGCATTAAAATATTAAGCTAAAAAAAGCCCGCTCGGCGGGCTTTTTTATTCTATGAACAAATTGGGAAGGGAGCGGAGCCGCCGCGCAAGCAGCGCGGCAAACGCCGTCAGCACGATGTCGGGTACTATCAGAAGAAATCCCGAAATAATGAGTGATTTCACCGCTATATTGTTTTTAAGATAGAGCGTGGCAATGAGGTAATAATAAATAAGTCCGATTGCGTAAATGACTAAAATGCCCGAGAAGGCGGCAACGGTAAGCCGGGGCAGCGAGTTGTTTTTTTCGGCGATAAGACCGGTGACAATTGCGCCTACGGCAAAGCCGATGATGTAGCCGAAGCTCGGCCGAAAGACGTAGTAGATGCCGCCGCCTGCGGCGAACACCGGCACGCCGGAAAGCCCGATGAGAATATAGATGACAACGGCGAGCGCACCGTATTTCTTGCCTAAAAGAAGGCCGGCCAGCGTCACGAAAAATGTCTGCATTGTAAAAGGGATATCGCCCAAGGGTATCCGCATAAATGCGCCCGCGGCGATAAGGGCGGCAAAAAGCGCCGAAAGCACTAAATTTCTCGTCGTCCCGCTTTTCATAGCCGCATTATACCATAAAATTTAAAAATCCGTTCAAAATGCGCTTATATGAAAAAGAGACGCTTTCGGGCGTCTCTTTTTGTTTATGCGATTATTTATCCTTAAATGGGGAGCGCGCCAAGCTGGACGGCGAGGACTTTATAGAAGCTGTCCATATTTCTGAATTGGCCGACGCTGTTGATGTGGTCGGTTTTGTCGAGAAGGCCCATATAGTTCCATTTGCCTGCCTGGGGGGTGCCGTTGTAGTTTACTATGATGTCGGTCGAGCCGAGCTTGGGGCCATTTTGGGAGATGGTGTTGACGACGCCGTCATTGGGGAACCAGCTCTTGTCGATTTTGGGACGGTTGGAGACATTCCTTGTATAGCTTCCGAGGACGAGCGCCACGGGCTGGAAGAAAATTGTCATGTTGATGTTGGGTAAATGGTTGGAAATTATCGGCGCTTTATAAGTGGCGCAAGTCGCCCACGAGAAGTAGTAAACTCCCGGTTGCGCTTTAACCCAAGAGTTAAGCTCCTTGGCGCCGTCGGTGCTCAAATCCCAAGTGCTGAAATCTTTGGAGTTAGACCAGATTGCGCTGTTCCAAACGCGGTTGGAGTAGCTTGAAAAACTTTCTCCGGCATTCATCTTGAGCCCCCACTGGTCGAGTTTGAAGTCATAGAGCGAGCCGCTGGTAACGCCTGCCAGCGCGAACACCGAGGTGCACACCGTTTTGGCGAAGCTGACGAGTTTGGTCTGGTCGGCAAGCGTAGTGCCGTCGTTGGGCGTAGCGATGGTGGTCACGCTGCGAACCCAGGAGTGCCCTCCCGCAAACAGCGGGCTTAAGCTAGCCGCCGCAGTCGCCGCGCGTTCGGCGGCGCTTCCTTGTTCTAAAAGTTGAACGAGCATACGCGCCGTTTGGCCGCCCATGCTGTGGCCGACAAGGTGCACTTTATTGATTTTTCCGTTTACCGTCTTGCCCCAGTTTTGGTAAACGCCGGGATAGGTCTTTCCGAATCTGGCGTGGCCTTCTTTCGCCGAATGCGCCGCGCCGTAGTCGACGGTGCCGCCCATTATGTAGGCATAAAGCTCGCAGGCACGGTCCCAGTTACTGGAGAAGGGGCCGACGGCGGCAGAGTAGGTCTTTTGTCCGGCGTTGGTCATCAGTTTTTCGAGGTCGGTGAATCCGCCCCAGTATTTATAGCCCAGCACCTCATCTCTGCCCCAGCCGGCAAATCCGTGAACAAGCACGACGGGGTAGTCGTTTTTGGTTTGAGTCGCGGCGTAGGCCACGCCCGGATCTACAAATCCCAAAAGCAGAACGGCGGTAAGGCACAGCGCGAGCACTCCCAGCAAGACAGCTTTCTTTCTCATAAAATCTCCTCTTCAATAAAATTTTAAACGCGGGTTTCTTTTGAAAATGCCTAAAAGTATAGAAGCAAAAAAGTTGTGTAACACCCCTGTTTAAGCAATCCGAGTAGTAATTATTTAATTACTACCTCTTACCAAGATATACGTCAAGAAAAAGATTGTCAACTGATTTTTAAATAATTCTAAATTGGATTTTTGTATATTTATGCTTTGAAAGATTGCTACAAAAATCAATTGACCTTTAAGAGCTTTTTCGCTGCGATACGATGGCTGTTTTGAGCCTTGCTGCGAGCTTAATAAAGCCTAAATCAATGGCGATGCCGGCGGCAAGGCCTAAAAAATGATACCATTCGGGCTTGCCGTCGTTTAAGAAATAAATTGTCAAAGCAAGCAATAATCCTGCCAAAAGAACGCTTAATATGTCGAAAAGCGCGATATAAAACCTCGATTTGGTTTTTTTAGCAAAATGATAGGCGAAAATGTAGAAGGCGCCCGAAATGACGCCGGCGGCGGCCGCCGCCAAAAAGTCCAAAAACTGATGGGCGGGCGTTACAATCATTTGAATATGCGCTTAATGAAAGAAAGTTTTTCGCGCGCGTGTGAATATTTAAGCTCGCGGATTTTTCCCGTCGCAACTAAACTCCCCGACTCGAGATTGAGGGTTTCGATGTTCAAATTATCGCCCAGAACTGTCAGCACGTTTTCGGAAAGCACGACCTCGATGGTTCTTTCATTGAAGACGGGCACCGACACCACGCCCGACATCGTCAGCTTTTGATTTTTTTCAAGGTGAAGGTTGTGGCTTCTTTTAACTTCTGCGGGTTTGTTTTCCATTTTTTACCTCATTTCGGGGGCGCTTACTCGGGTATTGCGCGCCCGCGGTTTCCTACCAAACAATTTATGCGTCGCGGCCTTTCTTAATGCTTAATTTCATTGACAAAAACTACGCCGCGCTATATAATTACACTGCTTTTGAAAAAGCCGCTAAAAGCCGTATGATAGGTTTTGACCGACATTCAAGCAAACAAGCAAAAATACCGTTTAAGCGGGCTTCGAATAATAACTGCATCGGTCTTTGTCACGGTTATCATTCAAGCAAACAAGCAAAAATACCGTTTATGCGGGCTTCGAATAATAACTGAACTGATTTTCGTCACGATAAGCTTTCATGCGAACAAGCACAGTTTGTACCCGTAGCTCAATTGGATAGAGCTTTTGGCTACGGACCAAAAGGTTGGGGGTTCGAGTCCCTCCGGGTACGCCAAAAAGGCAAAGGAAAATCCTTTGCCTTTTTTGTTTTCGGCTTACGTCTTTGATGCGGATTTAGGAGTAGATTGAGGAAGGTTAGGTTTAGCGCGGATTACTTAAAAATTCGGGTAGGGATTTTGCTACAAATTTGCCGGAATGTTCAGCTTCAAAAAATAAAAATTGCATTCTTGCCGCCGAGATGGTATCATTATTTTATTACTAATAAAACTCATTTGAAAATTGACGGACTCGGCTTAAAAAATCTTAAAAGCGAAAACTAAAATTGCCTAAGGCGGATTTATTTTGGATTTAGCGGGCGCGCCTATCACGGCTTGGTAGAAACGCTAAACCAAGCCAAAAAATCCGCGAAAAGGAGAGATATGTATATATTAGGAGTATTACTGGCGATTTTTTCGGGACTGACCAACTTTTTCGGGCAGATTTTGCAGAAAAAGGCTATTTTGGACGTCAAAAAGACCAAGGAAACGGTGCTGATGACCGACCTCATCAGAAAGCCCGTCTGGCTTGTCGGCCTTGCCTTGGTTGTCGCCGTCAGCGCCGTCTGCATGCTGGTGGCGCAGGTATTTATCGGCCCCGCCCTTCTTCCCGGCCTTGTCGCCTCGGGCTTTATCGTGATGGCGATAGGCTCGGTAAAGCTTTTGGGCGAAAAGCTCAAGGCGGCGGAATACATCGCGCTGGGCTTACTTATCGCGGGCATAGTGCTGGTGTCATTGAGCAAGCTCAGGGTTGAGTTCGACCTTCAAAGATTCACCGACAACGGCTTTTTAATCAGGATTTCCTCAATGACTGTGGCCATGCTGGCGCTGTGGCATCTTATGTTCTTCGGCGGCAAAAAGAGCAAGAAGTATAAGACGGCTCTGATGGCCATCGGCGCTAGCTTCCCCTTCATCGTCAGCAACATTTGGACGCAACCGCTAGCGATGAGCCTGCTTGGCGCAGTAAAAGGCGACTTTTCTCTTCTCAACGTGCTGACGGCCGTCGCATCGATAGTTTTGGTCGCCTACACCGGCATCATGGGCATGGTCCACTTCCAAAAGGCGCTCGCCGAAGGCAACGCCAGCATCATAATTCCGCTCAACCAAATGCCCCAGCAAATCGCGCCCATCGTCATTTTCTTCTTTGTCTACGCTTTGCCCGCGCCCGGCCTCGGCTCTTATTTCTTTATGTCGGGCGGCATAGTGCTGATAACAGTGGCAGGCTTCATGCTGGGACGCCGCCAAGCCCAAATCGAGAAAACCATCACGGTTTCGGAAGCGCCCGCAGGCGGGGCCGAGCTTGCCGAGCACAAATGCTGCTGCGAGGATTGCCACGCGGAGGGATGCGAAGTGTTCTCGGACGAACCCGCCGAGGTTTTCGACAACGTTACGAACATTTCGGACGATACGGCCATAGAAGAAGCATAATCATATAACCCAACAACGCTAAAAAAAGCCCCGTCGCCACGGGGCTTTATTATTGTTCTAAAATTAAGGCTTAGTCGAAATTGAATAGGTTTAACTGCTTAACATCGCAGTTAGTATCTTTTTGGCCAAAGTTGTTAGTAGCTAGCGTTCTTAAAAACATCAGTTGGCGGCGGTGATGTCGGCTTTGACCTCAATGGTAATTTTCTGTAAATAGTCGGGCTCGCGCTTCCATTTCATGCCTTGCTGTTGATATTGCATGTCGGCAACGTTGAAAAAATCGTAGCCGAGGTCTTGAGATTTTTTGAAAGCGTCCCCGATAATTTTAACAATCTGGTCGTTCAAATCGGTGACGAAGCGCTGGCCGAAATCCTTTATGTCGTAGATCGTCTGAGGCTCGACCAGCTCCAAAAGCTTAGCAAGCGCCTTTACCTCGACCATCAGCTTATCGCCTTTAAGCTTGATTTTGGTCTTTATGCCGGCGAGCTCGAAGTGCGCAGTAGTCCCGCCGCTTTCCACCGTCAGCCGCCCCGACTTGCCCCGCATATGGATGAGGCACATCGCCATGCCGTCCCTATCCGACATAACTACGGGCGGCTCGCCCTTCTTGACTGCAACGGCCTTATCGAACTTAAAGAGCGAAAGATTGGATTGCCTGCTTCCGATATCGGCACCGATGTCGGATTTTTCAATAGGCTGAAGCTCCAGCATGCCCATGGTGTAAGTTTCGCATTTGCCGCCGTAGCCGATTAACATATTTTTTATCATATTGTTGTGAAAACCCAACGACTCGTTATTGGTTTGGGCGGCCTTTTGGATGTAGGTGCCGCCCATGCTGGTCAGGGGAACGGCGGTCGAAACAATCTCTTTTACGTCGTCTTCGGTGTAGTAGGCGGTAGTGCGCTCGGGAAGCCGCCACTCGTCCATGAGCGAAGACAGCACGGCGGGGAAGTCATCGTCGACTGCGCTCCTATGCACTATGACGGCGCCGCAATACGAGAGCGTGGAGCGGAGGCCTGTTTGCACCTTGATAGCGTCGAAGCATTCGCCGATTGATTTATTTGTCTGCGAAAAAACGACGTAGGTTTCGGTGGTGGAAGAGCTGCTGCCCGAGAGGGTTGCCGCCGGTTTGACGACTTGGACATGCATCTCGTAGTCGCCCTCGGCGGTTTTGGCGAGGCCGAGCAAACAAACGATGGCGCGTTGAGGCAGGCTGACGTAATGGATGGGGCGGCTGATAGCCGCCAGCGCGGCAAAGCCCATGACGAGCACGAAGAATTTATTATAAATCAGCCTTTTTAAGACCTCCGATATCTTTTGCATCTTTTGCGTTATCTTTGCGTTCATCGCCGGAACCTCCTTTTTGACTTATTTTATGTTTTTTAAGCCCGAGCAGCGACAGCGCCAGAATGATGCAGGCGGAGCCCGCGCCCAGCATGACATAGCCGAATATCGGGGTTATTATGAAAGAGCGAATCAAAATCTCTTTAACTACCAAAACCGAAATCAGCGAACCAACGAGTATTATGGCCGCAGCTAAGTTGCGCTTTTTTATGACTCTCGTAAGCGCCTCGATGGAGCCCCAATACAGCGTGGAGAGATAGATGGCAGTCATGGTTAACCATGCGAGTATGCCCATCCACTGCAGGTTGCCGAGCTCCTCGGCAAAGTAGTTGAAGGCGTTGACTTTAATGAAGAGGTTGCCGATTTTGACCATAAAATTGCCGTAGAGCGCATTGCCCAAAAAAATGCATGCCAAAACCGCGAAATAAGAAAAGGCGATGCCGAGCGAGGTATAGGGAAGCTTGTGATTTTTTAATGAGAGAAATAAAAAAGGAAGCGCGTCGACCATCCAAAGCCCGTAGCCCAGCGTAAACTTGGCGTAATCCGCAATCGGCATGGTCAATAAGGGCAGATTGTAGTTGATATTCATATTTCCCTTGATGAAGGCGATGCTGAAGACCATTAAAAAGACGACCAAGGGGAAGAAAATCTCCGCCGTTCTCGCAATAACGCGGATACCCTTCACCGCCATAAATGCTATCGGAATAATAAGCGTCAGAAAGATCAGCTCATTGGATGCTTGGTCGAACATCAGCCCCTTGACATTGTAGGCCGCGCCCGAAAAAAACAGCGTCGCCTTGAGCGCGAGGAAGAGAGAGATTATAATCATAAGAGGATACTGCGCCGGTTTGTAGGCGTAGTCCAGGCTGTCAAAGCCGCCGCTCCGAATAAACAGCGCGACTAAAACGTATAAAACTATTTCAATGACGGTAATCATCACCGCGGCAAGCATATTGACGCCGACCGAGGTGGAAAGGAAGGTCGGCAGATTGCTGAGCTTGAAGGTCATGGCGGCAAAAAAAATCAATATCGCGAACTGGCGGTTGTAAATCTCGTTAGTCGGCATTTTTTCTCCTTTAGCTAGGCGAGGCTTCTTACATTAGCTGTTTTGGTCGGGGTGCCTTTGACGGGTGCGGTTGCGGTTAGGGAAAGAATAAGGCCGCTTCGTCATTGTGGGGACGCCGTCCTTTAAGAACGAGTCTTTCATATCGGGCAGCACTATCGGCGCGTAAGGAGCGAGATAGGGCGCGCCGTAAGAGTTAAGGTTGGAAAGGTAGGCGACCAGCATTATCGCCGCCAAAATTACGCCGAAAAGCCCCAAAACGGCGCTCACAATCAGAACGAGCATTCGAAGAAAGCTGAAGGTGGAAACCTGGTCGGGCACACAGAAGAGCCCGATGGCCGAAACGGCGGTAACCAGCACGGCGGGCGAGCTGATGAGGCCGGCCTGCACCGCAGTGTTACCCAGCACGATGGCGCCGACTATAGAAAGTGATATTCCCAAAAATCGCGGCATTCGAAGGCTCGCTTGATTCAAAACCTCGAATAAAACGAGCACCACCAGCATTTCGATGGGCGCGTTGAAAGTTATGCCGACGACGGCGTTCATGACAGACATCAAAAACCTCAGAGGCAGCATACTGTAGGCGTGGGCGGTGAATGCGAGATAAACAGCGGGCAGAAATATCGTGAAAAAGGCTCCGAGCAAACGCAAAAAGCGCAAAAGCGAGGCGCGCCACGACTTGTTGTAGTAGTCGAAGCTGTCCTGAAACTCCTCCATCAAAAGCATCGGCACTGTCAGCACGATGGGCGAGCCGTCAACAATCACCGCCACCCTGCCCTCGAGAATTTTCGCAGTCATTATGTCGGGCTTTTCGGTAACACCGACCTCGGTAAACAGCGAATATTTCTTTTCTTCAAGGTATCTTGCGACGTAGGAGGAATCGATAATGCCGTCCATATTGATATTTTCGATGCGCTCTTTTACCTTGCTTACGACATGGGGCGAGGCTACGCCCTCGATATAGATGACGGCTATCGGCGTTCCCGTCAGCTTGCCCGATTTAGTCATATAAACGACAAGGTTGGGGCTTCTTACACGCCGCCGCACCATGGCGAGGTTAGTCTTGATGTCCTCGACGAAGCCCTCGCGCGGCCCCTTAAAAACGGTGGAGGTCGGCGGCTCCTCGACGGCGCGCCGGGGATATTTTCTGATTGACAGCCCGAAATATTCGCGGGAGCCCTCCACCAAGAGGGCAATGTCTCCCTCGGCGATCAATTCGATTATCTCCTCGCGGTTAGCTTTAACGCGAAGCTCCTCGCAGTAATAGATGCTTCTTTGAATTGATTCGGCCGTGGGAGACAGCTTTTCGGCATGCGTCAAGGGCTTGATTACGTTCTCTTCCAAAAGCTCACGGTCGATGAGCCCGTCGATATAGACGATAGCAGCCATAGCATGACCCGCGTTAATTCTTCTTATGCGGATGTCGCTGCTGCCCAAAAATGCCTGCTCTATTTGCCTGAGTTCGCTTTCAATGTCCTTCACTTTTTTGCCCTCTTCAATAATTTGGGTGTATTTTGCCAAAATATGCATATGCGCTTAACAAATCGAGCCTAATTCCGATTTTATCGGCTCCGAACTAAGGCTATAAGATATACTCCCGATGCGGTCAAAAACGAAAAGAGGAAATAAAGTTAAAAAATTTTTAAAAAAGCCGGCGGAAGGCTCTCAAACCTTTGCTTTTAGCGCGGCAAAGTGGTATAATCCGCGCTTGAACGCGGATTATGACAAAAAAATAAAAAACGCGTAACGAAAAAATAAAAAAAAAATACTTATAGATATTGGGCAAGGTAAGGTTATGCTCTATTCGATATTACTGCCGCTGGCGTTGATACTGTTTTTATCAAAGTTTATCGGCATTTTGTTTAGAAAAATCGGAATTCCGCAGGTTGTCGCAATGCTCCTCGCCGGCATAATAGTGGGAGTCATCAAATACATCCCCGGCCAAACGGTGCTGACCGACGGCAGCCGCGAAGGGCTTTCCTTTATCGGCGAAATCGGCGCTATTTTGATTATGTTCTCGGCGGGCATCGAAACCGACCTTCGGGATATCAAAAGAAACGGCGCGGCGGCGACCGTCATAACCGCGCTCGGAGTCGTCGTTCCCTTAGGCCTCGGCTTTATCGTGGCATCGGCGTTCAACGGCGGATTTTCCGATTGGTCCTATAAAACGGTTTTGTCCAACTTATTTTACGGCGTCATATTGACTGCGACCTCGGTCAGCATTACCGTTGCCGCTTTAAAGGAGATGGGCAAGCTCAACTCTAAGGTGGGCGTCGCCATAGTTTCGGCGGCCATAATCGACGACATAATCGGCATAGTCCTTCTTTCGCTCATAATCGGCATGAAGGACTCGACGCGCGGCGCCGTTGAGGGGCTCATTACGCTGGGCAAGACGGCGGGCTTTTTTGCGGCCGCAATCGCCGTCGGCATAGGCGCGCATTACCTCTTCATTTGGATGGACAAAAAATGGCCTAACCACCGCCGTGTGCCGATATTCGGGCTTGCGCTCTGCTTTTTCTATTCCTACGCCGCCGAAAAGTGGTTCGGCGTCGCCGACATTACCGGCGCCTATCTTGCCGGCCTTATGCTGACGGGCTCGCATTCCGCACCCTATATCGACCGCAAAGTGGAGATTGCCGGCTATATGATTTTCACGCCCGTCTTTTTTGCCGGAATCGGCATCAACACATCCTTTTCGGGCATTAGCGCTTCATCCGCCCTATTCGGAGTATTGTTTGTTCTCGCGGGCATAGCGGGCAAATTTATCGGCTGCGGCGTAGGCGCCGCGATTATGAAATTCAACACCCGCGACTCGGTTGCTATCGGCATAGGAATGATGGTGCGCGCCGAGGTGATTTTGGTCTGCACCCAAAAGGGCTTGGAAAACAACATGATAAGCAGCTCGATAGTGCCCTTCGTCGTCATATTGATTCTTACGACCTCGTTTTTGACGCCCATGCTTTTAAAACTCCTCTACCGGAAGGAGTGCGCGTCCGGCTTTTTGGACGGCGGGGGCACGCAATACTATAACGGCCAAAATAACGCCGAATGCGCCGCGGCCGCGCCCGATATGCCCGCGCCCGACGCGCCTTTGTCCGCCGCTCTGCCCGACGCACCTTCCGCTCAATAACAACGCTTTTTATCCCACCGGTCATATAAGGTTTTATTCCGATTAACCGTATTACAGCTGCCGTTATAGGTTTAAAAAAAACTTAAAATGCAACTAAAAAAGCCGTCATTTGACGGCTTTTTGTTTTTCTTATAATCCGATGAGATTAATATTTATTTCTCGGAGTATAGGTGGTGTGCAGCACTTCGTGCGCCTTGTGGGAGTTGGGCTCGCCCAAGAACTCTTTGTAGATTTCCTTAATCGCGGGGTTCTCGTGCGATTTCCGGAGAGCCTTGTCCTTGTCGGCGGCGTAGATGCTGGCGGCGCGGATAGCGGGAACGTTCATATTGTTTCTGGTGTAGGCGTCCTTGATGGGTTGGCCGCCGCCGTTGACGCAGCCGCCCGGGCAGCTCATTATCTCGATGAAGTGATAGTCGCACTCGCCCGACTTGATTTTTTCCATGATCTCACGGGCGTTGGCAAGCCCCGAGGCCACCGCGACCTTGACGTCTATGCCCGCCACTTTATAGGTGGCTTCCTTGATGTTCTTGGTGCCTCTGACCTCGACAAAGTCGATGTTCTCGGGCTCTTTGCCTTCCAAAACGGCCACCACGGTGCGGAGCGCGGCTTCCATGACGCCGCCCGTCGCGCCGAACAAAAGTCCCGCGCTCGAGCTTATGCCGAACGGCGTGTCAAACTCTTCGTCGGGAAGCTCGTTAAAGAGGATGCCGGCGCGCTTTATCATCTTGGCGAGCTCGCGCGTCGTCAGCGCGGCGTCGATGTCGGGATAGCCCGACGCCGACTGGTCGGCTCTGCCTTTCTCGAACTTCTTGGCGGTGCAGGGCATGATGGAAACGACATACATATCCTTGGGGTCGATGCCGAGCTTTTGCGCGTAGTAAGTCTTGGAGATGGCGCCGAACATCTGCTGAGGCGATTTGCAGGTGGAGAGGTTTTCGAGATATTCGGGATAGTTGTGCTCGATAAACTTAATCCATGCAGGCGAGCAGCTGGTTATCATGGGCAGCTTGCCGCCATTTTGGATGCGGCCGATAAACTCGAAGCCTTCCTCCATGATGGTGAGGTCGGCGGTGAAGTTGACGTCGAACACGCCCTTGAAGCCGAGACGGCGCAGCGCGGCGACCATCTTGCCTTCGACATTGGAGCCGATGGGCATGCCGAATTCCTCGCCCAGTCCGATACGGACCGAGGGAGCGGTGCCGACGACGACGTATTTGGTCTTATCGTTCAAAGCCTCGACGACGTCGTCGATTTCCTCACGCTCGTGGAGCGCGCCCGTCGGGCAGACGTTGATGCACTGGCCGCAGCCGACGCAGGGGACGTCGATTAGGTCACGCTCGAAAGCGCAGCCGACGTGGGTGTCAAAACCTCTGGCGTTGGCGCCGATGACGCCGACCGACTGGTATTTATGGCAGGCGGCGACGCAACGGCGGCAAAGAATGCACTTGTTGTTGTCGCGCACAAGGTAGGGCGTGGTGCAGTCAAGAGGATACTCAACGGTCTCGCCCTTGAATTTGTTCGAGTCGCAGTTATACTCAAGCGAAAGCGCCTGAAGCTCGCAGGAGAGGTTTCTGGCGCAGGACAGGCATTCCTGCTTGTGGTCGGAGAGCATGAGCTCGAGAGTCGTCTTTCTGCTGTCGGTCACCTTCTTGCTGTTGGTGGTGACTTCCATGCCCTCGGCGACGGGATAGACGCAGGACGCAACCAGCGAGCGCGCGCCCTTGACCTCGACGACGCAAACGCGGCAGGCGCCCAGCGGGTTGATGTCTTTCAGGTAGCACAGGGTCGGAATTTTTATGCCGGCGGTCTTGGCGGCTTCCAGAATGGTGGTGCCCGCGGGGACCGTCACCGCTATATTATTAATTTTTAAATTTACCATTTTTTCCATTGTCGTGGCCTCCCGCTTACTTTTTTATGATGGCGGCAAACTTGCAGTTGTCCATACAGACGCCGCATTTAATGCATTTGGACTGGTCGATAACGTGCTGGCCCTTGACGACGCCCGTGATGGCGCCGACCGGGCATTTCTTGGCGCAAACCGTGCAACCCTTGCAGGCTTCGGTGATGAAGTAGGAGAGGAGCGCTTTGCAAACGCCGGCGGGGCAACGCTTTTCCTTAATGTGCGCCTCGTATTCGTCTCTGAAGTAGCGCATGGTGGAGAGCACGGGGTTGGGCGCCGTTTGGCCGAGGCCGCAGAGCGCGTTGTTCTTGATATAGTAGCAGAGCTCTTCCATTTTGTCGAGGTCTTCAAGCTCGGCTTTGCCTTCGATGACGCGCGTCAGCATTTCGAGCAGGCGCTTGGTGCCCACTCTGCAAGGCGTGCACTTGCCGCAGGACTCGTCGACGGTGAAATCGAGGAAGAAGCGGGCGATGTCGACCATGCAGTTGTCCTCGTCCATGACGATCATGCCGCCCGAACCCATCATCGAGCCTATGCTGATAAGATTGTCATAGTCGATGGGAATGTCGTATTCCGAAGCGGGAATGCAGCCGCCCGAAGGCCCGCCCGTTTGGGCCGCCTTGAACTTCTTGCCGTTGGGTATGCCGCCGCCGATATCCTCGATGACCTCGCGGAGCGTGGTGCCCATCGGGATTTCGACGAGGCCGGTATTGTTGATTTTGCCGCCCAGCGCGAACACTTTGGTGCCCTTGGACTTCTCGGTGCCCATCGAAGTGAACCATTGCGGCCCCTTCAGTATAATTTGAGGAATGTTGACGTAGGTCTCGACGTTGTTGAGAAGCGTCGGCTTGCCGAACAGGCCTTTGACGGCGGGGAAGGGCGGGCGGTTTCTGGGTTCGCCGCGGTTGCCCTCTATCGAGGTCATGAGCGCGGTTTCCTCGCCGCAGACGAATGCGCCGGCGCCAAGGCGGATTTCGATGTCGAAATCAAAGCCGGTGCCGAGAATGTTCTTGCCCAAGAGTCCGTATTCCTTAGCTTGCTCCATCGCTATCTTGCAGCGTTGAACGGCTATCGGGTATTCGGCGCGGACGTAGATGTAGCCTTGGTGGGCGCCGATGGCGAAGCCGGCTATGACCATCGCCTCCAAAAGGGCGTGGGGGTCGCCTTCCAAGACCGAGCGATCCATGAACGCTCCGGGGTCGCCCTCGTCGGCGTTGACGCAGACGTATTTGACGTCGCCGGGCGCGTCTTTGGTGAATTGCCACTTGAGGCCGGTCGGGAAACCGCCGCCGCCGCGGCCGCGAAGCCCCGACTTCTTAACGATGTCGACAACTTCCTGCGGCTGCATCTCGGTCAGCACCTTGATGAGCGCCTGATAACCGTCGTAGGCTATGTATTCGTCGATGTTTTCGGGATTTATAACACCGCAGTTTCTTAAGACCACGCGCGTTTGCTTTTTAATGAAGTTGGTGTCGGAAAGCGCTTTGATTGCGGCGTGAGAGGCCTTTTCTTTATATAAAAGCCTTTCCACCAGCCTGCCTTTCACGATGTGCTCGTCAACGACGGTCTCGACGTCGTCAACGGTCATACCGCTGTAAAACGCGCCCTCGGGATAGACCACGACGACAGGTCCTGCCGCGCAAAGGCCGAAGCAGCCCGTAGTCACGACCTGAACGTCTTTGTCGAGCTTCCTCGCTTTTAAAGCCGCTTCGAATTTTTCGCGGATAGCCGCCGAGTCATTGGAATGGCATCCCGTGCCGCCGCAAACAAGAATGTGGCTCCTGAACATACTTGCTTCCTCCTTATTCGTTGGTAATCATGTATTCTTCGACCACATTTCCGTTGACTATGTGGCTCGCAATAATTTTCTTGGCTTTTTCGGCGTCGACGCGGATGTAAGTAATTTTCTCCTGGCCGGGCACGTAGACCTCGACGATGGGCTCCAGCTTACACATCCCGAGGCACCCCGAACGCGTGACTTTGACGCCCTTTAGGTTCCTCACTGCGATTTCGTCGACAAGCGCGTTGAAGACGGCGCGCGCGCCGGCCGAGATGCCGCAGGTCGCCATGCCGACGACTAAGCGCGTCTCATTCTCGGAAAGATTATCCCTTAAAATGATCTCGCGCTGCATTTTTTCCTTGATCGCCATGATATCGGCTATCGTTTTCATAAAACTGTTCCTCCGTCGGTAATAATTATATTTTCACGAATCATATCGCGGATAAGCTTGATTGCTGCGGGGCGGGTAACGTCGATTCCCGCCGCTTTGAGCTCTCTAGTGTCAAAGACGAAGCCCTCGCCCTTGCGGCTGTATCGGAGCACGAAGTCGGTGTTCTCGGCCGCCATCAATGCCGCAATCGTCGCGGCAAGGTCGCCCATAGGCGCACGGTCGACGCAGTCCACCAAAAACGATGCTTTCACCCGCGTGCCCTCGCCCAACTTGGAGCGAATGGAAAACGCGCCGCCCGCCATCTCGGCCGCCAGCTTCCAAAACGGAAGCCCCAGCCCTATATTGCGGGTCTTGCGCGTAGTTGCCCACGGCTCGGCGACGCGCTTTTGCATCTCCTCGTCCATTCCCTTGCCGTTGTCGGTAACGGTTATCGTCAAAACCTTTTCGTCGGTAGCGACCTCTATCTCGACGAGCGAGGCCGACGCCGCGATTGAATTTTCGGCTATATCCAGTATGTGCAAAGCAAGCTCGCGCAATTTCTCTCCGTAGAGGCGAAAAGTGTTTTCGCGCGCGTGTGTATACGCGCGAAAAAACCGATGTTCCCCTAAAGAAAATTATGAAAAAAAGGAGTTTTTCAAATTTTCCTTACCTATAATACCACAAAAAAAAACAAAAGACTACTCTTTTAGACGGGGTTTTAACATAATCCCCACCCACTTATAAGATTTTGTCTGACAAATTTTTACTTAGTCTAAACTATCTTTTCAAGGCGGCTCGGAGTTTGTTTAGCAAAGCCTCCGCCGAGCGTTCGGCAAGGTCGACGGAGCCCCCCGCCGAGCCGATTGCGGCAAGATAGTGGGCGTCGGAATTATATAGCGCCAGCCTGTCGTAGTAGCGCTTGATAAATTCGGGCGTGGCGCGAGCGGAGATTTCGACAACGGAATACTCCTCGGGCACGGCGCCCAAAATGGCCTCCATGCCGTTGGACGGGCGGTCGATGTGGGCGGGGAGGGCAATCCCGCCCAAGGAAAATGCGAGGCTAAAGGCCTCCGAAGCCGAGACGTCGGCCGAGCCTATCAACAAATTTTCTTCCTCGTCCACTATGTTGTTGAACTCGTCGTAAATGAATTGTTGTCCGAAGATTTTGGGGCGGTTTCTTATGCTTTGAAAACTTAACTTGCCGTAAAATTCAAACAAACCCGAAAGCTCGGCAAATAGGCAGAGCATGTGAATATCCTCGGCGGTTTGAAGCTCGAGGGCGGGAACGGCGACAACGCCCTCGCGCTCTCCGCATATTGAGGCAACCTTGGAGTTTTTAACAGAATTGTGGTCGGACACCGCAAAAAAATCCAGCCCGCTAAGGCCGGCGGCGATGGCGATATTGGCGGGCGTCATATCCTTGTCGGAGCAAGGCGATAGCCCGCTGTGGATATGAAGGTCATAATAAAATTTCATTTCCCGCTCTTTTCCGCTCGGCGGAAGTAAACGCTGCGACCGGATGTTTTACGCAAAGTTTAATAATTAAAGAGTATTTGTTACCATGTTTTTTATGGCAGAGAAAATATCGTTGTTTGAGGTCAGAAGATTTATGCCGCGCTCGCGCACGGC
>DAOTKC010000020.1:0-27753 GCA_035449045.1 Eubacteriales bacterium
AAATAGCCGGCCCGATTGCCAGCTTGACGGTGGGATAAATGCGCTTGATTGCCTGCGCCAAAACATGTGAGGCGGTGTGGCGGTAGGCGGCGCGGCCTTCCTCGTCGGCGAAAGTCAAAAGCTTGAGCTCGCCGTCTTCGGTAAGCTTGGTTGAAAGGTCAATCGTCCGCCCGTTGAAGGATGCGGCAAGCGCGCCCGCCATGCTTCCGCCCGCGGCCGCGACCGCGGCGGCGACGTTGGCGCCGTTTTCAAGTTCTACTTCTTTTCCAAGATACGATATTTTCATCGTTCCCTCTCTTTAAGCCTCGGCTTAGTTGCCTCGGCCTCGTATATGAAGGCGGATTTCCGCCCGATAAGCTTATTGTTCCCCGCCGCTAAAGAATCATATTGACTATAATATATTAGCAGCTAAAATCCGAAAAAGCGGCACTGCATATATTAGCACAGTTTAAAGCGGATTTGCAAGAGAAAAACACATTATAACAAAATCATTTGACATAATATTTTAAAAGAGTTATCCTTAACGCAACCGATAAAGTTTTAATTCCCGCCTCCATATTTCGGACGATAGGAAAATTTAAAATTATTGTTCGGAAAAATTCTAAAAAGGAGGAAAGTATGGAAGACAAAACTTTGACTTGCAAAGACTGTGGCGCCGGATTCGTTTTCACCGTCCGCGAGCAGGAATTCTACAAGGAAAAGGGCTTTGACAATGATCCCGTCAGATGCCCCACCTGCAGAAGAGCAAGAAAACAGCAAAAGTCCCAGGGCGGCTACCGCAGATAACTGGAAATCAAATTTAAATCTTATAAAAAATAACCTCCCGCTAACGGAGGTTATTTTTTTCAGTTTATAGTGAATTTTGTCCTTCGGTATATAAATATAAGCGTTGAAATCAGTAGGTCAATAATTTTTAAAATATCGTTGGTTTCTGTTGGCAGGGATATCGGGATGCATCAAGCCAATTAACCCCGCTTCGATTGCGGGCAACAAATAATTAGAACGGAACGACGCTTTTAAGCAAGTAACGGACATTATAAACGGAAAGAGCGTGGGGGCGAAGGTGCGCGGCAAGAACTTAGAAGAAGGGTTGTAGATTGCGTCCTTTCAAATGCGAGGGCGAGGACGCTTAAATACCGAGCGGAAAAAAGCTTATAAGCCGACCAAACCCAAGAAGGGTTGCAGGTTGCGGACTTTTGAGCGCGAGGGCGAAGGCGCGTATATAGAAATACGAAACTGAGCCCGAGACACGAAAAAAGGACGCAGGATGCGCCCTTCTCCTAGGTTTGGTGCGGTCACCGGGACTTGAACCCGGATGATTGCTCATACGCCCCTCAAACGTACGCGTCTGCCAGTTTCGCCATGACCGCAAAAAAAGCATATTTATTATAGCACAGGCGTTTTTATTGTCAATTGATTTTGTTGTGGTAAAAAAAGATAAAAAAGCCCCAAAGCGTTTTTTAACCGAAAATTTTCGGGATTATTTTTGAGACCGAAATCACCGCTTTGATGTGTAATTGCATTTTTACTGCATACAATATTTTATATGTGGACGAGTGTAATCAGCATCGACAAATCGCTCAAGGCGGAACTGGATTTTTTAGTGTCCAAGCTTTCCAAAATCAAGAATTTATCTTTTGCCGTAGAAGAGTCCGACGACCGCACTTTCGTCCACATCGCCGCGCTTTGCGACTACGCCGACGCCGTGTCCCGAGAAATTAACGCCATACTCGTCGAGCTCTATCTCTGCCGCATGAAGCTCAGCTATTTTTTAAAGCGGCTTCGGTATAAATCGTTCGGCTACGCACTTGCCGCGCTGGTTTCCTCCCTCACCCACTTCGATCGCGAGTTTGAGGAGGCGGTAATCTTACGCTCGCTCGCCGAGGTCGCCGAATATTCGGTGGACGGCATCTTCAACTTCCGCTTAAAGCGCCTGCACCAAAACTGGGAGGAGCTCGCCGAGCTTTCCAACAACCTCATAGCCGTCGCCGACAACGACGAGGACATCTACAACGTTTCTTCATTCGTAACGGGCACGCGCCGCGAAAAGCTGGTGCTGACGCTCCTTACCAACAACGGCAAAGCGGTGCTGAAAAACGCCTATGCCGACGAGCTCATCGACATCGACGCAGTCTTCCCCGACGAACACCACAACCTCATTTTCACACTAATAAAAGAGCGCCCCGACGAAATCGAGCTGGCCGCCAAAATCCCCGACGAGCTCATCAACTGTCTTCGGCATATAGCCAAAATCTCGGTTTAATCCTTTATTGCTGATTTAACACGCAATATCACTGAAAGGTGCCCTCTTTCAAGGAGTTTTTGAGCGCCGAAAGGCTCATTTGCTTGATATTTGGCCGCGACTTTGATATAGTTTAGGTATTCTTTTTAGGCAAAGGTTTATATGAGAACGGAGAGAATTAAATCCTACGACGGCACCGAGATTTTCGTTTCGATTTGGGACGAGATCGAAAAACCCAAAGGGGTCGTCGAAATCGCGCACGGCATGTGCGAATACGCCGGTCGCTACCACGCTTTCGCCGAGTTTTTAAATTCAAGGGGCTATATCGTGTTCGCCGAGGACCACCGCGCCCACGGAAGGACGGAAACCAAGGAAGAAATCGGGCGGCACAAGGGCTTCATTTTTGAAAAAAGCGTTAACGATTTAATTTATTTCGGACGCCGCCTAAAGGAAAAATACAACCTTCCCGTCTTTTATCTCGGCCACAGCTACGGCAGCCTTTTGGGGCAGTCGGTGCTCGAGGAGAGCGCGAGCGGCGATTTTGCCGCCTTTGCGCTGCTGGGCTCGGCGTATATGCCAACGCCCTTGGTGAATTTGGGCAGAGCTCTTCTTTTCCCCCTTTATTCCGTTGCCAAAGACTGGCGTCCCGCCTTTGTCCGCACGATATCGGACGGCCTCTTCGGCCTAAAATACAAGGGCGACAAAGGGCCCAGCCAATGGCTGACGCGCGATATGGAACGCCGCCAAAACTTCATCGACGACGAATACTGCGGCATAGACGTCAGCATAAACTTCTTTTATTCGATGATGAAGGGAATAGCCAAGGCTAACAAGACCGAAAATACCCTGAAAATTAACCCCGATATTCCGATAGCGCTCTTTTCGGGCGATATGGACCCAATCGGCGGCTACGGCAAAAAAATTAACGCGCTCTACAATCACTACAAGCAGTGCGGCGTCAAAAACGTGACGCTCCATCTCTATTCCGAAGCGCGCCACGAAGTGATAAACGAGCTCGAGAAAGAAACGGTTTACAACGACATCGCCGAATTTTTCGATAGCTGCCTAAATAACCAAAGTTCGGCAGACTAAACCAAGCCGAAGACTCCCCCTGACTCAGAAAATATATTAATACGATAATAAAAATGAGAGCCGCTTCAGGCTCTCTTTTTTATTTGTTAAATTTCCTCGCAAACTATTTTTTGTCCATCTCGGCGAGCAAGGCTTGACGGACCTTGCGGTTAATGAAGATGTTGCACTTGATGAACAGCCTCTGAGCTTTTTCGCTCTTTAGGTTTCTCAACTTATAGAAGAAGTATTGCCGACACAGTATAAAGACGTGATAGTCTTGCAGAACAGACTCCCAGCGCTCGACAAGCGTTTTATCCCTAGGTTTTTCGATATCGAAAAACTCGACGGTATGCTCGCCTGCCTCGATTTCGACTTGGGGCGCGGACGCGGTGGACACTATTTTGCCGTCAACGGCGACGGATGCCAGCGCGGCGTCCTTCAATATCACTTTATACTTGCGCCCTTCTATCGTTTCGCCTTGCGGCTTTTTCAGCACAAACGACACTTTACCTTCCGAAAACGACACGCTCATCGGCGTTTTAGTGCATTTGCCCGATTTATAATCCATACTCTTTCCGTCGTCGTCGAACAGCGTAAACTCGCCGTCGCCCGAGTATATCCAAAGCTCAAGCTCCTTTGGAACGCCGGTGTTTTCAAGACCTTGAAGCGGGATTATGGCGCCGGCTTTGGCAAACACCGGAATCTCGGTAGCCCGCCTGAAGACGCGGTAGCTGCCGCCGCTCAAAGTCTCGCCGCCGAAAATATCCGTCCATCTTCCTTCGGGAAGCCAGACCTTGGCGGAGGCTCGCAAAAACCGCCGCGGGCATTTTTCGGTTATCGGCGCCGCTATCATGGCGCTGCCGAACCAGTATTGATTTTTTACCTTGTAGGCTTCCTTGGTTTCGGGGTGAGTATAATACATCGGACGGATTAAAGGCTCGCCCTCCTCCGCCGTCAGCGCGTTCATGGAGTAGAGATAGGGCAGCATGCGGTGGCGGAAACGCAGGTGTTCGGCGGCCGAGTCGGCGGTTTCGCGCCGGAAATTCCAAGGCTCCTTGCCGGTAAACTTGCCGTTGGAGGAATGCAGGCGGTTGATGGGGCTGAAAACGCCGAACTGAATCCATCTGAGATAGAGCTCGTCGTCGCTTCGTCCCATGACGTGGCCGCCTATGTCGTGCGACCACCAGGTGTAGGCGGCGTTGGTCGCGGTCGCCGTGAAATAGGGCTGGAACCTGAGGCTTTTCCACGCCACTATGGTGTCGCCCGAAAATCCTACCGGATAGCGGTGGCTGCCCATGCCGGGATAGCGCGACAAAATCAGCGGGCGCTTGTTTTTAGCGTTGTCCAAAAAATGATAGTGGTTTAAAAGCCAAAGAGGGTCAAGCCCGGGCAATTTGGAGCGCGTTCCCTGCTGCCAGTCAATCCACCAAAAATCGACGCCGCCCTCCTCATAAGAATGGTGCAAAACTTTAAAATACGCCTCGACGAAATTGGAGTCGGTCATGTCGAATTTTATCTGCTGTTTTGTCGCGGGGTCTACGCCCATCGCGGCGCACATCGCGCCATACTGTTCTTCAAAATACCGAACGCCGTCGGAGGGATGGAGGTTGAGCGTCACCGCCAGCCCGCGCGCCTTGAGCGCCGCCAAAAACCGCTTGTAATCAGGGAAAAGCTTGGTATTCCATGTATAGCCCGTCCAGCCCGGCCGCCCCATCGAGTTAGAGCCGCCGTCCCTCGGCGCGTCCTTGACAAGGTGCCAGTCCATATCGACGGTCGCCACCGTCAGCGGAATGCCGCGCGCCTTGAACTCGTCCATGAGCGCTAGGTAGCTCTCTTCGGAATAGGGAAAATAGCGGCTCCACCAGTTGCCGAGCGCGTGGCGCGGCAGCAGCGGAACGGAGCCCGCTATCTTGAAAAAGGCCTTGATGCAGCCGAGATAATCGCGGCCGTAAGCGAAGATATAGTAGTCGCCGCCTTCTGCCGCCCTCGGCTTGAGCGTGCCGTCGGCCTCGATAAGATAAGATGAGGAATCGTCGAGCACGGTGACGCCCGAACGCGAAATAAGGCCGTCGTCGAGCTTGGCCGAGCCCAGCACAAAGTCGAGCGTGCGTCTGGTGCCCTTGAGGTTGCCGCGCGCCGAAAACGCCTCAATCGGCCGCTCGCCCGCCTTAAAGCGCACGAAGACCTTAGGCGAGGACACCGAGCCGTTATATAAAAACTCGACGGATTGGGTTTTGATAAACAGCCCGCCGCCCGATTTCTTTACCTCGAATGCCACCGCCCCCAAATCGCGATACCAAATTTTTTGCGTCGGCGCATCGGTGAAAAACTCCGTCTTCCCGGTTTCCAAACGAATCAGCCTGTCGGTCAAAACGGTGACGCGGAAGCCCTGCCCTGTTATGACGTTTTCGGGCTTTGCGGCGGTGCCTTCAATGCGATAAATTTTATCCAAAATCATTACCCCCGTGGTTGATATAAAAATGATAACATACGCTAAAGAAAAATTCAATTGTAAGCCTAAATATTATCTATCCACAACCCCGCGGCTTTTATGCATTCTGTCTCCCGCCGCACGGCTTAATAATGCCTTGACAAACTCTGTCACGCGGTCTAAAATTTAATGGATTGAAAAAGAGAGGTTTATCATGAGCGTTACATGCGAAATTGCCGAAAGGCTGGCGGGACTCAGGCGCGATCTCAACATATCGGCGGAAGAGATGGCGGATGCGGCGGGCATTACCGTCCCAAAATACCTTGACTACGAAGCGGGGAAAATTGATTTCGGCGTCACCGAGCTGTTTAAGTGGTCGCTAAAGCTCGGCGTCGACGTCACCGAGCTCATAACGGGCAGCGGTCCCAAACTGTCGTCATATTCAATCGTCCGCGCCGGCCGCGGGCTTGCGGTGAAAAGAAGAAGCGGCTTCAGCTATGAGCACTTGGCGTCGACTTTCAAACACCGCCTCATGGAGCCTTATAAGGTTACTGCGCCCTACATCGCGGCGTCCGAAAACGCGGATATCGAGCTATCCCGCCACAGCGGACAGGAGATGGACATCGTCCTTTCGGGCACGCTGAAGTTTTCGATAAACGGCAACATCGAAATTTTGAACGCAGGCGACACCATCTACTACGACAGCTCCAACCCCCACGGCATGATTGCGATAGGCGGCGCAGACGCCGTGTTTTTGGCTATCGTAATCAACAACTAAACGGCTGCGCCGAAGCGGCTTCGCCGAATTAATAATTAATAATTAATAATGAATAACGGCGGATAGCGGCGCGGGTAGACGCGCCGAACGAAAAACGCTCAACGAAAAACGAAAAACTGTGGATGACGGCGCAAGCGCCGAACAAAAACGGGCAACATAGCGACGCAAAATATAATGATAATTGATGCACACGCGCATATATTCCCGAGTAAAATTGCCGCCAAGGCCTCCAAGGCCATCGGCGATTTTTACAATTTGCCAATGCGCGCGGAAGGAACCGCCGAGGGGCTTCTCGCTCAAGGCGCGGGCGTGATTTCACGCTACATAGTCCACTCCTCGGCCACCGCCGTTCGGCAGGTGCGGCCGATAAACGAGTTCATTTTTGAAGAGATGCAGGCACACCCCGAGTTTATCGGCTTTATGACACTGCACCCCGACATGAGCGAACAGGAAGTGGACGCCGAGATGGCGTGGTGCGAGAATAACGGATTTTCGGGCATCAAGCTTCATCCCGACTTTCAAAAGTTTTTAATTGACGAAGAGCGCGCCCTCAAAATCTACGAGGCGGCGTCGGGCAAATTTCCCATCCTCATTCACACAGGCGATATGCGCTTCGAGTATTCCCGCCCCGAGCGGCTGGCGAAAATCGCCAAAGCCTTCCCCGAGCTTAAGCTCATCGGCGCGCATTTCGGCGGATACAGCCGTTGGAATGAAGTCAACTGTTATAAGGGAATACGGAATATATACATGGACACATCCTCCTCGCTCGCCTTTATGCATGAGGGCGAGGCCGAGCGCTTCATAAATTATTTCGGTGCGGAATGGTTTTTCTTCGGCTCCGACTATCCGATGTGGGACATAGGGGAGGAGCTTGAAAGGTTTATGGCGCTCAAACTCACCGACGAGCAGCGCGAAATGATTTTATTTAAAAACATCAAAAGCCTACTAAATCTTTAGCGTTTTTGCGCTTTTTCCTGATTTTATACAAATTTTTTCAAATTCTCCGCGGCGGAAAGAGCTTGATTTTAGCCGCATATTCTGTTAATATATAGAAACCCCATGGGGGTGTTTTGGATTCGACGGTGGGTTGAATCGTATCGTAAGCATGCGGCAGGCTCGGCTGCCTTAAAGACGGAAACCTAAAATTAAATGCAGAGAAATCTGAAAGAAGCTCTATGAGCTTCGCCCTCGCCGCTTAATAATATAGCAGCGTGTCGACCCGGCGCCACCGTTCCGCCGGCAATCGGCATCATATAGGACGGCCACTCTCGCGGCTTTGCCCAAGCCGCGGGAGTATGCGGGCTAGCCGTGAAGAAAGGTTGTCAATGTCCTTTCAAGCGGGACTTATAAACACTGACTAAGCATGTAGAAAGCGGTTGGGTTTGTCTATCGGACCGGGGTTCGACTCCCCGCACCTCCACCATAGACAAACGGAACAACGAGGTTGTTCCGTTTGTATAATGAAGCGCCTTTCGGCATGAAGACATGAAGAGGGCTATTGCCCGTGAAGAGCGGGGCAAGCCCGCATTGAGGTAATAAAAAAATAAGGCGCTTCTCTTCATAATTTATTAAAACCATTATACTGCTAAACAAAACTTAATCAATGTTAAATTTAAATTATCCAGTAACGCTATTAAAAAATTCGCAATTTATTAAAAGCATAGGATCCGCTGCCTGCGCTTTTTATGCCCCATTGAATGTTTCTATGGGGACAATTTTATAACAGAATTTTTTTGTGTAAGCTCCCTCGCCCTCACGCTAAAAGAATGCTATCTGCAACCCTTTCGCCGATTTTGGGGACAAAATAAAGATGGGCGTTCTGCAATCATTCCTCATAATTTTGAGGAACTTATTTGCATTTGAGGAACTTATTCATATTGAAATAATTAATTTCTTATGATATAATTTTAATATCAGCTTAATTTTGATTCGTCAGATAAACGAGATTCTCTAATAAATCTTGAGAGGGTAGTAGCGTAATGAAAAAGCAGGCTGCTATAGTTTTATTTATCATGTTAATTCTAACCTCATTGATTCTAACGGGCTGCTCAAATGCTGTTGTTGTTGATGGCATTAAGCTGAGCAAGACAAAAATCGATGTAACCGAGGGGAAAGACGCCGCGTCAGGTGCCGAATACAAAATATTAAAATTTGCTTGCATTGTGGAAAATACAACTGACAAAACGCTTAGTTTCGAAGTGGTATACAGTTACAGAAGCGGCGGCTTGCTGAACATGAGCGCAAAGAGTCCCAAACAAGAGATTATCTTGTTGCCGGGCGAAAGCAAATCTTTAAGCTATACAACCGATAAAATTTACGACGGGGTTATAGACCAGAAAAAAATATATGTCCAAAAAGTCAATCAAGCGCCTTTAGGTTAAAACAAATTCATTTACTTAAAAATTGCGGCCATTTGATAACCAATTCCATCGAATAATTATTCCGTTTTTAAAAAATGTTGTCTAAACTAAACGAGCGCATCTTACTTTAAAAGGGCACAGGAAAATTCCTGTGTTTTTTGTGTTGTGAAATTTATTGTTTTGTGAGGAGGCCTTGGGTTTCGCCTTTTATTTGATTATATCATAAGGGCTTAGTTTTCGCCCATGCCCATCATGGTCGAGGATAAATCTTTGACATAAATATAAAGTTTTCGGGAAAATCTCCCTACTTAATTTATATATTGACATTTCTTTGGGATATATAAATCTTTCAAAGTTTAAAAAAATCATAGGTTTTTTGTTGACAAATAGGCTCCGAACTGTTTATACTGTATATAAACAATATGCACAGTTAAGGGAATGAATATGTTGAGCGTAAGGAATTTATGTAAACGCTATCCCGATTTCAGCCTAAAAGATGTCGGCTTTGATGTGGAAGAGGGGTTTATCACCGGTTTTATCGGCAAAAACGGCTCGGGCAAAACGACGACGCTCAAGTCGATGCTCAATCTCGTGATACCGGACAGCGGCCGGGTCACTGTTTTCGGGCGGGATATTAACGAGGCCGAAGCCGAAATAAAGCAGGAACTCGCCTTTATGTCGGGGGGAATTCGAATATTACCCCCAAACCAAAGTGTTTGTCCTTGCCAAGATTTTTAAGAAATTTTATAAAAACTGGGACGACAAAGTTTTTTCCGACTATCTTGAGAGGTTCGGCATAAATCCAAAAAAGCGTGTAAAGGAGCTTTCGGCGGGAACGAAGGTCAAGCTGGGGCTTGCGCTCGCCCTCTCACACGGCGCAAAACTTCTGATTTTGGACGAGCCGACCAGCGGCTTGGACCCGATAGCGAGAAGCGAGGTGTCGGATATTTTTCAGGAAATAGTGGAGGACGGCCGCCACAGCGTGCTGTTTTCCACCCACATCACCTCCGACCTTGACAGATGCGCCGACTATATTGTGTTTATCGACGGCGGAAAAATCATTTTAAACGAAACTAAGGACGACATTCTTGCCGGCCACCTCGTGGTGAAGGGCGCGACTGATATGCTCAACGAGGATATGAAAACGAAGCTTATCGGATGCAAAGAAAACCGCCACGGCTTCTCAGCCCTCATGAAAAAGGCGGATTATTCGCCGGATAGCGGCCTACTGGCGCAGGCGCCCAATCTCGAGGACATCATGATTTATTACACCGGCTCAAAGGGGGAAAAAGCATGAAAAATCTCATATATAAAGAATTGAAGCTGGTTCTCGACCCCAAAATCTACATTTTCAGCCTGCTTTCCGGCCTCATTATGATTCCAAACTACCCCTATATGATTGGGATAGCCTATTTCTTCCTCGCCGTTCAAATCATCTTTTCAACGATGAAAGCCAACAAGGACCTCGAATTCACCGCGCTTATGCCGATTTCGCGCGGGAGCATAGTGAAATCAAAATATTTCACCGTCATATATTTGGAGGCCGTCCAGCTCGTCGCCGCTATTCCATTCGCTCTTATTTCCTCACTTTTAATAAACAAAAGCGGCAACCCGGTGGGAATGGACGCCAACTTCGCCCTTTTCGGAAGCGCGCTTATATCCATGTCGGTGTTCAACGCGATATTTTTGCCGATGTATTTTAAGTCGGGCTATAAAATTGCGGCGCCTCTCATATTCGGTTTCACCGGCTTCGCGCTTGCCGTGATTGTTTTAGAGTTCACCATCGCCTTTGTCCCCGTCTTGAGAAACAACCTCGACAGCCTGTCCCCTGCTACTTTCGGACGGCAGCTCATTTACTTGGCAGCAGGGCTTCTGGTATTCGCTATAACTCCCCTCTTAACCTTTAAAAAATCGGTAAAAGCCTTCGAACGGGTGAATTTATAATTGGATATAGTAATTTTAGAGCATGGCGAAAAGCCGATTTACGAGCAGCTTTTCGAGCAGGTTACGGCGCAGATACTTTCGGGCAAATTGCCCGCAGGCTTTTGTTTGCCGTCGATGCGGACGCTGGCGGCCGATTTGTCCATCAGTATTATAACGGTAAAAAAAGCCTATGAAATGTTGGAGGCGGCCGGCCTTATCTATACGCGCGCGGGCAAGGGTTGCTTCGTCGCCGAGCACGGCACCAAAAAGCTGGACGACAAAAAGTTTGCGCTCGCCTCGGAACAGCTGAAAAAGGATTTGCTTTATTATAAAAACCTGAGGCTTACAAGAGCCGAGCTCATCGAAATGATTAAAGCCGAATGGGAGGATAACGATTGAAAAAGCAGGGCCGCGGTTAAAAACCGCGGCCCTTTTTTGGCGTTATTTTTCTAAAATGTGTTCACATTAGCTTATCGCGACGCCTGCGCTGATATAGCCCGAGAATTTTGCCGCCACGCTGAATTTGGGCGGCACGAGATAGAAGACAAGCAGCAGACGGTCGCCGGCCGAAACTGGTATATTGAAGGTTTTCGAGCCCGTCGCGACGTCGCCGAAAGATACGCTTAAGCCCGGAAAAGTGGGCAGCAGCGTGACGTCGGTAGGAGCCAAAGCGATAAAATTGTTGCTGGTCGGCGTTTGGGAGCGGAACAGCTGGGCATGGATTTCGTAGTGTCCGATACCTACGCCCAAGGCGGCGGTGACGCTGAATAGGGCGTAAAGGCTGGTGAGCGTGCCGTTTCTGGGCACCACGAAGGCAAAGTTGAGGATTTGGCCGATAGGCGTGCCCTCTAAATTAATGGTATTTCCGAAGACGGAAAGGCCGGGCGCGTTGGAGCCGAATCCGACGAAGCTGGGAAACCCGATTAGTCCGCCCGCCAAAGAGGCGAGGACGACGGGTGTGCCCGAGGCGTAGGGAATGATGGCGCTGCTGCCGGGAATGCCCTGAGGGCCGCAAGGGCCCCTCTCGCCCTTCTCGCCCTGCGGGCCCCTCTCGCCCTGTATTCCCTGCGGTCCCGACGCGCCTCGCGGGCCTTGGGGGCCGGGACAACCCCGAGGGCCCGGCGGGCCTTGGGGCCCGGGCACGCAGCAGACGCAGCAGCAGTCGCGGCGCCTAAGCTCGGAGCCGCAAATGTCCTGACGCCAGCGGTCACAGCACAGCGGAAGGCGAGGGCCGGATTGGCCAAACTCGGGGCACCAACGCCCGCATTCGGCACTTATATTATCGTGACAGCAAACGGGAATACGGCGGCCGAAGCAAAACGGAAAGCGGCGCTCGCAGCAAACGGGAAATTTATGCTCGAAGCAATCCGCCTGCCGAGGGTCGAAACAAACGTGAGGCCCGTTGTCGGACCTCAGACCGTCGGATCTTAAATTACCAAAGCAGAAACGGTTGTCGTCTCTTAAAAAACCTGTTTCTTGCTTTTCATTGAAATCGTTGATAAAAAAACTCATACTTCCTCCTAAAGCGTTTTATTTATAATAAAAAAGTATATTTATTAATACTTCTTCCACTTCACACTATGAAACGGCAAAAAATATGGTTCAATACGCCTTTCCGCGACTAATCAAGCCCTTTTCATTTAAGCCGGAAAGGAATAAATTTGATTAAAAAAACGATAAATATCTTGTGTTTTTAATTTCGGTAATGTTATTATTAAATTAAGTAATTTAAAACTGTTTGTTTGATTAAGCTTATATTAAGGGGCGGAGGTGAATTATGGGCTTTGAGGGCGCGGACAACCCGTTTGAGGAATTCGAGACGGATAAAGAGAACGCCATAAAGGAAGGCGAAAAGGCGGACGCCGCGGAAATTTTTGAGTTTGAGGAGAGGGAAGTAACTTCCGAGGCCGCAACCAAATTCGAGGCCGAAGCCGAGGCGAACGAAGGCGACGGTTCGGACGGCGGAAGCGGCAAAAAAAGAAAAAAACCGAGGGTAAAATACCGCGACAAATCGGATGCCGAGAAAAAGAAATTCAAAAAGCGGCTGATCATTTTAATATCGGTTCTTTCGGTTTTTGTCATCATCGGAAGCGTGCTGCTTTGGCTTTTCTGGGGGCTAATAATCAACAAGGCGCTAAACTCCGACCTCGGCAGCTACTACGGGCTGTTCGGCTACGCGCCCCAAACCGACGAGGATTCCATTTACACCGACTACTCGGCGCAGTTCGAGCTGTTTTCGACCGAGATTGAAGCGGCGATGGAAGACGACGCCACGCCCGAGCAGAAGGCGCTCGCCGCTTACATAATCTACCGCATAGCCTGCCTTGCCGACGCCACCTCGCCCATGCGCGCAAAATTCACCGTCGGCCTAGGCCGCGCAACCGGCGGCATGACAATGAACGACACCAGCATTGAGATTTCGGGCGGCATGGATTTGACGGCCACTTATTACGATCTAATCTATCCTTTCAACGCCAAAATCGCGATAGCCGACCGCTACACCGACGCCTATAAGGTTTACAGCGTATCGGAGGAATACACCCAAGTGCCCAAGGATTCGGTTGCGGCCAGCGACGAAAGTCTGGTTTCAATCGGCGAGCTGGGGCTTAGGAGCCTGTTGCCGTTTGCCAGACGGCGGATAAAGACGCCCGAAAAGCAGGTGGTTTGGACGGGCGACGCGCTGACGACGGCAATCACCAAGACGGGCGTTACGGCGGATTTTTCGGAGGCACAGCGCAACTTTGACATAAAATCGCGCGCCGAATACGAGGCCGCCGAAGCGGAATTCACCAGGCCTTACCCCGACGACTACGGCGACCCCTACGGCCTTTCGGCGCACGATATTTCGGTGCACGTCATAACGCCCGACGTCGTCATGGGCGACACCGTCAAAATCGAGAAAAAAAGCGGCACCAAGATCGGCGACAGCATCATCGAATACTATTCCGTCGATTTCGAAGTGGACACTTTGTCCGGCCGCGGCACCGAGGAATGCGCATCGTATTACGCCGAAAAGCTCTATCTCAGTCAGGCGCCCGGTATTTTCCTCGATATCCTTAAAGACTACAGCCTCTACTACGGCAAGCTCAAGGTCAATATGACGGTCTTTACCAACGGCTATATGCGCACCTGGACGACGGAGGAGGTTTGGGAAATGTCGGGCAAAGTCGATCTCGGCATCCTCAAGGCAACGGCGTCGGTCACCTCCAAAAACGACAGCACCGAGGCTTACTGCTACGACTACGACACCATAATGCAGGGCTTCGTCAACCGTTGGTATGGCGATATCGACAAAGTCAACTATAAAATGTCGTCGCTTCCTTTTTACTCGCTTTTGAAGGAATTTCAGAAGCAGGCCTACGGAAGCTATCGATAAGAATATAAAAACTTAATATATTTCAGGAGAGAAAAATGTCATTACTGGGATTTGTGTTCAAAGTCGACGATTTACTCAAAGACAAATGGTGCAACGACCTCGATTATCCGGGCGTAACCGAGGAAAATAACTTGGTTTACGACGAGCGTTACCCCGACGTCTGCCGCCTCGATTTGCTTTACGACGAGTCAAAGCGCCCCGAAAGCGGCAAGTTCCCGGTGCTGTTGAACATCCACGGCGGCGGCTGGATAGTGGGCGATAAAAAATACCGCCGCGGCTTCTCCCTTCAGTTCGCCGACGCGGGCATAGCGGTTGTCAACATCAACTACGGCTTGGGCCCCAAATACCGCTATCCCTTCTACGTCCAGAACATTTACGCCGCTCTAAAATGGATTGAGGAGGCCGCCGGCGTCTACGGCTTCGACCTTGACAATCTGTTTATTTCGGGCGACAGCGCGGGCGCCCATCTCTCCGCCGTCACGCTGGTGTCCTTGAAAAACGCCGATATGCGCCAAAAGTTCAAGGTTGAAGCGTCCCCGCTCTACTTCAAATCGGCGCTTCTTTACTGCGGGCCTTACGATTTCGACGAACCGTGGTTTCAGTTCCCGCTGCTCAGGACGATGACGCTCGACATGACGGGCATCAAAAATGTTAGCGAGCTCAAAAATTACGAATACTATTCGGTGATGAACCCCATCCCCTATATTACCTCGGAGTTCCCTAGGACGATGGTCATCACGGGCAAGCAGGATTTTATAACAAAAAACCACAACGTCAAGCTCATCAATAAGCTTATTGAACAGGGCGTGGAATATAAGCATTTTCACGCGACCGATCTCTTCAACAGCTTCCACTGCTTCCATCTAAAAATATTTATGAGCGAAGCCAAAGCTTGCCTCAAAGAGTCGATAGCCTTTGTCAAGGAAGCAATAAAAAGCTAACGGCAAAAAAGACGAAAGGTAAAAAGAATGGAAGGAAAACGCGTCTCCGACTCCAAGGCGGAGCAGGTTCAAATATTACTGGCGGGCACGCTGAACGGCAGCGGGCGGCTTTACGGCGGCCAGCTGATGGCGTGGATAGACATTGTGGCGGCGGTGGTGGCGCGGCGGCATTCCGGCCGCAACGTCACGACGGCCTTTGTCGATTCGCTGCGCTTTGAGGAGCCGGCGCGGCTCAACGACACCGTGGTGCTTAAGGGGCATCTGACCTACGTCGGGCGCACCTCGATGGAAGTCTGCGTCCAGTCATTTGTCGAAGACTTGAGCGGCGAAAGACGGCTTATCAATAAAGCCTATCTCATCATGGTTGCCTTGGACGAAAACGATCTTCCCGTCGAGGTCCCGCCGCTCATTGTGGAAACCGAGGAAGAACGCGCCGAGTTCGAGGCGGGCGCCAAACGCCGCGCCCTTCGGCACTCCCGCAAAAGCGAAAACTATTGACACTGGTATTACTGCGACACCGAGCAAAGCCAAATAACCTGAATGATAGCAAACAATGAAAAACCGAAAATTACCAAACAGGCATATAAGCCTAACAAATGCGAGGATAAAGTATGGATAAGGTGAAGAGAAAGCGTATTGTATCAAGGGTATTGTTGGTTGTTTCGGTAATACTTATCGCCTATCTGCTTGCCGTTGTCTGCAATTTCGTGCTGGCGGCAAATCAAAGCGCAAAAAATAAAATCGAATTTGCCGACGACCAAGCTTCGCGGTTTTTGGCGGTGCAGATGGCATACGCCGCCGGCACCGCGCCCCAAATCGACGAACAGGCGTTTTGCGGCTTTGACCTAGACGAGGCAATAGCCTCGGGCGTCAAAGTCAACGAGCTGGTCTATCTCGCCACACATAACAGCTACAAGCAGGGGCTACATAAGGAATCTTACGCTTTCTATAATTATCTTCTCGCGCCTTTTATTGGCAGAGATTTTAACTACGGTTTTGACACATTGACCGAGCAACTTAATATGGGCATAAGGAGTATCGAGCTTGACGTCTCCAAGCTGGTATACGAAGACGGAAGCTTCGCCATTCAATGCTTCCACAACTATTTTTTGGAAACCAACAGCACGGCAATCAACTTCGAAATGGCGCTCAGGGAGATAAAGTTTTGGTCCGACTACAACTCGGGGCACTTCCCCCTCTTTATTCTGATTGAGCCCAAGCCGACACTGCCGTTCACGCAGTGCAAGGCGCTCGACGAAGCGGGGTTTGACGCGCTCGACGCCATGCTCGAGGACGTCTTCGGCTCCAAGCTCGTCGACTATCAGGAGTTCCTTAACGGCAGTGCTAACGCCAAGGAGCTTCGGGAAACCAACAACTACCCCACCCTTGAATCCATGATGGGCAAGGTGGTGTTTTTGCTACACGACAAAGCGGCGGCAAGAGAGTTCTATTACGGCAGAGAAAATATGAAAATGCTGCCTGCGGTCGCCAACAACTACTTGACGCGCGGCAAATATACCGACATCGCCTGCTTCGCAATCGCCAACAACGCCAAAAAAACTTCAATGCTCGAGCAGTTCGTCGCCGACAATTACATGGTGAGGACGCGTATCGACGTCTATCCCAACTTCAGCGCGAAGAACACCGAGTCGGCGCTTTCGGCGGGCGCCAACATACTTTCCACCGACTTCCCGCCCTCGATAAACCACCTCTACCCCGAACACACGGCGTCCATTTCCGACAATCCCGCCGTCACCGTGCTACTCAGGCGCGGAGGCTAGATAAAGTTATTTTGCCTAGGCGATATAAAGATTGCAGCAATAAAGCATTTAAACGTATTAAAAGAAGCGGCGGACAAATTTCCGCCGCTTTCATTATTTAATAAAGCTAATCAGAGGCACGCTGCCTTGCAAAACAGTTTCTAATATGCTTGCCGGCAAAAAATACAAACCTTTGTTTGATTCAGCTAAAAAATCATATGAATTATTGGATTTCGGTAACGCTTGAAAGCGTAACCTCGACATCCATCAGCTCGCCGCCGCGCTCAACGGAGAAGGAAACGACGTCGTTTTGAGCGAAGCGAAGACTGAAGTCCACCAGCGTGAACAGCCTCGCCACGCCGTAGGTTTTGCCCTTGAAGCTGAAGGAGAGGATGATGTCGCCGGCCTCAAGCTTGCCTTCCGCCGCGCTTCCCGCACTGATGCTTTGAATCTTAACAGTCTCCACGATTTTCGTAGTTTTGGAGCTATCGCTGTAAACCGCCTTGCTGTCCTGAACGGTCAGGGAGACGCCGACCATGCAACGTTTAATTGTGGTATTTTCCTCGCCGTCGCAGTTTCTCATTATGTTGTCTACGGCCGACAGCACGATATCGGAAGGAATGGCATAGCCGATGTTTTCGACGTCGTCCGAAATTATTTTGGCGTTGACAATGCCGATGAGTTCGCCTTGGCCGTTGAAGAGCCCGCCGCCCGAGTTTCCCCTGTTTACGGCGGCGTCAATCCTCATGACACGAAGCTCGAGAGTAGTGATGTCGTCGGCGGCCGTTATCGACAAATATTCCGAATCGACGCTGATGACTCCCGCCGTCGCCGATATGCCCTTGCCGCCGGGGTTGCCCACCGCAACGGCGAATTCACCCACGGCAATGTCCGACGAGCTTTTTATTGTCGCGGGAACGGAGGCGCTGTCGCGGTAAAGCGCCGAGTTCTCGACCTTTAAAACCGCCAAATCATAGGTCATCGAGCCGCCGAAATAGCCGGCGGGTATGGCGTAGTCGGTGAACTGCATGCCGTAGAGGAAAACCCTTATGTTGGTGCTGATATTGGGGCTGGCGGAGGCATTGAAAACGACGTGGAAGTTAGTGATGATATAGGCCTCGCCAATTTCTTTGTCGCCGCCTATTATGACGCCGGCGCCCGCGCCGCTCTGGCTTCCGCCCGAAACACTAAAAGTGCTTACGACCGACACCGTCGAAAGCAGCGCCCGATTGGCGGCTTCGGCCAGCGTCGAAAAACCGGCCGAGCCGCGCTCTCCGACAATCGACTGAAGCCATTCGGCCTCGGTGCCCGAAAAACCGTTGCGGACGGCAATTTCGTAGGCGGAATAACCGCGCTCCACCGCGCTTCCGTCACGGCCGTCTTTACCCTTTAGGGATTCGAGCCATTCGGCTTCAGTCCCACTAAAGCCATTGCGAACGGCAACCTCATAGGCGGATTCGCCGCGGATTACCTTCCCCGTGGACGAAAAAGCGCCGCCAACTACGCCGCCGCAGCCCGAAAAAACGATCATAAAAATAATGATTAAAAAACTTGCAAAAAACGCCTGACGAGCAAATCTTTTCATATTACACCTGACTAAATAATTTTTTCCCAAAGCAAAATAAATATAGTAAATATAGTATGTTTTTCGGCACGTTAAATTAAATTCTTAATTGAAACAAAGAATTAAAATTATCTAAAACGACATTTCCATCGCAAAAATTTATATGTTTCTTGCTCTCGGCTGCCCAAGCGCTTATGACGCTTTGAACATGATGGAGGCGAAATTGGCCCATCTCTCCATGTCCTTATGGTAGCCGGGCGTGTTGCCGCCTTGGCTGCCGTCGGTCGCCATCATATAGGAGTTGATGATGGGCGTCCCCAGCGAATTGCTGGTATCGGGCACGTAAATCTTGCCCCTCAAATATCCTATCGGCGTCAAATCAAAGACGTTTAAGCCTAATCTCGGCGGGACAAGCGCAAGAGTGTTCAGCGTCTCCAGCCGCTTGCACGACTTGAACGCCGAGTTTCCGATATATTCGGTTTGGGCAGGGATGGTGAAGGATGCCAGATAGGAGCAGAAATAAAATGCGCTGTCGTTTATCGACTTCAGTTTGCAACCTTGGGCGAACACGACGCTTACAAGCGCGGTGCAGTGCGAAAAAGCGTTGGAGCCGAGCGTTTCCAGCTCTCTTCCGAAGGAAACCGAGGTCAGCATCTTGCAACCGTTGAAGGCGTAGTTGCCGATTGACTTGAGCGAGGCGGGCAAAGTTAGCATGCCCTGCGCCGCGATATTTCTGAAGGCGCCCTTGCCGATTCGCTCAAGCGCGCTTACTTCTTCGAACATCAGACCGGTTATCTTGCCCAGCCCCGAGAAGGCCTCGTCACCGATTTCGACGACGTTTTTGGGAATCGTCAGCGTGCCCGAAAGGCCGGTGGCGAAAAACGCCTTTTCGCCGATATATTGAAGGGCGCTGACGCCGCTTCCGAAGAAGGACAGACGGTTATAGAAGAAGTTTTTATTAAAGGCGAAGTCGCCGATATAGACGACGGTCTTGGGAATATCGAGGGCGCGCGGCCGGACTTCTGCGGTCGAGTATCCGCTGCCCGCCGAGTCGAAGGCGTGATTGCCTATGGAGTAAAGCGCCGAGCATTCCGAAATAGGGAAGGGCTTTAGATGGGAGCAACCCGAAAATGCGTAATCGCCGATGCCGGTCAACCTGTTTTCGGCCGAAATGGTGACGCCCGTAAGGTCGTCAACGCCTTGGAAGGCGTAACTTCCGATAACGGAAAGGTTCTTGCCGATATAAATGTTTTTGACCGAGGTCGCGGCGAAAGCGTAGCTTCCGACGCTTATCAAGTTATCGGTAAGCGTGACACTAGTCAGGCGCGCGGTGTTGTAGAATGCGTAATCGCCGATTTCGAAAAGCTTGTTGCCTGCCGAGAAGCTTTGAACTCTGGTATCGGAAAGGGCGTAGCTCTTAATGACTGCCGCGTTCGACGCCGAGAAAGTCGCCGTCTTGGAGCTTGCAAGCGCGAATTCGCCTATTACTTCGGCATTGGCGGCCGAAAACGCCGTTATCGCGGTGCCGTAGAAGGAGTAAGGCTCGACGCTCTTCCCCGTAATATTGAAGGAGCCGGCGAGCAAGGCCGCGTTTCTGAAAGCGCCCGCGCCGACGTTGACGAAAGTTGCCGGTGTAACGGCGGTCAGCGCCGAGCAGTCGCGGAAAGCCTCCTCGCCGATGTCGGTCACCGAGGCGGGCAGCGTCACCGAGGTAAGCTCGGTGTCGGCCAAAAACGCGCGCGGCGCAATCGCCTTGACGATGACGGAAAGCTCCTCGCCGCCAACTTCCAAAACCATGCCGGTTAAATTGAGCGCGCCCGATTCACCAAGTTTTTGAGCGGAAAGGACAACGGCGTCAACCGTGGTTGCGGTTGCGCTGCCAAGCCTCAAATTGACGGAGTAAGCGCCGTCCGCGGTTTCTGCCAAGGCGGTTTCGGGAATCTCGGAGTCGACGATTCGGGCGGCGTATTTAGACCAGTTAGTCTGAGTGCGGAAAGCCGCGGGCGCGAAGATAGTGAAGTCGGTGCCGTCAAAAGCGGACGCCTGAAGCCACAGATTGCCCGCCGAAAACGCTTCGCCGAGATTGAGCCTTGTGATGTCGGTGTTGTTTTTGAAAGCGAACTCGGCAATCTCGACGACGGTCGCGCCGCCCAGCGTTTGAGGCAGCGCCACCGCGCCGCCCGCGCCGTTATAACCGGTGATAATGGCTTCCTCGCCGTTGACCGCGTAAACAAAACCGTCCGCCTCGTCCGTCGTAATCCCCTCGAAGAAATGCGCCCACTTCTTCCATTCGGCATTGCCGAGATAGGCGGCGCGCGCCGATGCGGGAACGGCTATGGTGAGCTCGGAAACGCCCGAGAAAGCGTTAGCGCCTAAGGTCAGCCCGCCTTCCGTCAGCGTGATTTTTGAAAATTCGGCATCGTAAAAAGCGTAGCCCGCTATGCCCGAAATCTGATAGCCGTTGATGGTGGCAGGAATCGTCAGCTCGTCCTTCCCCGCGCCTGCCGCCGAAACGCCGGCGAGCACGGCCTTGCCGCCGCTGACATAGTAGGCAAAATCGCCGTAGCTTTCGGTAGTCGCCCATTTGGCGTAGAGCGTGAGGTCGGACGCCGCCATTATTTCGTCTTCAAACAGCTCGGTAAGATCGGCGTCGCTATACCAGCCGACAAATGCGTAGTCGGCGCGCGCAAGCTGGGGCAGGCTGATTTTTTCGCCGAAGAAGGATTCGGTCGGCGCTAAAATTTGGTCGGAATTAGTTTGATAGTAAATGTAATAGGGCGCACGAGTGAAGATGACGTGATAGACGTTGTTGATGGAGGGCGCGCCGCGCATAAAGACTTTAATCCAGAATTGGTAGCTGGTCGAGGTGATGGGAATGTCAATGCCCACCGTTTCGTCGAACTCGGCAATAAAATACTCAACCTGCTGGGTGCATTCGGCATCGGAATAAAGGCGGTAAGTGGAGCCCGCGGTCGTTGTGATGTTGTCGAAAAAGTTATAGGTAACCTTAATTTCGGCCGCCAAATCGGAAAAACGCGGAAGCTCTTGCGTCAGCGTGTTGCCGCTGACGGTGAAGCCGGTGTTGAGCGTGAAATCCTCCAAGCTTTCGCCGAAGTCGATTTCGGGCAGCTCCTCTTCCTCGCCCGGGTTGCAGGCAAAGAGCGCAAGCGCAAGCAAAACCGCCAGAACCGCGATTAGAGCCGTTAAAATTTTTGACCTCTTCATGCGCCAACTCCCAAAAGCCGAATACTATACGGAAATATTATATCTATATAATATCCTTAAGTCAAGAATTATTGGAAAATCGGCATTAAATAACTAATTCCAAGAAAAAGAAAAAATCCGTTATAAAAACGGATTTTTTAGCTGATTTTCATTGGATTAAATTAAATCTTGACGGCAGTAAAGCCAAAACACCGGAAAAAGACGGATTTTAACGCACAATCAGGCTTGTTCCCGTCATCTCGGCGGGAATGTCGAGCGACATGATTTCGAGCATCGTCGGCGCAATGTCGCTGAGCCTGCCGTCTTCGCGCAACTCGGTAAAGCGGTCGTCTACGACGATGACGGGCACGCGGTTGGTGGAGTGCGCGGTGAGTGGCGAGCCGTCGGGTTCGGTCATGGCGTCGGCGTTGCCGTGGTCGCCCGTTATGATGGCGGAGCCGCCGACCTTTAGGACGGCCTCAACCACCGTCTTGACACATTCGTCGACGGCGGTGACCGCCTTGACGGCGGCCTCGAAGTTGCCGGTGTGGCCGACCATATCGCAGTTGGCGAAATTCAAAATCATGACGTCGTATTTTCCCGAAAGAATGAGTTCGGCGGCCTTGTCCGCCACCTCGTAGGCGCTCATCTCGGGCTTTAAGTCGTAGGTCGCCACCTTGGGTGAGGGAATGAGCACCCTGTCCTCCAAGGGATTGGGCTCCTCGACGCCGCCGTTGAAAAAGAAGGTGACGTGGGCGTATTTCTCGGTCTCGGCAATTCTAAGCTGCCTTATCGAATTGGAAGCGAAATATTCGCCCAGCGTGTTTTTGAGCGACTGGGGCGCGAACGCCGTGGATATGTTTTGAAAACTGTCGTCGTAGCGCGTCAGCCCGACGTAAACGGGCTTTAAGTAGCCTGTCTTTCTCTCGAAGCGGTCAAACTCGGGCGAAATAAAGGCGCGTGTGATTTCGCGGGCGCGGTCGGGGCGGAAATTATAGAAAATGACGGAGTCGCCCTCGGCAATGACGGCGCGGGGCTCGCCCTTTTCGCAAATGACGGCCGGCGTTATGAACTCGTCGGTGACGCCGCGGGCGTAGTTTGCTTCCATCGCCTCGATTGCCGAACTATATTTCTCGCCCGCGCCCACCGTCAGCATGTCGTAGGCCTTCTCCACTCTGTCCCAGCGGTTGTCGCGGTCCATGGCGTAGTAGCGGCCTGTGACGGTGGCGATTTTGCCGACGCCGAGCTCTTTCATGTATTCCTCGATTTCGGCGATATAGCCTTTTCCGCTAGTCGGCGGCAGGTCGCGTCCGTCCATAAAGCAATGGACGAACACGTTGGAAAGGTCTTGCATCTTGGCGAGCTTAAGAAGCGCGAAAAGATGCTCGATGTGGCTGTGGACGCCGCCCGGGCCGGTCAGTCCCATTATGTGCAGTTTTTTACCGTTATCTTTGGCGTTGGCAATGGCTTTCAAAAAGGCTTTGTTTTCAAAGAAATCGCCGTCCTTGATGGCCTTGCTGATGCGTGTGAAATCCTGATAGACGATGCGGCCGGCGCCGATATTGAGGTGACCCACCTCGCTGTTGCCCATCTGCCCTTCGGGCAGTCCGACGTCGAGCCCGCTGGCGCCTAAAGAGGCGTGCGGATATTTCTCGACAAGCGATTTTACATATGGCGTGCCCGCCGCCGCAATAGCGTTGCCGTAAGGCAGCGGGTTGAGCCCGAAGCCATCCATGATTATAAGCGCGGTAAATTTCATAAATCCTATGTGCCCCGCCTGCTGCGGGTATGTAGCATACCTCAAGTATGCAGTTTTTTTAGCGATTAAGCTTGGTAGCTTTCTCTTGCGTTTTTTAGTAATTTACAACCTTGGAAAAATCCTCGGCCTTGAGCGAAGCGCCGCCGATGAGACCGCCGTCGATTTCCTCCATCGCCATCAGCTCGGAGGCGTTCTTGGGGTTCATGCTGCCGCCGTATTGGATGCGGATGGCGGCCGCGCACTTGGGGCAGTAGAGCTTCGCTATGGTGTTTCTAATGATTTTAATTGTGTCGTTGGCGTCGGCCGCGGTGGCGGTCTTGCCCGTGCCTATCGCCCAAACGGGCTCGTAGGCGATGACGATGTTGTCAAGCTCGCCGGAGTCGATGTCGGCAAAGGCGGCGACGGTCTGGCGCACCACGACCTCCTCCGTCTTGCCCGCTTCGCGCTCGGAAAGAAGTTCGCCGACGCAAATAATCGGCTTAAGCCCGTGTGCCAGCGCCGCTTTCACCCTCATATTGACGGTTTGGTCGGTCTCGCCGAAATACTGACGCCTCTCGCTGTGGCCGATTATGACGAACTCCACGCCGAGCTCGGTCAGCATATCCGCCGATATTTCGCCTGTGAAAGCGCCTTTCTCCGCCCAGTGCACGTTTTGAGCGCCGACCTTGATATTGGTGCCCTTGACCGCCTCGACGGCGGCGGCAAGCGAAGTGAAAGGAACGCAGACGACCACTTCGGCCTTGGCGTCCTTGACAAGCGGTATGAGTTCGCCGATCAGCTGTTTGGCGGCGGCGATATTATTGTTCATCTTCCAGTTTCCGGCTATTATGGGTGTTCTCATCTTAATCCTCCGATTCCTTAAAATCTTAAATTATATTTTTATTTGTTTGCGCAATCCGTGTTTTATTGTCTTATTCTGAATGATAAACTCCGATTTTGCGCAAAAACCTTATTCTTAATTATTTATCGTTCAGGCAAGCTATGCCGGGAAGCTCCTTGCCTTCCAAGAATTCAAGGCTGGCCCCGCCGCCCGTCGAGATGTGGGTGACCTTGTCGCCGTAGCCCAGCTGCACAACGGCCGCCGCGCTGTCGCCGCCGCCTATGATTGTGACGGCGTCGGTTTTGGAAAGAGCTTCGGCAATCGCCTTGGTGCCCGCCGCAAAGGCCTCGAACTCGAAGACGCCCATCGGCCCGTTCCAAATGACGGTCTTGGCGGTCGCGATAACCTTGGAGAACTCCTCGACGGTCTTGGGTCCGATGTCCATGCCCATCATGCCGGCGGGGATATTATCGCCCACTATGGTCTTTTCGGCGTTGGCGTCGAAGCGGTCGGCCGCCACGTTATCGTGGGGAAGAAGGAGCTTTATGCCGTTCTTTTCGGCTTTTTTCAAAAGGTTCGCCGCAAGCTCGGTCTGTTCGGGCTCGAAGAGCGAGGTGCCTATTTCAAAGCCGAGCGCCTTTTTAAAGGTGTAGGCCATAGCGCCGCCGATTAAGAGAGCGTCTACCTTGTTCAAAAGGTTGTCAATGACTTGAATTTTATCGGAAACCTTGGCGCCGCCAAGTATGGCGACGAAGGGACGGACGGGGTTTTCGAGCGCGCCGCCCATTATCTCGAGCTCTTTTTCAATCAAAAAGCCGGAGACGGCGGTCTTGACGAAGCCGTATTCCACTATGCCGGCCGTGCTGGCGTGAGCGCGGTGCGCCGTGCCGAAAGCGTCGTTGACGTAAATTTCGGCGAATGCGGCAAGCTTTTCGGCAAATGCCTTGTCGTTCTTCTCTTCCTCGGCGTGGAAGCGGACGTTCTCAAGCAGCACGCACTCGCCGTCCTTAAGCGCGGCGACGGCGGCCTCGGCGCTCTCGCCTATGACGTCGGCGGCGAATTTGACCTTGCCGTCAAGCAGTTGGTTGAGGCGGTCGGCGACGGGCTTTAGCGAGCATTTTTTAACCGTCAGCGCGACGAGCTCCTCTCTGCTCTTGCCCTCGTCCTCGGGCTTAATCTTCTTTATTTCCTTGCTGAAAATGCTGTAAGGGCGGCCCAAATGCGAGCACAAAATCACTTTTGCGCCTTTGTCTATCAAATATTTGACGGTGGGGAGCGCGCCGTTTATGCGGTTTTCGTCGGTGATGACGTTGCCCTTGAGCGGCACGTTGAGGTCGAGCCTCACCAGACATTTTTTGCCTTTGACGTCTACGTCCTTAATGGTTTTTTTCATATAAATATCTCCTTAAAAGGTTCTATTTTTTATATTTTGGCCTTTTTTTGTTTACTGATTGCGTCTAACTTATTTTGCCCTTAAAATTTTGCGAGCTTACCGCAAGCCTTAAGCCCGAGAAAACCCGTCTGCCTGAGCGCCTCGTAAAGCACGATTGCCACGGCGTTGGAAAGGTTCAACGAGCGCGAGTCCTCAATCATGGGAATCCTCGCCGTCCGGTCATAGTTTTTATAGAGCAGTTCCTCGGGCAGCCCCTTGGTTTCTTTGCCGAACACAAGATAATCCGAGGGGCGGTATTCTATTTCGTCGTATCGCCTTGCCGCCTTGGTCGAAAGGTAAAAAAACCTGCCACCGGTATTTTTCTCAAAGAATTCATCTAAGCTGTCGTAGACCACAATATCGGCGAGGTGCCAGTAATCGAGGCCGGCGCGCTTGAGCGCTTTGTCGGAAATGTCGAAGCCGAGCGGCCCGACGAGGTGCAACCGCGAGGCGGTAGCCGCCGCCGTCCTCACGATATTGCCGGTGTTTTGCGGTATTTCGGGCTCGACCAGAACGATATCCATTTAAAAGAACAGAGGCAGTAGATATGCCGCGACGATTACGATGAGCGCGATAAAGTAGACGGCGACCCAAACCGCCTTTCTCCTTTTGACAAACGACCAGCCGAGAACGGCGGCGATCAGAAAGAGCGCGATGGTCACCAAATTTTTAATAATGCCGATTGCGGGCGAGGCGTAGTCGAACACCGAAAGCAGCGCCTGCGCGAGATGGGCGGCCGCCGCAATCACGAAGATGAAAAAAGCGGCGCCGTTTATAAACCTGCGGCTCGACGGCGACGCCGGGGCATTTTGACTTTTATTTTGTCCCTTGTTTTTCTTCATAAAAATTCCCAAACTTAGCTTGTTTTCGCTGAATTATTATATCACAGGCTGTGATAAATAACAACCGATAACGCCGACTAATAGCCTAATTATATCTCTTTTAGTATTTTAAATTTGCGGATTTTTGCTAAAAAAATCTTTCGACCAACTCTAATAAATCGGGAAAATCTTTCACTTCGGAAAGCGCAAGGCGCACCGCCTTGGCGGCGCCTACGTTTTTGGCGCAAAAGCAGAGATGTTTTTTCATTACGTTGGCGACGACACGCTCGGGATAGACGCACTTTAATATTTCGATATGTGCAAAAATGTCGGCTTTAACGTCAAAATGGTAACTGTAATCGTTGAGTTCGGCGAAAATATAGGGTTTTCCCAGCGCGCCGCGTCCTATCATGAAGCCGTCGGCGGCAGTGACTTTCAAGGCTTTTTCAAGGCTTGATTTATCGGCGATGTCACCATTGGCGATGACGGGAATTTTGACCGCCGACTTGACCTCGGCTATCTTTTCCAAATCTGCGGCGCCCGCATACATATCGCGCTTAAACCGCCCGTGGACGGTGACGGCGGCGGCTCCCGCATCCTCCGCCGCTTTGGCGACGGCGGGCGCGGTAAAGGCAGAGGCGCCCAGCCACATCTTAACGGTGACAGGCCTGCCCCCTGCGGCGTTGACCGCCGCCGACACTATTTGGCCGGCGAGCGAGGGCGTATCCATCAGCGCGGCACCCTCGAAGTTTTTGTTGATTTTTAAGACGGGACAACCCATATTGATGTCGATGATGTCAAATTTATCAAGTTCGGGCAAGGCCAAAGCTTTTGCAAAAAATTCGGGCTCGCGTCCGAAAAGCTGCACCGCCTTAACGCTTTCGGCATCGGTGGTATAAAGCAATCCCGCCGCCGAGTTTTTAGACAGCACAAGCCCCTTGGCGCTGACCATCTCGGTGAAGGCGAGCGCGGCGCCGTAGCGAAGGGCGAGCGCGCGGAAGCCGGCGTCGCTGTAACCTGCCATGGGAGCGAGTAGAAGATTGTTTTTTAGGGTAATATTGCCTATTTTAAGCATTTTTTAACTAAACGGGCTTGAATTTGGGAATTTTGCTCTTTACCGTCTTTTTAAGAGTCTAAATATATTTTGCTCTTTACCGAAGCAGCTTTGCGAGTATCTCAAATTAATATGATTTTCGTTAAATATTATCGAATTTTTTGGAGCGCTGCCACGCTTCCTCCAGCTCGTCCAAAGAGAAGTCGGTCAGCTTTTT
>DAOTKC010000021.1:0-25511 GCA_035449045.1 Eubacteriales bacterium
CGCCGACGTCAAGCCCGCGCGTCGGTTGAACCGCTATTAAAAGCTCGGGTTGCTTGGATATCTCGCGCGCCACTATAGCTTTCTGCTGGTTGCCGCCCGACATACTTCTTGTGACGGTGGTCGCGCCCCGTCCGCTTCTTATGTCGTATTGGTTTATCAAGGTATCGGCATATTTACGCACCGCTCTCGGCTTGATGAATCCCAGCTTTTGAAATTCGGGCTTAAAATAGCTTTGAAGCGCGAGGTTATATGCAAGCGAGAAATCTAAAACGAGGCCGTGCTTGTGGCGGTCTTCGGGAATGTGGCCGATGCCCTTTACGCTTCGCTCGCGAATGCTCGCCCGCGTTACGTCCTCGCCCAAAATCTCGATTTTGCCTAAATACCGCGAGGTCTTTTTCGGCGTCTTTTCCTTTGCCTTTCTTTTAAGTTTGGCTGCCGCCGCGAGTTTTTCGAGGCCGGTCAAGGCATAGACGAGCTCGCTTTGGCCGTTGCCGTCGATGCCCGCTATGCACACAATTTCGCCCCGCTTAACGTCGAATGAAACGCCGTTGACGGCGAATTTTTTGTGGGTTTTAGAGTTGACGTAGAGGTTTTTAACCGAAAGCACTATTTCGCCCGCTTCGGCCTCCGCCTTCTCCACCTCAAAATTGACATCGCGCCCCACCATCATTTTGGAGAGGCTCTCCTTGGTCGCGTCCTTTATGTCGACGGTGCCTACGCACTTGCCCTTTCTTAAAACTGTGCAGCGGTCGGCGCACGCCATTATCTCGTTGAGTTTGTGAGTGATGAAGAGAATGGACTTTCCCTCCGCCTTCAGCCCCTTCATTATGGCGATGAGCTCCTCTATTTCCTGCGGCGTCAATATCGCGGTCGGCTCGTCGAAAATGAGAATGTCGTTGTCGCGGTAAAGCATCTTCAAAATTTCGACGCGCTGCTGCATGCTGACCGTGATATCCTCAATCAGCGCGTCGGGCTCGATTTTGAGCCCGTATTTTTCGGAAAGCTCCATTATTTTCTTTTTGGATTCGCTCTTTTTCAAAAATCCGACGCGGCTGTCCTCGGCGCCGAGAATGATGTTTTCGAGCACGGTAAAGTTTTCGACCAGCTTGAAATGCTGGTGAACCATTCCTATTCTTAGGTCGTTGGCGTCGTTGGGATTGTTTATTTTAACCTCAATGCCGTCCTTTAAAATGACGCCGCCGTCGGGCTGATATAACCCGAAAAGCACGCTCATCAGCGTGCTCTTTCCCGCGCCGTTTTCGCCGAGCAGCGCGTGAATTTCCCCTCTTTTAAGCTTCAAAGTGATATTATCGTTGGCGATGACGCCGGGGAATTCTTTTGTAATATTCCTCATTTCAATGACGTAATCTTCCAAGGTGCCTCCAAGAACGCCTAAAGCGCGGCGGCATATTGCCGCGCGCTCTCGCGCGTGCGTCTACAATTATAAACGCGCTTTTCCTAGGTGGAGGAAAGGCGGCAAAAAGCCGCCTTTCCGAACAAGTTAATTAATTACGCTTCGTTTTCGTCGATTAAGTTAACAACGGTGGTCGCGGGGAAAGTCGTGGTGCCGTCGTCGATTACGATTTCGCCGTCCTTTATCTTTTCGAACAAGGCTTCATATTCCTCAACGGTGTAGGTCTCGAATCTCCAGGAAGTTTCGGCGATGGGGAGGCCGACGCAGTCCTCGGCGGCGCCGAGCACAGCGGTCTGGCCGGCCTGGGCTTCCGTCCAAGCGCCGCCGTTCTCATAGAAGTCGGCGAGAGCCAGTTTGACCGATTGAGTCAATTGCTTCAAAGCAGTGGTAAGGATGCGGTCCGATACGCCCGCCATGTCGGTGTCGACGCCGATGACCTTGCCGCTATCGGTTTCGTTGGCGGCGCCGATCGCGCTCAGGTAGATGCCACCACCGCAGGCAAACACGACCTCGGTGCCGGCGGTATACCATCCGCTCATTTTTGTTTTGATTTCGTCACTGGGAGCAAAAGAACCGCAATACCAATATTTGAGTTCGATGGCATCGGCGGCAAGCTCAAGCTCTTCACCGGCTGCTTCGGCGCCCTGAACAAAGCCGAATCCGAATCTGACGACCGCGGGCACATCAATTCCGCCCAAGAAGCCCAGCTTTCTGTAGCCATCCATGACGGCGGCGTAACCGGCAAGATATCCGGCCTGCTCTTCTTTATAAAGAATGCAGTGCACATTGGATTTCGTTTCATATACGCGTTCTTCAGCGCCATCATTGGGTTCACCATCAAGAAGCAGGAAGTTTACATTAGGATATTGGCCCTGCAGTGTATAGATTGCCACTTCGAAAAGATAACCCGGGCAAACAACGACTTTGGCGCCGCGCTCGATAGCCGTTTTGATGGTTTCGATACGCGACTCGTCGCTGTCCTCGCTGGGTCTGAAGTAGCCGTATGTCTTGCCGTTGGCTTCGGCGAATTGCTTGACACCATTCCACGCGCCCTCGTTGAAGGACTTGTCGTCGATGTTGCCGACGTCGGTGACGAGCGCGATCTCATAGGTGGCGGTTTCTTTGTTACACGCCGCGATTAAAACGAGCGAGGTAACCATGAGCGCCAGCACGAGAATGATACTCAATAATTTTTTCATAGAATTTCCTCCATTTTTAGCGTTTCCGCATTATTGTATTTATGTTATCACAAAGTCTCAATTCCAGTCAATAAGGGGATTTTCGGCTCTTTTGAATATTCTGCGCGCGACTCGAATTTTTATGCGAAAGCACCCTTTTTATGGCCCGAAAACGTCGCGTTTTTTTGAGTTTCGTGAATAATTTCCGATTAAAAAATTTATAAAAAAGTTTTTACGAAATCAAAAAAATTTTTTCTTCGGGGTTTTCTTAAGAAAAAAAGCAATTAAATGGCTTAATACGAGCCGAAAACGCGCCTTTATTAAATCGAACTAACGCGAGCTTAATCGGCGTTAAGATATAGCTCTATAGTCTTTGCCACAAAGTCAAAGCCTTCGACTGTGCCGAGATTTTGAGGCGGCAGTTTTTTTGAAAACCTGAGATATGGGACATATTCGCGCGAGTGGTCGGTGGATGGCGTAGACGGGTCGCAACCGTGGTCGGCGGTGATAATCAGCATGTCGTCCTCTTTGAGATTATTTATAAACCCGTCCAGCCAAAGGTCGAACGCCGAGAGCGCGGCGGCATAGCCGTCGATATCGTTGCGGTGGCCGTAGAGCATGTCGAAATCCACTAAATTGGCAAAGCAGAGGCCGTTAAAGCGCCGCTCCGCCATGCGGGACAGCGCCTCCATGCCCTCGGCGTTCGTCTTGGAATGGATTTTTTCGGTAATGCCTCGTCCCGCGAAAATGTCGTAAATTTTGCCGATTCCGACGACGTCCAGCCCCTTATCCTTGAGGCGGTCAAGCATTGTCGTAGCGGGCGGCGCAAGCGAGAAGTCGTGGCGGTTTTCCGTCCTTTTGAAGTCGGGATATTCGCCTTTAAACGGCCGCGCTATAACTCTTCCCACCGCGTGCTCGCCCGATAAAATCTGCCGTGCGGTTTCGCAATAGCGGTAAAGCTCCTCGGGAGGCACTATGTCCTCGTGGGCGGCGATTTGAAAGACGCTGTCGGCCGAGGTGTAGACGATTAAGGCGCCCGAGGACATGTGCTCTCTTCCGAAGTCCTTTATGACCTCGGTGCCCGAATACGGGCGGTTGCAGAGCGTCTTACGCCCCGCGCGGCGCTCGAACTCGTTTATGATTTCGGGCGGAAAGCCGTTGGGATAGGTCGGGAAAGGGCGCTCCGAAACCACTCCCGCAAGCTCCCAATGCCCGATGGTAGTGTCTTTTCCCTTGGATTTCTCCTTAAGGCGCGCCACCGTCGCCAGAGGCGCCTTGGATTTTTCACCCGCGTTAACGCCCTCGATGTTGAAGAGTCCCAGCTTCTTTAAGTTGGGGACGTCAAATTTAGGCGATTTGGCGATTGCCGAAAGCGTATCGCTTCCCGCATCGCCGTATTCGGCGGCGTCGGGCATCGCCCCGATACCCACGCTATCTAAAACTATTAAAAATACTCTCATAAATTATTTCCCTCTATTACCGGAATTAAGATAATGGATGCGGGGCTAGGCTCGGCAAGCCGGGGAATAGGAGCCTATTGTAATAAGTGACTATTTCACGGCACAGACAGTAAACACCGCCCCGCGCCATTAGATTAATTCCGAATATTAAGAGCTAGTTCCAAAGCTATATACATCATTTCCTTGAAAGAACTTTGGCGGTCTTCTGCGGACAATGCTTGATGGGTGACGAGGGAGTCGGAAATGGTGAGGATGGCGAGGGCGCGCTTACCCGCCTTGTAAGCGTTCATGTAGAGCGCGGCGGCCTCCATCTCGACAGCGAGAATGCCGTTTTCTTTAAAATAGTCCGCCATGCCGCCTTCGCCGTAGAAGACGTCGCTCGAGAAAACCCGGCCGGTGACGGCGCGGTCGCCCGCCGTTTTTTCGGCTATCTCTTGCGCCGCCGCCAAAAGTTCGGGCGAGGCGGTTGCCAAAAAGTCCTTAGGGAGGCCAAAGTTTTCGGCGAATGAGGAGCGCGTCAGCGCCGTTTCGGCAAGCACGATGTCACGCACTTTAAGCCTTGGGTCGGTGGCGCCCGCCGAGCCCACTCTGACAATATTTTGAACGCCGTAGAAGTTAAAAAGCTCGAAGCTGTAAATGCCGATGGAGGGCATGCCCATGCCCGAAGCCATCACCGAGACGCGCTTTCCCTTGTAATAGCCGGTGTAGCCCTGCACGCCCCGAACATCGTTGACGAGGACGGCGCCTTCCAAAAAGTTCTCGGCGATATAGCGCGAGCGAAGCGGGTCGCCCGGCATCAGCACCGTTTCGGCAAAGTCGCCCGCTTTGGCGGTGATATGCGGAGTAGGTATTTTCATTTCCTGATGTCCTTCCATATTAAACCCCCTTCTGTTCAAAAATATTTTTATTTAGTTTTCGCAATAATTTTAATATCTATCGGCGCGATAAGAATGCGCGCAATAAAAAAGCTTTATTTGCAAAATACGGCGTTTATGACAAAAAACAACATATAAACCTTGTTTAGTTCATTTTGTGCCGAACATCCTATCGCCCGCGTCGCCCAGCCCGGGCAGAATATAGCCCTTGTCGTTGAGTGTGCGGTCGAGTGTGGCAACATAAATTTGAACGTCGGGATGCGCCGCCGCCACCGTTTTCACGCCCTGCGGCGCGGCGATAATCGACATCAGTTTGATGGACTTGGCGCCGCGCGCCTTGATCGCCGCGATAGCGGCCGAGGCCGAGCCGCCCGTCGCCAGCATGGGGTCTAAAACGACCGCCGTCATCTTGTCTATTCCGTCGGGAAGCTTTAAGTAATACTCCTTGGGTTCCAGCGTTTCCTCGTCGCGGTAAAGCCCGATGTGACCGACTTTGGCTGTCGGGAAGAGCTTGTGCACGCCGCCGACCATGCCGAGTCCGGCGCGAAGAACGGGTATTATCGCCACCGAGTTTTCGACCACGGCGCGCTCGGTGCAGATTTCGAGCGGCGTCTTAACTAAAATTTCCTTGGTCGGGATGTCCTTGAAGCTCTCATACGCCATCAGCATGGTAATTTCTTCGACAAGCTCGCGGAACTCCTTGGTGCTCGTAGTTTCCGAACGCAGAATCGCCACTTTGTGGCGGATAAGCGGATGGTCGAGAATCGTTACATTTTGAAATTTTTCCATTCCTTTTACCTTATTGGCCTTGTTTTTTGCCTACATTTCGGCGCAACGCGCTAATCCACAGTTTTTCGTTTTTCATTTTTCGTTCGGCGTAAGCCGCTATCCGCCGTTTTTCGTTTTTCGTTTCTCGTTTTTCGTTCTATCTTCCCGCTCGTGCTATAAACTTATTCTAACGCCCTCGGGAACGTGGTTTTTATAGACGAAAACGAACTTGAATCCCGCGCTTGCGGCGGCCGCGGCGGCTTGGGCATACCGCTCGCCTATCCGTTCGCCGGTGTGTCCGTCGGAGCCGAAAGTGATGAGCTCGCCGCCCAGCTCGCGGTAGCGTTTGAGAATATCCAAAGAGGGCACGAAGGCCTCCGATTTCATAAAGCCGATGTGTGAATTTATCTCGAGGCACTTGTTCTTTTTGATTATCGTTTTTAAAACATCGTCCAAAACCTCGGGGGCGTCGGTGCGCTTGAGCGCGGGCTCGGCGTATGGCGAACGGCGGCCGATATAGCCGAAGTGGCCGACAATATCAAAGTGATAAGGCGCGTCAAGGCTCCTTCTCACCGCTTTGAAGTAGCGACCGTAAGCCATTTCTCGGTTGCCCGAGTTTAGGTAGTATTCCTGCTTGTAAACGTCCTCGCCTTCGACAAGGTGAATGCTGTTTATGATGACGTCGGTCTTATAGCGCTCCAGCCGATAATCCCGCTCAACTTGGGCGGAGTGGCCGACCTCGAGGCCTATGGCGTAGTAAATTTTGCCGAAAAACTCCTCCTTGAGCGCCTGAGCCTCGGCAAAATACGCGGCAAGGTCGAGCGGGCGGCAGTAGGTGAATCCCGCGGCCGCCAAATCGAGGTCGTGATGCTCGGTGGAAGCGACGTAGTCAAGCCCCAGCGCTGCCGCCGTTTCGACAAGGCTTCTCAGCGTCTGCTTTCCGTCAAAGCTATATGTGCTGTGGGTATGCGTATCAATCATATCGATTTACTCTAAATTACAGGATAATCGTAAAGGGGCCGTCGTTCAGCTGTTCTATTTCCATATGCGCGCCGAAGACGCCGAGTTTTACGGCGGTGCCGCCCTTTCGGAGCGTGTCCGCCATAAGATTATACATTGCCTCGGCGCGGGCGGGCTCCTCGGCGCCGCCGAAGTCGGGGCGGTTGCCGTGGCCTTTGCCGCATTTGCCTAGGAGGGTGAACTGCGACACCAGCAAAATTTCGCCGCCGATATCGAAAAGCGAAAGATTAGTTTTTCCGTTTTCGTCGGCAAAAATTCTGAGCTTGGGTATTTTTTCGGCGGCTCTCAGAAGGTCTTCCTCAAGGTCGCCCCGCTCCACGCCGAAAAAGACGACGATGCCGCGGCCGATTTTAGAGACCGCTTCATTGTCTACTCTCAAGACCGCCGATTTGACGCGCTGAAGCACTATTTTCATTGGTTGCCCGACTTTATGATTTCTTCCACGATGTCCGCCGCCATTTCGACGAGCTCGGCGCAGGGGCGCTTTTTGTAGTATTCGTCCGTCCTTGCCGCGGGCACGGGATTGTGCGCGTTTTCAAAGCCGCCGACTAAAAGCTCCTTGCAGACTATGGCGCCGTTTTCTGCCTTGAATTTTTCGGCGAACTTTTGCACCGTCTTGTAGAGCGCCGCCTTTTCGGCCGTTTGGTCGGGAGAATCGAAGCCGTATAAAAGCCCCAACACTAAAGCGCCGCCGCTGACCGCGCCGCACACCTCGCGCATTCTCGCCAAGCCGCCGCCGAACGGCGACATTAAAAGCGCAAGCTCGCTTTCGGATTTTCCGGTTTCCTCAAAAAACGCCCTCGCTACAGCTTGCGCGCAGTTATAACCTTGTTTGAAATAATCTTTCGCGATCTCGCCCTTGCTCATAGCTTTCATCCTTATGGGGCGCAATCCTGCGCCGCATAATTAGAATAGCATAATTTCGGCGCGGTGTCGAGTTTTAAAGATTATCTTACATCTGATTTCTCGGCGAAGCCGTAGTTTTTGGCCATTCGCGCGATATCGCCCTTTAGCGTGTCGACGAGATGGGAGGGGGATATGGCTCGCGCGCAGTTGCCGTATTGCAAAAACCAATAGCGGATGGCGCGGGGCGACGCGGTCAAAGCGACCTCGATATCGCCGCCCTCGGCGTCGGTCAGCACCGTTTCTTTGAGTTTTTTGACGTCAAAATTAAACCCGAACCAGTCTATAATGTCGTTGATAAGCGACTCTTTGGCGATAAAAACTATCCGCTCGGGAATGTCCAAAAACATATAGGGAAGCTTGTTCATAAGCTCGCCGAGTTTGACGCCTTTTTCATAGCCGGGCAACGTCACGAGCTCGCGGCTCGGACGGTTTATCGGCTCGATTCCCGTGATGAGATCGAGGCGGAAAGTGCGCAAATCCTCCGTCCCCGCCACGTTGGCGACGAGATAATAGCGCTGATTTCTTAAAATCAGATGGTAGGGGCTAGCCTGATATTTGTCGCTTTTCCGTTTTTTCAGCGTTTTGTCAAGCCCGTAGTGATTGTAGAAAAAGCGCACCATGCCGCCGTGCTCGATGGCCTCGTCGATGACCTCAATCGTCCAAAACAGCTCTTTATTGGGCGTTTTTTGCCACTCATCTATGTTTACGACGTTTTTTTGATGAAAGCCGAAATATTCGCCGCCCTCCCGCCTCAGCTTCTCGATGAGTTTTTTGGTGTTGTCGGAATCGACGAACCGCGACGACATGACGCTGTCGATGAGCATTTGAATTTCCGATTTTTCAAAGCGCCGCTCGGCAAGCCAAACGCCGCGCCCGTCCGAGCTTATGTCGTAGTCGGCCTCGCGGAGGAAGGAAATATTCCGCCCAACCGCCTTTCTTTCGCAGGTGAGATCGAAGTCGCGCTCGAGATAGGATATGATTTGCTGCTGCGTCAGCGGATGGTCGGCGTCGGAATACCTCTCCAAAACCTGAAGGATTCTCAGGTTAATAAGCTTTTTTGCCTCCATATTTGTCCCCCCTTGTTTATTTATCTATATAGATATTATAGCTCATACCACGCAATGTCAAGTCCCTGATTCGGGACAATAACGGTTTTTCGGAACCGAAATCGGGACATTTTTTGCCTTAGAATCGTTATTGCCGGGGCAGCAATTTAAACTGTTTCAAGTTAAATCTTCCTTCGCCTGATTTCAAAAACAAGTCTGCAATTAGCAACTAGACAGAGTTATCGGTTGTTCCCATAATTTGCATGGTTAAAAACCGTATTTTTCAAGTTATAATCGGGGCGAGGTGAGATATATGGAAAAACTACATACAAAAAAGCTGCATATTGCTTTTATTTCGGTTGTGATTGCCGCGGCGTTCCTTTTTGCGGCATGCTCGGCTTCGCTTTACGGCGCCGCCGAAAAATACTCCGACAATCTCTATTTGGACAATGGCATAATCGAGGAAGGCGCCGAGGTTGAAAACCCGGGCGAAAACGAGCCCATCGGTGAAATCGGCGAGGAAGCTAAGGAACCCGATACCCCAAAAACCAAACTATACATACTGACTAAGGTGAGGCTCACCGTGAGGAGCGGCGCTTCCACCTCGTATGCCGCTCTCGGCCAGATTGAATCCGGCGAGCTTATAGCTTACCGCGGCATCGTTTCGGGCTGGTATAAAACGGTTTATAAAGGCGGCGACGCTTACGTCTCGGCGGATAAGCAGTATTCCGCGCTCTATTCGATGAATATATTCGAAAATGAAAAAGTCGAAGAAGTAATAGAGGTGGGCGAAACGCTCATAGGTTTTCCCTATGTCTACGGTGCAGTTCGGCTTCACGGCGGCAACGGCACCATTTACAAAACTTTCGTCTACGGCAAGTTCGATTGCTCCTCGCTGACGCAATACATCTTCTACTACGGCGCCAAAGTCAACCTCGACACCGTGACGCGGATGCAAATAAAGCAGGGCGTCCACGTCGATAAAGCCAATCTAAAGCGCGGCGACCTCATGTTTTTCACCAACTCCTCAAGGATGAATCTTTCGGGAATCGAGCGCGTCGGCCATGTCGCGGTCTACCTCGGCGACAACTACATCCTGCACACCGCCTCGACCTACGCAAAAATCGAAAAGATTTCCTCGACACGCTGGTCTTACTACATCGAGTCCCGCCGCATGATTTAGCAATAACCCCATTGAATGCGAGCATTCAATGGGGACCCTTTTTTTATTCAATAGGGAAATCGTTAATGGGTTTTGGAGAGGGAATTTTATAGACAAAAATAGATTTTTTTCGTAAATGAAATTAAGCCGTAATATTTGCGGCCGAAACTAATATAGCCTTGAGATTTGCGAAAAATAAAGCTCTAAATCTTTAAAAGATATATAAAATGTATTTTGGTTTTCAAATAAAGCCGCTTGTGTTATAATTTATCAAGCAAAAGACAAAACTACTATTCGGATATACGAACCAGCTCGCCCATGTCGCATTCCAGCGCGGAAGCCAGACGGTGCAAGACAATAAGCGACGGCATGCTCAAGCCGTTTTCAATCCGGATAAGGTATTGCCTCGAAACACCCGCTTTTCTTGCCAACTCGACCTTGGTAAGTCCCGCTTGTTTGCGCTTGTCCGCCAACGCGATTTTGATTTCTTCCAATTTTTACCACCTCTACATAACAACTGTAAAAATTATATTACGTCACTGATTAAAGATTGTCAAGAAAAGATACCGAAAAATGTGAAGAAATTCTTGATGATTTTTTAAAAAACTATGATATAATGTAAACGTTATGCTACATCAGTAAGGAGATAACTGAAATGACTTTAGGCGAAGTGATTGAAAAGATTCTGAATGAGAGCAATTTGACGATGTCGGCGTTCGCCAAAAAGGTCGGATATTCCCGTCAATATATCTACGACCTCATCAAGAACAAAGAGGACACCGGCCATCAGAGAAAAATTCAGCTCGACACTTTGAAGCGAATCTGCGACGCCACGGGCTACAGCCTCAAACGCCTGCTCGAAGACATCAACTACATCGAAAGGCCGCTGCCTCCCAACACGCCCAACACCGTGATCGCGGTCGGAAAAAACGGCGAGAGGAAGGAATACCAGCTTTCGAGCAGCGAAGTGCAGGTCATCATGCAAATGGCCGAGGCACTTAAAGGCAAATCCCGCTAAGCTCCGCCTCGCGGAAACCCGCATATTACCCGACAAACCGCTCGTCCGGCTTGACGGGCGAAAAAATCTTCCTTAAAAAACCAAAAGCCGCTAACCCAGCGGCTTTTTTATATTTGAATGGCAAAGTAAAACCAAATATTTTGTTATTATTCAACCACTTTTACTTTCATTTTTTCGATAAGTTCCAATACTTTTGCTTCTATCTTTAGCAAGGCTTCTGCTTTGGGTGTGCCTTCGAATTCCACCGATTCAATGAGGTCCCATTTCATGTTGTTTCTTTCTATTATTTCGTGAAGTTCCCTTTCGGCTCCGCCGGACCAGCCGTAGGAGCCGAGTCTGAAAGCAACTTTATTTACTATGCGTTTTCTGCCCAGCTCACCGAGAGCTTCGGCCATCGGCGGATATAACTTGTATTCATACGTCGGGGCGGCAATAATAACTCCCGCCGATGCAAAAACCTTGGCGACGGCTTCTCCGATATTTTCTTTAGGTAGTTCTACTAAATAATATTTAATTCCCTTGTTTTTCAGAGTATTTTCAATCACGGGCAGGGCTTTTGCCGTCATGCCATACATCGAGCCCCAAATAACGGCAACCTCGTTCTTACCGTAGCCTTCGGCGCATTTTGTATAGCGGGTGTAATCCTCGATTACTTTTTGAGGATTTTTTCTATATACCGGGCCGTGTCCCGGCGCAATCGTCTTAATTTCAAGCATTTTCGCCTTTTCAATAGCCTTTTTAACACTGGTTGTAAACGTAGATAGGACGTTGGCATAGTATCTTTCGGCTTCGGCTTCAAACATTTCCACTTCGGCGTCTGTGAGCTCGTCATCGAAATGCCGGTCTTGCGTTTTGCCGAAGGAGCCGAACATATCACAGGCAAACAGCGTTTGGGTTCCTGATTCGTAGGTATACATGGTGTCCGGCCAGTGCACGTTGGGGACGGGGTGAAAACTGAGGACCTTACCGTTTCCGAGATCTAAGGTATCGCCCTCTTTAACTACTTTAACTTTATCCTCACCGTAAAAAGAGGCAAGCAACCTCGCGGCCGGCGCGGTGCAGATTATTGTAAAATCTTCTTTAATCTTTCTGAAATTTGAAATCCAGCCCGAGTGATCCGGCTCCATATGATTAACTATCAAATAATCGACTTTCTCGGGTTCAACCCCTAAGTCGCCTAAACATTGATAAAGAGTTTCGGGAACGCCGTCCCAGCCTATTACGCCGTCAATGACGGCGGTCTTATCGCCCTGAACGATGTAGGAATTTAGGGTTACTCCGTTTCGTATTTCCCACATTCCTTCAAACAAGATATCCTCAACGTTCATTGTCAACATGTGTATCCCGTCTGCTATTTTCAATGTCTTCATAGCTCTTCCTCCTGTTTCCGATAAGTCCGATAACCTTATGTTAAACCTTTTAGACCTATATTATCATTTGCGAGTTATTAACGCAACATTTGCCAAAGAAAAAGGATGCGGTTTTTTATTGAAGGCAAAGCGCGTGCCGCCAAAGAAATTTACGGCGACTACAATTTTAATCCCTTTAGTAAAACAGTATGTTCATGAATTTTGTTTTTGAAAAGTAATAACTTACACCCGGTATTTTGGTGGATTATATGAGGATTTTATATCCCGAATTTGACACCAATTCTGACACCAAAATTGACACCACTGACCTGTTTTTTAGGTAGGTCTATCCTTAAAAACAGCATAAAAAGAGCCGCCAATCCCTGAAAACATGGGATTTGACGGCTAAATGGTGGAGACAATAGGACTTGAACCTATGACCCCCTGCTTGTAAGGCAGGTGCTCCAACCAACTGAGCTATGCCTCCTTGATATTAAATTGTCCGCGCATTTGCGCCTTTCGGCTGCGTTTAATGGATTTTTGGTGCCAAACCGAGCTGAAAAGCCCTTTATGGCAGGAAGGCTGTTTTTATTCAAAACAGCCCGCCTTAGTTGGTGACCCCAGGGAGAATCGAACTCCCGTTACCGCCGTGAAAGGGCGATGTCTTGACCGCTTGACCATGGGGCCGATAAATTGGTAGCGGCGGTCAGATTCGAACCAACGACCTGCCGGGTATGAACCGGCCGCTCTAACCAGCTAAGCTACGCCGCCATAAATAATTGTGCGACAAGTGTTTGTTTTGATGGTTGCGGAGGTAGGATTTGAACCTACGACCTTCGGGTTATGAGCCCGACAAGCTACCACTGCTCTACTCCGCGTCGTTACAAACACTACTGCCGCACAATGCTTGATTATAATATATTATTCAAGCGCTTTTGTCAATGGTTTTTTGAAAGGAAAAATAGGTAAATCCCGATTTTTTCGCCTGCTTTTCGCTGTTTTTTCGCCGCTTTCAGGTATTTTTACGCCGCTTTTATCCGCTTTATATTTATAATTAACCAGCCGTCGGAACTAAAATATATTTCCTTATTTTTATTTTATGATGGCATTTAACAGATGGTTTTTGCGGTAATCAAATCTGCAAAATAAGCCTCCTTTTCTTCGCGATTTTCAAAAAATCAAGGTAACAAAAACGCCGATTGATAAAATCGGCGTTTGTTTAATCAGAGTTTTTAGATTTTTTGTTACTTTGCTTGCTGTTACTTCGCTTATTCTTCGGGGTTTTCGGCGTCTGCGCTTAATATTTCGGAAACGCTTTCCATGACGGCATCGGCGGGCGCTTCGGCAGTAGGCGCTTCGGCTGTCTTTTGCTCGGGCGCGTCAACGTTGAAGGTGTGGGGGACGCTGCCAATGGCGCCGATTTTTTTAACAAGGCGGACTATTATCTCGATGCCCGTTTCCAAGGTAGAGGCTTCAAAGCGTTCGGATTTGTCGAGACAGGTGTGGTAGTAGTTGGTGGGAGTGGGGTTTTGGGCGGCAATCGTGACGGTGGGAATGCCGATTTTGCAAAACGGTGTGGAGTCACAGCCGCCTATGGGGTTGACTATCGTCTTGGGGTTTGCGACTTTCCCCGTTTCGCGCATCGCCTCAAGCGACATGTCGATGAGCCGTTGGTCGAACTTGGTGCCCTGCCAAAGGTCGCCCTTGACTACCTCGAAGTGTCCGGCGTCGGCAATAGAGTCTACATTAATTTGATAGGCATTCTTAAGCGCTGGCTCGCTCTTGTGCGCCTTGGCGTAGGCGGAGGAGCCCTTGAGGCCGGCCTCTTCGGCGGCAAAGCAGATGTTGACGAGTTTTATATCTTTGGGGAGCTCTTCGGGATGGTCTTTGAAATATTTCATCACCATCATATTGACGCCGATGCCCGAAAGGTTGTCCATGGCGCCGGGCGAACCTATCGTCTTGTCGTGCGACAAAAACTGGGTGATGAAGAAAAAGCCGGGAATGAAGAAGATAGGCACGACGTAAGTCGCGACAAACCCGCCGTAGGTGCCGCCGGCAAAGTTTATTTTAATGTTCATAATCGAAAAGCCTATCATGGCGAGCGCGCAAAGCACGCCGTAGCCCGCCTTAATAAGCGCTGTCTTGGGATTTTGGACGGACAGCTTCCAGCACCAGCTGCTGTCGTAGTGGGCGCCCAAAAACACCGTTGTATTGCCTTCGCCGAGCTCGGTTATGATGTTTTTCGCCTTTTCCTTTTTAAAGCAGAAGTCCCACATGCCGGTGTAGCGGATAATTTGCGTCAGCGTGAACACCAAAATTCCGACATAGCCGACAAGTGCCAGAATGGCGGCCGTCGCGCTTATATAGTAAAACACCAGTAGCGCAAGCGTCGCCCAGCCTAAATAGTTGATGGCGCCGATGCTGGCGCGGGGCGCAAAGACGAATTCTTCGGTTTTGGGAGTTAGATTGGTTCTTTTTTTGATTTCGGTCTGGATTTTTTCGGCGGCGGCTTTTTCCTCGGCGCTTCCCGGAAAACGGCAGCCGTCCGCTTCGATTTTTTGAATGAACTCCATCGCTTCGGAGGCGTATTTTTGATACATAATTTTCCTTCCTTTTCGCTCAAAATATATTTAATTATAACATTTTATCCATCGTAATGCAATTTATTTCTCAAAAAACCGCGCCGACTCAAAAAAACCTAAGGTTAAATGAAATATTCAAAAAATTAACAGGTTATGCAAATTGAAAAACGAAATGGGTTGAAAGGAAAATGAGTTAAGGGGTGCGAGTTAAAAAAGTATCGCTAAATTTCCCGCGGCTCGGTGCGGAATAGAATGGTTTTGAGGGCGGCGCTCAAGGGAAAAAATAAAACCGCCGTAATGATGACGTTTGAAACAAAATGCGTCCCGTAGAACCAAATGCCGCGGACGTAGTAAAGCTCGAACAGGCGAAATAGTTGAGAGCTTTCGACGCCTCCCGCCGCCGCGAACAAGACGTCTATAAGAGAGGTTAGGCCGCCGAAGGCCACCGTGAATAGGGCGGCGAGCGCGACGGCGCGGACGGCGCCGCAGCGGCGGAGCAAAAGAGCGCCCGAAAGCCCTAAAAGGTTCCAATGAATGAAGTAAGCCGGCACCCAGGTGCCGAAGCCGTAAATAATTGTTTCGGTGACGCAAAAGCACAAAGTGATGAGGAAAGTGCGCCTTGTGCCCAGCGCCGACGAGAACACCAAAATAAAGAGCGTGACGACCTCGACGTTGGGAACAAAGGAAAGCACCAGCTTTCCCGCCGTCAAAATAGCCGAGCAAACGCCGATGAGCGCGAGGTCAAACGCGCGTGAACGAGAAAACTCGCGGCTCTTTTCTTTAGTTAAAACGAAATCCGCTTGCATCAGGCAAAGAACCTCAGTGCCAAAAGATAGGATGCGCCGTCCACAACGGGCAGAAGCGCGACGCCGACGTTGGAATAAAAGTAGGTCTTGCCTCCCTGATCCAGCGGGTCGGGATTGTAAAAATCCTTGAGCGCGGCGTCGTCGATGTCGTGGAAAACGGCGATATAGCTGAACTCGGCGGCATCGGCCTTGAGCCCGCCTATCTCGGTGACGTAGACGCCGAAGCCGCTGCCGTCAAATACGTAGGCCGAAATAATCTCTTTTTCTTTCATCTCGATAAGCGCGTCATGCAGGTTGTTCGCCCTTGTGGTAAACTCAAAAACGCTCTCGCCGACTGTGAGCGTTATCGTTTTTTCCTCCGAACTGCCCTCATATCCCGACAGCTTGTTTTCCAGCTCGGACACCTTTTTCTTGAGCTCGCTGTAATCGCAAGCCGAAAGCACGGCCGAAAGCAAAATTACGGCAACAAGTAACAGCACCGTTAATATAATTCTTCTGTTTTTTTGCATTTTTCGTTTTTCACCTTGTTTTTTATCTGCTAATTTTCTAACTTGCTTGATCTTTAATTTTAACCTTTCCCCCCGTTAAACGCGCGCGTTTAACGGAATTAAAAATGCCGTTTCCAAGGAAACGGCACGGAAAAACAAGCGCAGAGCGCATGCTCCCGTCCCTTTCCCTCCGAAAGTCGGGTTCAATTTTTCGGGCAGGTCTCCTGACTCGGGTTCAACCTTGCCGCGCCTTCCCAAATAGTGGCATATGCGGCTCGTCTCCCTTACAGTAGCGGGGGCTGTCCCGGCTTATACCGGGTTCCCTTTTAATCCTTCACCGAAGGAACCTCGAAAAATTTTGCGGACTCTTTTACTAAGTCCGATTTTTAGTTACCAAACCAACTTGTTGGTTTTTTATTACTTAATGGGCTTTATTATATAGCCGTCCTTTGTGTCGACGAGCTCGAAGCCGAGCGCTTTGATTTCGGCGCGGAGCGAATCGGCGAGCGCGAAGTTCTTTTCGGCCTTAGCCTGCTTTCTCTTTTCGGCAAGCGCCGTTACGTTCTCGGGAATCTCCCCGGACGGCGCCGCTTCCGATGCCATGGGCGCGGCGGTTTCCAAACTTAGCCCTAACACTTTATCCATCTTGAGGGCAAGATAAAAAATATCCTTGCTCTTTTCCTCTTTCACCATGGTGAACAGCACGCCGACGGCGAGAGGAATATTGAGGTCGTCGCGGACGGCTCCGTCAAACTCGTCCTCATACTTTTTCAGAATTTCGGGATTGGTGGGTTTATCTGTCGTTTTGTGTTGATAAAGCGTCGAAAGCAGACGTTCGTAGGCTGTTTTCGCGCCGTCCATGCCCTCGAAAGTGAAATTCAGTTTCTTGCGGTAATGCGCCTGAAGGCAGAACAGCCTGAAAGCCATCGGCGGATAGCCCATCTCTTTGAGCTGCTCGATGGTGTAGGTGTTTTTGAGGCTCTTGGACATCTTGCCGCCGTCCACCTGCATGAATTCGCCGTGCATCCAGTAATTGACGCTCTTCTTGTCGGTTAGCGCCTCGTTTTGGGCGATTTCGTTCTCGTGGTGGATGGGTATGTGGTCGACGCCGCCGGTGTGGATGTCAAAGACCTCGCCCAAATATTTCATGCTCATCGCCGAGCACTCGATGTGCCAGCCCGGATAACCCTTGCCCCACGGGCTGTCCCACTGCATGATATGGCCGGGCTCGGCCTTTTTCCAAAGCGCGAAGTCCTCGGGGTTTCTTTTTTCCTCGTTCACTTCGACGCGCGCGCCCGCCTGTTGCCGGTCAAGCTTGATGCCCGACAGTTTGCCGTAGCCGGGGAATGTCGAAATGTCGAAATAAATGCCGTCCGAGGTCTCGTAGGCGACTCCCTTTTTCTCCAGCTTAACCACGATATCGAGCATTTCGTCGATGTGGTCGGTCGCCTTAGCTATTATCTCGGGTTTTCCGATGTTGAGGCTTTCGAGGTCCTTAAAAAAGACTTCGCCGTAAAAAGCGGCGATTTCCTCCGGCGTTTTCTTCTGCTCCTTGGCGGCGGCGGCCATCTTGTCCTCGCCCTCGTCGGCGTCCGACATAAGGTGGCCGACGTCGGTGATGTTCATGACGCCCTTCAGCTTGTAGCCGCAGTATTTCAGCGTGCGGCGGAGAAGATCCATAAAAATGTAGGTGCGCATGTTGCCGATGTGGGCGTAGCTGTATACGGTCGGGCCGCACGAATACATCGTCACCTTGTTACCGATCGGCACGAACTCCTCTTTCTGTCTTGTCAGCGTATTGAAAATTTTAAGCATTCTTTTAACTTGATAAACCTTTTTGGCTCTATATAAGCGATTGTGGAATTAATTATTATTCCTGATTAGTTTGGACATCGGCATTTATGTGTTTGTCGGGACAGTCGGCCGATTTGTCGCACACCGCGCAGGCGCTCGCCGCCTCGGCGGCCTTGCCGTTAGCGTTGAGCTCGTCGACGGTCAGAGAATAGGCACAGGCACTGACGCCGAGCTGCTTCTCGAGCGCGCCTATGCGGCGGTTTAAGCGCCTGAACTCCTCCATGATGGGATCGGGAAGCAGAATTTGGTTCATATCGGCGATGCGTTCGCCTTCCTGCTTGACAATCCGGCCGGGCACGCCCACCACGGTGCAGTAGGGCGGGACGGATTTCAAAACGACGCTGCCCGCGCCGATTTTGGAGCCCTTCCCTATAACCAGCGGCCCCAAAACCTTTGCGCCCGCCGAAATCATGACGTCGTCCTCGATGGTGGGGTGGCGCTTGCCTGTATCTTTGCCGGTGCCGCCCAGCGTCACGCCCTGATAGAGCACGACGTTGTTGCCTATCTCGGTCGTCTCGCCGATGACAAGCCCCGCGCCGTGGTCAATCATTATGCCGGTGCCGATTTTGGCGGCGGGGTGAATCTCCACCGCCGTCTTGCGGCGGACGCGGGCGCTTATGAACAGCGCCGTGCGCTTCATTCCCCTAATCCAAAACCAGTGCGCCATGCGGTAGCCTACCAGCGCGCGGAAACCCGCCGAGGTAACCACCACCTGCCACTTGCTTCTCGCCGCCGGGTCTTTCTCTAAGACGGCAGTCAGGTCTTTCTTTATATTGTCGAACATCGTTGCTCCGTTAGGTTATTCCTTTAAATAAGCAGCTGCCTAAAAATTTAATTTTTTTGCTCGCGCAAGTCCATTGCAAACACCAGCGCGCCGGGCAGCTTTTGGATAATCTTAAAGCCGTATTTTTTGTAGAACGGCACGCCCTTTTCATTTGCCGTGCTCACGGTCAGAAAGGCGCCGGGTATCTTTTGCTCTTTTAGTCGCCGCATCTGCTCATTCATCAGTCTATGCCCCACGCCCATTCTTTGATAGCCGTCTAAAATGTCGATGTGAAGGTGGGCGGGGTATTTTTTTAGATAGCGGCAGGTCACGACGGGCGTCAAAAACATCTCCGCGGCAAGCACTTTGTGCATTTTCCAAATGCGCTTGAGATAGTTCTCGCGGAAGAACTTGTAAAATGCCTTGGAGTCGGGCGCGGAGATACAGTAGCCTATCGCCTCGTTGTTTTCGTTTGCGGCAACGACGACATTACCCGGCGCGAACTCCATATAGGGCTCGATGAAGCAGCCTGCCACCAAGTCCTTGTTTTTTATGTATTTGGGGTCGGTCGCCGTCTTGTGGCAAATATCTCTGAGCGCTTCCCAATCCTTTTTTTCATATCCACGAATAGTTATTTCCATACCGAACACTCCTATTACGACTTATGAAACCTTTATTTTTAAGCGGCGCTGTTTGCGATAACACGATACATGGCGTCGGGCAGGATGCCTCCGCCGTCAAACCAAAGTGTGTAATTCATTGTCTCGGCAATCAGTTCCATACGGAAGGAGAAGGTGACGGTGAAAGTTGCCGGCGGCATATGGAATTCGGGCTTGATGGCCTCCATAAACTTGGACACCTTGACATCGGCGACGAGGTATTTGACGACGGGGTTCATGGTGGCGTAGCCGCCCCAAACTAAAATCTGGCCGAGAGTGGCGTCGCTCATGCATTGCTTGAGGTCGTCGCTGACGGTGGAGAGCTTGGCGGACTGGACGGCGGAAATATCCAAAATGGTGTCGGGCTCGACGACGACAAGTTCGCCCAGCGTCATAATCTTGAGGGCGTCATTGAGGTTTTTGACGGTGGCGTTGGCGTGCTTAAAGCTGACCAAAACTTTCTCGCTCATGTCGTCGGCTTCCTTCATGTAGACGGTCTTGCCGTCATCGCCGTTTGCGGCGGCTACAAGATAGCCTCTGACCTTGACGAAGGTGCTGAGCGAAAGATAAGCGGGATTGGATGCGTCGAAGTTAAGATATTGTCCCTCGACGGCGTCATAAATATAGACGACGTAGGCGTCGTAATCGGAAAGCGGCGCGGGGTGCACGCTCGGGTTGTAAGCCTCAAAGTCGTCGCCCATCCGGACCGCGAACACCAACTGAGGAAGCCCGTTGTGTGCGGGATTCAGTTCGTCGTAGAGCTCGATCGTGCCTGCGTTGTCGACAAAGAGCGCGGCGTTTTCAAGATCCAGCGTCACGTTCAGCATGATGTCGTTGGCGTATTTCTTTATGTAGCGCTGGCCGACACCCGTCTCGTCGGTATAAAAGTCGCCCGTCTCATAGTGGTAAATCCTGTAAGTATAAACGTAAAGGTTGGCGGGCTCGTCTGCGGCTATTCCGGCAAAAACCTCAAAAGAGCTCGTCGCCTGATTCCAAATATAGAGGGGCGTAAGCGTGCCGGCGTCGTAGGCGGCGCGCTCCTCCGCCGTCGCGATAAAGTAGTTTTGGAACTTGTCGATATCGGGGTCGGCGAGGTTGTAAGGATAGTAGGCAACTTCGAGCTCCTTGGGAGAAAGCGGGTCGAGCGGGTCGGAAAGGCTGGCGCGGACGCCCTTGACAAAGAGATCGACGCCCGCCGCTATCTGATCCTCGGTGGCGAGGACGTAGCGCTCGGTTGCCTCGTAGTATCTGCCCGAGGCGTTTTTAATGAAAACAAACCTTGAGTCATGCTCGTAGGGCGATACCAAAACGTATTCGACATAGTCGGGGTTGCCCGCCATATTTTCGTAGACCTTGGCAAACTCGTTGATGTCGACGAGGTCGGAAATCATGAGGTTGTCGATTATATCGGTGATGCCCGCCGAGATGTTGTTTATCTTGAGGTTGGCCATACGCTTCAAAACGACATGGCTGTCGCCCTTGGCGGTTCGGGTGTAGAAATCGGCGTAGTCGGGGTCGATGCCGGTGCGGGCGTAGTAGACGCCTTCGTCGAGATACATGGAAGCGGCGGCAAGCTCGGCCGGTGTGGCGAGAACGTATTCCCCCTCGGCGTCCATGGTATACACCTGCTTGCCCGAGACAAGGTTGGCCCAGGTGGCGCGCTCGTAAGTGTCGGTCGCGATGTCGATGACCTCTTTAAGCTTGAGCTCGTTCATATCGGCGGAGAGCGTCTTGAGCGTGGAATTTCTAAGTGAAACCAGCACGCGCGGGCTCTTTTCGCGCATTAATATGAATTTGGGCTCGGGGTCGGCGTGCGCGGGATTGGATGCGTCGTATTTAACATACTTGTCGCCGTCAAAGACGAACCAGCGCGCAGGATCGGTGTCGGCCGCCGTTCTGGGACGGTATAAATCCTCGGCGTAGACTTCGGTTATCTCTTCGAGCTTCATGGTGTTGATGGCGCCGGACATCTCGTTTATCGTCGAGTTTCGAAGCGAAATTAGCACCATGGGGCTCTTTTCTTTGTCGATGACGTATTTAACTGCGGGGTCGGCGTGGGAAGGCTCGGCGGCATCGTAGGGAACGTAAATCGTGCCCCACTTAACGAGCCAGCTCGACTCGGGGTCGACGCCCGGAACCGCCTCGCGCATGACGTCTTCGCTTATTATGTCGATGAGGTTGTAGAGCTTGGCGTCCTTGATGGTGTCGGCCAGCTCGCCGCCGTTTTTAATCTGAATGTCGGCGACAAGCTGCAGCGTCATGTCGGATGTGCCGATATGGGCGCGCAGATAGTCGGGCTCGGCGCCCTCGGCGGGCTCCAAGCTCCCCTTGAGCGCTACGGTGTCGGCGTCCACTATATAGCCGGCAAGCTCGGTATATTCAATGGGCTCGCCCGCGCCGATGACGAGATTGGCGGGAATGTTCAAAAATCCGCCGACAAGCCCCTGGCTCAATACGCTCGGGTATGCCGGAATGTCAATGAAGATGTTGGAAAGGGAGATGTAGCCGCTCTGTTTGACGGTAACCTCAAAGCCGCCTCCGTCCGCCGATTCGACTTTAACATTGTTGACGTAGGCGGGGACGAAATATTCCTCGCCCGGAACTATTTCGGCGCTCTCTTCAAACTCGACGTATTCGTAAGTCCCTTCAAAACTGAACTCATAGCTTACGTTGCCTTCGCCGTCCACTATCCGCTCATATTTATCGCCCGTAAAGGTTTCAAGCAAACCTTCGTCAATCTCGCGGTATTCGTCGACGCGGCGATATATTTTGTTGTCGCCGTGCAGGATAAACAAATCGCGGTTGATGTCGATGACGTCGGATATGTAGAGGTTATCGAGAGCGTTCGAAAGTTCGGATATCTTAGTGTTTCTTAAGGCGAGCAGCGTCTTATTGGTGTCGGCGCCCGAATAGATGTTCAGCCCGAAATCGCGGTCAATCTGGCCGAAAGTCTTGTTGTCGAGGTTGTCGACCTCGTCCATAACGTTTTGCAGCGCGTCGAAAATGGGCGTGTCGAGATTGTCATTGAAAATCTTGAGGTCGGGAAGCGTCAAATCGAATTTTTCGGAGGCGTCGCGAAGCGTGAAATTATCGAAAATCTTTCTGAAATTGTCGGGAATCTCCACGATGGGGACGTCCTTTATCCCCGTTATGTCAAATCCCGCTATTTCGTCGGGAATGTCGATGCCGTATTTCTCCTCGATGTCGTTTAAGGAAATGTTGCCGAAGTCCTTGAAGGTGTCAATCAGGCTGTTGGCAAGCTCCCAAAGCGTCATGTCGTAGACGCCCGCGGTGTTGTCAGGCTGAAACACCTGAAAGCCGGCGTAATCCTGAATCTGGCCGACGGTGACCGAGGTCATAAGCAGATAGATGGTCAGTGCGATGGAGCCGATGAAGAGAATTACTCCCAGCACCATGCCGATAAGTATATCTACAAATGTCTTAAGCCCTTTTTTCATATCAACCTCCTAAAACTGAATCTATGGGCGCATTGCGGCGTTTCTTTCGTCGTCGTGAGGCAGTCACTTATTTTCTCCCCATCAGATGTCTTCATCTTACGGGGGCCCCGATAAAGCATGTTCAAGCTTTTGGTGGTCCCCATTGAACGAATTCATTCAATGGGGTGAATTCCGAGCCTTGCACTGCATCCCAATTATTCGGTTTTTAATATACATTTGGATAAGTGTATTTGTTCGCATTGTTTTCGCTGCTTCCGGTCGGATAATTCCGCCTGTGAGCCACGGTAAGTCGTTCGAAGCGCTTCGGGGTCCCCGTTGAATGCCTGACATTCCATGGGGTGACTTTTGAGCCTTGTCCCGCATCCTTTCCTCCGGTTCGAAAAACTGAGAAATATTGCGGTTTTAAGCGAATTAATTCTTTTTGTTTCACGGTATTTATTGTATGCGGGATAATTAAAACTCTTTGCGTTTTTAATTATTGCTGTCGGGATTGGCGGACTCGTCGGCGGCGGGTGTCTCGGAAGTAGGCGCTTCGGAAGCCGCGGGCGCGGGAGCGGAAGGCGCGGGTTGAGGCGCGGCGGCCTTGGGCTTACTTTCCTTGGCCTCGAGATAAGCGAGGATTTCGGCGACCGATTTACCCTCGAACAGAAGGTCGATTTCCTCTTTGAAGATTGTCTCTCTTTCGTAGAGGAGCTTTACCATGTTTTCCATTATGCCGCGGTGCTCGTTCAAGACGGCAAGCGCGCGGTTCAACGCCGTTTCGACGATATCCTTGACCTCGGCGTCGATTTCGGAGGCTATCTTTTCGCTGTAATATACCTGCGACTGGAAGTCGCGGCCGAGGAAAATTTCCTGACTGGTGCCGAGATAAACCGCGCCCAGCCTCTCGCTCATCCCCCATTCGGTGACCATCTTGCGAGCAATGCCGGATGCGCGCTGGATGTCGCTGGATGCGCCCGTTGAAATGTCTTTTATGACGATTTCTTCGGCGGCGCGTCCGCCCATTATCATCGCTATTGTGTCTAAAAGCTGGTTTTTGGAGGCGTAGTCGTTGTCGTTGTCGGGCAGCGTGATGGTATATCCGCCGGCGGCGCCGCGCGGAATGATGCTGACTTCGTGGACGTGCGCCTCGCAATGCGGAAGCACCTTGGCGACTATGGCGTGGCCTGCCTCGTGATAGGCTGTGATGCGTTTGTCGGTTTCGGTCACTAGGCGGCTTCTCTTTTGCGGGCCTGCTATAACTTTGTTGATGGCCTCGCTGATGTCGCTCATTTTAATAAGCTTGCGGTTAGCGCGGGCGGCGAGAATGGCCGCCTCGTTAAGAAGATTTTCGATGTCGGCGCCGGTAAAACCGCTGGTCAGCCGCGCTATGTTTTTAAAGTCGACCTCGCTCGCCAGCGGCTTATTTCTTGCGTGGACGCGCAAAATCGCCTCGCGGCCTTTGACGTCGGGAATGTGGACGTAGATTTGACGGTCGAACCTGCCCGGCCGCATTAGCGCGGGATCGAGGATGTCGACGCGGTTTGTCGCCGCCATGATTATGACCCCGGCCTCGGTTTCAAAGCCGTCCATGTTGACCAAAAGCTGGTTTAAGGTCTGCTCGCGCTCGTCGTTGCCGCCGCCGAGTCCCGCGCCGCGCTGTCTGCCCACGGCGTCTATCTCGTCGATAAAGACAATGCTCGGCTTGTTTTTCTTGGCCTGTTCGAAGAGGTCGCGGACGCGCGAAGCGCCCACGCCCACAAACATTTCGACGAAGTCGGAGCCGCTTATGCTGAAGAAGTTGACGTTGGCTTCGCCCGCCACCGCCTTGGCGAAGAGCGTCTTGCCCGTGCCCGGAGGGCCTACAAGCAGCACGCCCTTGGGAATCCTGGCGCCGATTTCTTTGAATTTTTCGGGGTTTTTCAAAAAGTCGACGATTTCCTGAAGCTCTTCCTTCTCCTCATCGGCGCCCGCCACGTCGGAAAAGCGCGTCTTGACCTTGGGGTTGAGCCTCGCCTTGGTGCGCCCGAAGTTGAGCGCCTTGTTGTTGGCGCCCTGGCTGGAGCGGTAAATCCAAACGATGACCACGACCAAAACAACCATGCCGATAAGCGGAATAATCAAAGAAGTCCAAAAGCTGTTTTTGGAAGGATTGTCAAAGGAAACGGTGGGCGGAGTGGCATCCTGGGCATAAGTTATGCCTGCCAGCACCTCGTGGAAATTAGCGCGGGAGCCGATGTAGGAAAAGGCGTCGTAACGCCGCGGAAACTGTTTTACGTCAATCTCGCTCCCCGCATAACGGATGTAGACGGTGTAGTTGCCGGATACAAAAATATGACTCACCTTGCCCTCGGCTATCTTGGAAAGCAGGCTCTCCTCGCCCGAGTCAAAGGGAATCTCGGCCGCTTTGGACGAAGTGGTGAGCAGCGTCGCCGTCAAAATGACGGCGGCGATTAATGCGACGAATATAATAATACGCTTGGTGTTAGAACTCAATTATGCCTCCGGGCCAAGCCACGCGCCCGCCCATATATAGATGTAGTCATATAATTATACCATAGCAAAGAAAAAAATCAATACAATTTTTAAACCATAAAATGTATGCAAAAGCACTTGAAAAGTTGAATGCCGGCCAAAAAAAACAGGCCGCCTATTGCTATTATAATTAAAATCAGTAACCGCCCGTTCAACGGGCGGTTTAACATTAACCCTGTAAGGATTTA